>NZ_JAVRHW010000010.1:0-3605 GCF_031846365.1 Croceitalea sp. P059
GTTTGCTATTAAGGTTTGAATGTCATCATTAGTAGTAAATGGTCCAGTAACTTCTATTAAAGGTAAAGCAACTCCTTGGCATAAATCATTAGACTGTTTATCACATCCCATTACCATGACTTCTGCCATATGTAATGATTCATTTTCACCACTCAGTTGAATTCTAACATATCTTCCATCTGCTATGACCCCAAAAGTTTCTTGGAGCCCAGCTTCACCTTCATAAAAAATATCGGTAATACTAGTGTCATTTATTAAATCCTGTAATGATGCATTTACATCATAGGGATTAGCTGATATGAAGATGTGAAAATTATTTAATCTGTTTTGTAATTTATCTGTTCTATTATAAATAATTATTTGCTCAATCTGATTTTGACTACCTAAATCAACTTGCCACCAAGGTTGACTTTGCCCACTAATGGTGTGCTGTAAATCTGCATCCCACGGTGAAGTTCCGACCGTATTGCCATCGACAGCAATACCAGCTACACCATTACCATATGTTGATGACTGACTAGCGGCTTTATTTAAGGCTAGATTGGTACTGTTTTGACAAAGACCATTATCTGAATTTTCATCCAATTGATTTATCCAATCATTGATAAGGCTTACTGCTTCATCGTGAATTTGCCCCTTGGCCAATGGAGGCATGGCAATGCCAGGCTGTGTACTATTCATTCTATGGTATAGAATTGATTTTGAAGCATCCCCTGGAACAATTATTGCTTCTCCTTCTATTCCTAAAGATGTATTTACTCCAGAGGTTAAAAGGATTGTTTCTTGAAGGGTATTTTGTAATCTTAAATCAAATTGAGCTCTATTACCAGTACCTGGTTGGTGACAATAGGCGCAATTTAAGTCTAAATAAGACCTAGCTTTTTCATCTAAAGTAGCATTTTGGTCGTCAAGTGCTTTGTAAGTTAAAAAGCTAGAAAGATCTGAAGCATCTATATTTTCATCTAGAATCCCTAAATGACTCAAGGTTATCAATTGATTACCTGTAGCTCCGGTTTGAGGGTAGGTATAATCAGAGTTTAAATAACGAGTTCTAGGACCTAAGCTCCCTTTTGAAGTGTTATTATGACAAGAGATACATTCACTATTACTTGGATAACGCCAATTGATAGTTTTTGTTCCTCCAGCAGCTAAATTGATATTAATTTGCTCATCAAGACCAAAACTCAATAAATCTGCATCAGTACCCGCGGAATTCCATTTATAGGTCAAAAAATAAAAATTACCATCATTAGCTTTTACCGAAAATCTTGTTTCAAGTCTTCTAGTTAAGGATGGATTATTTTCATCAATGGGCATTTCAAAATGTTTTACTAAAACGGTACCGATTGGAAATTCCCAAACGCCATTTTCAGAAAACTTAATTTGCTCAGCTGATGTATCATGCGTTCCATCATTGGGAATTGCCATCCACCTTTTCTTTTCTGCTCCGTCCGACCAGAATGATTCTATTAACTCATATGGAATCAAACCTTGAGTGGGAGTTAAACTGTTTAAATCTGAAAAAGCTCCGGTTTCTGATAATTTTTGAGGAACATTAACAGCATTTGTGGCGGAAGGAACAATCTGATATAAATGAGTATCATTCCCAAATTGCATTATATACAATTCACCATTTGGGTTTTCACCGAATCCAATTACATTCTCTGGGAGAAAATTTGAAATAAATTCATAAGATCCAGTTTGAGGATCAACCGCATAAATTTCTTCACCATCTCCATAATCGGCACAGAGATATTTGCCATATAAAGCTGGGTTTTCAGTACCTCTGTAAACATAGCCTCCAATGATGGCATTCATTTCGCTCCTAGGAAAAGCAACCAGAGGACCTTTTTGAGTCATATCATCGTACATTGGAACACAATTTAAGCCATCTGCATATCCTTCAAAAACAGGCCATCCGTAATTCTCACCTTTGACTACTACATTAATTTCTTCGTGTGTACTTCTACCCACTTCTCCAATAAAAAGCTCACCAGTTAATTGATCTTTTGTTAATCTAAATGGGTTTCTATGACCGACGGTATAATATTCTTCAAAATTATCACCTGTTGCGCTGACAAATGGATTATCATTTGGAATCCAATAACCAACACCAGAGACCTCATCTATTTCTCCTGCATCATCTGGCATCAATCTAGTTGGAGGATGACTTTTTGTAGCGTCTTGATCTACATCTAACCTTAAAACACCGCCATCTAAATTAGAAGTTATTTCCTGGGCTTTTGATGCTCCTGTTTGGTCCCCGGTTGTTAAATAAAGAAAGCCGTCATTTCCAAAAACCATACCCCCACCTCTGTGAGTAGTACCGTACATTCTTAAAACCATCATATCAAGCCTAGAGTTTGGTACAATGGAAATATCATTTACATTAATTTCAAAACGAACTAACTTTAAAAAATTACCCCAGTAATCTTCAGAAAAACAGTTATAATTTCCAGGAAAATCAGGGTATTCTCTCCCAAGACTATCTTCGGTTGTAAACCAAATATAAATGTAGTTGTTATTATTTAACCCAAACTCTGGATGAACTGCAGCACCTAATAAACCACCATCCCAAACTTCTCCTACTTCATCACTCAAATTAATAAGTAGGTTCTTTTGAGTAGTTGTTTCATTATTATCAAACCAATGAAGACTTCCTTCTCGTTGACCGACCATAAATTTATCTACAACAGGAAGGTAACTAAAAGTTGTTGGCGTATTAAACGTAATGTTTGGGAAAGCAACTCGATAAGGGCTCGATGATGGCGGGTCTGCAGGAAATTGTTGATTTAAAAACGTTCCAATTGGTTCCGGATTTTCCAATCCTGGCGCAAAGAAAAATGGAACAAATGAAATTGATAAAATCCCCAAGGTAATTGCAATAAATCGCAATACCTTAAACCTAAGGTTGATTGGTTTTGTCACACTAAAATTGATTGGTTAAACTGGTTTAAAATAAGATTGCTAGGGGGAGTCTATTTTCGCAATATTATTTGTTTTCTCCAGCTAAATTCTTTTTGTTTTAAAATTACATTATAAACTCCATTTGAGATATTTTTTAGTTCAAACTGCAGGTTTTCTCGATATACAGATTCTATATTCTTTTTTAATACAACCTTACCATTTATATCAGTAACAAAAAGAGCGCCTTTTCTTTCAAAAGATTCTGGTAAAATAAGGTTAAATACTTGTTTGCTGGGAACCGGAAAAACAATAAAATCGAAAGAATTTAATCTGCTTATCTGAGCGTCAATATTGTATAAAAACGCTGAACTGGTACTACCGCATCCAATAACCTGAAATTCAGCAATATGCAAAGGTCCATTTCCATCTAACTGCAGTCTAATATACCTGCCAACGATATTCATGCTTATAGTTTCTTGTAAGCCGGCATTGCCGCTAAAGAATTGGTTTTCAACATTATTGTCGTCAATTAAGTCTTGTAACGATTGGTTTTCATCAAATGGCGTGGCTGAAACGAAGACATAAAAATTATTCAAACGCTGTTGCAGTTTGTCTGTTCTATTGTAAATTATTATTTCTTCTATAGTACTTAAATTCCCTAAATCTATTTGCCACCATGGTTGGTAATCATTGTCCTG
>NZ_JAVRHW010000011.1:0-3566 GCF_031846365.1 Croceitalea sp. P059
ATAACGAATTTCAACAGGCGGATAATGCCAATGATGGGGTATTTAATGACGTAAACAATATAAATCACACAGCAGTTAGTGACTTATCTCCTTGGTGGGAGGTTGATTTAGAAACTGTAAGTTATGTAGAAAGCGTAAGAATTTATAACCGAGCTGACAATCAACCACAAAGATTCAGAGATTTTTATGTCTTGACTTCAACAGTACCTATCAGCGAAACTGAACCAGTTATAAATCTTATTAAAGATTCTAATATCAACGTTACATTTTTTGGTGGTCAAATAGACGACATCCAAGATATCGATATTATGGATGAAGCTCGTTATGTGCGTATTCATTTTCCTGAAAATGGCAGTAATAGAATCATGCATGGTAGAGAATTTGAGGTATATGGTTGTGAAATCGTTTGTGCTAATCCAGTAGTTTTTGGCAATACAGGGCCTTTTGTAAAAAATACCGGCATAGAACAATTAACCGCAGATATTGCTGGTGGAACGTGGTCTGGTGATGTCGATGCTTCCGGTAATTTTGACACGAATGTTCAAGCTGGAACCTACTCTGCTACTTACACCGTTACTGATGGTGATAACTGTACTCAAAGTGCAAGTGTTGATATCGTTGTTGCCAGTTGTGCTACTTTAACAAATGTAGCCTTAAATCAATTTTCTGAGCAGTCTACACCCTATTTAAGTGGTACACCTGATTTGGCTAACGACGGCAATCGCACTGGTGAAAATGCTGATTTTTACGATAATGGAGATCCGCCAGATTTACAACATACAGATCCGGCTGAAAAAAATATAGATGGAACCATTCCTTGGTGGCAAGTTGACCTTGGAGCAGTTGCAGATATTGATAATATAGAAGTTTTTAATAGAACTGATGTTGCAGAGCAATCTCAAGCAGTTTTAGATAGATTAGCGAATTTTTATGTCTTCACCTCAATGACTCCTTTTAATAAGGACGACACCTTACAAGATATAAGAGACGATGCAGCAGATACCGCCAATACTACAGTGACTGAAACATTCTTTTCGGGTGCAGTTGATGTTTCTGCAGTCATTGCTATAGCTCAACAAGGACGTTATTTACGTATTCAACTTTCTCTTCCGGATATTTTGCATATGGCGGAAGTTGAGGTAAACGGTTGTGCGTTTACTTGTACTACTGATTTAGTAATGCAAGACTATGAGTTCGTTCAAAATACAGGAATTGAACAAATTACACCTGTTAGTGCACCAACTGGAGGTACAGGTATATGGTATGGTGATGTTAATACCGCCGGCGAATTTGATACCAATCAAGCAACAGGTACGTATTCAGCAACTTATGTTTACACAGATACTGATGGCTGTATTCAGAGTGAATCTTCAGTAATTAACCTCGGTTTATGTATTGGTGTAGAAAATTTAGCACTCAATAAGACTGCCAAGCAATCAACAACAAGAGAGCAAGGTGCGGCTTATTTAGCTTTTGATGACGTACTTAACGGTAATAGAGTAGACTATTTAGAATCTGCCGATTTGCAACACACCATTACAAGTAATGAAGAGCATTGGCTTGAGGTGGATTTAGGAACCATGGCAACCATTCAATCTTTTGAAGTATACAATCGTGCAGATCCAGATAATAGAGATTTCATCTATGAAAGACTTGCGGATTTCTCCATTTTTGTTTCAAGACTTCCTTTTGATGAGGATGCTACTCATGCAGAATTGGTAACAGCAGCAAACAATGGCGATTTTGATCATTATCAATATGCTGGCAACCCTGGTCTTTTCGCAGAATTCGATTTTACAACTGCGGGGCGTTATGTGCGGTTACATTTACCACCAAATGGGGGTAATCGCACCTTACATATTAGTGAATTACGCGTTTTTGGTTGCGCCAATGCTTGTCAAACAGCCACCATTTCTGGAAATAATACTTATTTAGAAACTGATGCTGATGTTACACTAACTGGTGACATTGGAACAAATAGTTCATTTGGTGGAGATGCTGCAACTAGCGGTTTGTTTAGCCCAAGTACTTTAGGTCCCGGCACTTACACAGTTGCATATACTTACGACGATACGGATGGGTGTTCACAAACTGTACAAAAACAAATTCAAGTAACTACATGTAATCCAACGAGTACCAACTTGGCCTTAAATAAAACTGCGGAGCAGTCTACCACATATAATGAAGGTGTTGCTGGTTTAGCAGTAGACGGTAATCTTGTTGGTAATGATCCGTTTGGTGTTACTGCTGATTTACAACATACTGATACCGCACTTAATAACGAAGAACAATGGTGGCAAGTTGATTTAGGAGCTTTGGCAGATATTGATGATGTGGTTATTCATAACCGTAATGGTGGCACTACAACACAAGAAAACAAAGACCGCTTAAATTTCTTTTATGTTTTTGTATCTGAAACGCCATTTGTCCCAGGGGTTATTTTAGATGATTTAATAAACGACAATACAATTTTTCAAACCAAATTTTATGGTGCAGCTGGTGATGTGGAAACGATTCCAATTGGTGCTCAAGGGCGTTATGTGCGGATTCAGCTTGACCGTGGAGTGGTTGCTGACCAACCCGCCAGAATTATTCACATGGCGGAAGTTCAAGTATTTGGTTGTGAAGTGGTCTGTGACCCAGAAGCGGTACTGACCTCTCCAGCCTTATATTTAGATACTGATGGAGTGCAAAATTTAGAAGCGACTCCTGCAGGTGGAACTTGGAGTGGGGCTGCAGTAATTAATGGCAATCAAATAGATCCCTCTGCCTTAGGGCTCGGAACTTACACGGTTACTTATACTGTAACGAATGCAGGTTGTACCCAACAAAAAGACTTTGATATCAAGGTAAGTAAGTGTTCTGCAACGCAGAACCTTGCATTAGTTGGAACAGCTAGTCAGTCTAGTACTTTCAATAATGATGAGGTGACTTATGCCGCTTCTTTCGCAATTGATGGAAATACTTCACAAATAAACGGACCAATTCAACATACAGGAACTGGAGCTGGTGAACAAAATCAACCTTGGTGGCAAGTTGATTTAGGAATTGTAGCCAATTTAGAAGAGTTAAGAATATTCAATAGAGATAGACCTGATTTATATACAAGACTTAGTAATTTTTATATTCTAACCTCATCGTTACCATTCCCAGGAGGTTCAACTTTAAATGACTTGTTGATTGATCCAAACGTTACTAGTCAATTTTATAATGGAGGAGTTGGTGTTGATGTAACCATACCTTATATCGCGGAAGCTCAATATGTAAGAATTCAACTTACTAATGCAGCCAATGGTGTATTGCATATGTCTGAAGTGCAGGTATTTGGTTGTGAACTTTCGAATCCATGCTTAGGAGAACCTGTGACTACCTTAGACCCTGCTGGACCATTTACAACTGCTGACGGAGTTCAAAATCTTGTAGCTACTCCGGCTGGAGGTACTTGGGGTGGTGACTCTGCTGATGGTACTTTCGACCCTTCAGCGCTTGGGGTGGGTACTTACAATGTTACTTATACCACTGATAATGGTGCTGGATGTATCCAAACCGTTGATATTGATATAATA
>NZ_JAVRHW010000012.1:0-1558 GCF_031846365.1 Croceitalea sp. P059
TTGTACTTGACTGTTTTGCTGGTTTATTTAGTGCAAGATTAGATGTTGTAGCGCAGAAAGGAGTATCTGGTGTATTGATAACAAGTTTAACTCTGGTAAAGCATCCTGCTGCTGTTTTTAGGGTATACCATCCTTCAGAGTTTTCATCTAGTCCTGTTACAGCTATTGTAGCTGCATTGGCGACAGACCCATCTGGTCTAGTGATGTTAGTTATGGTGGCCCCATTTGCTGCTATGGTAATATTTTCGCCGCCTGTTAAAAGGTAAAAGTCATCTCCTGTATTTACAGTTCCATTAACGGTAACTTCAGGAATAATATTCACCCCACCATCGCAAGGATTAGCACCAGTAAATACTGGTTGTGCAATTTGGATGGTTTCGGCTAAAGAAGGAACTCCATTATCCATTGCAAAAAGCATGTAATATCCTGGTGGTAATAGATTTTCATCAGGAATAGCAACCGTATAGTTACCAGGTGTATCCTCGGTATAAGTAACCGGGATTCTTCTTTGTTCGTTATTGGTACTATGTGTTGCTGCAGAAAATCGTACTAAAGCCATTTCATCAATACCATTGCTACCTGAAACGTTCATGTTGGTACTATAATTGGAAGTAGCTGGTGCATTGATGTATGGTCTTTCTTTGAATGAACCATCTGTTTCAAAAAGGTACGGAGGATAAAAAATCTCCCCATTAAAGTGGTTAAAGGCTATTTCACTTAATCCACCACCACCAGAAAAGACAGTTCCATCGGTTAATAAAATAGCGACACTATGGTAGGTACGAGGAGTAGCCATGTAAGAAAGTGTTTCCCAAGTTCCGTTGGTACCAGCGCCATTAGGTGTAAAAAGCTCAGCATATAATTGTGCGCCATTATCTGAGAATACTTCGGCATGGTCTAAACCTCCAGTAACCAATACTTGCCCATTAGGAAGTACGGTACTATTATGCATGGTTCTTTCAAACTCCATATCAGGAGTTTGCTGAACGTTTGGTGCGGTGTTAAATGGCACATTAATATCGATTACAAAGGCATTTTCTTTAGCAGGAGTAAAATTACCATAGCTTCGAGAACCACCAACTTTTAAAATTTTATCAATATCAAACATAACAGTAGTCCCTTTCATGGAATAGGTGTCACCACCTCTAGAATAAGCAGCAGATACACTACCAGCTCCAGTCAAATCAACCCAATGCATGTTTTCACTTGGACCTGCATGAAACAATCCTCCATTAGAAGCCACCCAAAGCCAAAGATGATTATCTAAACGGTAAACCCCCTCTGCTGGAACCTCTTGAGCAGCATCATTAGCGTTCCATAAAATATCTCCTGTTAAACCTGTTAAATCTGTCCAAGTATCATTGGTAATATCCCAAATCTCAGCAACTTTATCGCTACTGGTTGGGTAAGGCGGTACTTCACTCCATGAGCCCCCCCAAGTAAATACATTACCATTTTGTAGTGTAACATTGCCTTGATATGCCCGCCGCACATTCATTTCATCAGCAGCAGTCCAAAGCCCAGTATTAGAATCATAAAGGCTAGTTTTAAAACTGCT
>NZ_JAVRHW010000013.1:0-1405 GCF_031846365.1 Croceitalea sp. P059
GTCAGTAATGGTACCTAATCCAACAGCATCTAATAGATTTACACCGGAAACCGATGAAGCAAATGAAAGATTGATATCAATTGTTTCAGCATCTTCTACAAGTACATCATCATTGATAGTTACGGTTATGTTTTGGGTGTCACCACTTGCAGTATTTGCTGGGAATGTTACAGCGCCAACAGCACTAACCACCGAGTAATCAATATTTGGTCCAACGCTTAATGCTGTACCGTCGGCTATGTTATAATTAACAGTCACCGCATTCACCATTGTATTCCCTGTATACGAAATTACAAATTCAGCAGTACCAGCATCTTCGTTCACAGTAAAGTCGCTAACAGCAATACCTTCAGTAGGGCTGTTACCATCATTATCATTAATGGTACCTAATCCGATAGGGTCAAGCATATTAACTCCAGGACTAGTTATAGCGAAAGATAAATTGATATCAATGGTTTCGTCACTTTCAATAATGGCATCATCAATAATGGTAACGGTTACGTTTTGTGTATCACCGCTTGTAGTATTTGCTGGGAATGTTACAGTACCAACAGCGCTAACTACGGAATAATCAAGGTCTGGTCCAATACTAAGAGCGGTTCCATCAGTTATCGCAAAGTCGACAGTAAAACTGTTTTGAACAGTATTACCTGTATAAGAGATTACAAAATCAACGGTACCAACACCTTCATTTACTGTAAAGTCAGCAACGGCAATACCTTCAGTAGGGCTGTTACCATCATTATCAGTAATAGTACCTACTCCATCTGCGTCAAGCATGTTAACCCCAGGAACTGGAGTTGTAAAGCTTAGCGCGATGTTCATACTCTCAGCATCTTCAATAATAGCATCATCTACTATGTTTATAGTTACAGACTGAGTATCGCCACTTGCAGTATTAGCAGGGAATGTAACTGTAGTACCTGCAGTAGCTACATCATAGTCATCAGGATTGATGGCAGAATCATCGGTAACAGCAAAGTCAACAGTAAAACTGTTTTGAACCGTATTACCAGTATAACTTATAATGAAAGTGGCAGTACCTGCAGCTTCATTAACAGTAAAGTCAGCAACAGCAATACCTTCCGTCGGACTATTTCCATCATCATCTAAAATGGTTCCAGTAGCGTTAGCTGTACCAATAGTTACACCAGCAGGAGCCCCAGTGAGGTTAGCTATCTGTCCGTTAACAGTTTCATCATCTTCTATTAAGGCATCAACAGTAGTTGGGATATTGATAGTACCAGAGTTACTACCATTAGGTATAGTAATAGTAGCGTTAGCAGGTAGTGTGGTATAATCTGTACCAGCAATAGCAGTACCTGTACCCAGGTCATTGATATCGACCACGATGTCAGCCCCTGTATTGTTTACAGTTGACATGGTAGCTGTAAATATGATATCG
>NZ_JAVRHW010000014.1:0-921 GCF_031846365.1 Croceitalea sp. P059
AGTGCCCCCCGCAGATAAAATACGTCCATCAGGCAAGTTGTTGATGCCTGGACAAAACATGTCATGATTTAAGTTAGTTAAGATTTCACCTTCACCAGCACCTATCTTTCCTATAAACGGGTCATAGATTTCAGTAAAAGTCATCCCGTCTTGATTGAGATTGAAAGTTTCTCTGAATTTAGCGGACCATACAATCAATTTACCATCAGGTAAATTAGACACCGCAACGGGTATTACCTCTAATGGAATGATATCACTCCAATCTCCATCTTGTGATTTGTCTTGAGCATTTAGGGCAGTAGATAAACTAAAAAATAACGCTAACGTTATCCCTAAAACAGAATGTGTTCTAAGATTTTTCATTAAAGGGGCTTTAAATAACAAAAATACTAGGTTTGTTACCCAGCGATTTAGTTTTTCGATATTAAGACAAATTGATCGGCAAACAACACCTGAATATGCTTTCCGAGACTCAATATTGCCTGTATTCTCTTACAAAAGAGAATTGAATAATCGCCGCAAATTTACTTCTTATTTAGAAGCATAAATGGTTTAACATCAAAGAATTGGTCAGAAGTTATTGACATTTGATAAACACCTTCTGATAAACTTTGCAACTGTAACTCTTCTATAGCGTAATGACTGCTCTTGTAGTCCTTTTTAAATACTTTCTGACCATTAGAATTAAAGATTTCTATGGCAATTTTTTTGTTCATAAAATTGCCTAAATAAAGATTAATTAACCCTTCAGAAGGGATAGGATACATCATCACATCTTGTTCCGAAAGTCTGGCTTTATCCGATGTTGAAATACCATTCATTAAATTATCTAAATCGCTCAAAAGAGGTTGAACTTGATTATCACACCCCATTACCATTACTTCAGCCATATGTAGTGTTCCGTTTGTACTTGATAATTGG
>NZ_JAVRHW010000015.1:0-800 GCF_031846365.1 Croceitalea sp. P059
ATTCTTACATATCTTCCGTTAGCTGTAATAGGTATGTTCTCTTGAAGAGCTGCATTACCAGCAAAGAATTGATTTGTTATCGCATTGTCATCTAAAAGGTTTTGAAGCGAAGCATTTTCATCAAAAGGATTTTCAGAAATAAGCACATAGAAGTTATTAAGTCTGGCTTGTAGTTTATCCGTTCTATTATAAATTACAATTTCTTCGATAACATTTTCTTCACCTAAATCTACTTGCCACCAAGATTCGTTTTCTCCACTTACGGTATGTTGCAGATCCGCACTCCAAGGCGAAGTTCCATTGGTATTTCCATCAATGGCATAAGAAGCTTCACCAAACCCGTAAGTTGAAGATTGAGAAGCTGTTCCAGTTAATGCAAGGTTTGTTGTTGTGGTGCAGGTACCTCCACCAGTTGAAGCCGCTTCAACAATAATTGAAATGGTTTCATCTTTAGTACAACCATTTCCAAAATCCACGGTATAAGTTACGTTATAGGTTCCTTCTCCAGCTGAAGGGTCAAAATCACCATTAGTAGTATCACCGCTCCATACACCACCTATTGGCAGCGCAGTAAGAGATTGTATACCAGCATCGGTTGCAAATGGTCCGGCAGGGTCAATGGTGACATCTTCAGCACCTAGACAAGGGTCTACAGTATCACTAATAATAAGTTCAATAGTATCTTCTTTAATACAATCATTTCCGAAATCAACGGTATAGGTAATGGAATAGGTTCCTTCACCTATTGCAGGGTCAAATGTTCCATCAGTTGAATCACCGCTCCAAACACCTCCCGTAGG
>NZ_JAVRHW010000016.1:0-571 GCF_031846365.1 Croceitalea sp. P059
AATGAAGAATCACAACCATGGTGGCAAGTAGATTTAGGGAATTTAAGTACTATAGAAGAAATAATAATCTACAATAGAACAGACAAACTGCAACAGCGTTTGAATAATTTTTATGTCTTCATTTCAGCAACGCCATTTGATGAAAACCAATCGTTACAAGACTTAATTGACGACAATAATGTTGAAAACCAATTCTTTAGCGGCAATGCAGGTTTACAAGAAAATTTCAATTTCTCAAATACTGGCAGATATGTAAGAATTCAACTCAGTGGAACGAATCAAACATTACATATGGCTGAGATTCAAATTATAGGGTGCCAAGGAGGTAGTATTGATCCTTGTGCAGGAGCACCACAAGCAACGATTGTCGCTGTTGGACCATTTGAAGAAAATGACGGAATTAAGAGCCTTCAAGCTAGTCCAAGTGGAGGAAATTGGGGAGGTGATGCGCTCGCAAATGGTACTTTTGATACAAATCAAGAACCTGGGACTTATACCGTAACATATTCTTTTATTGATGGCAATGGTTGTAGTAGCGAAGATAGTTTAGATATTGTCATTAATGCTGCTC
>NZ_JAVRHW010000017.1:0-474 GCF_031846365.1 Croceitalea sp. P059
CCCACAGATGGTTATGTAGGTCCAAGTGGTATTGACAGTGATAATGATGGATTGGATGATGCTTATGAAGGTGACGGCGATGCCGGTATTACTCCAGTAAATACTGATTCTAATGGTAAACCTGACTATTTAGACTACGATTCGGATGATGATTTGGTACCAGATAACAATGAGGGTAATGACTTTAATAACGATGGTATTCCAGACCAAGACTTTACAGGAGTTGATACAGATGGCGATGGATTGGATGACGGTTATGAGGGCTCAGATGTAGCTGATGGTTTTGATGTAAATGATGAGATTGATGACCCACAGAACGATTTACCAGATACCGATGGTACGGAGGATGTTAATTATCGTGATTTGGATGATGATGGAGATGGAATAGATACTCCAGATGAGGATGCAGATGGAGATGGCGACCCAACGAATGATGATAGTGATGATGATGGTACACCAGATTACCTAGACCCA
>NZ_JAVRHW010000018.1:0-417 GCF_031846365.1 Croceitalea sp. P059
GTGGTTCAGATATTGCTAGCAAAGCAAATGACGGGGTTTTTAATAACTCAGATAATTTTCAGCATACTTCAAATATAGATAGCTCACCTTGGTGGGAAGTTGATCTTGAAACTGTTAGTTATGTTGAAGATATTCACATTTACAACCGAACAAACGTAAGTCAAGCGGTTGAAGAAAGACTTAGAGATTTTTATGTTCTAACCTCTATAACACCAATACCTGAAAACGGTGATATTATGGAGATGATCAAAAATCCTTCGTACACTGCAACTTTTTATGGCGGAAACGTAAATACTGAAGCAGTTATTAAAATTGATGAAATGGCTCGTTATGTGCGTATTCATTTTCCTGAGAATGGAGGTAACAGAATATTACATGCACAAGAAATTGAAGTTTTAGGATGTACTGAAATAATTA
>NZ_JAVRHW010000019.1:0-380 GCF_031846365.1 Croceitalea sp. P059
CTGACCCTTGTGATTCATTTGAGGCAACGATAACACCAATTGGTGACTTAAATACAGCATCAGGAATCCAATTCTTCAATGCGCTTCCTGCTGGTGGTAGTTGGAGCGGAGATTCTTCTGATGGTTCTTTTGACCCAAGTATTGGAGAAGGTACCTATTCCATTACATATACTGTCGATTTTGGACAAGGATGTGTAAAATCAGATACCATAACTTTTATAGTGAACCTACCTGGTAACGGAAGCTGTACTTCTACTGAAAACTTAGCATTGAATGGAACTGCTTCGCAATCTTCAACTTACGGATTTGGATATGCATCTTATGCCATTGATGACAACACAAATGGCACTTCACCTTGGTCTGCTGATTTACAACATACC
>NZ_JAVRHW010000002.1:0-850383 GCF_031846365.1 Croceitalea sp. P059
TGTGCCCCCAGCAGATAAAATACGTCCATCAGGCAAGTTGTTGATGCCTGGACAAAACATGTCATGATTTAAGTTAGTTAAGATTTCACCTTCACCAGCACCTATCTTTCCTATAAACGGATCATAGATTTCAGTAAAAGTCATCCCGTCTTGATTGAGATTGAAAGTTTCTCTGAATTTCGCGGACCATACAATCAATTTACCATCAGGTAAATTAGACACCGCAACGGGTATTACCTCTAAAGGAATGATATCACTCCAATCTCCATCTTGTGATTTGTCTTGAGCGACCAAAGAATGATGAAAAGTAAATAGCCATAGTAACATCATCACTATAGAATGGAAAGAAAAAGTAGTATTTGTCTTGCCAATTAACTTTGTCATACGAACAGATTAACCAGTTTATTTTATAAAATGGGGGAACTGCTTTACCGTAACTTATTTGTAGGAAATTCTCAAAGGGATTTAAAATTAAGAAATAAATAAAAAAAACAATCGTTAAAATAAACGAATTCACGTTTTTTGTGGTTTTTAACACATTTAATGTTATGTCATTAAAAAACAAAGCAATTTCTAGCTTTAATTGGACTATTCTAGATGGTCTTGTAAGTCAAGGATTTCTTTTCATTGTAGGAATTGTTTTGGCGAGGATACTCTCACCGGAAGAGATTGGCATAATAGGTTATCTAACTGTTTTTCTTGCTATTGCAAATATTATCGTTGAAGCCGGTTTTGGAAGTGCCTTAATTAGAAAAACAACAGTTAGCGTTAAGGATTACAATACAGTTTTTTTTATAAATTTAATTACTGCTTTTGGGCTTTATATTCTTTTATATTTTACAGCTGAAATAATTGCTTCATTTTTTGAAACTCCGATTCTAAAAGAAATTTTACAACTTGCAGGAGCTGTATTAATTATCAACGCACTTTCATTAATTCACAAAACTCAATATACCAAATTTTTAAAATTTAAGTTACAAGCAATAGTATCAGTAACTGCCGCCGCTATTTCTGGAATTTGCGCATTAATAATGGCTTATGCTGGATATGGAGTTTGGAGTTTAGTTGCATTGGCTGTTGTAAGGCCTGCAATAGTTTGTATTGTCTATTGGATTACCAATGATTGGCGCCCAAAATGGTTGTTTTCATATAACAGTTTCAAAGAACTATTTGATTTTGGCTATAAATTACTTTTAGCCAATATGATTAATACTATTTATCATAATATATTTTACATTGTTATCGGAAAGTATTTTTCAACTGCTAGTTTAGGCTTTTATACTAGAGCTGAACAATTCAAAACACCGGTAAGTAGTAATATTACAGCAGCAATACAACGAATTAGTTTTCCAATTCTTTCTACAATAAAGGACGATGAAGAAAGATTAAAAATAGCTTTTCAAAAATTTATAAGATTTGCAGTTTATATAAATTTTCCAATCCTTCTGGGTTTAATTGCAATGGCTAAGCCTATGGTATTTTTGCTTATTGGAGAAAAATGGGAAACATCAATATTATATTTTCAATTATTATGTATAGCTGGATTGCTTTATCCTTTACAAATATTGCACCTAAATTTATTATTGGTTAAAGGGCATTCCAATCTAAATCTACGCCTAGAGGTAATAAAAAAACTAATCCTAGTTCCAATCATTATTCTTTCAATTAAATTGGGTATATTATTTATGATTTATGGTTTGGTGTTTTTTGCATTTATTGAATTTTTCATCAATAGTTTTTATACTAGAAAATTGATCGGATATTCTTGGAAGGAACAGTTTATGGATATTTTACCAATATTATTCCTTTCCATAGTAACATCATTAATCATGTTTTCAATTTTGTATTTTAAATTGTCTGATTTAATAACATTTATCTTGCAAATTATAATTGGAATTTTTGTATTCATTCTTGGGTCAAGACTCTTAAATTTACCTGAGTTTGATGAAGTCTATCAAAAAGTACAAGGTGTCTTTTCAAAGTTGGTATAAGCTTACTAAAATTGTTTTTAGTGTATTTCATCGAAAAAATAGTGATTTTAACGTTTAAAATATGCCTTTTGACGATTTTTGAAATGAATATAAGTTTAGAACACTTGGAGACGTCTTTGTCAAAATGAAAATATTACCTATTTCCTTCAAATATAGATTTAAAGCCTTTTTTCTTTTATTGATACTTTTAAATGTATGTCTTTCTTGCGCCTCTGAGAGTGATTTCTATCAAACCCTACAAGAATTAAATGACTCCTTGATTGAAGATGTATTGGAAGAACAAAATTCTGAGGAAGAGATTGACGATAATTCTGATGAAACTGAAGAGGAAGAACTGCCCGCAGATGATACTTCAACAAATGACGATGAATCAGAGCCAATCGAAAATTTTATTTATAGCGAAAACGTATTTTACGTAAGTGTTGATGGGCAGTCTTCAAACAGTGGTAAAACAGAGCAAGAACCTTGGAGTGTAGAACATGCTTTTAGAACTGCAAAAGCCAAGGATACCATATTTATAAAAGCCGGTAATTATGGCAATGTAGATTTATTAGTAACCAATTCTGGTAATAGTGAAGGAGGAATTTTCTTTATCGGTTATTTTCAGTTTCCGTTAGATGTGATTAGTAATGGAGCCGCTACGGTGTCTTATGAGGACTATAAACAAAATAATGATTCTTTTGATACAAATATTTTACCAACATTTATCGGAAACCGCACTAATGACATTGGTCTTGGAAGTGCCATCAGAATGTTTGATAAAGATTACATTCATTTAGAAAATTTACAAGTACAATATTACAAGAGTAATATTGTAAATAGGGGGGGAGAGTATTGTGTTTTTAAAAATATTATCACCACAGATGCTGGTGACTTTTATATTGAAAATAGCGATAAAGATGGTAATTCCGGGTTTAATATGACTGGACAAGGGTTGACAATTGATGACGGTGATTATAATGTAGTTAGGGATTGTTTGGCAATAAATTGTGGAATGCGCGGAGTCATTGTTGAAAATGGCAGCGAATACACCGAACACTACAATAATAAAGTATATTCTGACAATGGTATTAACGCCACAGACTACTATTATTTAATTTCTTCAAATAGTAGTCATGCAATTTTAGATAATATTTATGTTGAAAGGGCGGAGGGTATGCATCATATAGCCCATGGGATTTGTTTGAAAGATGGGGCGAATAACAATATTGTAAGAAATTGTACAGTCGTAAACACAAGAATTGAACTTAGCTTTGATGATGTGACGGAAAACCTAGTTGAAGATTCAATTGTCATTGGACGAGATGAACATGTAGGTTGTATAAGTGTTGCTAATGGAGCTCATCATAACACATTTAAAAATGTTACTGTAGAGAAAGCTGCTGGAGGAGTTAAATTTGAAGATTGGATAGATGGTGATGGCGACGGAGCAAGTAATGCAGGTCACCATAATGAATTTATAAATTGCACTTTTAAAGGTATGGAATATGGTGTTGCCTTTTATTTTTGGGATGTTATTTACACTGAGGCCTTTGACAACACTTTTACCAATTGTAGTTTTGAAAATTTGGAGGTTTTATTCCAAATCAATAGGCCAAATAGGAATACGATATTTGAGAGTTGTAATTTTGAAAACATTTCAGATTTAATCAACTCGAGAAGTAAAAACGGCTTGTATCCTGATTTTGAACTTGATGCCAAGTTTTATAATAGTACCACATCTAATTTAGGATTTACTTTACCATAATAATCTTTTATTATAGTCAAGTTATAGTCTTTGGTCAGCATTTTCAAGAATACCTTTTACATCATAAATTATACTGTTAGGTTTTTGAAAATCACTCATATTTAAATCTAAGAATTGTTTATGTGATACAAGTAAAACAATTCCGTCATACTTTTTACCAGAAATATCTTTTATTAAATCAAGTCCATATTCGTACTTAACTTCATCTGAAGTAGCCCAAGGATCATAAACATCAACATTGGTACCATAGCTTTTTAGGTTGTTGATAACATCTACTGCTTTTGTATTTCTTACATCAGGGCAGTTTTCTTTGAAAGTTATACCAAGTGCGAGAATATTACTTTGCTTTACTTTGATGTCATTTAAAACCATCAATTTTACAACTTCAGATGCTACATACTTACCCATACCGTCATTTAATCTTCTACCGGCTAAAATTATTTCTGGATGGTATCCATATTCTTGAGCTTTTTGAGCTAGATAATAAGGGTCAACTCCAATACAATGACCACCAACCAGACCTGGCTTAAATGGCAGAAAGTTCCATTTAGTGCCTGCTGCTTCTAAGACCGCATGAGTATCAATATCCATTAAATTAAATATTTTGGCCAACTCATTGACAAAAGCAATATTTATATCCCTTTGGGAATTTTCAATAACCTTTGCGGCTTCTGCAACCTTAATATTTGTTGCCAAATATGTACCAGCTTCTATAACAGAATTGTATAAATCATCTACCTCTTTTCCAATGGTAGGTGTTGATCCTGAAGTTACTTTTAATATTTTTTCAACAGTATGTTTTTTATCACCCGGATTAATTCTTTCCGGGGAATACCCAACATAAAAATCCTGATTAAATTTAAGGCCGCTAATTTTTTCTAGTACTGGTACGCATTCTTCTTCGGTAACTCCAGGATATACGGTAGATTCATATATCACTATATCACCTTTTTTCAGTATACTTCCAACAGTTTCACTTGCTTTATATAATGGAGTAAGAATGGGCCTGTTAGTTTTATCAACTGGCGTTGGTACTGTTACTATATGAAAATTACATGTCGATAAATGTTTTTTGTCTGATGTACAAAATAGTCCATTAACTGAACTATCATCTGTTTTTAAAACTTCTTTTAAGATTTCATCTTCCACCTCCAAGGTGTCGTCATGACCTTTCTGTAATTCTTCAACACGTTTGGTATTAATATCAAAACCTATAACAGGATATTTAGTGGCGAATAACCTTGCCAACGGTAAGCCTACATAGCCTAATCCTATAATTGAAATCTTTATGTTTTTCATGTAAGAAGTTTAGTTTTTTGTAAATTTTTTACCAATTTGATAGTATTCAAACCCTAATTCTGCAAGGTATTCTTCATTATATTGGTTTCTACCATCAAAGATAATAGCATTATTGAGTTCTTTTTTTATCTCATTAAAATCAGGTGCTCTAAATTCTTTCCATTCAGTTAGTAAAACTAGAGCATCGCAATTTTTTAATGGGCTATATTTAGAATCGTAATATGTGACGTTTTTATTGTCCTTTAGATAAAATTCTTTTGCTTCATTTATGGCTTTGGGATCATAAGCCCTAACTTTGGCTCCTTTTTTAGTTAATTCATTAATGATATAAATGGAAGGGGCTTCCCTCATATCGTCAGTTCCTGGTTTAAACGATAAACCCCATATAGCAAACTCCAATCCACTTAAGTTTTCACCAAATCGATTAATTATCTTATGGACAATGACTAGTTTTTGTTCATTATTTACTGCTTCCACAGCATGAATTAATTTAGGAGTATATCCATTAGCTTCAGCTGTTTTTGTTAATGCTTTGACATCTTTCGGAAAACATGAACCTCCGTAACCGCTGCCGGGATAAATAAAACTATACCCTATTCTTTTATCAGATCCAATACCAATTCTCACTTTATTGACATCTGCACCTACCAACTCACAAATATTTGAAATTTCATTAATGAATGAAATTTTGGTAGCAAGCATTGCATTGGCCACATATTTTGTCATTTCTGCTGATCTCACATCCATTGCTATGAATCTATCTGATGTACTTCTAAAAAATGGAGCGTATAAATTTTTCATTTTTTTTGACACCAACTCATCATCTGTGCCAACCACGACCCTATCTGGTTTCATAAAGTCATTTATGGCATCTCCTTCTTTTAAGAATTCTGGGTTTGATGCAACGCTAAATGCGATATCAAGTTTCCGTTTTTTTAATTGCTTTTCAATAGTTTGTTTGACTAAATCAGCAGTACCTACGGGCACCGTTGATTTATTTACTACTGTTAATGGACTGTTCATATTAGTGCCGATAGTCTGAGCTACTTCTAAAACATACTTTAAATCCGCAGAGCCATCTTCCCCCATTGGAGTACCGACAGCTATAAAAGCAAAGTCACTATTATCTAAAACATTTTCGATACTTGTTGAAAAACACAGGTTTTGAGTTTTTAGATTTCTTTTAACCATAGTTTCTAATCCTGGTTCAAAAATTGGAAGTATTCCCTTTTTTAAATTTTCAATTTTTTCAGAATCAATGTCAACACATGTTACTGAATTGCCCATTTCAGCAAAACAAGTACCACTGACTAAACCAACATAACCGCTACCAATAACAACAATTTTCATTTTCTATCAATTTAGATTAGTCCAATACCAATTTACAGCTTCTTTTAAACCGGCTGAAACACTAAACTGGGGTGCATAACCTATCCCTTTTTTTGCTTTTTCAATAGAAGCTAAAGAATGGGGGACATCTCCTTGTCGTTCAGGACCATAAATTATAGAAACATCATTAATAGTTTCATCAAATTTAGATAAGAGTTTTTTTAGCATATCAACTAATTCATTCAATGATGTACGTTCTCCAAAGGCAACATTATATACAGTGTTTGATGCGCTTGAGTCAGCAATTATCGATCTAACATTGGCTTCAATTACATTATCTATGTAAGTAAAATCTCTTGAAAACGTTCCATCACCATTGATTTTAGGTGATTGATGCTTTACTAATTGAATAACAAATTTTGGAATTACCGCTGCATAAGCACCATTAGGGTCTTGTTTTCTACCAAAAACATTAAAATATCTTAACCCTATAGTTTCTAGTCCATAAGTATCATTAAAAATTGATGCGTACAACTCATTTACATATTTGGTTATAGCATAAGGAGATAATGGTTTACCAATTACTTCTTCAACTTTTGGTAAACCTTTTGAATCACCATATGTTGAAGAACTAGCAGCATACATAAATCTTTTTACTTTGGCATCCCTCGATGCTATCAACATATTTAAAAAACCCGAAACATTTACATCATTACTAGTAATTGGATCTTTTATTGACCTCGGAACGGAACCTAGCGCTGCTTGATGAAGCACGTAGTCAATGCCTTTACAGGCTTTGTGACAATCTTCAATGTTTCTTATATCACCATTAATAAATGTAAAATTTTCACTTGATTTTAAATGGGAGATGTTATTTTCCTTGCCGGTTGCTAGATTATCTAGGCAAACGACAGTATTACCATTATTTAATAGTGCTTCACAAAGGTTAGACCCAATAAAACCAGCCCCACCTGTCACTAATATTTTAAATTCTTTAGAGAGTCCTAATCTTGAAATATTCATATATTATATTAATGTTTTTAATCTTAACCTAATTAAATAATAAATGTTGTAACGAGATAAGTATTATTCTTGCTTGTAATACTTTTTATACCATTCAATAAATGACGTCACCCCGCTTTCAACACCTGTTTTCGCTTCAAAACCATAATCTTTTCTAAAACTTGAGGTATCAGCCCATGTTTTTAAAACATCTCCAGGCTGTAATTCTAGAAGTTGTTTATTTGCTTTTTTCCCAAGTCTTTTCTCTATAACTTCAATAAAATGATTCAGTTTAATCGATTTTCCTCTTCCAATGTTATATATTTTATATAGAGAGTTTTTTGTTTTTTTATCAATAACTAATTTTATGCCTTCCACAATATCATCAATGTAAGTAAAATCTCTTTCCATATCACCATTATTGAATACTTTAATTGGCTTACCCTTTATAATGGCATCAACAAACAAAAACATAGCCATGTCAGGTCTTCCCCATGGCCCATAGACTGTAAAAAATCTAAGCCCTGTTGTTTTTAATTTAAATAAATAACTATAAGTATGAGCCATTAATTCATTGCTTTTTTTTGAAGCAGCATATAGGCTTATAGGTTTGTCAGTGGTTGAGCTAGTTGAAAATGGGATTTCTTTATTAAGCCCATAGATACTTGAACTACTAGCATAAATTAAATGTTTAACTTTAAAATCCTTACAACATTCTAGGATATTTAAAAAGCCGATAATATTACTATTCACATAAGTATCTGGATTTGTAATGCTATATCGAACCCCTGCTTGAGCTCCTAAATTACAAACAATATCAAACTGAAAATCTTTAAATATTTTGACCAAAGAAGTCTTGTCTTCAAGAGAAACTCGTACAAATTTGAATTTATTGTTAAGCGAACTACTACTTAATGTATTAAAAGAAGAAGCCTTTTTAGGTGCTATACCTAGTTCAATTAATCTGTCATATTTTAGTTCGCTATCATAATAATCATTGATATTGTCGATACCTATAAGCTCATAGGATTTTAAATTCATTAAACTTTTACAGAGATTAAACCCGATAAAACCAGCCGCTCCAGTAATTAAAATTTTCATTAAAAAATTTTTGTCAAATATCAATAATCATATTGAAATAAATGATAAAAAAACTTGAAATCAAAGGTATTTTAAACACCTCTAGAGAAAAGTATGGTAGTAACGGTTTTAAAAATGATTCTTAAGTCTAACACAACAGATTTGTTTTTGATGTAGTATAAATCATACTCAAGTTTACGGATTGAATCTTCCATGTTTTCTCCGTATTTATATTTGACTTGAGCCCAACCCGTTATGCCTGGTTTAACTAAATGACGAACATTGTAAAAAGGTGTAACTTCATTAAGTTTATCAACAAAAACCTTTCTCTCGGGTCTTGGCCCTATGAAAACCATATTACCCTCAATAACCGATAATATTTGAGGTAGTTCATCAATCCTGAATTTTCTTAATATTTTTCCAAACTTGGTAATTCTTGCATCATTTTTAGTTGCCATTTGAGCACCTTTGCTTTCGGCATTAACAACCATTGATCTAAACTTATAAACTTTATATTCCTTACCATATTTACCGACTCTTAATTGTGCATAAAATAGTGGCCCTCGATTAAAGAAAATATTCATTATATAGACAAAGGGTACCACACTGAAAAAGGCTATTCCTGTAAAAAAGGCTAAAATAAAATTGAAGCAGAAACTGGTGATACTTTGAACGTATCTAATTTTATTATTTTTTAATTGGAGTATTTCATATATACTATCGTTGTGCGAATCAATTGGTAAGGCCTCATAAATACTTTCATAGAAGGATGTGTAAGTAATGATGTCTTTACGCTCTAAAATTGAATTAACCATTTTTCGCTCCATCTTTGGGCTAAAATGATTGTAATTTCTAGTATTGATAATCCAAGTATCTACATCTTTTTTTAAATCATTTAAATCACTCTCAGCTTCAGAGATTTCATTATTTAGATAGGTGGAGACTACTTTGTGATGTGTTTCTTTTTCGTCATCACCATTAATCAAACCTATATTCTTGTTGAGCGAATCTTCTGTAGTATTATCATAGAGATATAGTACCCTTTTGGTTATTGGAACGAATTTAAAAATGTAATTAAATAATAGCCTCCATAAAACCAATTGAATAGGACAAAATATTGTAAAAACAGCAAGATGTATTCTCCAATATGCAAAATCAAAAATAATGGTTGTGATAATGAATTCGGCTATTGTAAAAATGAAGGCAATAGAAAAAACACGAATTGCAGTTAACGTTAGGGTTTTGGGTGCTTTTTCTAAATTATATAAGTCCAGAACATAAGCTATTGTAAAATAAGCAACTAAACCGATAATAAAAATCAAAACCTTTGTTGTTAAAGTTTCATCATCTTGATAATCAATTGCTCTTAAAATGAAATTACGTAAAGAAAAACCAATAATGAGAAAGTCTCCAATAAATAAAATGGATTTTCTTTCGATAGCATTCAATATCGTTTTATTGGACATAGGTAGTTAGTATTTAGCTCTTTTAAAACGTCATGAAAGAAAAGCTAGTATAAATTTAAAAAATATATGTCCAGAGAATTAAAAATTAACCAACAAAAACGCAATCTTTTTGATAAAAAATATTCAAACGTCCGATTTTTTTACTTCTTTAACGAAAAGACTTTTAAAAGACATTTTAAGCAATGCAATTGTCCTATTTTTGTTTTCAAATTAAATAAATCACAACGAATGAAAGTATTTCATGAAAGGTTGTTCCCCATAGGTTTAGTTTTTTTTATAGACGTTTTGCTTACGGCAATGTCTTTTGTTTTGTCCTATGCTTTATGTTCTTTTATTCTTCCAGATATTAGTAGCCATACAATGCTAGTACAGTTGCCTATTGTAGTGGCAATTACATCAATGATTTTTTTGTTTATTGGAATATATAAGGGAATAGTTAAATACGACCGGATAAGAGAAGTCTATAGTATTTTTAACGCTATATGTTTAGCTAATATTTTAACAATAGTTCTGGTTGTTATTAATGGAAAATTGGTTTTAGAGAATGATTTGATGGTGCCGCTTTCAATCATCATAGTCCATAGTGTTTTAAGTTTTTCAGCATTAGTGGCATCAAGGTTTTTATATAAAAACATTAAAAGACGTATTTCTTCTAAGTTCAGACCTCAAATAAAAGTTGTTTTAATAACGGACCAAGAATATGATAATAATTTTTTGGCAAATGTCTCAGGAAAGTTTGAGGACCAAAACAGAAACCTTCTTAAAATATTTACAAGTGTTAATGGTGATAAAAATTTAAAACAGCTATCGGATTACGTAGAGGAAAAACAAATCGCTGAATTATTTATGCTTAATCGAAACTCTAACTCAGATAGTTATTTTGAAACACTAAATGAAATTTATTCTTTAGGAATTCCAATAAAATCTATTAACGATTTGGATGAATTCGAAATTGCAGAGTTAAACTATGAGACTATTTTTCCAAATCAAATTCAAAATAATTTATTCAATCAAAGTGATTTAGCAAGACTAGAGAACAAAACAATATTTATAACAGGAGCCGGAGGTTCTATTGGTAGTGAGTTTGCAAAAAGGCTATACAGACTCAATATTAATGCAAGAGTTGTTTTAATTGACAATTCAGAATCTAGTTTGAATCATATATCAGGATTTTTAAGTAATTCTTCTTCGTTAGAAATTATCCCAAAACTCTTAGATATCAAGGATAAAAAATTGATGAAAAATTTATTTGACGATTTTAAACCTTCGATTGTAATTCATACTGCAGGTAACACATTTCTGGAGTTTTTAGACGAAAATCAAAATAAGACGATACAACAAAACCTTACCTCTACAAAACTAATTGCAGATTTAGCTAAAGAATTTAAGGTCGAAAAATTTGTATTCTGTTCTTCAAATAAAGCTTTTAAACCAACAACAACACTTGAGGTTAGCAAGAGACTCGCTGAACTATATCTTGAAAGTTTAAATGAAAAAAGTTCAAAAACTGATTTTATTTCTTTGAGACTTAATAAGGTTTATGATACCAAAAACTCAGAAGTAAATTACATTAAAGGTCAATTAAGTTTAAATAGACCAATTAACTTGAAATTTATTTATAAGGAGGAAGTATTTACTAATTTGAAAGATGTTGTTAGTACTATTCTTTTTCTCACAGTTAATCAGGATGAATTTAAGAAAGGTACTTTTTCAACTTCAATTGGAACGAAGATAGATTCAGAGCTTTTAATTCAAATTATTAATCTTATAGAAGGTCCTGAGGGTAACATTTTAAATGAAGGTAGTTTTAAAAATGATTTTATTGAAGAGAATATCTTTGAAAATTACAAGTCTTTAAAAAAATATAGTAAAGCTGAAGAATTTTTGAAATTAGAAAATGAGTACAAGAAGTTGTCAAAAGACAAAATACAACAAAAAGTAGAGCACATTTGTTTAAACGTGTTGTTCGATGATAATGATTCTGAACCGATTTTTGACTTAATAGAAGATTTTGGGTTAGGTAAATGGAAACGGGAGTATAATAGATACTTGGACAAAGGCAAAAAAGAAAAAATTATCAAGCTACAGACCAATTAGGAATGATAATTTTAAATGTATTTTAAAAGAGTTTACTTTATATACTATTTTTGTAAGAAATATACCATTACGATGAACATCAAAAAACTTGTCAATTGCATTAATTTTATTTTAATTTCTTCATTTTTAATTGTTTTAAATTCATGCGCTTCTAAATCAGAAGTTGTTTATTTTCAAGATGTTAGTAATTTTGAAACAATCGTGAATGAAGACAATTTTGCTCCTAAATTTAAAATTGATGATGTCGTTAGCATTCACATTTCTACGTTAAACCCTGAAGCTAGTGCTCCATTCAATCTTTTTAGAGCGCCTTCACAATCAGAAGTAACGAAACTCGGAGGTACTATACAGCAAGTAGATTATTTGGTGGATCAAAGCGGCGAAATTGACTTTCCTGTCATAGGAAAAATTAAAATTGCAGGACTTTCACCGGAAGAATTGCGAATTAGTTTAAGAGAAAAACTTACTGATTATTTAAAGAACCCAATCATCAATATAAGATTACAGAATTTTCAAGTGACTATTTTAGGTGAGGTAAATAGACCAGGTACTTATCAAATTAATGGGGAAGAAATAACTATTATGGAAGCTTTAGGTCTTGCAAATGATATTACTTTGAAAGGTCTAAGAAAGAATGTTCTGGTGATTAGAGATTTTAATGGAACAAAAATTTATCATCGTATTGATTTGACTTCAAAAAAAGCGGTACAGTCGCCAGTGTACTATTTGACTCAAAATGATGTAGTAATTGTTGAACCTAATAAATCTGCTATTACTTCTTCTAGTTTAGATAATAGGGCAACAATAGCTGTTTCGATTGCCTCAATTCTAATTACCTCTACAGTTTTGATTTTAACACGAAACTAAATTCGAGAATAATTTTATGGATTCAAACATCGGATTAACTAGCAATAGTATTGATATAAGTAAGATTGTCGCTAGCTATACAAAGCATTGGAAGTGGTTTTTACTATCCATTGTTATTTTTGTGGCTGGTGGATTAGTATATCTTCGGTATGCCATACCTCAGTTTGCTAATGCCGCTAAAATTCAAATACTTGAGGAGAATGGTTCTAATCCGGAATTATCGCTTTTTAAAGATTTAAATTTTTTATCAGGCGGAGGTAATAAGGTTGAGGATGAATTAGAAATTTTAAATTCTAGAACAAGTTTTATTGAAGTAGCTTATCAATTGGGGCTTAATGTAAAGTTCTTTGAACTAGGCAATATTAAAGATTCTGATTTATACGAAGACATACCATTTGAATTAAATTTTATTAAAGCAGACTCTATAATCAATAACTCAAAAGCAAATTATTTTATTAATGTTACTTCTAGTAATAAATTTGAGTTCAAAGAGGATAGGGATGGTGAAAAAAATGAATTTAAAACTTATTCGTTTGGTAATAAAATTAAAACTCTATTGGGGGACATTGTCGTTCTTCCTAAACAGGCTGATGTCAGTAGGTTAAGTGGTAAAAAGTATAAAATTGAAGTTATTCCGCTTTCTAAAATAGCAGAATTTTATAAAAAGAACACAGCAATTGAACAGTCTAAGGAATTTTCAAACATTGTGAATCTATCATTAAAAGACCCAGTACCAGATAGAGGTAGAGATATTTTAAATGCATTAATCAATAACTATAATGACAATGCTATCGAAGACAAGAAAAATGTTGCCGATAAAACTTCAAGTTTTATTGAAGATAGAATTGCTGAAATATACTCAAACCTTTCCAATGTAGACCAGAGTGCACAAGATTTTAAGACTGATAGAGGTTTAACGGATATTGCTTCACAGGCAAGTTTAAATCTAACAGTTGGTGCTGAGAACCAGCAGGAGCTTCAGCAGGTCTCAACGCAATATAGTATTGCGGCAAGTATGAAAGACTATGTTGAGTCTCAAGATGGTTATGAGGTTTTACCATCCAATATAGGCTTAGCAGACGCCTCAATCGCGGCAACAACAGCTAAATGGAATCAATTGGTTTCCCAAAGAGAAAGATTATTGAAAAGTTCAAATGAAAAGAACCCAATAATTGTCAACTTGGATCAAGAGCTTAATGGTTTAAAACGAAGTTTACAATCAAGTTTAAATAGTATGACCAATACTTTAAATTTGCAGGTTAATAATTTGAGTTCTCAACTCTCAAGACTAAATTCAAAAATTTATTCCGCTCCAAAAAATGAAAGAGCCCTTAGAGATATTACAAGAAAGCAGCAAACAACAGAATCTCTATATTTATATCTTTTACAAAAAAGAGAAGAATCTCAAATAACTTTTGCATCATCTACACCAAAATCAAAAGTTATAGACTTTGCATATAGCGATTCTTTTGACCCTGTTTCACCAAATAAACCAATTATACTTTTAGCTTCAATCCTTTTAGGCTTTATTGTGCCTTTTGCTGGTGTTTACGTTTCAAGTTTAATGGATAATAAGGTACACAGTAAAACTGGAGTTGAAGATATAGTGAAGAACATCCCTGTTTTAGCAGAGCTCCCTAAATTAGAAAGAAAGGAAGCTAAAATGGTTGAAAGTAATGACCGTTCAATTTTAGCGGAGTCTTTTAGAATTTTGAGAACCAATTTAGATTATTTATTAAGAACTAAGAATAGTTCAACACATGCTAATATAGTTTTAGTAACCTCAAGTATACCGGGTGAGGGTAAAACATTTGTATCATCCAATCTTGTAAAAATACTTGCTACTACGAAAAAGAAAGTTCTTTTAATTGGAGCTGATATTAGAAACCCAAAGATTTATAAATTCTATAATTCATCATTGGCAAAAGAGACAGATTCTAAACCAAGGCATACTAATGTTGGTTTAACAGACTATTTATTTGATGAAAAATTTTCTAGCAAACAGATAATTCAAAATATTGATGTAGGTGAAGAAAAAATTGATGTTATTTATTCAGGAAAGATTCCGCCAAACCCTACAGAATTATTGATGAAAGACAGGTTTAAGGATTTGTTGGATGAAGTTTCTGACAAATATGATTATATAGTAGTTGATTCAGCGCCAGTTATTGCCGTTAGTGATACTCTTTTAATCAGTAATTATGTTTCACAAGTAATATATGTTACAAAAGCCGGATATACCGAAAAAAGAATATTAGAAGTTCCTATTCAGTTAATGAAAGAAGGTAAATTTCCAAATTTAGCCTTTGTAGTTAATGCGGTTAAAAATTCTGATTTAGGCTATGGTGGTAAATACGGTTACGGCTACGGAGTTAAACAGAAAAAATGGTGGCAATTGGGTAAATAAGCCTATAAAAATAGTTTATTATTATCAATTATTGTTAGCAGCTGACTTGCGGTTTGTTTACTTATTTTTATTTTTCTGATACTAGATAAATGTCTAGAATTATGTACATCACTGCCGATAAAATCATACAAACCATCATTGAGTAATTTTAATGCAGTTTTATTGATTTCTTTTCCATAGTAATTACTTAGAGATAAAAGATTCATTTGAAACTTTAGTCCTTTAGACTTATAGTACTCATATTTTTCGTAATCGCAATTTAAATATTGATAGCGTTCTGGATGAGCAAAAACAGGGAAAAATTGCTTGCTTTGAATCTTTTGAATAGATACATCAAAATTAATACTTGGTTGTAGATAAGACATTTCAATGAGCAGATGATTTGAATTTAAAGGTAAAATTTTATCTTTTACTAAAATATGTTCAAAATTATCATCAATCATATGTTCCGCAGCATAAGTCAATTTTACATCATATTTTTCCTCCTTTAAGACCTTCTTTAATTTTTTGTAAGATTTCTTTATCGTTTTAGGGGTATTTTCATAGTAATTATGCATAATATGAGGGGTGCAGATAAAATCTTTTACACCGAATTCTCCAAAGCCCTTAATCAAATCAATAGATTCTTCTGCAGTTTTCGCACCATCATCTATTCCAGGCAAAATATGGTTATGGATGTCAATGAACCCCTCTAGATAATCAACTAAGTATTCTTTTTTTGAAAAAAAACTGAACATGATTAAGTTTTGTAGCCATAAAGATACGATATGCTTTTTTTGTAAATAAATTATTTGCCGATACAGAAATTAGAAAATATATTTCCTAAAAGATCGTCTGTAGTAACACTTCCTGTAATCTCACCTAAATGATATAAAGCCTCGCGAATGTCAATAGTCATTAAATCACTAGATAATTCTACTTCAATGCCATCTTTTACTTTTTGAATAGCTTCCAATGCTTTAAACAAGGCGTCATAATGACGACTATTGGTCACAATAGTATCATCCTTACCAAGCTCACCTGTATTTGAAAGCTTGAGTAATTCTTCTTTTAAATTGTTAATTCCAATCCCTGTTTTAGCAGAAACCAGTTGAATAGGTTTAAACCTACTTTGGAGTTTAGCTTGTCTCTTTTTATCAATTTCATCAATCTTATTTGCAATCAGAAGTATTTTTTTGTCAGGAAAATCTTTTTGTATTTTTTCAATCGCTTGGTGCTTATCTTTTTTTGCTTCAAAAAGATAAATAACAAGTCGAGCTTGCTCAACTTTTTCAAACGCTTTTGTAATGCCTATTTGTTCAATTTTGTCATTTGTGTCTCTAATTCCTGCGGTGTCAATAAATCTAAAATTTATTCCTCCAATGGTAATTTGATCTTCCACAGTATCACGAGTAGTACCTGGTATATCACTTACAATAGCTCGTTCCTCATTTAATAAGGTATTAAGGAGCGTAGATTTGCCGACATTTGGTTCACCGATAATTGCTACAGGTATCCCATTTTTGATAACATTACCTAGAGCAAACGAGTCAATTAACTTTTTTAAAAGTTCTGTTATTTTACTTAGGAGTTCATTGAATTGAGTGCGGTCAGCAAACTCAACATCTTCTTGAGAAAAATCTAGTTCTAATTCAATTAATGATGCGAAATTTAAGAGTTCCTGCCTAAGGTTAGAAATTTCATTACTAAAACCACCACGCATTTGTTGCATTGCTATTTGATGTGAAGCCTCACTATCACTAGCGATCAAATCGGCAACAGCTTCAGCTTGACTTAAATCCATTTTACCATTTAAAAAAGCCCTTAAGGTAAATTCGCCAGCTTGAGCAGCTTTGCAACCGTTTCTTAAAAATAATTGAATAATTTGTTGTTGAATATATGGTGAGCCATGACATGATATTTCAGCCACATTTTCGCCAGTGTACGAATTAGGCGCTTTAAAGATTGAAACTAAAACCTTATCTATAATTTTATTTTCATCAATAATGTGTCCTAGATGGATAGTATGAGTCTTTTGTTTTGTTAAATTCTTATTTCTGACAGACTTAAATTGCTTAGCGACTATTTCAATGGCGTTTATTCCAGAAATACGTATTACGGCTATAGCGCCTGTACCAGAAGCACTGGCCAAGGCTATAATATTATCATTATATGTCATACTGCAAAAATACGAATTACCCATTCTTTGTAACATTTATAATAAAAATGCTACAAATAAGTACATCATTAAATCAATCAAAAAATGGAAGTATTAAATCAACAAGTTTTAAGAAAAGACAATAGTCTCCTGTCGTTAACGCATTTAAGCCAATTATTGCACTATGTTACTGGTTTTGGAGGGTTTTTAGTGCCTTTAATAATTTGGCTTACCTCTAAAAATACTGTTGAGGGTATGGATGTGCATGGTAGGTCTATTATCAATTTTCAATTGAGTATGTTACTATATATAGTTTTAAGTATTCCGGCTATATTATTATTGGGACTTGGAATATTAACTTTAATTGCTGTTGGAATTATAGGTTTTGTAGTCCCTATAGTTAATGCTGTAAAAGCTGCAAATGGAGAGAATCCATCATACTTTTTAACTATTAAATTTATCTAATAAAAAAGGTTGCATTAATTAATGCAACCTTTTTTAAGTATTTGAAGTTGATTATTCAACTATTTAGCATTACGGGCATTACTAACATTGTTACGTGTTCTCCTTCATCTAATCCATCAATAGGTGTTAAGATTCCTGCTCTGTTAGGTAAACTCATTTCTAAAGAAACTTCATCAGAAGTAAGATTATTTAGCATTTCAACCAAAAATCTTGAATTGAAACCTATTTGCATATCATCACCTTGATAGGCACATGAAAGGCGTTCTTCTGCTTTATTGCTATAATCAACGTCTTCGGCAGAAATATTTAATTCCGCTCCAGCAATTTTAAGACGAATTTGATGTGTTGTTTTATTGGAAAATATACTAACTCTGCGAACTGAACTCAAAAATTGATTTCGAGATATCGAAAGTTGATTTGGATTTTCTTTTGGTATAACAGCCTCATAGTTAGGGTATTTACCATCAATTAACCGACAAATAAGCTCCGTGTCGTCAAAACTGAATTTCGCATTACTCTCGTTATATTCGATTTTAACTTCCGATTCAGAACCTGACAAAATACCTTTTAAAAGATTTAAAGGTTTCTTAGGCATTATGAATTCTGCAACCTCAGAAGCTTGAACATCATGTCTTTGATATTTTACCAATTTATGCGCATCCGTAGCCACAAAGGTTAAATTCTCAGTTGAAAACTGAAAAAAAACACCGCTCATAACAGGTCTTAAATCATCATTACCAGCAGCAAAAATTGTTTTGTTAATCGCAGTTGCTAAAATGTCCCCCATCAATGTTGTGGCACTAGGGTTTGATAATTCAACTGCCTTAGGAAATTCGGCGCCATCAGCATAAGCTAAAGCATATTTCCCGTGATTAGAACTAATTTCAATAGTATTATTATCTTCGATTATAAAAGTTAATGGCTGCTCTGGAAAGGTCTTTAAAGTATCTAAAAGAAGTCTTGCAGGCACAGCGATGGCCCCTTCAGAATCTGAGTCAACCTCTAAAACCGAACTCATTGTTGTTTCAAGGTCGGAAGCAGAAACAGTCAATTTGTTTTTATTCAAGTCAAATAGAAAATTATCTAAAATGGGTAAGGTGTTGCTACTATTAATTACTCCACCTAAAACTTGTAATTGTTTTAATAAATAAGTGCTTGATACAATAAATTTCATGCTGTCAATTTACATTTTTAAAACCACAAGAACTTTTAAATGGGCTATTGTGGTTAAAAACAAAGATATTTTAAAACTACTTGCTTAGAAAACTAATTTATCAACACCTAGCTAGTATATTTCTTTCTTCTAAGATAATTGAATACGACCCCAAATAGTAAGGTAATAATAACGGGAACACCAATGTTTATCAATTGCCACATTGATTTTTGAGAGCTTATTTTTTCAATATCTAGAAGAGGAATAGCAACTTTTTTATTTCGAATGTTTATAAGTCCATTATCGTCAAGAAGATAATTAATACTATTAATCAGGAACTCTTTATTACCATAGGTGTTGTTTGTCCACTTATCATATCCCAAAGTAAGCGGTCGACCATTTTTAATTTGATTTTTAATCATATCTCCATCTGCAATAACTAGCATTTGGTTTAGGTCACCACGTTCAACTGGCTTATCAATCGTAATTGGTTTTAGTCTATTGGTAAATGCAGAAGTGAATTCACCTTCTATTAAAACCACCAGAGGTAGGTTTCCTTTTTGTAAATAAGATTCTTTATTAGGTTGAGCATTTAAAATTGATAAACTGATTTGTTTAGGAATGCCATCAGCCTTTGATAATGGTGATGAGCTTAACAATACAGTTTTTGTATTTTTATTAGCTATGGTATCAATAGCGTTGGCAAATTGAAATCTAGAAGCTTCAATATTGGTGTTTATAGGGTGATTATTCTTTGAGAATACCATAGGGTGATAGACCCAGGGCAATGGATTGTATTGAGATTCATTAGCTTCTCCTGTTGCTAAAACTATGGGTGTGTTATATAAATCATTAATTAATACTGGATTAATTCTAATACCATATTTAAAAAAGAAATCATCAAGATTTAAATCTCTTCTCAAGGCCATATTGGCTCCATTTTCATTAAAAAGACTGTCCAATTCCATTACAACTTGGTCTATCAGCCAAATAGATTTTCCACCCTTAATAATATATTGGTCTAATACGTATTTTTCTTCATCACTAAAAGCTTCTGTCGGTTTGGCAATTAAAGCTAAATCAAAATTGGAAAGTTGATCTAATACTTTTTGAGGATTATTATCTACAGAGTCTAATGTTATAGCACCAATATTATAATATTCTCTAATAGAAGTTAAATAATCAGCCACGTAAATATCATCTAACTGACCATTCCCTTTAATGACAGCAATTCGCTTTTTTTCTTTCAAAGACAATTTGGTAAAGGCATCTGCAAAGGCATATTCTAATTGCTGAACCGAATTATTAATTCTGTCATCAGTGGTTGCACCGAGTTTATTTTTTAAAAGAGGTACTTTAATGGTCGTATTATTATAATTAATCATAGCCCATGGAAAAACGAGCTCATTAGAAACTTTTCCATCCTCTTCAATAGAGACATTAGCCGGTGTAAGTCCAAGCTGTTGCAATTCATTTATTGCCTGCTGTTTGTCTTTTATTTCATCTAAAGGACTAACAAAATCAAATTGAATTTCTTTGTTAAAAAATTTGAACTGCTTTAATAATAAATCTGTTTCGGTCTTAAGTTTAGTGAATTCTGAAGGTAAGTTTCCATCTAAAAGAATATCAATTATTACTGGAGAATTGAGCTTTTTTACAGTTTCGATAGTTGCTTCTGATAATGTATAACGCTGATCTTCAGTTAAATCAATTCTTGTGTACAAATAAGTGCTTAAGATATTAATAATCAAAAGTGCACCTATGCCTTTTAAAACAGTTAACGTATGTTTTTTTATCATTTACTACTTGTATTAAGATTATTACAAGTCAGGTAGCAGAAGAAAAAAGTTAAAGCTACAAAGTAAACTATGTCACGGGTGTCAATAATACCTTGTGCAATGCTATCAAAATGGGTTTTTGCTCCAAATGATTTTATAAATTGTTGTGTATTCCCGTTAGTACTTAATGAGGCTAATGATTCAAATCCGAAATAAACCAAGAAACAAAGTACTATGGCTAGAATAAATGAAAGTATTTGATTGTCAGTAATAGAAGAAGAAAAAACACCAATGCTGGTATAGGTTGCTATTAAAAAAAGTAACCCAAAATAAGAACCAATAACTACTCCAACGTCATAATTACCTTCCGTTAATCCTAAATTATGAATTGAAATGACATAGATAGTGGTTGGAATAATAGCGACTAAACTTAATGCAAATGCTCCCAAAAATTTACCAAAAACCAGTTCTAAAGTACTAATAGGTTTTATAATTAATAATTCTAAAGTGCCCAGCTTTTTCTCTTCTGAAAAACTTTTCATTGTAATCGCGGGAATAAGAAAAAGAAATACCCAAGGAGCAAGTAGAAAAAAATTACTTAAATCGGAGAATCCATAATCAAAAATATTGAAACTTCCTTTGAATACCCACAAAAAAAGACCTGTAAGTAAAAGGAATAAGGCTATTATTAGATATCCTATTGCTGAGGTGAAAAATGATTTTATTTCTTTTTTGAATATTGCAATCATATAATATTAGCTCAAAATGGCTTTTTTTGAAACACTCCAAGCTTCAGGTTTTGCATCAAACATTACTTTGGTTTTTGACCAAACAGATTTAAAAAAATCAGAATTTCTATAATTTTCTAAATCATTTTCATTATTCCAATAGCTATAGGTGAAAAAGATATTGGGATTATTTTTGTCTTGATATAATTCTAATAAATTACATCCATCAAACTCTCTAATTTGAGTTTTAGCCTCTTCAAATACTTTTTCAAAACTAGAAATATTTTCCTTCTTAAAACTTAATTTGACGATTCTCACCAACATTTATAAAAAATTTACGGTTATCATGTCTAGATGATTAAGACCTAAAAGGGTTGAAGCCCCACCTACCGATTTCAAATCACTTTTATAAATAGCAAGTTCAATATTCCCAGATGAATTAAACAACGCAAGTAAATCACTTGGTCCTAATCTTTGATTTTCAGGCAATTCATATTTTATAATACCATTGTAACTATGATGAATTGAATTAATTTTTTGGCGACGAGCGATTATCTCAAATGCCCGACCATTTCGGTAAGCTTCAAATAAGGTTTTTGTAATATTGGTAACCACATTACCATAATTATCGGTGTAAATAACGTTCCCTATAATTGTTTTACCATCATTTGTAATACGCGGTTCTAATTCCTTAATTTCTTTAAGTCGATTAAATGGCTTACTTACCACTCCAAGTTTACCACCTCTTACAATATGACAAGCAACTTTAATAAATACTTCTAGAATTGGAAATGAGTTTTTTTCAGTATTCGGTAGACTTATTTCAACGAGTTCTTGAGGTTTTGTGTTTTTAGCAATTAAAGATATGATACCATTATTCGCTCCTATAAAGTAATGCCCGTTCATAAAAACTGCTATATGTTCATTTTCTGGCGATACTTCAGAATCCATTCCTATAATGTGAATGGTACCCTCAGGGTAATAATGGTACGTATTTTTAAGGATATAAGCACACTCTTGAATGTCTAGAGGAGAAACTGCATGCGAAATATCAACAACATTAGCATTAGGCACTTCTTTTAAGATAGCGCCTTTTATGGCAGCAACATAATGGTCCTTATAGCCAAAATCTGTTGTGAGTGTTATAATTGCCATTGGTTTACTGTTGATATGTTTTTGCTTCTTAAAAGCCTTTTTTAATTAAGTTTGTTTGTAAAATTAAACAAAAGGAAGAAGAAGTTTTTCCAAAAAAAATTCACTAACAAATAAATCGTAATTTTTCTTTGAACGAACTGATATTAGAACTTACTGAGATTAGCCCAAGAGATTTTTTTGGGCAACAAAATGAGAACATAGAACTCCTTAAAAAATATTTTCCAAAACTAAAGATTGTAGCGAGAGGAAGTAAAATTAAAGTTTATGGTGACGAAGAATTGTTAGAGGAGTTTGACAAGCGATTTGATATGCTTACAGCTCACTTTGCTAAATATAATAAATTAGATGAAAATTCTATTGAACGTGTTTTAACTAGCAATGGTGAACAAGAAAAATCTTCAAAGTCAAGTGGCGAAGTGCTGGTACATGGTGTAAGTGGTAGATTAATAAAGGCCCAAACTGCTAACCAGCGTCGTATGGTAGACGCAAGTAAAAAAGATGATATGGTTTTTGCCATTGGACCTGCGGGAACAGGTAAAACCTATACGGGCGTAGCCCTAGCAGTAAAAGCTTTAAAAGAAAAGCAGGTTCGACGTATTATTTTAACTAGACCAGCAGTAGAGGCTGGCGAAAATCTTGGTTTCTTGCCTGGTGATTTAAAAGAAAAATTAGACCCATACATGCAGCCTTTGTATGACGCACTGCGCGATATGATTGCTCCAGAAAAATTGGAAAAATATATTGAAGATGGTACTATACAAATTGCTCCAATGGCATTTATGAGGGGTAGAACTTTAGATAACGCCTTTGTTATTTTAGACGAAGCTCAGAATACTACTCACGCTCAAATGAAAATGTTTTTGACACGTATGGGTAAGAATGCAAAATTTCTATTGACAGGTGACCCTGGTCAAATAGACTTGCCTCGAAGAGTTATTTCAGGGTTGAAAGAAGCACTTCTTATTTTAAAAAATACTGAAGGTATTAGCATTATTTATTTAGATGACAAAGATGTAATTCGTCATAAGCTCGTCAAGAAAGTCATTGACGCTTATAAAAATATTGAGCACCAAAATTAATTTAGCATGTCAAATACCATAATGGATACAAATTTTCAATTTGTAGGCCAAAAATCCATTTATAAAGGAAAAGTTCGAGAAGTCTATACTCTAGAGAAAGATATTCTGGTAATGATTGCTACTGATCGTCTTTCAGCTTTTGATGTTGTTATGCCAAAGGGAATACCATATAAGGGTCAAATATTAAATCAGATTGCTTCAAAAATGATGAAGGCAACCGAAGATATTGTTCCTAACTGGTTACTGGCCAACCCCGACCCAAATGTAGCGATTGGTATAGCTTGCGAACCATTTAAAGTTGAAATGGTGATACGAGGTTATATGTCGGGTCATGCTGCTAGAGAATATAAATCTGGTAAAAGAATGATATGCGGGGTGCCTATGCCTGAAGGGATGAAAGAGAATGACAAATTCCCTAATCCTATTATTACCCCTGCAACCAAAGCCGAAAAAGGAGAGCATGATGAAGATATATCAAAAGAAGATATACTCAAAAGAAGAATTGTATCTAAAGAAGATTACGAAATTTTAGAAAAATATACCAAGGCATTGTTTCAAAGAGGTACAGAATTAGCTGTTAAGCGTGGTTTAATATTGGTTGATACAAAGTATGAATTTGGTAAGACTACGGACGGGCAAATTGTTCTCATTGACGAGATTCATACTCCAGATTCTTCTCGATATTTTTATGCTGAAGGTTACGAACAACGTCAATCTAGAGGAGAAGCACAAAAGCAATTATCAAAAGAGTTTGTTCGTCAGTGGTTAATAACTAATGGTTTTCAAGGCTTGGAAGGTCAATCGGTTCCAGAGATGTCTGACGATTACATTATATCTGTTTCCGAGCGTTACATTGAACTCTATGAAAGTATCATGGGTGAAGAATTCAACAAAGCAAACATTGCCAACATTCAAGAGCGAATAGGTCAAAATGTTTCTGATTATTTGAAAAAAAAATAAAATTTTTGTGAGCTTGCCTAAACAGGCTTTTGTTCAATTGTCTAAAGGAATTCATATATTTCATGAAATAACTAATACTTCATGAACGCTGAACACCGAAAAAAATACTGGCGAGAAAACTTAAAATATCTAACCATTCTATTATTGATTTGGTTTTTTGTATCGTATGGTTTTGGTATTCTTTTAGTAGAGGAATTAAATACAATACGACTGGGTGGTTTTAAACTTGGATTTTGGTTTGCTCAACAGGGTTCCATATATGTTTTTGTTTTACTTATTATCATTTATGTAAAATTGATGAATAAGTTGGATAAAAAATTCAATGTAAACGAATAAGCTATGGGAATTCAAACTTGGACCTTTATTATTGTTGGCCTCACTTTTGCCCTTTACATTGGTATTGCTATATGGTCTAGAGCCAGTTCAACAAAGGAATTTTATGTTGCTGGTGGCGGTGTTTCTCCCTTAGCTAATGGACTGGCAACTGCCGCGGATTGGATGTCTGCTGCTTCTTTTTTAGGTATGGCTGGTATTATTGCTTTTTCAGGTTACGATGGCTCGGTATATTTAATGGGTTGGACCGGTGGCTACGTTTTACTGGCATTATTACTTGCTCCGTATTTAAGAAAATTTGGAAAATTTACAGTACCCGATTTTATAGGTGATAGATATTACTCCAATGTCGCAAGGACAGTTGCCGTTATTGCTGCCTTATTTGTTTCTTTTACTTATGTAGCTGGTCAAATGCGAGGAGTTGGTGTTGTTTTTTCAAGGTTTTTAGACGTTGAGGTCAATACAGGTGTTTTCATTGGAATGGCAGTAGTATTATTCTATGCTTTTTTAGGAGGAATGAAAGGGATAACATATACCCAAGTAGCGCAATATTGTGTTCTCATTTTTGCTTTTATGGTTCCAGCTATCTTTATCTCGTTGATGGCTACGGGTAATCCTGTTCCTCAAATTGGTATGGGCTCTGCTGGTGAAGATGGGGTCTATCTTTTAGACAAGTTAGATGGTTTAATGAAAGAATTGGGTTTTACGGCTTATACAGACGGCTCAAAATCTACTACTGATGTATTTTTTATTACAGCTGCTTTGATGTTAGGCACTGCAGGCCTTCCCCATGTTATTATACGATTCTTTACAGTGCCAAAAGTAAGTGATGCACGAAAATCAGCAGGCTATGCACTCTTCTTCATTGCCATTTTGTATACTACTGCACCAGCAATAGCGGTTTTTGCTCGTACAAATCTCATGGAAACCGTTCAAGATACTCCATATAACGAAATACCTGATTGGTTTACAAAATGGGAGGAAACCGGACTTATTGCTTGGACGGATAAAAATGGAGATGGGAAAATTCAATACCTACCAGGTTCAGCAATAAATGGTAAAAAGCCTATGTTTTCAGAATTAAGAGGTCCAGTAGGGCAACGCTTGATTTCAAATTCTAGCCTAACAAGAAATGAACTCTATGTGGATCGAGATATCACAGTTTTGGCAAATCCGGAAATTGCTGGTTTACCCAACTGGATTATAGCTTTGGTTGCTGCAGGTGGATTAGCCGCAGCATTGTCAACTGCCGCCGGACTTTTGTTGGTAATTTCAACTTCAATATCTCATGATTTAATTAAAAAACAATTTGCACCTGAAATTTCGGATAAAAAAGAATTATTAATTGCTCGTTTGTCCGCTGTTTTAGCTGTTCTTGTTGCCGGGTACTTTGGTATTAATCCTCCAGGATTTGTTGCTTCAGTAGTGGCCTTGGCTTTTGGTTTGGCGGCTTCTTCATTTTTTCCAGCTATTGTTATGGGTATTTTTAGCAAGAGGATGAATAGAGAAGGCGCTATTACAGGTATGATTGCTGGATTGGCTATTACAACATACTATATTGCTCGTTTTAAGTTGGGTTGGATAGGCCACCCAGAGACAAGTACTTCAAATGATTGGTGGTTTGGTATATCACCTGAAGGCTTTGGTACCGTTGGAATGATAGTAAATTTCTTTTTAGCAATGCTTATTTCTCGATTTACACCACCTCCACCTAAAGAGGTTCAAGAAATTGTTGAAAATATTAGAATACCTAGTGGGGTTGGAGACGCCCTTGAGCATTAAATCCATATACAATGACATGCTTTAATACATTCAATTAAAAAATAATGTTTTTGTACGCAAAGTTGAAAATAAGATACAAGTCTTAAAGCTTCTTTTTTGCTATTTTTAAATTCATATAAAATTTACATGAGCAACTATCATATTAAGCATTTAGAAGAATATTTTCAGGTATACCGTAAATCCGTTCGTAATCCTGAAGCCTTTTGGGAAGAAATTGCAGAAGAGCATTTTGTTTGGCGGAAAAAATGGAATTCCGTTTTGGATTGGGATTTTTCTAAACCAGAGATTAAGTGGTATGAAGGGGCAAAACTGAATATTACTGAAAATTGTATCGATAGGCATCTTCATATTCGAGGAGACAAAACAGCCATATTATTCGAGCCAAATAATCCCGAAGAAGAGGTACAACACATAACTTACAAACAGCTACATGAAAAGGTTTGTAAAATGGCCAATGTTCTAAGTGAAAAGGGTATAAAAAAAGGAGATAGGGTAGTTATTTACCTTCCCATGATACCAGAATTGGCTATATCGCTTTTGGCTTGTGCACGTATTGGAGCTATTCATTCCGTAGTTTTTGCTGGTTTTTCTGCAACGGCTTTAGCAACTAGAATTAATGATTGTGGAGCAAAAATGGTATTGACCTCAGATGGGTCTTATCGTGGGGCAAAAACGATTGATTTAAAAGGCATTGTAGATGACGCATTAGAAGATTGCCCTAATGTGGAATCCGTATTGGTAGCTAAACGCATCAACTCTGTTATAAATATGGTTGAAGGCCGCGATGAATTGTTAGCTCCATTATTAGAGAAGGCCTACGGAGATTATCCGCCAGAAGTTATGAATGCAGAAGACCCTCTATTTATACTATATACTTCAGGATCAACAGGTAAGCCAAAAGGTATGATGCATACAACAGGAGGGTATATGGTTTACACTGCATATACCTTTAAAAATGTTTTTCAATATCAAGAAGATGATGTGTATTGGTGCACCGCGGATATTGGTTGGATTACTGGACACTCTTATATCATTTATGGCCCTTTGGCAAATGGTGCAACAACGGTAATGTTTGAAGGTGTTCCGTCTTATCCAGATTTCGGACGTTTTTGGGATGTTGTTCAAAAACATAAAGTCACTCAGTTTTACACTGCTCCAACCGCAATTAGAGCTTTAGCAAAAGAAAATCTAGATTTCGTTACATCTTATGACTTATCTAGTTTAAAAGTACTTGGTACTGTTGGTGAACCCATTAATGAAGAAGCCTGGCACTGGTATAATGACCATGTTGGTGAGAAAAATTGCCCAATTGTGGATACATGGTGGCAAACAGAAACTGGAGGAATTTTAATTTCCCCAATCCCATTCTCAACGCCTACAAAACCGACATATGCAACCTTGCCAATGCCTGGTATACAACCTGTTTTGATGGATGATAAAGGGAAAGAAATAAAAGGAAATCAGGTTGATGGTAGATTATGTGTAAAGTTTCCATGGCCATCAATTGCAAGGACCATTTGGAATGACCATAAGCGTTATAAGGATACTTATTTTTCTGCTTTTGAGAATATGTATTTTACCGGTGATGGTGCCCTCCGTGATGAGGTTGGTTATTATCGAATAACTGGGCGTGTTGATGATGTAATCATAGTATCAGGTCATAATCTAGGTACTGCACCAATTGAAGATGCAATCAATGAACATCCTGCCGTGGCCGAATCAGCAATTGTTGGTTTTCCACATGACATAAAAGGTAATGCATTATACGGATATGTTATTTTAAAAGAAACAGGGGAATCTCGAAATCGTGAAAATTTAAAAAAGGAAATCAATCAAATGATTACCGAACACATTGGCCCAATAGCCAAATTAAATAAAATTCAGTTTGTTCCAGGGCTTCCTAAAACCAGAAGTGGTAAAATAATGCGACGAATTTTAAGAAAGATTGCATCTAAAGAGACTGGTAATCTGGGAGATACATCAACACTTCTAAATCCAGAGGTAGTCAAAAAAATTATGGATGAAGCGCTATAAATAAAAAAGACCATCAGTATAGATGGTCTTTTTGTAGCGAGAGGGGGACTTGAACCCCCGGCCTCCGGGTTATGAATCCGACGCTCTAACCAGCTGAGCTACCTCGCCGTGCTTTGCCTAAGCGGCTGCAAATATAATTCTATTTTTTCGCGGAATCAAAATTCATAATTAATTTATTAATTGCAGTTTATTTTTTTATATTACCACCTTATATAAACACGTCCATAGTTAACGAACAAATAATGAGTGATAAAACAAAGTTTGAAATTGAGTTTGTAATTCAATCTTCACCACAATTACTATATAATTATATATCTACACCCTCTGGTCTTTCGGAATGGTTTGCTGATAATGTTAATTCAAGAGGCGAAATATTTATCTTTATTTGGGACGGGGTTGAAGAGAATGCGAAATTACTAAAACGTAAAAGTGATGAGTTTGTTCGTTTTGCTTGGGAAGATAATGAGGATGATTCTTATTTTGAAATGAGAATAATAGTTGACGAAATAACGAAAGATGTGTCATTGTTTATCAGTGATTTTGCTGAAGATGATGAAATGGACGAAGCTAAAATGCTATGGGAAAATCAAATAGGAGACTTAAAACAAGTACTGGGATCTAAGTAGTTAATCAGTATTTGAAAACGTATATTTGGCCTTGATTTTTTCAAGGCTTTTTTTATGGTCAATTTTAACGGACAATTACATTCAAAAGACAGTACATTTTTAAACCAAGATAATCGAGGTTTACAATATGGAGATGCTCTTTTTGAAACTTTGAGGGTTGTTAATGGTAAAGTTTTCTTTTGGGAAGAACATTATTTTAGATTAATGTCTAGCATGCGTATTCTCCGCATGGAAATACCTATGGAATTTACTATGGAATTTTTGGAAGCTGAAATAAAGAAGACCGTTGATGCTAATAATTTAAAAGATTCTGGGGCTAGGGTAAAGCTTTTAATAACTAGACAACCTAGTGGGTTTTACATACCAACCGTTAATGAAATTGATTTTATCATTAAGGTTGAATCTTTACCAGATATGTTTTATGTATTATCTGATAAGTCTTGCGAGGTTGAATTATTCAAAGATTTTTACGCAAACCCAGATATGTTATCTAATTTAAAAACTACTAATAAGATTTTAAATGTTGTTGCAGGAGTGTATGCCCAAGAGAATGGATATCATAACTGTCTTTTACTAAATAATAAAAAACAAGTTATTGAAACGATTAATGGAAATCTCTTTTTAGTAAAAGGAAGCACAATTAAGACTCCTCCTTTACACGATGGATGTTTAGATGGCATTGTACGAAAAAACCTCATCGAATTAATCAATGGTCTTGAAGAGTTTGAACTTATTCAAGAATCAATTTCACCTTTTGAACTCCAAAAGGCTGATGAATTATTTTCAACCAATGCAATTTCAGGAATAATACCTATCACAAAATATCGTAAGAAAGAGTTTCAAGTTAAAGTATCAAAAGATTTGATAGGTAAATTGAATGCCAGAGCTAGATTGGCTTAATTTAAAGTTGGATTTTCTGGAGCATTAGACCATATGAGGTAATCACCTCCAAGCTCGACCATTTTTTCCTTCCAAAATGCCAAAGAAGATTTTTCAATAATTGAACTTTGATATTCATTGTTTATGACTACCCATGATTTAGAAGATAGTTCTTGGTCTAATTGCAAAGAATCCCAACCTGAATAACCAAGAAAGAACCTAATATCTGATTCTGTAATTGTTTTATTATTGATTAATTCGATAGTCTTTTCAAAATCGCCACCCCAATAAATGCCATCAGATATTTCGATACTACCTTCAATTAAATGTGGAACTTTATGTATAAAGTAAAGGTTGTCTTGTTCAACGGGGCCACCATTGAAAACTTTAAAAGGAATATTAATTTCAGTAACTAAATCACTAATATCATACTCTAGAGGTTTGTTAAGTATAAAACCAACGGAACCCTCTTCGTTATGTTCTGCCAATAAAACTACAGATCTATTGAAAGACACATCCCCAGTCAGTGCGGGTTCAGCAACTAATAATTTTCCTTTTTTTGGCATTACACTTTTAATTATGCTCCATATAGCGTACTTAAATGTAAGATTTTTTTTATAAAATCAAAAAGTCTATAAACAATAAAAGCACTTCTTTTAGGAAGTGCTTTTAAGGTATAAAAAATATAGTTTCTAGTTTACAGCGTTACCTAGCTCAGTACCTGCTTTAAACTTTACAACATTTTTAGCTGCAATTTTGATAGTTGCTCCAGTTTGTGGGTTTCTACCTTCTCTTGCATTTCTTCTAGAAACAGACCAAGATCCAAAACCTACTAAAGAAACTCTGTTTCCTTTTTTAAGAGAACCTTCAACGTTTCCTAAGAAAGATTCCAATGACTTTTTGGCTGCTGCCTTTGTGATGCCAGCATCAGCTGCCATTGCATCGATTAATTCTGTTTTGTTCATAATTGAATTAAATTAATTGTTGTTAATATAATTTTAATGCTGAACAAAAATATACGGATTTAGCGTCGAGGCAAGTAAAACCAAGGGAAATCAGCGTTTTTGTTGATAACTTGGGGGGTTTGTTGATAAACCTGCCCATTTTTTTAAAATTCAACCATGCTAGTGATAGTAAGGCTTTAGCGTAGATATGCATCTGAAGCGATTGAAAATCCATTTAATACCTCATGAGATTTCATTTTTCTCTTCCCGGGTAATTGAATTTCCAACAAATGAATAAACCCAGTTTTGACTGCAACTCTTATTATTTTTTTATTCGCAAACACCTTTCCAACATCAAAGGAATGTTCCTCTTGACTAAAACTAACATCATAAATTTTTAAGGTTAATTCATCCTTATTGTTGTGAAGTGTTGTCCAAGCAGTGGGGTAGGGGCTTAAACCTCTAATGTGATTATGAATGGTTTTTAAAGATTTGTTCCAATCAATCTCACAAGTTTCTCTAAAAATCTTATGAGCAGGTTTTAATTCTTTACTTTCTTTTTGCTTTGACAGTAGCACCTTATTATTTTCAATAAGATTTACTGTATTCAAAATAAGGTTGGCTCCTAAATTCATTAATTTATTATGAAGTTGACCGGCTGTTTCGTTCTCTGATATATCAATAGATGCTTGAAGTATAATCTCGCCAGTGTCTATTTTTTCGTCTATGAAGAAGGTAGTCACTCCGGTTTTTGTTTCACCATTAATAATTGCCCAATTGATTGGTGCTGCTCCGCGATATTGTGGAAGCAAAGATGCATGTAAATTAAAAGTTCCGTATTCGGGCATTTGCCAAACTACTTTTGGCAACATTCTGAATGCCACAACAATTTGTAAATTGGCATTAAACCCCTTTAAAGTGTTTAGAAAATCTTCGTTTTTCAAATTAGTAGGTTGCAAAACTTTAATCCCCTGTTCAACGGCATATTTTTTTACTGCGGATTCTTGAATTTTACGACCTCTACCAGCAGGTCTGTCCGGCGCAGTAATTACACCAACAACAATATAGTTATGTTCAATGAGCTTAGCCAATCCTGCCACAGCAAAATCTGGGGTACCCATAAAAACAATTCTTAATTCTCTTTTCGTTTTATCTAAGGTCATATTGATTTTTATGATTTACAGATATGAGTTCGTCTTCTATCATTACCCTTAAAGCTTTTAAAATTGTTTCTTCACTATAATTCAATAATGAATGGAGCACCCTTGAAGTCTTTGGTTCATGCTTCAATTCAAGCTTAATTTCAGATATAATTTGCTTTAAGGACACTTCAATTGGTTTTTTAGCATTACAAAAATCACATATTCCACAATCTTCTTTTTGAATTTCCCCAAAATAGTTTAACAAGAATTTGCTTTTGCATAATTCAGATTGATTAACATAAAGTAAGATCTGTTTTAAATTATCTGTTTTTACTTTATTTAAATGGCTTATTTTTTTTGTAAATGGGTTTATGCTTTTGTCATCTTCCCGTGGTATTAAAAAAGTGATTTCTAAATCATCCTTGCTAGGGTTATAACTAATGACTTCATCTTCATGTAATTGAAGTAAACCAGCATGAATTTCATTTTCATTTAAATTACATTTTTTTGCCAATAAATAGGTGTTAATTTTAGTTTCAAAATCAAAAATGCCACCATAAGTTCTTAGTATTACCAATACCAAGGAAGAAATTGTTTTATGATTTTCGAGATAATTAAATATGCTATCTTTTGAAATCGTGAATTGTACTATAGTTTTTCTATTAAATGAATCAGAAAGTGAAATAACACCATTTTGGTCTAGTAGTCTTAGGGTGTTATAAACTAGAAAACTATTTAATTCGTAACGATGACAAAATGCATTGAAATTAAGGCTAAAGGTTTCTCCGCTTCCTTCTCCATATGCTATTTGAAAATAAGTATTGAGTTTTTGATAGCATGCCTTTACAAAAGCTATAGTTGGCAACGTAGATAAAAATTGACTTTTGACTTGCTCTTGATCATTAGTATTTGTTATGATTGTTGCTCTAGAAAACAATCCATCTCTTCCGGCTCTTCCAGCTTCTTGAAAATAATTTTCAATACTGTCAGGAATTTGATAGTGAATTACCTGTCTGACGTCAGGTTTATCTACCCCCATTCCAAAAGCATTTGTGGCAACCATTACATCGGTCTTATTTGTAAGCCAGTCTTTAAGCTTAGATTGTTTTTCCGCCTTACTAAGACCTCCATGATAATAAGTAGCACTAATTCCATTGTCTTTTAAAAAATTGGCCACTTCAAAAGTCTTTCTCCTAGTTCTCACGTAAACAATTGCGCTCTTACCATTTGCTTTTATTAAATCTTTTAAATAGTGTTGTTTATCTTCTTTTTTAATAACACTAAAGCTTATATTTTTTCTTAAAAAACTATCTTTAACAAAAAGAGGTTCTTTGAGTTGAAGATTAGTGATAATCTCATTAGCAACAACTTTTGTGGCTGTTGCAGTAAGGGCAATTATTGGAATGTTAGGATGAACTTCTCTTAAAACATTACAATCTAAATAGGACGGCCTAAAATCATGACCCCATTGAGAAATACAATGGGCTTCATCAATCGCGATTAGATTGATATTCATTTGTTGAATACGTTCTTGTACGAGGCTTTGTTGGAGCCTTTCAGGAGATAGGTATAAGAATTTATAGTTTCCAAATTGACAATTATCAAGGATGTTATTTAATTCTTCAAAAGAAACCCCGCCAGTTATTGAAATGGCTTTTATTCCCATTTCTTTTAAACCTTGAACTTGGTCATGAATTAAGGCGAGTAAAGGCGATACAACAATACAAAGTCCGTCCATGGCTATAGCCGGTACTTGAAAACAAACCGATTTTCCACCGCCCGTAGGCATTAAGGCAAGGACATCTTTCTGCTTAAGAATTGACGATATTATCTTTTCTTGTGAACCTTTGAAAGATGAATGACCCCAATATTTATTTAAAATTTCTTTTGGACTCAATTGCACTAAGCAAGATTTAATTCATTTAGGATAAAGGTACTACGTTCTTCGATAGTACTTTTTGGAACAATAATGGGTTTATATCCAAATTGAAGATAGGTACTCATCAAGCATTCATGTAATGCTAAAGCCTCATCAAAAGTCTCAAGTCTTTCATTGTCCGAAACATAAATTTCTTTCCAAGGCGGCATTATAAATAAAAAATCATATTTGTATTGCTGACAAGCCATGATGAATTTATCGTTATACTTTTGGTTGAAGTAGTCCATATAGGCTAAAACGTCAGGTACACCCCTATCAAAAAATATAACCTCTTTATCAAGATTTTTTGACGATTTGAAATGTTCTATTCTTCCATTTAATAGACTAATATTAAATTGGTAAGGGTCGTTTACAAATGCTAAAGGGTTAGAAACTAAGTCTTTTGAACTTTCGTCATTTTTAGCATCTGCGGTCATACTTCGAATGATCTCATGAAAACAATGAAATCCTTTTTCCTCTAACTGATTAATAACTACGGTTTTTCCTGTGCCGGGCGCACCAGTTATTACAATTTTTTTTGAATTCAAATGATTGTGTTTGATGGTACAAAGAAATGAAATTGAAACAAGGGATAAAAATTGTTGTACAACCCATTATCTTTGTAGAAAATACAGTATGGAAGAGAAAAAATCAGAAGAATTTTATAATCGTTTAAAAGAACAGTTACTGGAAAGTGGTACTTGGCCTTCAGACTACCTTTATAAGTTTATTGTGCCAACGGATAAAGGAAAAATTGATACCATCACTAAAATTTTTGATAATACCGGTGCCGTTATAACTTCTAAACAATCAAAAAAGGGTACTTACACAAGTGTTTCGATAACGGTTAATCTTAAAAACCCCGATGCCGTGATTGAAAAATATAAAGAAGTGACCAAAATTGAAGGGGTAATTTCGCTTTAAGTAGCTATAATGCCATAATTTTCTTAATTTGCAGACGTTAAACATACACTTCCTGTTTATTGTAATCATAAACTTTCCAGATTGAATTTAGTAGAAAACTTAGAATATAATACCGAAAGACCTCATTTAATAATCCCGGAATACGGTCGTCATTTTCAAAAAATGGTAGACCATGCGGTATCTATTGAAGATAAAGAAGAACGTAATAAGGTGGCCCAATCAATTATTAGTGTGATGGGTAATTTACAACCACATTTACGTGATGTACCTGATTTTCAGCATAAATTGTGGGATCAACTATTTATAATGTCTGATTTTAAATTAGATGTTGATTCTCCTTTTCCAATCACATCTAAAGAAATTTTACAACAAAGGCCAGACGCTTTAGAATACCCCCAGAATTTTCCTAAGTATCGATTTTACGGAAATAATATCAAAAGAATGATTGATGTTGCCGTAAAATGGGAAAAAGGAGATTTAAGATCTGGGTTGGAGTATGCGATAGCCAATCATATGAAGAAATGTTATCTTAATTGGAACAAAGACACTGTTGAAGATTCGGCTATCTTTTCTCATTTGAAGGAATTGAGTGATGGAGAAATTGACTTAGCACCTAATGGTGAAGCACTAACCGAAAGTAGTCAATTCTTAAAGAATAGAATTCAAAAGTCAAACAGGTCAAATTCCAATAATAAGAAGAACCAGCGTAATCATAATCGCGGAAAAAAAAGATATTAACTTCTTAGTTAAATAGTTTCATGGGAACATTTAGAATTGAAGGTGGACATCAATTACAAGGTGAAATCACCCCGCAAGGTGCAAAGAATGAAGCATTACAGATTCTTTGTGCTGTTTTATTAACACCAGAGAAGGTCACAATTCATAATATTCCTGATATCGTTGATGTCAATAAGCTGATAGCTTTATTGGAAGATTTAGGTGTTAAGATTCAGAAAAAAGGTAAAGGCTCTTATACCTTTAAAGCTGATGACGTCAACCTTGATTACTTACAATCTGATCAATTCAAACAAGATGGTCGGGGTTTAAGAGGTTCTATTATGTTGGTTGGTCCTTTACTTGCTAGATTTGGTAAAGGTTATATACCAAAACCAGGTGGTGATAAGATTGGAAGAAGAAGACTTGACACCCATTTTGAAGGTTTTATAAAATTAGGAGCAAAGTTTAGATATAACCGCGAAGAATATTTTTATGGTGTTGAAGCTGATAAGCTTCAAGGTACATACATGCTTTTAGATGAAGCTTCCGTCACAGGTACCGCTAACATCTTAATGGCTGCAGTTCTTGCTGAAGGCAGAACAACCATTTATAATGCCGCTTGTGAGCCATATTTGCAACAGTTGTGTAAAATGTTGGTTCGGATGGGCGCGAAGATAACTGGTATTGGGTCAAATCTATTGCATATCGATGGGGTTGATAGCTTAGGTGGCACGGAACATACTATGCTACCAGATATGATTGAAATAGGTAGCTGGATTGGTTTGGCGGCAATGACTAAAAGTGAGCTCACCATAAAAAACGTAAGCTGGGATGATTTAGGTCAAATACCAAATGCATTTCAAAAACTAGGAATTACTGTTGAAAAACAAGGTGATGATATTCACATTCCTAGCCATAAAGATGGATATCAAGTTCAAAACTATATTGATGGTTCTATTTTAACCATTGCTGATGCTCCATGGCCTGGTTTAACACCTGATTTATTGAGTATTTTATTAGTGGTTGCGATACAAGCTAAAGGAGAAGTTGTCATACATCAAAAAATGTTTGAAAGTAGATTGTTTTTCGTTGATAAACTCTTAGATATGGGGGCCAAGATTATTCTTTGTGACCCCCATAGAGCAACCGTAATTGGCCATAATTTTCAATCAACTTTGAAGGCTACTACTATGACTTCACCAGATATTAGAGCAGGAGTGTCTTTATTAATTGCTGCGCTTTCAGCAAAAGGAACCTCAACAATCCATAATATTGAGCAGATTGATCGTGGTTATGAAAATATTGATGAACGATTACGAGCAATTGGAGCTAAAATAGATAGAGTTTAGTTCATTCTAGAGCCTTTCCGCTAACATTCTATGAAAATGGTGTACACCCTGTTCTCTTGTTGGTGAAAACCTGCCGGCCTTATAAAAACGTGATTGTAAACCTTGGTGTACTCCTTCTACAACAAATTCATCTTCACGTTCTACCTTGTCCATTAGCTTGCTGGCTGCTCCTTCAAACCTGTTTTCACCATGTAAATAGGTGATAAATGATACTTTGGTTTTTGTAGATGAGATTGGTTTAACCACATTTACAGAAAGTCCCCAAGGATAAAAGTTGAGCATGATATTTGGAAAAATCCAGAAATAAAAAGCGGCAACTTCTTTTCCATACAATGGGTGGGCTTCAGGTAATTTATAAGTTCCTTCTGCACCGTCTGCATACCCAATTTGTAAAGTGCCATAATCAAACAATTCTGTTGCGTATGAGTCATAATCTAAAACAGCATTTAAATCTGGATGAACAAAAGGAATATGAAATCCTTCCAAATAGTTGTCACAATATAAAGACCAATGGCAGTTTACCAAATAATCTTTACTACTGATTGGGTCAATTTTGAATTCATTTAATGGAAGAAACCCAACGTATTTATCCAAGAAATTTCTAATCACTAAAAAATCAACTTCAGGGTTTAAACCTGTGAACAAAAACGGTCCCCATTCTTCAAGTTTAAATTGGTGTAGATGATCACAAGGCCTTGGAAAATCTTTTGCTTCATTAAACTCTGGCATATGTTTGAACTTGCCATTCAAATCCCAACGTCGACCATGATACATACAACTAAGTCCACGATTTAAATTACCGGGATTTTGTGCAATAAGATTTCCACGATGGGTGCAAACATTACTCATGCAACGAATACTACTTTGCTTATCTCGCACCAAAACCATTGGTTCATGTAAGTAGTTCTCCATGAAAGAAAATGGATATGCAAAATTATCTAACGGAACAAGTGACGAACTATCACCAATAAATTGCCACGATTTAACAAAAATATCTTCTTTCATTTGCTCAAAAATTTCTTGGCTACGATAGAAAGAAGCTGGTAAGGTTTCAGCCTGGGTGATATCAGGGTTGATATAGAGTTTACTCATTATTTTTCTTTTTTAAGTAGAGGTAAAATGGAATACCAACTAACAATAATATGGTACCATAAAATACAATTTCATAACCACATCCAATAATAATCCAAATACAAAAACAAAAAGCTAAAAACGAAACCCATATTAAAGGGTGATTTAGTCTTTTATGCTTATTGAAAAGAATTAAGGCTAAGCTGGCAGCAGAAAATAGATAGGGTATTACACAAGAGAGTGTAGAAAGTGTCATCATAAATGTAAATGCTTCAACTAAACTTTTCGAAAAATTGAACATCATTAGAAGTGAAGCAAGAATACTTGATATCACTATACCTATAACAGGTGATTTATTGTCATTTTGTTTTTTAAAAACTTTTGGAAAAAGCCCGTCTAATGCTGCAGCCATTGGAATTCGACCTTGTAATAATATCCAACCATTTAAGGCACCAATGGTCGCAATAATAGCGCAACCTGCAATAATAAACTTTGCTGAATCTCCCCAAAAAATATTTGCAGCATCTGCAAAAGGGGCAGTGGAACTTTGGAGAGTCTCCGGAGGAATAACTCCCATAATTGCTAGAGAACTACTGAGATAAACTAGAATTGTTATTACCGTACCTATAAATGTTGCTTTATTGACGGTTTTGGAAGCGTTTTTAGTTTCACCACTAATAATCCCAGCACTTTCCATTCCTAAAAAAGCAAATAACGTAAGTGTAGTGGTGGTGGTAATAGCCCCAAAAGATGACAATTCACTTCTATTGAAGGGTATAAAATTATCCCAGTTAATAAAAAAAACTCCAAAAAAACCTATTGCCAAAATTGGTAGAACTTTTAGTATGGTTGTAATTATTTGAATACTAGCAATAGTTTTTAGGGGCTTTGAGTTGATATAAGTAAATAGCCATATAAATAACAACCCCGTTAGTATTGAGATAAATGGAGAGCTCCCGAGTATAGGAAAGAAGACTTCTAAATATCCTACTAGTGCAACGGCTATAGCGGCGTTGGTAGCCCAAATTGCTACCCAATACCCCCAAGCAACCAAAAATGCAGAAAAATTACCAAAACTTATTCGTGTATAAATATATGGACCACCAATGGTATTAGGAGCTATTTTACCTAGGGCTCCATAGACATAAGCAATAAGCAATGCTCCCAAAGCAGCGAAAACCCATCCAATCATGCCAATACCTCCATATAAAGCAAGTGATGCTGGAAGTAAAAAAATTCCTGATCCAATCATATTGCCCACAACTAATGCTGTCGATGATAAGAGCCCTATTTTATTTGAATTCGAGATTTATTTATTTTTTTACGCTATTATATTGCGATGATTTAAAGTTAGGGAGAAAGCAACAATGAGTAATTAAACTAAGTAGTATTTCTTCTTGAGTTAGAAAATAATACAACCTAAAATTACGGTTTTAGCTATATTACTGGTTGAATTATAAAGAATAAAATTGGCTGAGTAAACTAAAAACAAAGATTAGAGTCCAACCTATAGTTCTTAACCAATTTTTACGAACTAATTGCTCTGTAATTAATTTATAATTATCAGTCTTTTCAATTTTATTATGTAAAGGAACAAATATGCTGAAGGTCAAAACCCAAACAACAACAATTAGTGATAATTTTAAAATATGAAAAAATAAACCCTCTTGAGTAGCTACTATTATTGAAGATATTAATTGACCAAACATTAATGGTATTACAACTATCGAAATGCGCCTTGTATAGATCGGGTGCCAGGTGTTAAGTTCTTTTTTGGAGTAGTAATTAAACCCTGGGTAAATAATTAACTGTACTATCCAAATAAGAATAAGAGTGGCGGTATCAAACAAAAGGGAAATTGACATACTTTTTTGTTGAGGAATTTTTTGCACCAATTGTATTAAAGCTAATAGCTTTTAAAATTGTTAGCCTTTTTCAACAACTTTGCCGTCTGGGTATGTTGCAAAACGCCCTTTTTCTTTTTCATGCACATTATCGGGGTAGGGCCATGGCCACCCACCAAATTGGGTAACCCGATATTCATCCATGGCTTGTTGAATTTCTTCATCCGTATTCATAACGAATGGGCCGTATTTTGCTACAGGTTCTGCAATGGGTTTTCCTTGTAAAAGAAGAAAATGTCCTTTTTTCGCGCCTACTTTAAAACTGGCAACTTGTGAAGCATCTAGACTAATTCCGAAATTGGGGTTCACTTTCTTATCTCCGAAATAAATTTCTGAGCCCTCATAAAAATAAAGGGTACGCGTCACTTCGGTAGTTGCTTTAGGTATCGTAAACTCAGTTTCTGCATCTACATGAATATTCCAAACAGCAACTTCATTATCGTTGTTTGCAGCCCATGAATTTGGCGCAGGGTCATTGGCTATAGCTTTTTTGTAATCACCGGCAATAACTTTTATAGTTGCATTTTTTTCTTGAACGATTGGGATATCTTCATGCCAGAGCATTTTGAAATGAGGGTCAACAAATTTATCAGCTTTGGGCAAGTTTAACCAAATTTGAAAGAGCTCTAACGGGTTTTCAGCATCATCATTTAAGAGCGGAAACATTTCTGAGTGCTGAACCCCTCGTCCCGCTGTCATCCATTGTACATCACCTTCGCCAAAACGACCAGCGGCTCCTAAGGAATCAGAATGATCACAATACCCTTTATTAACTATAGTAATGGTCTCAAAGCCACGATGTGGATGGTATGGAAAACCTGGTATAGTTGAACCATGGTACATACGCCAACCGTCTTTAATGGTAAAATCATTACCTATATTTCGACCATTTAATAATTTTGAGTCAGGCCCCATTGCTCCATTTCCTTTTGGATAATGGTCCAAATGGTATACTGCAAAAAGAAATGGGTCCTGCGTTTGCCAAGGAAAACCTAATGGAAAAGTCTGAATAATAGGATTACTCATTGTCAATTACTATTTTTCATTGAGTTTCTCAATCTGTTTTTGAACTTCATCTGCCTCCGCATATTTGTTATCACTCTCACTTCTATTAATTTTCGAAAGGTCAAATGCTTCTTTCATTAACTTTTGATACTTTTCTTGGAGTTTTTCTACTTCTGTTTTCTTTTTAAATAATCCGAACATAGCAATTCTTATATTTTAGTTTTCTCCAATCGGTGGAGGTCCGTCAATCATTGGTTCATATACCTCGTCACCTTTACGAGTTTTAAATTCTTCAGTAACCTTATCAATTAACTTTTGATTTTCAAATAAATCAACCATAGTCATCGCCATGGCTTTTGAAGCATAGACCATTCCCTTATGGCCAATGCTCATACCGCCACAAGCAACAACCGCCCATGAATGCCAGGGCGTATCTTTTGGAGCAACGGTAGCACTTAGATTAATATTCGGAACATTCCAACTTACATCACCGACATCTGTCGAGCCACCTCCAGGGTTCTCTAAAGTTGCTCTAAGGGGTCTAATACTACTATCCATTCCAACCTCTTCTTTACCAGTTGCTTTTTGAATGGCTTTACCAAAAGTAGTTTCTTCATCCGTGTAGGTTATTGGGCCTAATAACTCTAAGTTGCTTTGCATAATCTCACCACCAGAACGATTAACTAGAGTTTCATAGATGCCAGAAACTAATGAAATTTTATAATCTACGTTGGCCATAATAGCGGCTCCTTCAGCCATGGCTTTTACGCGTTCATACGTTGGTAACATTACCTTACGTTTTGGATCACGAACTCGCACCCAAAGTTTTGCATAATCTGGCACAACGTTCACGACTTGGCCACCATCTTGAATATGGTAATGTATTCTTGAACTAGGGAGAACATGCTCACGATAGTAATTGATACCAGTAGTATATAATTCCAAGGCATCAGAAGCGCTTCGTCCATTCCAAGGGTCAGCAGAAGCATGCGCTGCCTGACCATAAAATTCTACTATAAAATCAATCAAAGAGAGACCACTTTGAACATCGGCCTCAATGTTGGCACCAGGGTGCCAACTTATATTTACATCTACATCATCCCAAAGACCTGCCTTAACCATCCAAACCTTAGCAAAATATTTTTCTTCAGCTGGTGTACCTAAAAACTTTACAGTTCCTTTTATTTTACCAGCATCCATTAGTTCTTTAATTGCAATTGCCGAGCCTAAGCTTGAAGTACCGAACATATTATGACCACAACCATGCCCAGGAGCATCTGGTGTGAGGGGTTCTTTTATGGGGCTTGTTTTTTGTGAAAGACCAGGTAAGGCATCAAATTCCCCCAGAATACTAATTACAGGACTACCAGAACCATAAGTAGCGGTAAATGCCGTTGGGATTTCTGCCACCCCTCTAGTTACATTCATTCCGTTTTTTTCAGCATAATCAGCCAAAATACGAGAAGATTCACTCTCGTTAAAAGCTGTTTCGGCTAATGCCCAAATAGAATCACTAATCTTAATAAGTTCGGTTTTATGCTTTTCAACTGAAGCGATTACAGCTTTTTTGTTTGAACTTATTTTTTGTGCGGTAACCCCAAATGCCGCAAAAATGCAAAGGATTGTTAGAATTTGATTTTTCATTTTCAAAAAGATTGAATAGGTTCTTTAATTAGAGTCTCTAAAATAACGAAAAAGAATTAGCTGACAGCTTCTTTATAAACTCTTAGACAACGTTCTCGAGCCATTTTATGGTCAACTATTTTTGTTGGGTAGGTGAGTTCTTGTAATTCAGGAACCCACCTGTTAATGTATTCTTTTTGTTTATCAAATTTTTCAACCTGCGTCATCGGATTAAAAATTCGAAAATATGGTGCCGCATCAACTCCGCTGCCGGCCGCCCATTGCCAATTGCCGATATTACTAGATAATTCAAAATCAAGCAGTTTTTCGGCAAAATAAGCTTCACCCCAGCGCCAATCTATGAGAAGATGCTTGCATAAGAAACTAGCTACCAACATTCTCACACGGTTATGCATGTATCCGGTAGCATTTAATTCTCGCATACCCGCATCAACGAGGGCGTAACCGGTTTTTCCATTTTTCCATTTTTCAAATTCAGCTTCGTTATTTCTCCATTCAATCCTATCATATTTTGGTTTGAAAGATTTTTCTTTGGTATGCGGAAAATGCCATAGAATTTGCATAAAGAATTCCCTCCAAATTAGTTCATTCCAAAAAACCTCATTTTCTTCTTCGATTGCCTTTCTAAGCATTTTTCTTGGAGAGACGGTGCCAAAACGTAAATGAGGTCCTAGTTTCGAAGTTCCATTTTCTTTGGAAGGAAAATTTCGTGTTGCTTCGTAGTTCTGAATTAATTCTTTAGTAACCACGTAGGGTGCTGCTTTTACTGAAGATTCTACAAAACCTAAATCATTCATTGATAAATTTGGAGCATTTGAATTTGTACCAAACTTTGAAAAATCGATTTTATAATCCACTAAATGTAAAGATGGATTAAAATTCTCTTTCCATTTGTTCTTAAAGGGAGTATAAACAACATAAGGTTTTCCATCACCCTTAACAATTTCATCTTTTTCAAAAATCACTTGATCTTTAAAACTCTTAAAACCAATATTATTTTTTGATAATAATTCGTTTATCTCCTTATCTCGTTGTATCGCATAGGGTTCATAATCATGATTAGTAATTACTTGAGCTATGTTATGACTTTCAATTAGTCTTTTAAATACTTCTGTAGGTTTTCCATGAAAGACTGAAATATCGCCTTCAGATTTTAATTTTAAATCATTTTTGATTCGTTGTATGTTCTCATACAAGAAAGTAAGGCGCGCATCATCTTTCGGTAATTTATCAAGAATTTCAGAATCAAAAATGAATATTGGAAGTACTGAATATTCACCCTTTAAGGCATGATAAAGACCTACATTATCATCAAGGCGTAAATCTCTTCTAAACCAAAAAACGGTAATTTGTTCAGTCATTAAGAAACGTTTAAAGTTGACATTCCTCCATCAACACCAACAATTTGACCAGTCATCCAGGTACTTTTTTCACTTAAAAGAAATACGGCAATGTTGGCAATATCCTCAGCATTACCAACTCTCTTGAGCGGGTGTCGCTGAGACATCATCTCTCGTTTTTTATCATTATTTAATAATCTGGCGGCTAATGGTGTGTCGACTAAAGAAGGTGCGATACAATTAACTCGTACTTTAGGTGCAAACTCAGCTGCTAATGACTTAGCAAAACCTTCTATAGCTCCTTTAGCAGCTGCCACACTGGTATGAAATGGCATTCCAGTGCTTACTGCAACGGTACTGAAAAAAACCATGCTTGAATCTTGTGCCATTCTTGGCATTATCGTCTTGACGACCTTGACCAAGGAGAAAAAATTTAGCTCCATTTCTTCTTTAAAGACCTCAATAGAAAGCATCTTTAAGGGCTTGAGATTAATACTGCCAGGGCAATAAGCAAAACCGTGTAATTCCTCTGGTAGTTGTGATTCATCTAAAGTTTCAGTGGTAGCATCAAATGAGATATAGTTTACATCAAGATTATAAAGTTCTTCATTTGTTCTAGAGGCAATGTACACAGTATAGTTGGAATGAAGTGCTTTAGCCATTTCAAAACCAATACCATGTGAACCACCTATAAGTAAAATATTTTTTGACATTTAAATTGCTATTATTTCTAAGTTGTTTTTATATCCTTTTAATACTCCAAAAAGCTCATTTAATTTAGCCTCACGAAATTCAAAAATTTGTTTCAGTTGTTTCTTTACTATTAGAGGCTGCGCAATTTGACCAAGCAAGCCAAACGGAATTTTATAGTCAATTACATCTTCCATTTCAATACCACCTTCAACTTCCTTTATAAAGTGCTTGTGATGCCATAAAGCATAAGGTCCAAAACGCTGCTCGTCAACAAAATACTCTTCTTTTTTAACATGGGTGATTTCGGTAACCCATTTGGTTGCATAACCTGGGAAGGGCTTAACCAAATATTGTATTATTTGGCCTTCAAACATAGGTCTATCGGTCCCTGATAAAATATTGAATCCCATATGCTCAGGGGTAATAACTTTCAAGTTTTTAGGGTCAGAAAGAAAATTCCAAGCTTCTTTTTTACTAATGGGAAAACCCTGTTTAGCTCTAAGTTGATATAACTTCATAAAAGAATTTTAACAAATATAAAACCTATTTTGTTTAATGTAAAATTATAAAGGTTAAACAAATTAAAAATATTGTACTTTTCAAATTTTATAAATTTAATTACATCGTTTAAATGCTGAACTTATCTAGAATTTAGAGAGACTTTAAGATTCATTCTTATTTTTACACCATAATCTTACTTTTTGAAGAAACTTGTTTACGTAATATTACTTTTTTATTCAGTTCAAATTTGGTCACAAGCCGATATTGTTGAAGTTGGTAATTTACCTCAACAAATTATTGAAACCTCTGGTTTATTGTCTTACAATGGTAAATTAATTACGCACAATGATTCAGGTAATGCCCCTGAGTTATATGAACTTGATATAACTACCTCACAAATAACAAGAACGGTAAGTGTTGCCAATGTAGTAAATATTGATTGGGAAGACTTAGCTCAAGATGAGAATTACATTTATATAGGGGATTTTGGCAATAATACTGGTGATAGGCAAGATTTGAATATCCTTAAAATTTTAAAATCTGATTATGATAATTCGGATAGTGTCACTGCAGAGATTATTAATTTTCTTTATGAAGACCAAACAGATTTTACTTCATCTGAAGATAGCGACTTTGATGCTGAAGGCTTTTTTAGCTTAGGAGATAATCTAATTATTTTAACAAAGCAGTGGCAACAAAACGGAACAGTTGCTTATAAAGTACCTAAACTTTCGGGTGCTTTCTTGGCTGAACGATTAGATTCTTATCAAGTCAATGGATTGGTTACTGGGGCGACATATAACCAAAATACAAATCAGCTATCAATTGTGGGTTACTCGCAATTTCTATTTCCTTTTTATGTTTTAGTTGACGATGTTCAAGAAAATGCAATTTTTGAAGGTGAAAAAACGAAAACTAATTTAAATATTGGTCAAGCACAAGTGGAAGCAATTACATTAGTAGGGGCAGAGCAATTCTATATTAGTTCCGAAGATTTTTCTAATCCACCTTTAGTGAATTCCCCCTCTAGGCTTTTTACTTTTTCACTTGATAGCGAAGAGGAAGAAAATCCGCCAGGAGAAGAGAACCCTGAAGGAGAAAATACACCAGATGAAGAACTTGTGGTTTATAAAACCTTCGGTTCTCAAAGTCTCAATTATAGTTTGATTACGAATCGTGCTGTTACAGGAATGGGCGTTTTTGATGTTACCGGGAGAATGGTGACATATATTCCTTTAGAAAGAATCAGCACCGACCCTATTGATATATCAAGTTTTAATCAATCGCTTTATTATTTAACTTTCTTTCTCATTGATGATGCCATTTCGGTTCCTTTTTTTCGTGATTAAGTCATTTCTTTAGGTATTTATTAACATTTGAAACTTTCCTTTATAAGTAGTTTTGTGTGACTTATAAATTTTATAAAAACACTTACAATGAAAAAATTAGCTTTTTTTACAATGGTAGTTTTATTAAGCTGCACCTTAGGCGCTCAAATACAAACACCGCAACCTAGTCCAGCTGCAAAAATGTGGCAAACAGTAGGTTTAACAGAAGTTACAGTTGATTATTCTAGACCTTCAATGAGAGGTAGAACAATTTTCGGAGATTTAGTACCTTTTAATGCTTTATGGAGAACAGGTGCTAACGCCTACACAAAAGTGAGTTTTAATAAAGATGTTACCATTGCTAATCAAGCAGTTGAAGCTGGTACATATTCTATATTTACGAAGCCAGGTAAAACCACATGGGAAGTTTTCTTTTATACAGATACACAGGGGGGTGGAACTCCGGCTGAATGGGATGATGCTAAAGTTGTTGCTAAAACTACTGTTCCAGTTATGCCAATAGAAATGCCTGTAGAGACTTTTACAATCACTATTGATGATGTAACAAGTTCAGGTGCACATATTGGAATCCTATGGGAAAATACATATGTGGGTATTCCTTTTGGTGTTTCAACTGATGCTGAGGTTGTAAAGAGTATTGAAAATGTTATGGCAGGGCCGAGCGCTGGTGATTATTATGCAGCTGCCGTTTATTATGCTAGTGAAGACAAAGACATAAATAAAGCTAAAGACTGGATGAATAAAGCTATGTCAATGACTGAGAAACCAGCTTTTTGGCAATTGAGACAACAGTCTTTAATTTTAGCTAAGTCAGGTGATAAGGCAGGAGCAATTGCAACTGCTAAAAAATCTTTAGAAGGTGCTAAGGAGGCTGGTAACATGGACTATGTTAAAATGAACCAAGACTCCTTGAAAGAATGGGGAGCAATGTAATTCAATAAAAAATATAAAATTTAAACCTGACGTTTACGTCGGGTTTTTTTATGCTTTAATGGGAGGGTTTCTTAAAGTTCTATCCAGGCCTTCAAGTAAAATTGCTAAAATAATTACTAAGCCACAACCAAAAGCGTTTAACCATAAATAAGACATCCAATCTTGACTCCAACCTAGTATTACAATGGCTTGTGTTACTAAGGCAGCAATAAATACTGCATTACCTTTAACAAACTTTAAAAAGAAAGCAAGTAAAAAGATACCTAAAACATTACCATAGAAAATAGAACCAATAATATTGACTAACTGAATTAAATTATCGAAAAGATTAGCAACGCATGCAATTATAATTGCAATAATTCCCCATATCAGGGTAAACCATTTGGTAGCCGTAACATAGTGTTTTTGAGAAAATTCCTTGCTCTTGTTTCGCTTATATAAGTCTAATGCAGTGATTGTTCCTAAAGCATTTAGTTCAGATGCGGTGGATGACATTGCCGCTGATAAAATAACTGCTAATAATAACCCGATAAGACCGCGAGGTAGATTATTTAAAATGAAATGGATAAACACATAATCTTTATCATTCGTTTCTGCATTAGGACTAGCTTCACTTATGAGTGTTTTTGCTGCATCGCGATTAATACGTTCTTCTTTATTGACTTGAACAACATTTAACTTAGCCTGTTCGATTGCATTATAGTCTTTCAACTTTAAAGCTGCAGAGTAATCGTTTTGCGCCATTCGCTTTTGCTGTTCCAGTTCTAAATGTTCTTCCTCAAGTATTTTGTAATTATCAGCATACTCAGAGGTTAGAACTGCCTCGGTTGCAGCTGGGTTAAAGTTTAATGGAGAAGAATTATACTGGTAAAAAACAAAAACCATCACACCAACTAAAAGGATAAAAAACTGCATTGGTATTTTTAAGATTCCATTAAATATTAATCCTAATTGACTTTCACGAACAGATTTACCTGAGAGGTAGCGTTGTACTTGACTTTGGTCTGTACCAAAATAAGCTAAGGCGAGAAAAAATCCACCGGTAATACCACTCCAAAAAGTATATCGATTTTTAGTATCAAAATCAAAATTTAAAATATCAAGTTTTTCATTAGCTCCTGCAATTTTTAGAGCTTCCCCAAAAGAAATGTCTGCTGGTAAACTGCCTAAAATGAAGAAAAAAGCAAAAAACATGCCTACCATAATGATAAACATCTGTTGTTTTTGAGTTACGCTAACGGCCTTTGTACCGCCCGATACAGTATACGCAATTACTAGCGTACCAATGATAATGTTGAGCGTGCGTAAATCCCACCCTAAAACCGCAGAAAGAATAATTGATGGGGCAAAGATTGTTATACCTGCAGCTAGCCCTCTTTGTATTAAAAAAAGAATAGCTGTTAGTGTTCTAGTTTTTAAATCAAATCGTTTTTCTAAAAGCTCGTAGGCTGTAAAAACTTTTAACCTATGATAAATAGGAATAAATACAGCACAGATAACAATCATGGCTAGTGGCAAACCAAAATAGAATTGTACAAATCCCATTCCGTCATGAAATGCTTGTCCGGGAGTAGATAAGAAAGTAATTGCACTGGCTTGAGTTGCCATTACTGATAGACCAATTGTCCACCATTTAGCATCACTACCTCCTCTAACATAATCATCAACACTATTACTGCCTTTAGTTTTCCAAACCCCAAAACCTACAATAAAAAATAGGGTTCCACCTAAAACAATCCAATCTAAAAGCGCCATAAATTAAATGTTAGATTTCATGATATATAAGAATATCAAAATATAGAGCGTATTCAAAACAAGAACCATGGTGTATTCTCTTTTCCATGTAAACTTGTCCTCAAGATTATCCTTTGATTTCATCTCCTTTTTTAAGATTTTCTTTTCCTAAAGATAACATGTTTGCGAAAAGCTTATAGGCACCAGAGACACCTGCTGGTAATTCTCTAAAAAAACTTAGACCTGTATAAATATAATGACCTTCGCCAAAAGGTGCTACCAATAAACTTCCTTGTTTCGGTGATTCACCTTTATCACTCATTGAAAGTATCGGTGTAAATTCTTCACCCCACTCATTTGGAAAGTATAAACCACGCTCTTGTACCCAACCATCAAAATCTTTTTGAGTAATGGCGTTTGGGAAATTAACTAATTCGTGGTCTTTAGCTATAATTTGTACAGGTGCATTTTCATTAGTTACTCTATCTCGAGAAATTGTCAATGGGTAAGGAGCTAAATTTTCAAATTGATTACGCCAACGGTTTGCTGTGTTATATTGTATAATTAGATTACCTCCTTCTTTTACATAATCTAATATATAGTTTTGCTTAAACTTAAGTTCTTCAATTACGTTGTATGCTCTAATTCCGACTACGATACCATCATATTTTTTTAAAGTACCTTTTTCAATTTCTGATACATTTATTATTTGAACATTATATCCTATTTGCTCAAGACTTTCGGGTACTTTATCACCAGCCCCAACTATATAGCCAATGTTCTCGCCACTCTTTTGAATGTTCAAACGAACGACTTTAGCCTCCGCCGGAAGTAATACAGATTGTTTTGGAATGTGGTCATATGCTATTTCAACTAAAGCTTTGTTGTAGTCGCTATTACCTATGGTGATTTTAGGCGCAATATACCCATCACTTTCATTAATTGGAGGGGTGACTTCAAAATAAATGGTTCGAACCTCGTCTTTTTGAGCAATTGAAAAATCTATAGTTGAAGGCGAAACTTTCCATCCTACAGGATGATTAATTGAAGCAATACCAGAAATTGTATTTTTCCCCGCTCTGATAGCCAAAGCAACTTGTTTTGGTTGAGCATCAGCAAAAATCATGACATCGTTAGTAAAACTTGCGGTCACCTCAGGTAAAATTACAAAAGGCTCAAATATTTCACCTTTGGCTGGTTTAGAGTAGCGTCTGTAAACAGGTTTTGTGAATGTCATAGGAGAACCTGAAAAATCGAATTGAAAAGTGGCTACGAAAGCTACAGGAGTTTCAGGCTTACCAATTAATTTTTTGTCCGCTACCTCATACATGCCTAAAGTTCCTTTTTCATTAAGCCAATATGGAGATGTAAACGCATTGTCTTCTGGAATGGTAAATTCTAGCTCGAGGTTCTCTTTTTTATTTTCTGTTAGGGTAAGATTAGGTTCTATTCGGTGATTTGTTTCATTAATAACTACAGAATTTAACTTTACTTGAATATTACTTCTATTTAATATTTCAAAATTCACTTTTAAAGTTTCATTTTGTACTGCAGAAGCTGATGATGCATTAGCCTCCAAATACATGCCTGAACATGCAAGAATAATCTCTTTTAAATGATTTGATTTTAGGTTTTTCCAGTGCTCATCAGTACTTTCTTGAAGTAATTTTAATGCTTCAACTAGCTGAGGAACATGTTCTGAAGGGTTTGTAAAATTAAAATCATTTTCAACCTCGTTTAAAATGTTTCCAATGGCATTTCCACCTTCTATTCTCGACCATGTTGTATTAATACCATCAAAAATGTTGTTTTTATCTGCTAGTATATCACCTCTTAACAGTTCTATATATTCATCTTGGGAGCCTCTTGTTGACAAGCGACCAAAACCTTGACAAAGATGTTGACTACTCGCTAATGATGCAATTTCATTATTTGATTTACCCAATTCTTTATAAAAGACGCCAACATCCATTTTTAGCATATTGGTTTTGTCAATTTTAGCAAAAGCTTCTTGACTACCATACCGCCACCATGAAGTGTTGTAAAATAAGCGTTTAGGTTGCCAAACTTCTGTAGTTTCCAAATGTTCAGGATATGAATCTTCACTCGCAGCTAAATCAAAAGCCTTCAAGCTTAACATAGCAGAAGATGTGTGATGTCCGTGTGTTTGACCAGCTCTTCTATGATCAAACCGATTTATTATGACATCAGGTTTTAAGTTTCTTATAGTCCAAATAACATCACCTAAAACTTCTTCTTGATTCCAAATCTCTAGTGTTTCATCCGGGTGTTTTGAATAGCCAAAATCATTTGCCCTACTAAATCGTTGCTCACCCCCATCAATTCTACGGGCGGCCAATAGCTCTTGAGTTCTCAATAGTCCTAAAAGCTCTCTTAATTCAGGACCTATAAGGTTTTGACCTCCATCACCTCTTGTTAAAGACAAATAGGCTGTTCTTGCCTTTACCTCATTTGATAAATAAGCAATTAGACGCGTATTTTCATCATCAGGATGAGCCGCGACGTACAAGGCTGTACCCAAAAAATTAAGCTTTTGAACCTCATGATGAATTTCCGAAGATGAAAGTTGTTTTGGTGCTTGTGCTTGAATAAATGAGCAAAAGAGGATTGAGCTTAATGCTAAAGCCTTGATTTTTTGCATAATTGGCTATTTTATTTAACATCAAATATAGAAAGATTAACATGCTAGAAGATTACATTTAGAACTTCTTTAACATGCTAAAAGTGTGATTCTAAATCTTCTTCGGTTGCAACTTGTTTTTGAATTAAGACTACCCCTTTTTGAAGTAATAAATTATTAGGGTAGGTCAGAAATTCACCATTATCTTTTTTTAAATTGATGGTAAAAGTTTGAATATCAATTATAATTGCTTCTTCTGGAAAATCTTTATCTAATATTCTTATTCTATCTCCAATTTTAAATGGGAAATAAAAGAACAGAATAATTCCAGATGTTATATTGCTCAAGATAGACCAAGTAGCAAAAAGTGCAACACCAATTACGGCGAATATTGATGAAACGATTAGTCCAAGCTCTTTAAAATCGACACCCCAGATGAAAATGAATGAAATGATTAAAATAAAGAACAGGCCAAAGGTGATATACCTACCTACTAAAACGGTTCTTACTTGGTTGATATCACTTCGACGTCCAACTTTTCGAATAGTTTGGACCGCTACGAATCTAACTATAATAAAAACTGTTAAGGCAATGGCAGTGTAGGTTAATTCACTTTGATAATCTTGCAAAATTTCGTTCATAGGGCTAAAGGCCTAAGCTATCTCTAAGAAATAAATCTTTGTTTGAGTTTTGTCTCCAATATGGGGTTTTTAAACTTTTCAATTTAGTTCCTTTTGAAGTCATTACTTTTTTATTTAAGCCATAGCCACTTGTAAACTCTTCAGTCCAGCTTTCAATACTATAAGGAAAAGCCGTAGTAAAATTAATGCTAAGTTTTCTTAATCCATCTTCATAATTAATAATATATGAACTTATACCATTTTTGGTTTCTAAAGATGCTGTGGCTTTAAAAGCCTTTAACTCTTGATGTTTAATTCTAAAAAATTCTAAAGAGGGAATCATCTGAATCTCTCCGATTGGAAGACTGTTGGGGTTAATTCTGATTTTAGTCCAAACTTCATTTTCTAAGAAAGTTTTATCTAATGTTAATTTTTTATCGGCTTCTCCTTCAAAATAAGAATGTGAAGTGAATTCAAATTGATCTCGATTATTAATTTGTGAATATACATGACCACACCATTCTTGAATCGAAAGACTAGATTTTATGGCGTGTTGATTATCATAAATAGGATAGAAAGTACTGCTCATGATAGAGTAGGGGTAGATACCAGTTAAATAATTTTTAGTGGTATTTAATTTTAATACGGGAATATTTTCTGAACTATTTCTATCTGCTTTTACTTGAACTTCTGGTAAAAATGGTTCCGTTACATATATTAAAACGGAGCTACCTTCTCTTACTTCACCATAACGAGCTTGTTCTAACTTGTAAGAGGTTATTTCTGCATTCCCTTCGTACCAATATTTTTTAAATTCCTGCGTTAGCGGCCGTCGAGGAGGTAAAGATTCTGCTATTGAAGTAGCTGTATTAATTGCCATTTCATTATTTGTTGAAGTTGTCTGGTCTTTACAACCTTCAATCATAGTCATTAGAACTGCAAATAAAACAACGATTAACTCAAAACGAATCCAGTTTTTCATAATAGCAAAAATTTTAATAAAATTAACGAAGAAGTATCAGTCGACCATATCCATTAACGTTTTATAAACTAAATGAGTAGGAAGCCCAACCACATTGTTGTAGGAGCCTTCAATACTTTCAATAGCTATAGCACCTAACCATTCTTGAATTCCATACCCTCCTGCCTTATCAAAGGGTTGGTCTTGTTTAATATAAAAGTCAATTTCGTTATCACTGAGTTCACTAAATTTTACCTTGGTACTTGAACTTATAGTTTTTTGTGCACTAAGGGTTGTCAAAGTTACAGAAGTAATAACTTCATGCCAGCTATTTGATAGTTTATGAAGCATCTCTGCTGCTTCGTCTTTATTCGAAGCTTTGGCTAATGATTCATTATTATGCCAGACAACGGTATCAGAGGTTACCAAAATTTCCCTTGACTTTAATAATCCTTTGAATGCTGAGGCTTTTAATTCTGACAAGTATTCCGAAATTTCACTGCCTTTGAGTTCTTCAGGATAAATTTCATCAATCGGCTTTAACCGAATTTCAAAAGTCATGCCTAAATCTTCAAAAAAACGCTTTCTTCTTGGAGACCCTGAGGCAAGAATTAGTTTATAGTCTTTAAGCTTTTTAACTAAGGGATTTTCAATCATTTGCAGAGCTAAAGTTTGAGTTCCAATCTCCACGAACTTTTAAGACTTGTTCAATAATATCACGAACGCAGCCTTCACCTCCGTTTTTATGAGAAACATAATCACAGACTGACTTCACTTCTGGGACTGCGTTTTGAGGACAAGTCGCTAATTGTACCATTTGCATTGGTGGAATATCTGGTAAATCGTCTCCCATGTACAAAGTATTTTCTGACTTGATGTCGTAAATATCTAAGTACTCTTCTAGGGGTTCTTGTTTATGGTGAGCCCCCAAGAAAATATCGGTTACACCTAAACCTTTTAATCTTTTACGAACACCTTCATTGTTACCACCAGAAATAATACAAACATTATATCCTTTCATTAACGCAGTTTTTAAAGCATAACCATCTTTAACATTCATGGTACGTAACATTTCGCCGGAAGAAGTTATTACCACCGATCCGTCAGTAAATACCCCATCTACGTCAAAAATAAAAGTGGTGATGTCTTTAAGATATTCTTTATAATTTTTTTTCATTACTGTCTCTAATCGATTCGCTTATAAGTTGGTATAATTTTTTATGGATAGGATCTTTTAATTGCTCTAGATGTTGTTGCATGGTTTCTACATCATTGCGCTTAGCTGGTCCAGTTTGTGCTTCTGATGGGTTTAAATCTTCTAATTTGTTTGCAGTTTCATAAATTAAAGGCTTTAAAATGTCAAAAGGTAGCTTCTCAGAGTCACACAAGTCCTTTGAAATTTGAAATAAATGATTAGTGAAATTATTAGCAAATACAGCCGCTAAGTGTAATTTCTTTCGTTGCGATGACGAAACTTCAAAAATGGAATTTGATAAATTTTTAGCTAATTTTTTTAAAACTATTAAATCCTTTTTATTGCTAGCTTCGAGACAGATTGGAATAGATGAAAAATCTATTTTTTTATTTTTTGTAAAGGTTTGTAATGGATAGAAAACGGCGGCTTTTTTGTGATTTAAAGCTTTAATAGAAACGCTACCCGAAGTATGCGCAATAATTCCCTGCTTATTCCCTAATAATTGAGCTACTGAAATGATAACATCATCACTAACAGCGATAATGTAAATATCTGCTTCTTTGATTTCAGAACTTAGTGATGTAACTGGAACATATTTCGAAAATTTTTTAAGCTTTTCTTGATTTCGCCCAAACACTTGTTCAATTGAAACTTCCTTAGAATTTAAAAAAGTATTGAACAGGTGAGAGGCAACATTACCAGTTCCGATAAGTATTAACTTAAGCATAATCAAAAGTACGAATTTAGCACTGTTTCCTTTTGAGAAACAATTAACAGTTTTGTTGAACTAATTAAATGATGCAGTTTAATTTCAAAATAGAAAAACAACGTATTTTTGCATGCCAAAGTACTATATATGTTCAGTTTACTAAAGAAAACACTATTCTCAACTAAATTAATGGCCGTACTTTTTTTGGCTTTTGCAACTGCCATGGCCTTTGGCACATTTATAGAAAGTTGGTATAGTACTGAAACAGCCCGTATTTACATATATAATGCTACATGGTTTGAAGTGATTATGGTTTTTTTTGTTATCAATTTCTTTGGTAATATTTTTAGATACAATTTGTTGCAATGGAAAAAATGGCCTGTTTTAGTTTTGCACCTTTCTTGGATTCTAATTATCGTAGGTGCTTTTGTAACTAGGTATATTAGTTATGAGGGTATGATGCCTATTCGTGAGGGTAATTCTGAAAAAGTATTTTATTCTGATAAAACCTACTTAACAGCTTTCATAGACGGTGATATGAATGGTGGAAAGATGCGTAAAACGCTCCAGCATCCAATTTTGGTAACAGCTGAGGGTAAGCGCAGTAATTTACCATGGAAAGAAGATTTTAATGGGCAACCGTTTGTTATTGATTATGTGGATTTTATTGACGGTGCCGCAGAAGGATTAATTCCTGATGATAAGGGTAAAGAGTATTTGAAAATTGTTGAGGCAGGTGATGGTCAGCGTCATGAGCACTATTTGGAGAGTGGAAAAGTTGCTAGCATACATAATGTGCTATTTGCTTTAAATAAAAATACACAGGGTGCAATAAATCTATTTACTACGGACAGCATATATACAATAAAAGCTCCGTTTTCTGGTGGTTTTATGCGTATGGCAGATCAATTTCAGGGGGAGGTTGTAAAGGATAGTTTGCAACAATTACAACTTCGTTCGCTTTACAATATGGCTAATATGCAATTTGTAATACCTGAACCTATTGTAAAAGGCAGTTATGGTATTGTGAAAGTTGCTGATGAGCAAATAACTGAGCAGACACAAGATGCTTTGGTGGTTTCAGTGACCGCTAATGGGCAAACTGTCGAGAAAAAATTATTAGGTAGTAAAGGAACAGCAGAATTTTCAGACAAGTTTAATTTAGGTGGACTTGAGTTTGCTTTATCTTTTGGATCCAAGGTTTATGAATTACCATTTAAAGTAAAACTAAATGATTTTATAGCTGAAAAGTACCCAGGAACAGAAAGCAGTTACAAATCTTTTATGAGTAAAATAACGGTAGAAGATGAGCGTCCTTTTGACTATGACATTTTTATGAATCATGTTTTGGATCATAAAGGTTATCGTTTTTTTCAAGCTAGTTTCATGCCTGATGAAAAGGGGACCGTACTTTCAGTGAACCACGATATTTGGGGAACCTGGATAACTTATGTTGGGTATTTTCTATTATATATTGGTCTAATGGGTATTATGTTTTTTGGTAAAACGCGTTTTAAAGAATTGGCCAAATCTTTAGAAAAATTAAAAAAGAAGAAAGCTGCGCTAACATTAGGTTTGGCATTTTTAGGGGTAACTGGCTTAACAAGTCAAGAAAATCATGGACATGAAAATAGAATGCCTGCAAAAGCGCAAATAGATTCTATTTTAAAAATTACAACAATATCCAAAGAACACGCTGATAAATTTGGTGAATTGGTAATTCAAGATGAAGGTGGCCGCATGAAACCAATACATACTTTTTCTTCTGAATTACTTCGTAAGCTCAGTGGAAAAAATGAATTTGAGGGCATGAATCCAGATCAGGTGTTTTTATCTATGATGATAAATCCGCCTGCAGTTTGGTACAATACTGAATTTATTGCTTTAGGTAAACGTGAGAATGACAGTATTAGAGAAATAGTTGGTGTACCAAAGGGTCAAAAATTGGTTAAGGCTACTGACTTTTTTGACGCCACTGGTATGTATAAATTAAAACCTTATATGGAGGATGCCACTTCTACTAATAATCCTAACAATTTTCAAAAAGACTTTAAAAAAGTAAATGAACGATTGAACTTACTTGATTTGGCACTAAGCGGACAAATAGTTAAGATTTTTCCATTATTAAACGATGAGAATAATAAGTGGATTTCACCGATTGAATTTAGAGGTGGTGAATACCAAGTAACAGATTCTTTGTATGCTAACTTTATTAATAATAGTTTACCCTATTATATTTCTACGTTACAATCGGCAGTAAAAACTGGAGATTATTCTGAATCCAATAAACTTTTAGCAGCTTTTAAACAAAACCAACAGAATCATGGTGCCGAAGTATTGCCCTTAGAGAAAAAAATCAAGACGGAGATTATTTATAATAAGCTTGATATTTTTAATCGTCTTTATCGGTATTATGCTTTAATTGGAGGCTTTTTATTCTTTATTTTAATTTTTAAAATTTTTAAGGATCGCGAAATTTGGAAAGCGGCTTCTTTCTTCTTTAAAGGAATAATTATTCTCTTTTTTCTTTGGCATACAGCAGGTTTGATATTACGATGGTACATTTCTGGTCATGCTCCATGGAGTGATGCTTATGAAAGTATTCTATATGTTTCTTGGGCAACAATGGGTATGGGTTTAGCCTTCGGTAGAAAAAGCGAATTGACAATTGCTGCAAGTGCTTTTGTCACAGCAATGTTACTTTGGATTGCGCATCAAAGTTGGGTTGACCCCTCCATCGCCAATTTAGTTCCTGTTTTGGATAGTTATTGGTTAATGATACACGTAGCCGTTATTGTAGGTAGTTATGGGCCTTTAACTGTAGGTATGATTTTAGGTGTAGTATCCCTAATTCTCATCTTATTAACAACCAAAAAGAATAAAAAACGCATGGAAATCAACCTAAAAGAGTTGACAATTATCAATGAACTTTCTTTAACTGTTGGTTTAATAATGTTAACTATTGGTAACTTTTTAGGGGGACAGTGGGCGAATGAAAGTTGGGGGCGTTATTGGGGTTGGGACCCAAAAGAAACCTGGGCTTTAATTTCCATTATGATATACGCTTTTGTCCTGCATATGCGATTGGTACCTGGCATGCGCAGTAAATGGTTGTTTAGTTTTGCTAGTGTTGTTGCTTTTGGTAGTATTATGATGACATACTTTGGCGTTAACTTCTATTTAGTTGGGCTCCATAGTTATGCAAGCGGTGATCAAGTGATTACTCCGACTTTTGTGTGGTATTTAGTGCTAGCAGTTTTCGTTTTAGGTGGTTTAAGTTTTTGGAGAAACCGAGTTCACTATTCTTGATAACTATTAATTAGAGTTAAGCAATCGCATTAATTCTTCTGCGGCTACTTTGCCTTTTTCTTTTAAGAACGGACGAGGTGTATTATCACCCAATTCAAAAACAATGGCCGGCATACCGTGATTGACAAAAAAGTATGTTCTTGAAACCATCGTTGGACTTAATGTTTTTGAAGGCCTCACATTGGTAGCTTTTTGTGGCAATCTTTTACTGATACTCTCAATCCAATCAAAAATAATTTTTCCTTTTGCTCCAGTGGCTGCGGTATCTAAGGGGTAATAAATATCATCCCAAGTAGAATGAAAATCTGCACCAAATACAAATTCATAACCTTCTTCATCTTTTTCTTTTAGAAAATCGCGAACACTTTTGGTTTCGGGTTGGTTGAAATTTTGCCAATCTCTATTTAAATCTATACCTCCCATATTGTGGCGCCAGTGACCATTGTCAACTCCATCGGGGTTCATTAGTGGCACTACAAAAACTGTGTGTACTTTTCTAAAGTTTTTAGCTTGTTCTGAGTTTGAAGAAATGGTTTCAATAAAAGACTTCATAGCTAAAAATCCAGTTACTTCAGGTGGATGCTGTCTTGAGATTATCATTAAAGCTTTTTTTGACTTTTTATTTTCATTGATTTCAAGCAGTTGCATGGGTCTATTTTCTTTAGATTTTCCTATCTCATAAGTTGAAATAAATGGTTTTGCTGCAAGTGAATCTATCCAGCTTTTTACTGTCGTTGAGGTATATAATTCTTGAGCCGAAATCCAGATTGGATTTTCACCAATTGCTACTGTTATTTCAGCAAATTCAGGCGCAGCTTTTATTCCAAAATCACTTTCTCCCATATTAATACCCTTAAATGCAGTACTATCAATAGCTTTAAAATGAATACCGTCAGCACTTATTTTTGGAAAATATCTACTTCTAGAATCTTGATAAGCTAGTTTTACAGTTATTTCTCTTGGTTTTTTGGTCCATACTTTAAAAGCATACCAGGGACTCACATTTATAGGTGTATTTTCAGCAGTAATCCATATGGTGTAATGATCATTGCCATCATATGCAACACCATTCAAACGTGCACCTTCAAAATCATTTGTAAAAAAGGTTGTACTATCGTTGAATGCCCAATTTCCTTTCCATTGTTTTTGGACTGGTTTATCAACGGTTGGTACTACAGGACTTTTTGGTTGCCCTTGATAACCAGTTTCTTTTTTAATTTCGGTTGCAACAGGTTTTTCAGTACTCTTACAAGCAGTCAAGAGTATAGTAAAGAAGAACAAATAGCTAAAAAATAATTTCATCAATTTAGTCTTTTGGAATGAGTTCATGTTCGAAATGAATTTTCATATTACGATTTTTATATTGATTTCAGTAATTTTTATGATAGTATTCGATTGACTAACTTTAAGCCTTAATATTTTATTGATATGGCGAAGCAATCAAAAGGAATTAATACAATATGCACCCACGTTGGTGAGGTCAACGATGAACAATTCAAAGGAGCGGTATCGCCCTTATACATGAGTACTTCATATGCATTTGAAGATGTTGAAGTCAAGCGTTACCCAAGATATTTTAATACGCCTAATCAAGAGGGTCTTTGTAAAAAAATTGCAGCCCTAGAACATACTGAAGGTGCTTTAATTTTCGGTAGTGGTATGGCCGCAATAAGTCATGCATTGATGGCTTTTTTAAAAGCTGGTGATCATATTGTTTTTCAACAAACACTTTATGGAGGCACGTATAATTTCGCGGTTTCTCAATTAGAAAAATATGGAATTGATTATTCTTTTGCTGAAGGCTGGAAAGCAGAAGATTTAGGGAAGGAAATTAAGCTGAATACGAAAGTAATATATATAGAAACACCGTCTAATCCATTATTGACAATAACAGATATAAAAGCAGTTTCTGAATTAGCAAAAGAGAATAATATTGTTACTATGATAGACAATACTTTTGCAAGCCCTATCAACCAGAACCCGATTGATTTTGGAATTGATATTGTTATTCATAGCGCAACAAAATATATGGGAGGTCACTCAGATATTTGTGCAGGAGCGGTTGCCGCATCTCAAGAACATATTGATACCATTTGGCAATCTTCAATCTGTTTTGGAGGGAGCTTAAGCGATCAGACTGTTTGGCTGTTGGAAAGAAGTCTAAAGACAATGGCGTTAAGGGTTAAAGCGCAAACTGCGAATGCGCAATTAATGGCTGAGTTTTTAGATGCACATAATGATATCGATGCGGTTTATTATCCAGGTTTGAAATCACATGCTGATTATCAATTAGCTCAATCACAAATGCATGGTTTTGGAGCTATGCTTTCCTTTGAACTGAAAGAAGAATTTAGTACCTCTCAATTTATGAAAGCATTGCAGTTAATTAAACCGTCAATGAGTTTAGCCGGTGTTGAAAGCACTATGCTTTCTCCAGTTTTGACATCGCATGCTTTGATGAGTAAAGAAGATCGAGAAAAACAAGGAATTCGTGATGGTTTAATTCGTTTTTCTGTTGGAATTGAAGAGGTTGAAGATTTGGTTTTTGATATTGAACAAGCCCTAGTAAAAGTAAAATCAAATTCGGTTTTGGTATCATGAAATTAGATATTTTAGTTTTCGGTGCACACCCTGATGATGCGGAATTAGGAGCAGGAGCTACCATTGCAAAAGAAGTTGCAAACGGTAAAAAGGTTGGTATTATTGATTTAACACGAGGTGAATTGGGTACCCGAGGTTCAGCAGAAATAAGGGACCACGAAGCCGCTGAAGCTGCCAAAATTTTAGGAGTTTCTATTCGAGAAAACTTGGAGTTTGCAGATGGCTTTTTTACTAATGATAAAGAACATCAATTAGAGATCATTAAAATGGTTCGAAAATATCAGCCAGATATCGTACTTTGCAATGCGATTGATGATAGACATATTGACCATGGAAAAGGCGCTAAGCTTGTGAGTGATGCCTGCTTTTTAAGTGGATTACTAAAAATTGACACTAGGCTTAATAGGGATGTGTCTTGGCAAGATCCATGGCGACCTAAATTGGTATATCATTATATTCAATGGAAGAACCTAGAACCTGATTTTGTTGTTGATGTCTCCGGATTTATAGAAAAAAAGACCGAGGCAATATTAGCTTATAGTTCTCAATTTTATGACCCTAAAAGTGACGAGCCTGAAACTCCAATAAGCAGCAAAAATTTTATTGATAGTGTAAATTATAGAGCAAGAGATTTAGGTCGATTAATTGGCTCAACACATGCTGAAGGTTTTACTGTTGAAAGATATACGGCGGTAGCTCGTATAAGCGATCTGATTTAACCAGCTTTTTTATATTTTTTAACCACTTTAGGAATGGTAAAATAGAATGTTGACCCTTTCTGAAGTTCACTTTCTACCCAGATTTCTCCTTTGTTTTTAATGACCATTTCTTTACAAAGGTTTAAACCTAGGCCAGTACCTTTCTCATTATTAGTACCGTAGGTTGTTAAATTAGAATTGTCATTAAAAATCTTTTTCATGGTAGGTTTATCCATTCCAATTCCAGTATCTCTAACCGATATTTTCCATGAGTTTTTGTCTTCTACAGCTTCTATTGTAATTAGGCCATTATTTGGTGTAAATTTTATGGCGTTGCTTACCAAGTTTCTGACTACAATATCAATGTGATTTTGATCAAAGTAACCCATGGGATTTTCGGGTAATTGATTTATGATTTTTATGGATTTTGACGCCGCTAATTCTGATAATAAATTAATATTATTATCCACTAACTTGCTAAAACAATTAACTTTAGGTCTTGTTGTAGTTCCATTCATTTGGGCATATCCCCAAGAAAGTAGGTTATTGAGTGTAAATAGGATGTGATCTACATCTGATTTAAGCTTGGGCACAAAGGAGTGAAATTCTTCCTTTGCAATATCGCCGGAAGAGAATAATTTTAAAATGCCCTGTAAGGCACCGATAGGTCCTCTTAAATCATGACCAATAATGGAGAAAAGTTTATCTTTTGTCTTATTAATTTCATTTAATTCAGACTCACGTTCTCTAAGGCTTTTTGTTTTTACTTTTAGTTCTTTATAAAGACGTTTTTGTTTTTTCTGATTAAAGTATAACGGAATTGAAATAGCAAGAACAATACATAGTATAGCCAATGCTAAATTTATCAAATTACGTTGTTTTGCTAAAGCTTTTTCATTTGCTTCAATCAGTTCTTGTTTTTGTTGGTCATAGTTGAACCTTGTCTTTGTTAAGGTCAGAATTTTTTTATTCTCATCTCGAGATAAAGAATCTGATAATTTTTGAAATACTTCATGAAAAGCTAAAGCATTTTCATATTCATCATTGTTCTTGCTAATTTTATACAATGTTTCAGCGCAATCTTTCTGACCTTGTAAGGATTGTATTCTTTTTGATATTTCAAACCCTTCTTGAGCAAATTTTGATGAGGTAGAATCTATATTCAAACCGTAATAGGCTTTTGCCAGACCATTGAGTAATTCGATTTTACTTCTATCATCTTCCAAATTTTCATGCAGTACATTACTTTGATCAAACCAATATAATGACCATTTGTACTTTTTTTGATTTAGATAAATACCTCCTTTTACGCTATAAGCAAAGGCTAACCAATCATAAATCCCATGTTTTTCAAATATTGAAATACTTTGATTTATATTAAACATGGCGTATTCAAAATTATCCATGTCTGTATATAATTCGGCAAGATTACTCATAGTCTCAGCAGAAATTATTTCGTCTCCTAGCTGTTCATTGTAGCGCTTTACTTTCTTATAAAATTCTAATGCTTGGGAAAATTCTTTTTGAGCAGCATAAAGTGCGGCTATATTTTCATTTAAAATTGATAACATTAGTTTATCGTCTAAAGGTGTTGCTATATCAATACCCTCTAAATAACTATTTAACGCCTTTTCGTAATCTCCAGTGTATGAGTATTCCGTTCCTAAATCATTTAACAGTGCTAATTTTAATTTGAGGTCTTGTACTGAATCTGCAATTTTAAGAGCATTATTTAAATACGAAATAGCTTTTAACGCATTACCCTTATCAGAAAAGTAATCTCCTAAAGAATTTAAGGCCTTGGTCTCCCCATGGATGTAATTCAATTGTTTACTAAGTGCCAATGCTTCTTTTGATAAAAATAACAGACTATCTGATTTTATAAAGCGATAATTACCTGCCAAATTGTTTATCAGATTGATGTAGGAGGTATCTTTTTCAAAGTTTGGCGTTTTTTTTTGAAGCTTAACTATCTTTCTTTTGATACTGTCAATAGATGACTGTTGCCCGTACATAATAGGAACGCATAGCATAAACAATATCAAAATGATACTATTTACTTTGTATGGTTTTAGTGTTTGTTTATTGTAGGTACACATTAATGGCGTTTTGCCTAAATAATTGGAGTAAAATTAGATTACAAGAAATCTAAGAACCAATTAATGTTGTGAACTACGTTTTTTTGTGTGTTTTATCGTTAAAAATAGGTATTTCACCGATGTTTTGACTACTAGGCAGGGTGATGTAAAAACAGCTGCCGACCTGGGCTTCACTTTTGATATTTAACTTCCCATTGTTTTTGGCTAACAATTCCAGGCAAATATTCAACCCCAAACCAGTTCCTTTTTCTTTTTCTGTTCCTAATGTTGATTGCGGGTGGCCTCCTTTAAATATTTTATCTAAAACCAATGAATCCATTCCGACGCCTTTGTCACATATATCAATTGTAATTTCATTATTTTGTTCGAAAGCGCTTAAACTTATTATTTCATTTGGAAAGGAATATTTAATGGCATTTGAGATAATATTTCTTAAGATTATGTTTAAATGTTCTTTGTCTACATGAACCGCTATTGAATCAGAAATATCGTAACTTAATGATATATTTTTTTTAAGTAATCGTTCTTTGTAAAGCGAGATAGTGTTGTCTAAAGCACTTTTTAAGTTAATATGCTCAGGGTTTGAATAAATTCCCTTCATCTGAGTTTGGGCCCATACTAATAGATTATTAAGAGAGAAAGAGCTGTGATCTACATTCTCTTTAAGTCTTGGAGTAATTTTTTTGAATTCTTCAGCGGTAATATTGTCTTTTCCGTATAAACTTAAAAGTTCTTGTAATGTTCCAATTGGTGCTTTTAAATCGTGTCCAATAATGGTAAATACTTTATCCTTTAAAATATTTATTTTTTGAAGTTCACTATTATTTTGAGATTGAATTTTATTATTTCTTTTGACCAGAACTATAATTATCAGCAAAAAAGAAATAATCAAAATAGTAATGAAAATCACCGTTTTTTGACGAAATAATTTGTCTTTATAGTCATAAATTTCTCGCTCTTTTTCTATTTCTAAATCATTTTTTACTTTGAGAATTGCAAGTTTATTTTTATTGTTTTCTCGCTCTATGGAGTCATTTAATTTGTTAGCTAAGAGTTTAAACTCTAATGCCTTTTTATTGTTTCTATTTTTTTGATAAATAGTTGATAATACCTCAGCACTTAAAATTTGACCATCAAAATAAGACAGTTGTTTTGAAGTATCGTAAGCTGTAATTGCTGTACGCTCTGCTTGTTTAATTTCATTTTGCTTTAGATGATACTCAGCATAAGTAATGTTTAAGTCTGATTTACCTCTTGGATCATCTATTTTGACATATATGGAATCACTCTTTTGTAGAAAAGAGTATGCTGTTTTAAGATCATTTTTTTTTAAATAGTTTCTCCCAAGAATTGAATAACAATAGGCCAGCCAGTCTTCAATATTTTCTTTTTCAAAAATTAGAATTGCTTCCGAAATATGCTTTATTGAAGATTCTAATTCATTAATAACTAAATACGAATAACCCATATTTGCAAGTACCTCAGCCCTAGCAAAAGAGGAGGATTCTCCCAGTTCAAAATCGAGACTCTCTCGATAATAATTTAAAGCTTCCTCGGTCGAACCAAGGTATGCCATTAAATTTCCTAAGTTCATTTTAACCCTAAGCCTATATAATTGATTTTCTAAGTCTTCAGCAATTATAAGACCTTCTTGTAAGGTTTTATAGGAAGAAGGGTAATCAGATTTTTGCTCGTAAATAAAGGCTTTAGAATTTAAACTTCTTAAAGCAATTAGTTTTTCATTATTTACTCTTTTGAGTATTTCATCATGTTGTAACAATGCTTTATCTAGCTCACCTTTAAACATGGAATAATCTGCAAGATTATTTTTTCCTTCTAGAAAACCTTTATTGTAGTTTATATTTTCACTTAGTTCCTTAGCCTGAGTGGCATATAAAAACATTTTTTTGGTATCAGAATAAGCAACTTTAAAGGCTATCTCATTTAAGGTGTTGATATAAGCCGTATCTGATTTAAATTGAGAATTTTGTTCTAGTTTATTTTTCTTTTCTTCTAATGAGGCAACAGTTATAGATTGTGATTCAACAGACGATGTAAGAAGAATAAAAAAAATAAAAATATTTTTAGACATTTCTGGGTCCTAATTCTCAATATTTAGAGGGTAACTCGGCAGATTGATATGAATACAGGTACCTTTATGAAGTTCACTTTCAATTTCTAATTCACCGCCATTTATACCTAATAATTTTCTGCAAATACTTATTCCGAGACCAGTACCCTTTTCTTGATTTGTTCCAAGTTTTGATGTAATATTTTGTCCATCAAAAATCTCTTTTATGAGCTTCGAACTCATGCCTATTCCATTATCGCAGATTACTATTTTAATAGTGCGTAAACTTTTTAAAGTATTAAAGGTGAGTTTATGCTCTGGGTGAGAGTATTTTATCGCATTAGAAATCACATTTCTAAGGATTATACTTAAGTGATCAACATCCATAAATACTTTAGCATCAATAGGTATATTACATTCAACCTTAATCTTCTTTTCTTGTATCTGGTGTTGATAAAGATCGCAAACTTTTGCCGCTGCTTCCTTAAGGGCAATAGTTTCAGGGTTTACTTCGATTATATTCATCTCTGTTTGAGCCCAAAATAATAAATTATTAAGTGAAAAAGCGCTGTAATCAACATTCTCTTTGAGCCTAGGAGTTATGTTTTTAAGTTCATCAAGACTGATACTTTTATCCTTGTACAGGTTTAATAGTTCTTGTAATGTTCCAATTGGTGTTTTCAAATCATTACCGATAGTTGAAAAAACTTTATTCTTTGAATTATTTAATTTTACTAATTCAAAATTCAAGTTTTTTTCAGTTTTAAAATTTCGAACTATTAAAAATAAAATTAATAGAATTAGGCCAACAAGTCCCACAGATGTTCCTGCGATGATTTTTTGTTTTTCAAGTTTTTTTCGATTTTCTAGAAGTAATTTATTTTGGCTTCTTTCAAAATCGAGCTTAGCTTTTGCTAATCTTATACTATTATTGGCAATTTTTGAATTTAAAGAATCTTTTAAATATGTGTATTGCTCCAAATAAAACAGTGCTTGTTGAGTATTTGATTTTTGATTTTCGATTTTCTCTAAATATTCATAACACTTTAAAATGCTACTTACATCATTAACTTCTTGAGCTATATTAAAGGCATTTGAAACTCTAATTGATGCATTTTTTAGATCTTTGATTTCAAGGTAAATACGTGTAAAAAGGATATCAATTTCTAATTGATCTCTAGAGTTATTTAAGCTTTTCAAAATCTTTTCAGATTCTTTATTTCTTGATATCGCCTCGTCATATAATCCTTGGTACAAATACCACCTAGACTGAACCCTTTGAGCTCTAGAATACCACAAAGGCTGATTTTTTTTAAAAATTGCTAGGGACATGTCAGCATATCTTTTGGCCAATTCATAGTCTTTTTTGTCAATTGCGTTTAAAGCAATATTTGACATAGTAGCGGCTTTGTGCCTTTGGTCGCCCAGTAATACCCAGAGGCTATCTGCAATTAAATATTCCTTCTCGGCGTCATCATAAAGTCCGTTGGACCAGTAAAAGAAGCCTAAATTGTGCCTAAGAAGTCCTTCTTGTTCAAATAGATTTTTTTCTTGAGCAAGGGTAATGCCTTGATAATAGCTCAAAACAGCCTCTCTATATTTTCCACTAAAAAGTTCTTGTGAAGCTTTACTTTTAAAAATATCTACTTGTAAAGAAAAATAATTTTCCTTTTCAGCAATTTCTTTAGCTTTTTCAAAATATTCTACTGCAACATTTAGTTCACCTATATCAGAATAGTAATCACCTAACCGAAGTAATGCCCCGGCTTCTCCTTTATCATATTCTATATCCTTGCTGTTTTTTAAGGCCCTTAGTGCAAATAATTTTAAGCTATCAGGTTTTTTGTACCTATATTCATAAGAGAGAAGTACTAAATCATCTATATATTCTTGGCTTAAGTCATTATCGAGTTCATGTTTGATTATTTTTCTTAAAAGGCTGTCCTTTTGTTTCAATTGTGCAATTGAGCTCACACAAAATAAAAAAGAGGTTAGAAAGAGTAATATATTTTTCAAAAGCTTAATCCCTTTTTAGACTTAAAAACAATTTTAAATTTTACTTAGGTAATTTCATTTCAAAACAACTACCCCTACCAAGAGTACTTTCAATAGTTAAACCTCCATTGTTGGCGACTAGCAAATCTTGACAAATTTTCAAACCAAGTCCGGTTCCTTTTTCATTTAAAGTGCCTGGTTTTGAAACGGTGCTATGATTATTTAAAATTTGATTTATGAATAATTTACTCATCCCGACACCATTATCACAAACGCTAAAAATAATCTGATTTTCAGTACTATCTCGGCTATTAAAACTTATTTTACCTCCTTTGATTGAATACTTTATAGCGTTTAAGGTAATGTTTCTTAAAATGATATTCAAATGCTCTTCATCCATAAATACAGTCATTGATTCCGAGCAATTACATTCAACAGTAATATTTTTAGCTTGAATTTGCTCTTGGTAGAGCGCAACAATTTCCTTGCCCTTTTCTTTAATATTTATAGTTTCTGGTTTTACTATTGAAACCCCGTTCATTTGATTTTGTGCCCATAGCAAAAGGTTATTTAGAGTAAATGCACTATGGTCCACGTTGTTCTTTAGTCTTGGAGTAATCTCGGCTATTTGCTCCTCAGTAATTGCTTCGCTTTTGTAAAGTTCTAATAATTCTTGAAGCGTACTTATTGGTGTTTTAAGATCATGACCTACTATAGAAAAGACTTTGTCTTTTGCTGCGTTAATTTTAAGTAGTTCAGAGTTAGCTCTTTTTTGAGTTTGAATATTTCTTCTAATTAAAAACAAAATTATTGCAGCAGAAATCAACAAAATAATGGCTAAATAGGTAATAATTTTTTGGGTTTCAATTTCTTTGATATTCTGATTAGCTATTTTAGCTTGCTCGTTTTCATAATTATTTTGAGCATCTAACATTAAAAATTTTGTTTTGTTTTCAGCTATTTCAATAGAATCTGAAAGGCTTCTAGAAGTTTCTAGATGTGCAATGGCTTTCTCTGTGTTATTTTGCGATTTGTTTATTCTATATAAAAGATTATTGGCTCTTATAATACCGTCATAGAATTTTATTGATTTAGAAATACTATCCCCCATTAAAGCACTTTGTTCACTTTTGACTAAATCATTTTTTAACAAATAAGCTTCAGAAAGACCTAAGCAAGCTTCGGCTTTACGTTGTGGGTCATAAATATTTTTAAGTAGTTTTTTTGAATCTTTAAATTGTTGAATGGCAGAATCAAGCTCTTTCTCAATAAGTGATACCTCGCCTAAGTTTATTTGAGCGAATGCCTGCCATGGAGTATTTTGAACTTTTTTAAATTCTTCAATAGATTCTTTTAGATACTTTTTTGCTTTTTGTATTTCGTTGGTTTTAATGAACATGTAGCCCATGTTACTTTTCACTTGGGCCAGGCCTCCAAGGTCTTTCTTTATTTCAAGGAGTCTTAAACATTCCTCGTAATAAGGTAATGCTTGCTCTGGATCATTCACTATGGCGAAAGAGGTTGCCAAGTTCATATTAAACATGACTGACATTTCAAGGTTATTGAGTTTCTTGGCTTTTTCTCTTCCTAATTGGCAGTATTTATATCCTTCAGCATAATCTGATTTCATAAAATGCCCCATACCAATAGCATTCAAACTTTTTAAGTGAATAGTATCAGCACGAATTAATGATGCAATTTCTCTTGCCTCTTCTGCATCTTTAAAACCTTCTTCAAAATTACCTTCGAAAATTTTAGATACCCCTAATGCTAATTTTGATCCTGCGATTCCTTTCTTAAATTTAATATTTTCACTATAGCCAAGTGCTCTTTGAGCAATTGTATTTGTGCTGTCATGGTCAAGGTATACATATGTTCTAGCTAAAGTGTAAAGGTTTTTTATGTAGTTGGTGTCAATTTCATAATTTTTCAAATTCTCTTCGTAGAACTTTCTTTTCTGTAAAAGACTATCAATAAGCAGTTGTTGTGAATGGGTTAATTGAATAAAAGAAAACAAAACAAATATTGATAAGGTCAACTTTTTTGTAATGTTGTTGCTTATACAATATGATTTCATGTAAATCAAAATGGAGTATTATTAGGAAAATAGTAAATAGAAAAATAAGCAAAAAATAACACTTGAAGAATTGTACATAGATTTTTGTTTGATGGGTAAAAAAAATTATCTTTGCAACCGCTTTAAATGGTGGTTGTAGCTCAGCTGGTTAGAGCATCGGTTTGTGGTACCGAGGGTCGCCGGTTCGAACCCGGTCTTCCACCCTAAGTGAAAAATAAAAGTCCTAACAATTTGTTAGGACTTTTTTCATTTTAAGTATGGACTTAAATTATTTTTAAAGTATTTAACTTGCGTTATTTAGCTGGATTTTCGAACTATTTTGCAGCCTTATCAACAATTACTTTTTCTGATCTGTTAACGACTTCCCAAGCTGTATGGAATACCAATTGAGTTCTGTTTTTCAATAAATCATAATTTATTTTATCAGGAGTATCACCTGGTCTATGGTAGTCATCATGAGTTCCATTAAAATAAAAAATTATAGGAATATTATTCTTTGCAAAATTATAATGATCACTTCTGTAATAAAACCTATTAGGGTCATTTTCATCGTTATAGGTGTAATCCAATTCAATATTCAAATATTTCGTATTTACTGCTTCTGAAAGTTCATGAAGTTCCGTGCTTAACTTGTCAGAACCAATCAAATAAATATAATTTCTGTCTCCTTCTCTTTTTGGGTCAATACGACCTATCATATCAATATTAAGATTTGCCACGGTATTCGCTAATGGAACAATTGGTTCATAATCTGTATAAAATTGTGAGCCAAGTAGGCCTTTTTCTTCTCCAGTTACATGTAAAAATATTATTGATCGTTCAGGTCCTTGACCTTCATCTGCAGCTTTTTTAAAGGCTTCTGCAATTTCTAATAAGGCAACTGTACCAGAACCATCATCATCAGCTCCATTATTAATTTGACCATCAGCAGTTACACCAATATGATCTAAATGAGAAGATATAATAAGGTACTCGTTTGGTTTGGTGCTTCCTTTGATAATTGCAGCAACATTTTCTGAATCTACTTGATTATTATCGCTTACTATTTCTAGTTTAACAGTCGAATCCAAAATTCTTGGTGTAGCGTCGGTTTCTATGTTTTCAAATAAAGCTATTGCAGCATTTTTGTTCAGAAGAATATTAAATTCATCACTTACTTGCGCTTTTAATTGCATTCTTCCGCTATCATTACTTTTCATATACTCGAAGTACCGATTGTACCTTGCAAAATTATCAGCGTCATAATACAGAACTCCAATTGCACCTTTACTGGTTGCCAATTGATCCCTTTTACCCAAGGCCTCTGACATATTGCTCCAAACAGATTTTTCCGAACTACCAGAGATAACATAAGTCCCATCATCATTTTTAGGCTCACCAGATTTCATTAGCACTAATTTCCCTGACACATCAATATTACTGTAATCTGAATAGTTCTCTTCTTGAATACCGTAACCAACATAAACGATATTATCAAAATTTCCAGTAGCACGCGAAAAGGTCAAAATATCTTCACCAACCATTAATGATTTTCCATTGACATCCATTGTGCCTTTGGGTACTTTGCTAATTTCAAGCGGAACTTTTTGTAGATAATCACCGTTTGTTTTTGCAGGATTTAGACCTAAAGCCTCATATTCTTTTTTTAAGTAATCTACTGCCTTTTTTTGCCCAGGCTGACCAGTCTCACGGCCTTCAAATTCATCAGAAGCATAAATGTATAAATGCTCTTTTAATTCTTCTTCCGTAATTGTTGAAGCATAAGTGATTGAGAAATCTTCAACAGGTTGAGATTCAGTTTTTTCAACGATAGTTTTTTGTGACGAATTACAAGCAATTGCGAATCCAAAGATTATTATAAATAATTTTTTCATTTTGTTTTTTGTAGTTGTCCAAAAATAAGTAAACAAAATTTGTAGTAAAAAAAATTAAGGTTCTGAGATACTCTTAACATATTTTAAAGGACTTAGTCCCTGAATTGCTTTGAATTGTTTATTGAAATTTGATATTGAATTAAACCCTGATTTAAGTGCTATTTCTCCAATACTAAAATCATTTTCATCGAGTAGTAGTTGACAAGCATGAGCAACCCTGACTTCGGTGACAAAGGTGAAAAAGGACTTATTACAGCGTTGTTTGAAGAATCTGCAAAATGCATTCGGACTCATATGAGCCATAGCAGCTACTTTCGTAAGTGTGATATTTTGGTTGAAATTTTTTATAACAAAATCAAATATGACCTGAAGTCTTGTCCCTTGATTGTTGGAGATAGGTTTTTGATACTGCTTTTGACTTAACAATTCTTTTTCTTTAGTTGCTATTGTTTTTAGCAATTCGAGAAAATTCATAAATAAGAAAAACCTATTCGTATTTTTTATTTTTGAAACTTTTTTAAATAGTTCTGGTTCAATTTGTTTAATAGAAACACCAAAATTTAAAACTTCAAATAGACCGGTTAAATCTTCCATTTCTGGCAAATCAAAGAAGTTATGACCAAAAGCGTTTGGTAGAAAGAATGCGGAAATCATGTGCGACTTCTTTGGACTTTCAGTGCTTTGAAAAAGGTGAGGAACGTTACTTCCAATTGCAAAAGTGTCTCCTTTGCTATATCTAGAGATAGTGTTTCCCACAACAAGTTTTCCTTTTCCCGAAATGATGTGGCTTATCTGTATTTCTGAATGTTGATGTAAACGGTCAAAAAAGGTTTTAGTGATATCCTCTTGAACAATTATATTCTCTTTTGGTTTTTTTGGAATGGTAAAAGGGAATACTTTCATTTAGTTAATAATTAACAGTATTTACGCCAAATCTATAAAAAATAGGTAAAATAGTGGAAAATATAGCTAAAAATGGATAAAACAAAACCAAATGAGTGGTTTAATTTTATACCACATATTAAAATCAATCATAATGCAAATAAATTGGGAAGGCGTAATGCCTGCTATAACAACTAAATTCACTTCAGATGATCAGTTAGATTTAGAGATGTTTGAAGTTAATGTAAAAGCACAAATGGATGCAGGAGTCTCTGCCCTTATCTTAGGAGGAACTTTAGGTGAAGCAAGCACCTTGTCCTTTGAAGAAAAGAAAACACTGATTATTGAAACTGTGCGTATTGTAGAAGGTAAAATACCTGTGATTATCAATATTGCTGAACAAACGACAAAAGGAGCAATCGAGGCTGCTCAAGTGGCTAAAGAATGCGGAGCAAAAGGTTTGATGATGTTGCCTCCAATGCGATACAAAGCGAATAGTTATGAGACAGTTACTTATTTCAGGGCTGTTGCAAATAGTACTGAACTACCTATAATGATTTATAACAATCCTATTGATTATGGTATTGAAGTTACTTTAGATATGTTAGAAGAACTTTTAGATTGTGATAATATTCAAGCCGTAAAAGAGTCTACTAGAGATATTTCAAATATTACTAGAATTAAATCTAGATTTGGCGATAGGTTAAAAGTTTTTACTGGAGTAGATACTCTTGGTCTAGAAAGTGTTTTTATGGGTGCAGATGGTTGGGTAGCAGGTTTGGTTTGTGCATTTCCGGCAGAGACTGTTGCTATTTATAAACTAGCAAAAGCTGGCAGGGCAGAAGAGGCTATTGCCATTTATCGATGGTTTTTACCATTACTTGAATTAGATATTAACCCACAATTGGTTCAAAATATTAAATTAGCCGAAGTAGCTACCAAAATAGGAACTGAGAATGTTCGCGCACCTAGATTACCTTTGCAAGGCAATGAGAGAGAAAGAGTATTAAAAATAATTAAAGAAGGTGTTGCGACAAGACCTGTGCTCCCTGAATACAAATCACTTTAGTTTATGATTACTGGAAAAAACCAATTAGGAAATTCACTTTCAAATTTAGGAACCAAGAGCTTTAAAACATTTAATCCTCAACAAAATAAGGAAAACGAATGGAACTTTTTTGAAGCTAACGAGACCGAGATTGAGACGGCCCTCAAGCTTGCGGACCGTGCTTTTGAGACCTTTCAAAAAGCATCTGGTGCATCCAGAGCACTTTTTTTAAACACTATTGCTGATGAAATTGAAGTTTTAGGTGATGTTTTAATCACAACATATTGTGCGGAGACTGGCTTACCTGAAGGAAGAGCAAAAGGAGAGCGTGGGCGTACCATGGGTCAACTAAGATCTTTCGCAAAACTTGTAGAAGAAGGTTCTTGGGTAAAAGCCTCAATTGATACAGCAATTCCGGAAAGACAGCCCTTTCCTAAGGTTGATATTAGAAAAATGATGGCCCCACTTGGGACAGTTGTTGTCTTTGGAGCAAGTAACTTTCCACTAGCTTATTCCACAGCTGGTGGTGATACGGCGAGTGCCTTTGCAGCCGGATGTCCAGTAGTAGTAAAAAGTCATCCAATGCATGCAGGAACAGGAGAATTGGTAGCTCATGCAATCAATATTGCTGCTAAAAAAACGAATATGCCAGATGGGGTATTTTCTAATTTAAATAGTAGTGGTATTGAAGTGGGTCAAAAATTAGTTAATCATCCACTAACAAAGGCTGTAGGTTTTACTGGCAGTATTCAAGGTGGCAGAGCACTATTTGATATGGCTTCAAGGCGTAAAGAGCCAATCCCTGTATTTGCTGAGATGGGAAGCGTTAATCCGGTAATAATTTTACCGAAAGCACTTCAATTAAAAGGAGAAGCTTGGGCCAAGACTTATGCGGGCTCAATAACCTTAGGAACAGGTCAATTTTGCACTAACCCAGGTCTGTTATTCGCAATAAAAGATGATAGCCTTGAAAATTTCACTACTGTTTTATCCGAAGAGCTTTTAAAAATTGATGCTTCATGTATGCTTCACCCAACTATTCAATCGAATTATAGTAAGAATAAATCGGAGATGATGGAGCAAGACGGGTTAAGTATTACTGCGGATTTAAAAACGAATACTCCACCAAATTTTGCGAAACAAGCAGTCGTGAAAGTTTCAGGCGAAAAATTTATTTCGAACACGAAATTACATCAAGAAGTATTTGGTCCTTTCTCGATGATTGTAAGTTGTAAAGATGAAGAAGAGTTGGTCAAAGCAATTCAATCAATGGAAGGACAATTGACCGGAACTATTATTTCTGAGAACGGAGAGATTGACAATAGCTCAGTATTGGTTAACACTTTACAAAGCAAAGTCGGCAGATTAATATTCAATGGCGTTCCGACAGGTGTAGAAGTATGCCCTTCAATGCAACATGGTGGGCCTTACCCTGCTTCTACAGATAGTCGTTTCACCGCCGTTGGTATTCATGCCATAGACAGGTGGGTTAGACCAATTAGTTTCCAAAATTGGCCAAATCATTTACTGCCAAACACTCTAATGAACGAGAACCCTCTAAAAATTGAACGACTTATAAATGGTGAACTGACTAAAAGAGCAATTTAAATAATGGCTATTTCTACTTTTGAATGTATTGACGGTCACACTTGTGGAAATCCTGTGAGGTTAGTGGTCAAAGGGGGACCAAATCTTAAAGGTGAAACCATAGGTGAAAAACGACTGCATTTTCTTAGGGACTTTGATTGGATAAGAACTGGTTTAATGTTTGAACCTAGAGGTCATGATATGATGAGCGGCAGTATACTTTACCCACCTCATAACCCCGAAAATGATATTGCTGTTCTTTTTATAGAAACCAGTGGTTGTTTACCTATGTGCGGTCATGGTACCATTGGCACTATTACTATTGCTATTGAAAACAATTTGATACGACCAAAAAAGAAGGGATTTGTTCGTCTGGAAACCCCTGCTGGGCTAGTAAAGATTGAATACAGTCAGCCCAATGACAAAGTAGAATGGGTGAAACTAAATAATGTCAAGAGTTATTTGGCAGCATCTGATTTGACAATTGATTGTCCTGAACTTGGAGAACTCGTTTTTGATGTTTCTTACGGAGGTAATTATTATGCCATATTTGACCCTCAAAAGAATTTTTCTGGAATGCACAATTTTTCAGCGACCCGACTTGTTCAAATTTCAAAAGAATTACGAACAAGAATTAATGAAAAGTATCCTAATAAATTTGTTCATCCTGAAAATCCGGCAATAAATTATGTAACTCATATATTATGGACAGGTAAACCTTTAGATGAAAAATCTTCCGGCCGTAATGCAGTTTTTTATGGGGATAAAGCAATTGACCGTTCACCATGCGGAACGGGTACTTCAGCACGTTTAGCACAGCTATATGCTAAAGGCAAATTAAGCTTAGAAGAAGATTACATTCATGAAAGTTTTATTGGTTCAACTTTCATTGGTAGAGTAGAAACTGAGGTAGAAATTGATGGTAATTTAGCAGTTATTCCAAGTGTTAAAGGTTGGGCAAAAGTTTATGGAAGGAATACGATTAATATTGACCCGGATGATGACCCTTATGCTCATGGTTTTCAAGTAATTTGATATGTCTAAATCAGTAGTTATAATAGGTGGCGGTGTTGTTGGTTTATGCTCGGCATATTATCTTCAAAAGGAAGGTTGTAAGGTTACCGTAATTGATAAATCCCCAATGAATGCTGGTGCTTCGTACGTGAATGCTGGTTATTTGACACCTAGTCATATTATACCAATGGCTGCCCCTGGTATGATAACCACAGGTCTTCGATACATGTTTAATTCTTCAAGTCCTTTTTACATGAAGCCAAGGTTGGATCCCAACTTTATCAAATGGGCATGGAATTTTAAAAAATCGGCTACACAAAAAAACGTGGATTTAGCTATTCCGGTTATAAAGGAAGTAAATGTTTTGAGCAGAGAACTTTTTACTGCAATAAAGAATTCAGGAGATTTGGGGTCTTTTCATTTGGAGAGAAAAGGTTTATTAATGTTATATCAGACTGATAAAGAGCGTGACCATGAGCTAATCGTATCTGAAAAAGCTAAGTTTCTGGGTCTTGAAGTTAAAGAGCTGGATAAAGAAGGTATTTCAAGGGTTGAACCAAATATAAATATTAATGCGAAAGGCGCTATTCATTATGAATGTGACGGTCATAGTACACCGTCCGAATTTATGGCCCGAATGAAAGCATATCTTGAAAATATTGGAGTTCATCTAATAAAGAATCAAGAGGTTACAGATGTTATAATGAACCATAAAAAGCCGTGCGAAGTAAAAACTTTAACTTCAAGTTATTACGCAGACGAAATAGTATTAGCCGCCGGTTCATGGTCAGGAAAACTAGCTAAAAAACTAGGATTGAAACTATCGATTGAAGCGGGCAAGGGATACCGAATTAACGTTCAAAAAGAAACAAATATTAAAATGCCCGCCATTTTAATGGAAGCAAAAATGGCCGTAACTCCAATGAAAGGTTTTACACGCTTTGCGGGTACGATGGAATTTTCTGGAATTAATCATAAAATAAGAAAAGAACGTGTGAACGCTATTGCAAAAGGTGCAGTAGTTTTTTATGATGGATTAAGTATTTCTGCTGAAGATAAAAATAATGCCCAATGCGGACTAAGACCGGTTACTCCTGACGGGCTTCCTTACATCGGAAAATCAAAAAAACATAAAAATCTTACCATTGCAACTGGTCATGCAATGATGGGTTGGAGTCTTGGTCCGGTTACTGGTAAACTCATTAGTGAGTTAATTTGCGATAAGGATTTAGTGATGGATATTACTCCTTTTGACCCTGAACGACGATTTTAATAGTTAATTATTTTGTTATTTTTCGTTGTTTGGCACTCCATTTGTTTTTCAGTTGTAGGATAACACCGTAATTTCGTGCTATGTTAAAAAATTACAGCTTCACTTTTTTAATGTTATTAGTTTCTTTTCACGTTCTTCTGGCGCAAGAAATAAAGATTTTTTCTGTTTCAGATTTTGATCTGAATGGGAATGTAAAAGCTTGTACTGTGATAAAAGATTATGGGCAAGAGATTTTCGAATTCAATGAAAATGGTTTTTTGGCCAAATCGACTACCCAATATAATGAGCTAGATAAAGATATTGTTCTCTATACTTATGAAGCTGGAGAGTTGATTGAAAAAAGAATGGAAAGTTATAAAGACAATGAGCTAGATAAGGCAACCTCAATGGTCAATTTTTATGAAGTTGATACTACAAATAATAAATATATTAAGGAGAAAATTATCTCTTTTGATAAAGAGTTTTTTGAGCAGCAAGAGTATTATTTTAATGACACAGATGTTCTAGAAAAAATTATCACATCACATGAAAATGCCGTCGATGAAGTCTTAATCGAATACTCAGAATATAAAAATGAGTCAACACAGACTGTTTTTGAAAATGGAGTTATTGAGAAATCAATTAGAAAATCTTTAAAAAAAACGAAGACTGGTAAACAACTAAATTTAGTTTTAACCAAAGAATTTGTTGATGGTGAACCTAATAAGGCTGTTGAACGGGTTTTTAGTGAAAATGGCAAGTTAATCTCAGAACAAATTTTTCTCCATAGTATCGAAGAAAAAGAGTTTGTACCATCGGAAAATCGAAGTTATACTTATGATGAAGAACAAGTACTTACCAAGTTGACAATAAAAACAAAAAATACAGAGGCGGTTAAAGAATTTATATTTCAATTTGATGATAGTGAGCACAAAAACTGGGTAAAAAAGATTATTACGCCTGACAATACTTATGTTACAAGAAGAATAACATATTACCCTAAAGAACTAAATACTGAAGAGAAACCAGAATAATTTAATTTAATAAGTTCTTTAAAAGCTCAGGTCTAATTTCATGACCGCCTTCAAAGTCTATAATTTCTGCATTTTCACCAAAAAGTAATTCAATTTTCTCACGCTCAAATTTTAAACGTGTTTCATTTAAATATTTATCTGTATTACCATAAATGAAGGTAATTCTAGTTTTTTTTGCATCAATAAATTCAACTTGTTTAGTATCTATTTCATTTGGAATTCCACCTGCATAAAGAACTAGTTTACTACAATTAATTTGTTTAAATATCATCCATCTCATAGCTATGGACACCCCTTGTGAAAATCCAAAAAGTATGAGATTTATATTACTGGGCATTTTAATGGAATCATATACGGCATCTAAATAAGAGAGAAGATTTTCTGTTTCTTGCGTCGTATCTTCTTTAGTCAACCAACTAGCTCCAACATGTTTAAAATCATCTTTTAAATAATATTTTGAAGGTGCTTGTGGGCAGATAATAAAATTTTCCTTCGGGTTTAAATTCTTGAAGTGCTTAAGAAAATAACGGCTGAGATAGCCCATTCCATGAAAAACGAACCAAACATTCTTCGTTTCTTCATTTAATTCATTTAAGGTTTCAAACGAGTTTTTATGTACGTATGATACTTGATGCTTATTTAATGCCATATTCAAAAGTAGTGGCTATTTATTGAATTTGGAATACGTAATTTTACATAAAACTCATTATGGAAGAACATAAAGCGAAGATTTTAGCTGTTTGTAATCAAATTAGCAAAGGAACTTTAATGGAAACTTTGTCAATTGAGTATGTAGATGTTGGTGAGAATTTTTTGATTGCAAGAATGCCAGTAAACTCTAAAGTATATCAGCCTGATGGTGTTTTACATGGAGGTGCAACGGTAGCTTTAGCCGAGAGTGTTGGTAGTGCGGCCTCTTATATTTTTCTTGATGGTAATGAGTTTTATGTTAGAGGAATTGAAATAGCCGCTAATCATGTGAAAAGCATTAGTGAAGGTTATGTTTATGCTCGAGCCACCATTATCCATAAAGGTAGAACTACTCAATTATGGGAAATAAAAGTAACCAATGAAGCTCATGAATTAATTTCAAATTGTAAACTCACAACTATTGCACTCCCCAAGAAAAATTGAGTTTGAAAGCTTAATTAAAAAGGTTGAAAATCATAAAAATGATAAACTGCCTTTGGTAATGTATTGCCTACCTGGTGATACAGTAATTCGTGCCCTTTTTCAAAAAGACGACGTTTTACATCATATTAAAGACTTTAAAGAAAGAGGGTTTGTTTTTGCACCTTTTGACAATTCTCTACAAACCATAGTTTTAAAATCAAATACAAGCTACATATCAGATTTTGAGGTGTCTACTCAAATAGAATCTGGAAAAAAGGAAGTTGTTACGAATGATGAAGCATTTCACCTTGAACTAGTCAAAAAAGGTATTCAAGAAATTAGGTCAGGAAAGCTTAAGAAAGTTGTGTTATCAAGACAAGTACAAGTAGAAACAGAAAAAAAAGAACTTTCGATTTTTAAAAGTGCCCTACATAAATATCCAACTGCTTTGAGATACTTATGGTATCATCCAAAAGTAGGTACTTGGATAGGAGCCTCACCGGAACAATTATTAAAAGTTGAAGGTAATCAAATTCATACCACTTCTTTAGCTGGAACATTGCCGGTTATTGATAATAATAATCCAGAATGGAGCCAGAAAGAATTTATAGAACAACAAATGGTTACCGATTTTTTAAAAGAAGAAATAGCTGAATTTGTGAATGATATAAAAACAACTAAGGTATCTTCTGTTAAGGCCGGAAAACTATGGCATCTAAAGACAAATATCACGGCTGATTTAAAGAGTTTTGATCAATTAAAGCCTCTTCTAAAAAGAATTCATCCAAGTCCTGCAGTGTGTGGAGTTCCAAAAGATTTGGCCAAAAAGTTCATTCTTGAGTACGAATCGTATAGGCGAAATTATTATACCGGCTTTTTAGGAGAACTAAATTTAACTCAAGAACATTCTACTTCATTATACGTTAACCTTCGTTGTATGAGTCTTGATGCAAATCAAGCAACAATTTTTATTGGCGGGGGTATAACAGAAGCGTCTAATCCCGAAATGGAATGGCAAGAAACCAATAATAAATGTCAGACCATGTTATCACTTCTTTGATGTTCTAACAAAACATTCGCTTTTCATACAATGAGTCCTTATTTTTGTAAAGCATGAAGCAATCAAGTATACCATCGGCAAGAGTCGTCGTTTCAGCCTTTAAATCAAAAGGAATAAAGCATATTATAATCTCGCCTGGATCAAGAAATGCCCCCCTGACCATAAGTTTTACAGAAAACCCTTTTTTCAAATGTTATAGTATTGTTGACGAACGTAGTGCTGCTTTTTTTGCTTTGGGTATGGCAATGCAACAAAAGGAACCGGTTGCGGTTTTATGTACCTCAGGAAGTGCCCTTTTGAATTATTACCCAGCCGTGGCCGAAGCTTTTTATAGTTGTATTCCTTTGGTCGTGGTTTCAGCAGATAGACCTCCGTATAAGATTGATGTTGGAGATGGACAAACTATTCGTCAAGACAATGTTTTTAATAGACATATTGGTTATTCGGCTAATTTAAAATTGGATGTTAATCATGCCATAAACCGTTTGAAAAGGTATGCACCTAGTTTTTTAGAGCTGTCTCAGCAAAGTATTATAAGTTATAATACTCAAGAGTTAGAAAAGGCTTTGAATTGTGCTCAAAAAGAGCAATTGCCTGTACATATCAACGTACCGTTTGAAGAACCTCTCTACGAACTTATAGATATAACTATTGAAGAGCAGGATAGCTTAACTAATCAAGTTTCGACTCATGATGAATTAGGCGCTATTCAATCTTTTCAAGAATCTTGGAATAATGCCAAAAAGAAAATGGTTTTAGTGGGGGTTAACCACCCTAATGAAATAGAAAAAGAATTAATTGATTTGTTAGCTGAAGACCCATCAGTCATAGTTTTTACAGAAACAACCTCAAATTTACATCACCCTAATTTTTTCCCTAGTATTGACAGTATTATTTTTCCAATTGAAAAGTCTAATCTTTCTGAAAACTTATTTAAAGATTTACAACCAGAAATTCTACTCACTTTTGGGGGGTTAATAGTTTCTAAAAAAATAAAAGCGTTCTTAAGACAATACCAACCTAAGCTTCATTGGCATGTTGATGAGGTCAAGGCCTATGACACTTATTTTTCATTAACCCACCATTTTAAAACAAAGCCAAATTTGTTTTTAAAAACCGTATTGAACAACCAATATACTTTTAGTGATTATTTTGAAAAATGGAATACAGTAAAATTGAACTATCAGAACAAAAGGAATAACTATTTAAAAAAAGTTCCTTTTTCTGATTTTTTAGTATTTTATGAGTTGGCTAAAACAATTCCCAAAGACTACCAAGTACATTTAGCAAATAGTTCAAGTGTGCGCTATGCTCAACTATTTGACATGGATGAATCTGTCACGGTTTTTTGTAACCGCGGCACAAGCGGAATTGATGGTTCTACTTCCACGGCTGTTGGAGCATCAGTTGTTTGTAATACACCAACTTTATTAATTAGTGGCGATTTGAGCTTTTTTTATGATAGTAATGCTTTATGGAATAATTACATTAAAAAAGACTTTAGAATTATTATCATCAATAATGCAGGTGGCGGTATTTTTAGAATATTACCTGGGAATGATGATTCTGAAAAATTTGAGACATTCTTTGAAACCTCTCATAAGTTAAGTGCTTATCATATTAGTAAACAATATGGTTTTGATTATCAAGATGCTCGCGACCCTAGTTCTTTAGTCCAGGAATTAAAAGAGTTTTATGAACCCTCAACCACTCCTAAAATTTTAGAAATATTTACTCCTCGAAAGGTGAATAACAAAATTTTGCTTGCTTACTTCGATTTCATATCTTAGAGCAACATTAATTAATTATAAAAGAACACTAACAATTATGAGTAAAAGAGACGAATTAATAGAGAAGTACGCAGCCGATATCAAGGATAAGTTTGGTGAAAAGCCAGATATGGATTTACTAACTAAAGTTGCAATTGGTTTAGGCCCTGCAATTTATAACCTTGACGCTTCAAAAGTGTCTGGCAGCGATGATAAGGAGTTAGAGACTGTTAAGAAGAATTTCCTAATGAAAAAGCTAGGTATGGCTGATAGTCCAAAATTGATGGAAGCAATAAATGCTGTAATTGAAAAATATGGAAAGTCAAATAAAAACAAGCATAGAGCTGTTATTTATTATCAATTGGCTAAACATTTTGGAAAAGAGTCTATTTACAATTAGAAAAGAATTTTTATTTTAACGGAAACCGCAGTTATTTTTTTAACTGCGGTTTTTTATTTGGCGTATTTTTGCAAAATGATTGAGTTAGGTAATTATAATACATTAAGCGTTTTAAGAAGTACTAGTGTTGGTGTTTTTTTAGGTGATGAAGACGGAACCGAGATTTTGCTACCCAATAAATATGTGCCAGAAAACATTCAATTGGATGATAAGCTCAATGTTTTTTGTTATTTGGATCATATGGAGAGGCCAATAGCTACTACATTAAATCCTGATATTCAAAGAAATAAATTTGGATTTTTAAAAGTTGCCGAAGTCAATCAATTTGGTGCATTTATGCAGTGGGGATTAGAGAAACATCTACTTGTCCCTTTTAGAGAACAGCGATTAAAGATGCAGGAGGGTAATTGGTACGTGGTATACTGTTATTTAGATGATCAAAGTTTTAGGCTCGTAGCTTCGAACAAAATAGACAAGTTTTTAAATAATGATAATCTTGACCTGAAAGTAAATGATGAAACATCAGCTATAGTGACTAGAAAAACAGATTTGGGTTGGGAGGTGATACTAGATGATAAATATAAGGGGCTCTTATTTTTTAGCGATGTTTTTAAACCAATTTCAATTGGAATGAAACTCAAGGCTTTTGTCAAAAAGGTAAGAGATGACAATAAGATAGATATTTCATTGCAACCAATAGGAAGCAAAATGCTCGATTCAACTTCTGAGACAATCTATAAGGAGTTATTAGCAAATAATGGCTTTTTGCCATTAAATGATAAGTCTGATCCAGAGCTAATAAAAAACCAATTACAAATAAGTAAAAAAGCCTTTAAAAAGGGAATAGGAGTTCTTTATAAAGAAAGAAGAATTTTAATTAAAGATGATGGAATATATGTTGTTCAAAAATAAACACTTTTCACTATCGCAATTGTCTCTTGTATTTTCATGTTAGCTATATTTTTTTCTTTGCTTAAAAATTTTACATTTGCATTAGTCCCTAATTTAATCTACTGACCGTTATGTGTTTAAAGTAAAACGCTAAACTAATCCTCAGCATTATGCCTTTTATAGAAGAGAATGATTTGTTGGACCTGCATAAGGATGTCGAAAAATCTCAGATTATTAACGAGCGATTGCTCGACCAGATAAAATTTAAGAATAAAGATTTAAAAAAGTTAAAGATTCAACGGAATGTTTTTGTTGCAATCACAGGGCTTTTTTTAGTCGGAACTTTGGCTATAACTTCATTCACGGCAGGTTTAAGCACTTCTAATAGTAATCAGAACAATCTCTTGGTATCAATTGATAGTCTTGAAGCTATGAAAATGAGAAGCGACAATTTAAAAATTCAAAACCAAGAATTAAGTTTGGTAAAAGAGTTTTATTTAGCGAAGGAGTTTTTAGAAAAAGAGACGATTTATTCTGTTCAGGTAAAATCTTTTGTGGAAAATAATGCGACCCTTGCTTCAGAGGCTTTGACAAATACACTATTTGTTAAAACAAATCCTTTCTACGCTTATTCACTCGGCAATTTTGAAACTTTAGAAGAAGCTCAAACTTTTAGAAAGCAATTGGTGAATATTGGCTTTTCAGATGCTTTTGTAGCTTCTTACAAAGACGGCAAACGTGTTAAAATAGAAGCCGCAAACTAATACCGCTTTTTGATTGAATAAACTTAAAGCTTGGATAAGCGCCGCACGACTTAGAACACTACCACTTTCTATTTCTGGTATTTTATTAGGAACAGCATTAGCCAATCAAGATGGCTTTAATGATGTAACCATTTTATTTTTGGCTTTGGCAACAACTATTGCTTTTCAAATAACTTCAAATTTTGCTAATGATTATGGAGATGGTGTAAAAGGTACGGATGATGAAACGCGTATTGGCCCTAAAAGGGCATTGCAAAGTGGATTGTTGACAAGAGCTGAATTGAAATTGGGAATAATTATTGTTGCTTTAATCAGCTTTGTTTTAACCTTGATTCTAGTCTATTATTCCTTTGGTATAGAAAATCTAGGCTATATTCTGCTCTTTTTAGTTTTAGGGCTATTTAGTATTTGGGCAGCTCTAAAATATACAATGGGAGACTCGCCATATGGTTATCAAGGATTAGGCGATGTTTTTGTATTTCTTTTTTTTGGGCTTCTTTCAGTAATCGGAACTAAATTTTTATATGGTAATCAAATAAATTTAATTGATATTTTACCTGCTATTGCAATTGGATTTTTATGTGTTGGAGTTTTGAATTTGAATAACCTGCGAGATGTACAATCTGATAAAAAACATGGAAAAAATACTCTTGTCGTGAAGTTGGGTTTTGAAAATGGTAAAAAGTATCATTACGTCTTGTTAAGCGGAAGTTTTATTTGTTTTTTGAGTTACAGCCTAATTACGTTTCAGTCATTTCATTCTTTTATTTACCTTTTCTTTTTCATTCCTGTCGTAATTCATTTTGTTAAAGTTGTGCAAACAAATGAACCTAGAAAATTGGACCCAGAATTAAAAAAACTCGCGCTAAGCACTTTTTTCATGGCATTAGCGTTTTATATAGCGATAAATTATTTTTCGTAATTTTGTTAACCTTATCTAAAAACCACGTTAGTTTTGGAACACCCCATTAAAATATTGATAGTAGAGGACAATGTAATCATCGCTGATGATATGCAGTCCATGTTGGAAGAGATTGGTTATGAAGTCGTAGACAATGTTATTGTTTATGAACAGGCTGTAGAGGTCCTCAAAAATAATCATGTTGATTTAGTATTAATTGATATCATACTTGCATCTGATAAAACAGGTATAGATTTAGGTAAGCACATTAGAGACGCTTACAACATTCCATTTATTTTTGTCACTTCGAACTCAGATAAAGCAACAGTTGAAAATGCTAAAACAGTTAAACCAGATGGATATTTGGTGAAACCATTTGAGCAACAAGATTTATATACCTCTATTGAAATAGCACTTTCAAATTTCAATTATTCTAGAAAGGCTGATAGCAAAGAAATAGGAAGCGGTAGCGCTAATGAAGGTGATAGCTTCATGTCAAACTCTGTTTTAAAAGATTCTATTTTTGTTAAAAAACAACATCTATATTATAGAATTCAATTTGGAGATATCCAGTTTATTAAAGCTGATAACGTTTACCTTGAAGTTAATACAGTTGATAAAAAGTTTTTAGTACGTTCCCCATTAAAAGACTATTTGGAGAAGTTGCCAAAGAACAAGTTTTATAGAGCACATAAATCATATATCGTAAATGTAGATCACATTGATGCTATCAATTCTAAAGATATCATGATAAACAATACTTTGATTCCAATTTCAAAAGATTTCAAAGAGTTTATAATTTCTTCTATGAATTCTTAACTGAAAGTTTTAAATATTAAAAGAAAAAGCATCCAATTTAGGATGCTTTTTCTTTTTTAGGTGGTTACCAAGAACAACTTTTTTAGAGACTTTGGTTTTTGAAATGGAGTTTAAATTGCTGATAAAGAATTTTTCAATTCTAGACTTCTAGAATTTGAATTCTATGAAATGCACGAAAACATCGATTAAATGAATTTTGGTAACGGTAAGGTGTCATTTCACAACAAAAAAAAGCACTTTCACAACATATTTCAATAACAAGATTTGATTCAATTTACTTTTGACGACGTGTTGAAACAATCCCAATCTTCCACTCAAAATATTGAATTAAGACTGTACTATTAAAGGTGCGGTCTTTTTTATTGTAATGATGAAAGTGAGAGGTTTTGATAAATGGCAAAGTGGCATTAACTAATTTTAAGTCTTTTTACCACTTATTTGGGTTGGTTTTACAACAAAAATTTAAGCAAACAAGGGTTACAAGGTAATTTTAATATTGAATTATCTTTTTTGTAGCTAAATAAGGTTAGTGATAGAACAATTTCATGTTGAGTAAAAAAATAGTTTTTGTGTTATCAATTTTTCTCTTTGTAGGGTTAGGGCTTAGTTATGCTCAAGACTCAGATAGTATTGAAATTAATTTATTAGACGACTTTCAAAACGCTCAGTCTGCACCACAAAAATTGAAATTGTTTTATGATATGCCTAACCGGTATATTCAGAACTCAGCATATGACTGGTTAGAGGTAGTTAATGTTTATTTGAATAGTTCTGAAAAGACTAGAGATACTCTAGCGGTTAATACCTATCGCATTATGCAGTCTCAATTGTATAAAGACATCGGGGACTATGATAAAAGTGTTGCAATTGCGAAAGATATTTATACGAATAAAGACAGTTTAGATAAGAATACAAAAGCTTTGGTGCTGACCTTGTTAGACGAAAACTACGGAAAGCTTCAAATGTATGATAAGCAGATTGAGATACGTGAAGCTAAGAAAAGTTTGGGGCTAACTGAAGGAGTTGCCTTTTACGATATCTACGCTAACATGGGCTTGTATAGGCAAGCAATGAAACAATACATTCTTGCTGTAAAACCTACAATACCAGATAATGATTATTTAGCTCTTGCTAGACATCACAATGTGGTTGGTGATTATCTAAGATTAGATAAATCGGCACCAACAGCAATAACAGAATACAATAAGGCTACTGGTTTTTTAAAGGTTTTTATAAACGATAATTCAAATGAAAAAACCGAAAAAGAAATTTTTGAAAGCGAATCGTTAAAAGCAGAAATCGAAGGAAATATTGGCAAGTCATATGTTTTATTAAAAAACTATATTGAGTCTATTCCGCATTTAAATGAAAGTATTGATGTGCTTTCCGAGTATAATAATGAAGAATACGCTGATCAAATTATCGATAATAAACTCTATTTGGCCGAGGCACATTTACAATTAGATAATAATAGAACTGCGAAACGTTTGTTGGAAAGTTCTTTTGGAGAAATGACGGCTCAACAAGAACTAAAGAGAAATAGACTACTGGCCTATTATTATGATAAAATAGAAAATTTCAAAAGTGCTTCATTGTTTTATAAGCGTAATGAAAGAATAACGGATTCATTAAAGGCGAATGAACTTTCCATTCTTAAGCAACAACTTGTAGCTATAGTAGGTACTTCAGATTTGGAGAATTCACGAAAGTTAATCAACCAACAAAAATTAGCCAACGATAAATTTAGAAGTGAAATTCAGGCAAAAGATGAACGTATTAATTTAGTATTCATCTCTTTAGTTTTCACACTTTTAGGTTTTGCTGGATTGGTCTATGCTTATTTAAAAAGTATTAAAAATCAACGCTTAATTGCAGAACAAAAGCATTTTATTGAAAATTCTTTAAAAGAAAAGGAATCATTGCTAAAAGAGATTCATCATAGGGTTAAAAATAACCTTCAAATGGTTTCAAGCTTACTCAGTCTGCAAACAAGAAACACAAAAAGTAAAGCAGCCATTGAAGCCTTAGAAGAGGGTAAGAGTAGAGTGAAGGCCATGGCTTTAATTCATCAGAAGTTATATCAGAATGATGACCTTTCGGTTATTGAAATGCAAGGCTACATTGAAAGTTTAATTAATAGTGTTCAATCTGTTTATAAAAAAGGTGGTCATAACATTAGTATTACCGTTGATGCTGAGGGAACGGAGTTAGATATTGATAGGGCTATTCCTTTTGGGCTTATTCTAAATGAGTTAGTATCTAATAGTTTTAAATATGCCTTTCCGGAAAGTGATGAAAATGGAAAAATCTATATTCACCTAAGGCAAAATGGAGAGGGTGGTTATTTTGAATACGCTGACAATGGTATAGGGCTACCGGACGATTCTGATGAACGTACGAATTCGTCAATGGGTTTAAGATTGATAAATAGACTTGTTAATCAGCTACAATCAAAATTAAACGTAGATAAAACTAAAGAAGGCGTGCGTTTTTGGTTTAACTACAAGTAAGCTAGCGAACATCACTTTTGAGAACTAGTTTATGTAAAAGTTTTGGAAAAAAACGCTTCACATAAACCCCTTTTACTTCTTTACCACCTATATAAACCTCAAATTTTTCTTTAGTAATAGCGTGTATCATCTTCTTACAAAAAACTTTAGTTGGTAATCCATTTTGAGTGGCATGATCATTACTGCCTTGTGCAGTGCCATCTGCGGTTAAAGAGCTCTTCGCAATATTGGTGTTAACGAAACCAGGGCACACCATAGTTACCCGAACGCCATCTTTTTCATGTTCCATTCTCATAGCATCAAAAAAGCCATGTAAGGCATGCTTTGCGCCGCAATAACCAGAACGATAAGGTGATGAAAATTTACCCATAAGACTGCTTACAACAACATAATGCCCAAAATTATTTTTTATAAAATGCGGTAGAATAGCCTTGCTTAAAGCTACAGTTCCAAGATAGTCTATCTCCATAATATGCTTATAAACTTCAAAATTAGTCTCAACAATTAAAGAGCGTTGGCTGACACCGGCATTATTAATGAGAATATCTACTTTTCCAAAAATTGAAATGGCTTTTTGTACTGTGGTTTCCGCCTGTTCGAATTCGGTGATATCAAGCGGGAGCACAGTAACTGAATTTTTGTTGATACAGTTATTTTTAACCGCTTCGAGAACTTCCTTACGTCGCGCCGACAAAATCAATTTATAATTTTTTTTACTGAGTTGATAAGCTAATTCTTCTCCAATACCTGATGATGCGCCAGTAATCCAAATTACTTTACTTTCCATTTTGTCTAGTTTAAAAACTTTAAGCGTAAAATATAGCTAATTTTGACGAAGATGAAATTTAGCTATAAAAAGTATATTCTTGATTTCAAGATACCCAGTGGAACCTCAAGAGGAGTAATGCACCAAAAAGAAACTTGGTTTGTAATTTTAGAAGAAAGTGGTAAAAAGGGGATTGGCGAATGTGGTATTTTAAGAGGCCTGAGTATTGATGATAAACCCGATTATGAAGATAAATTGCGTTGGATAGCAAAGAATATTGAGCTTGGCCTAGCGACACTTTTAAAGCGGCTAAAAGAATACCCTTCCATACAATTTGGTATAGAACAAGCGTTTTTATCTTTACATTCTAAAAGTCCATTTCAGCTCTTCCCCTCGTCTTTCACCAATAAAAATGAACCCATTACCATTAATGGTTTAATTTGGATGGGGAAAGAAGATTTTATGCTTCAACAGATTGATGATAAGATTGCTCAAGGTTTTAAATGTATCAAAATGAAGATTGGTGCGATTGACTTTAAGACTGAATTAAAACTAATAGGGGCTATTAGAAATAACTTTAATAAAGATGAGATAGAACTTAGAGTTGATGCGAACGGCGCTTTTACTTTAGACTCTGCTTTAGAAAAGTTAGAAAACTTGGCTAAGTATGACTTGCATTCTATAGAACAACCTATCAAACCTAAAAATTGGGAGACTATGGCTGAACTTTGTTTAAAAACGCCATTACCTATTGCTTTAGATGAAGAATTAATTGGCGTGTTTGATGTAACGGAAAAGCGTAAAATGCTACAAACTATACAACCACAATATGTGATTTTAAAACCAAGTTTAATTGGGGGGTATCACGGAAGTCATGAGTGGATTGAATTGGCAACCAGATATGATATTAAATGGTGGGTGACAAGCGCATTAGAAAGCAATATAGGTTTAAATGCAATCGCTCAGTGGGCATTTACTTTAAAAAACAAAATGCCCCAGGGTTTAGGTACTGGAAGTTTATTTACCAATAATTTCCAAAGTCCTTTGGAGGTTTCGACTGGAAAGTTATTTTACAGAAATCAGCTATCTTGGCAAAATAATTTAATTGATGAATTATGTACATAGAGCAAGGATATAAACAAAGAATTGGTATTTGGAGTTTTTTCGTAATTCCACTATTGTTTCTTGGACTAACTGCTGTGTCATTAGTGCTTTTAAATCTATTAGCTCTAGATACAGATGCAATTATCGCTTCTGAAATTGAAAAGAAAGGTAGTAACAGGTTTTTAGCCGAGTCATTATTGCAATTCGCAGTGATGTTAGCAGTGTTGATTTTTTGGGTTCTAGTCGTACAAAAGCAGAGTTTTACTGCATTTACAACCTCTCGCGCAAGAATTGATTGGAAGCGAGTTTTCTTCGTTTTCGCTTTGTGGGGTTTAATAACTATAGGATTCACTTTGCTTGATGTTTATTTATCACCAGATGACTATGTGATAAATTTTAATTTGGCTAAGTTTTTACCTCTTGCTGTAATTGCAATTTTACTTGTGCCTTTGCAAACAAGTTTTGAAGAGTATCTTTTTAGAGGGCATATGATGCAAGGCTTAGGAATATTAGCAAAAAACAGATGGGTGCCTTTAGTAGTAACATCGGTACTATTTGGATTAATGCATATTGCCAACCCTGAGGTAGAAAAATTGGGGTACGGAATAATGGTCTATTATATCGGCACCGGTTTCTTTTTGGGTATAATGACCCTCATGGATGAAGGCTTAGAATTAGCTCTTGGCTTTCATGCAGCTAATAATTTGATAACAGCATTATTAGTAACTGCAGATTGGACAGCTTTTCAGACGAATTCCGTTTTTAAAGATATTTCAGAGCCTGGCCTCAGTTATGATGTTCTGATTCCTGTTTTTGTGATTTTCCCGATACTATTGTACATTTTAGGTCGAAAGTATAATTGGACCAATTGGAAAGAAAAATTGACCGGACGGGTAATGACCAAAGAGCAATTTGTAGCTTTACAAGATGATGCTTCATCCACAGTTCAAGCTTAACGGAATCGCGTATAACGAAACTTCACTTTTAGAAGTTTCTACAGAATTAGTTAAAGAAGGAAATGCTTTTGAAAAATCTGTAGGTTCTTTTTTAATTGAATGGTTTATTAATTCTGATGTTGTTAACGTAACAACTTCAGGTTCTACAGGTACTCCCAAACAAATTACTTTAAAAAAGAAGCACATGGTTAACTCTGCGTTAGCTACAGGAAGCTTTTTTAATTTAAAGTCTCAAAATACAGCATTATTATGCCTTTCCGCCGACTTTATAGCCGGTAAAATGATGCTGGTCAGGGCAATGGTTTTGGGCTTGGAATTGGATGTGGTTGAACCCAGTTCAAGTCCACTTTCAAAGGCAACAAAATGCTATAATTTTTGCGCCATGGTCCCCATCCAGGTTGAAAACTCCTTAAGAAATTTAAAACAAATCGATACCTTAATTATTGGGGGAGCACCACTGTCGGATGCGTTAAGTGAAAATCTTCAAAATGTAGAAACCAATTGTTTTGAGACCTATGGCATGACCGAAACCATAACCCATGTTGCCGTAAAAAGGGCCAATAGGTTCAATTCTGACCGCGATGAAACCTACTTTAACACCTTGCCCAATATTTCTATTTCAAAAGATGAAAGGGGGTGTTTAGTAATAGAAGCTCCAAAAATTTCGAATAAAACCATTATCACAAATGATATGGTTGAACTTATTGACAGCAAACGCTTTAAGTGGTTAGGTCGGTACGATACTATTATCAATTCTGGCGGGGTAAAACTAATTCCTGAACAAATTGAGAAAAAACTAAATACGTTTATTAAAAATCGATTTTTTGTTGCTGGAATACCAGATGATAGCTTAGGTCAAAAGGTTGTTTTAGTTTTGGAAAGAACCAAAAATAGAGATTCAATTAAAGATGAATTTGATTTTACAGGCATTCTTTCTAAATATGAAACACCAAAAGAAATCATTCAAGTAGATAATTTTATCAAAACGAAAAATGGAAAAATTAATAGAGAGGAAACAATTTTAGAAATCTTAAACTAATTCAAAAGAGTTATTAATAGCTTTTTTAGTAATTACTATTTAGGTATTTTCATTGTAGAAAAATTGTTATCATGAAATATACTTCCCTAGTTCTATTTTTTTTCTTCACTTTTAATTTAACTGCCCAACAAATACTCCCTGAAAACGAACGTGCAAAAGTGGTAGACGAAATTCTGGCTGATAAATTCAATAACCTGCTACCAGGTCTAATGGATAAAGCCCAAATTGATATGTGGGTTTTAATTTCAAGAGAATATAATGAAGACCCTGTATTAAAGACAATGCTCCCGGCCAAGTGGTTAAATGCAAGACGGAGAACCATTTTAGTCTTCTATAGAGACCAAGCAAAGAACACCATTGAAAAGCTCGCTGTGGCTCGCTATAATGTTGGTAAAAACATTGAATCTGCTTGGGATAAAGAAAAGGAGCCAAATCAATGGAAAAGACTAATGCAATTAATTGAAGAACGCAATCCAAAGACGATCGGTTTGAATTTCTCAAAAGACCATAATATCGCAGACGGCTTAGATAAAACAGACTATGATGAGTTTATGCAAAATCTACCAAAGGAATTTACAAATAAAATTGTTTCAGCGGAGCAATTAGCCGTCAGGTGGATAGAAACTAGAACACGAAGAGAGATGATTATTTATGATCAGTTGGTTGATATTACACATGATATCATTGCAGAGGCCTTCTCAGAAAAGGTTATTACACCCGGTGTAACTACAACGTCAGAAGTAGTTTGGTGGATGCGTCAAAAGGTGACTGATTTAGGTATAGAGACGTGGTTTCATCCAACGGTAGATGTGCAACGTACCAGCGAAGAGTTGGTAAGTCACTTATACTCTTTTTCTGGTAGCCCTGATGATATGATTATCATGCCTGGAGACCTACTTCATTGTGATTTTGGTATCACTTATTTAAGAATGAATACGGATTGTCAAGAGTTAGCCTATATTTTAAAGCCAGAAGAAACCAAGGCGCCCGATTTCTTAATTGAAGGATTAAAAGATGGGAATAGGGTACAAGACTTTTTAACGGACAACATGATTACTGGTAGAACTGGGAATGAGATTTTGGCAAAATCTTTAGCAGAAGCCAAAGCTGCTGGATTAAGGCCTTCCATTTATACACATCCGCTAGGGCTTTACGGTCATTCCGCAGGTACCACAATCGGCATGTGGGACTCGCAAGGGGGGGTAATGAAAGACGATGGGGAAAATTACCCTCTTAATCCAAACACAGTATATGCTATTGAGTTAAACACTACCATAACCATTCCTGAATGGAAAAGAGATATACGCATTATGTTAGAGGAGGCGGGCTTTTATGGCGAAGATGGATTTCGCTATGTCAATGGCCGTCAAACGGAACTTTTACTAATTCCAAGAGTTAAAAGTCAATTAGGGAATTAGGGTTTTTACACAATGAAACCATGGTTTTTATATCTTTCTTTGTTATTCTCTATAGAATAATGATAGTAAAACTATTGAAAAATTCAGTTATACTGTTAATGAGTGTTAAATTAATTAACTATTAAGATTTTTTAAGCTAACTTGTTAGAAACGAAATGTTTAATTCTTCGAATATCTTCTGCTATGAAAAATCTTCTTTCAATTCTGTTCTCTTTCTTTTTACTAAACGCTCTAACAGCCCAAGAAAAACATAAAATTTTTGGTAAGGTGTCTGATGGTAAAAATCCAATTGCCAATGTAAACGTAAGAATCGCTAATAATGACTCATCGACAATAACCGATTCAGATGGCAATTATGAAATAATGGCCGGTACGGGAGATATTCTCGAATTCACATATACAGGACTTAGAACAGTGAGCATCAGAGTCGAAGATGTCACTAAAATCTTGAATCCTATAATGATTCCAGATGTTACAGAGCTCGACGAAGTTGAGGTTACTGCAAGTAAACGTCGTTCACAAAAAGATATGGAAGAAGATTATGTAACAAACAAAAGTATCATCAGAACGGCTTGGGGCCTATTGGATGCGGAAAGAGCAGCAGGAAATATTCGAATTTTAGCTGAAGACCAAATTTCTCCAGGTCATTTATGCCTACTAGATTTATTGGCAGGTGAATTTGCAGGTGTTAGTGTCTCTGGAACTTGTAATGGTTTAGGTGGTGCTGTTTCTATACGAGGCCCAATTTCAATTTCTAATTCTACCCCTGCAATCTATGATATAGATGGGCAAATTTTCACAGATTATCCTTGGTGGCTTGATATCAATAATATTAAACGGGTAGCAATATTGGCTAACTTGGCCACAACAGCAACATATGGTAGTCTTGGGAAAAGCGGTGTAGTTGTAATCAATACAGTTGGTGGCAACCCTAAAGTTGATCAATTCGTAGATCGTGCCAGATTAAGAAATAATTATGCTGATGACAAAACCCTAAGTAGAGCAGAAGCAGCTGAAAATGCTCCTAGCTATTTAAAGGAATTAATGAATAGCGAATCTTTTGAAGCTTCAAAGGCTATTTTTGAAAAGCATCATAAAGTTTATTCCAATTCCCCATATTTTTTATTGGATGCGTATACTCATTTTGCAGACACGTATGATGAAATGGAATATGCCGATTCTATTATTGAATCACATTTTGCTACCTACACCAACAATCCTGTACTTTTAAAAGCACTTGCCTATATCTATGAGTCACAACAGCGTTTTGAAAAAGCCAATGCGGCTTATAAAGAGGTTTTTATATTAAGACCTAACTACGCTCAAAGCTATATGGATATGGCCAACAGTTATCGTAACCTTCGCGAGCCTCAGCAAGCAGCCTCAATGTATGCACGCTACGAATACTTGATTCAAGAGGGCTTTTTAGAGCAAGATACCATTGGCTTTGGACCAATAGTTGAAAGAGAATATAATAACCTTCTGATGTTAGAAAAAGGCGCAGTAGTTAAAGGTAGAAAAGCTCAAAAGTTATTTGTAGCCGAGGAAGATTTTAAAGGAACCCGCTTGGTTTTTGAGTGGAACGATGGTGAGGCAGAATTTGACTTACAATTTGTCAATCCAGAAAATCAGTATCACAAATGGAAGCACAGTATGTTCGATAATGTGGAGGTGATTGAAAGAGAAAAAAGCTTTGGCTATAATGCTAATGAGTACCTTATTGACGACTCACTACCAGGTACGTGGCAAGTAAACGTCAATTATTTAGGTAACAAGAGTTTGTCACCTACTTATTTAAAGGCCACAGTTTATTATGATTATGGCTCACGAAACCAACGTAAAGAGGTTAAGGTATTTAAGTTGAGTCTTAAAAATGTAAACCAAGAGTTGTTCAATTTGCAGGCTGGTAATAAAATCGCAGTGAGATAATAGTTTGTACTAGTTCCCCGCTAAAAACTAAATCAAAATTTAAAAAATTAAACGTCTATGAAAAATCTTCTTTCTATTCTGTTCTCCTTTTTTTTGTTGACTTCTCTTACTGCTCAGGAGCAGCGTAAAATATTTGGAAAGGTTTCCGATGGTAAAAGTGTAATTGCCAATGTAAACGTAAAAATCGCTAATAATGACTCATCGACAATAACCGATTCAGATGGCAATTATGAAATAATGGCTGGGACGAATGATTTTATCGAATTTACCTATACAGGCTTAAAACCAGTTCGTATTAAAATAGAAGATGTAACCCGAGTATTGAACCCCATTATGATACCAGATGTTACTGAGCTTGATGAAGTGGAGGTTACAGCAAGTAAACGTCGTTCGCAAAATGATTTGAGGGAAGATTACACCATTAATAAAAATATTATTAGAACAGCTTGGGGTTATTTAGATGCTGATAGAGCTGCCGGTAATATTCGAATTTTAACACAAGATCAAATTAACCCTGTCTCACTATGTATTTTAGATTTACTAAGAAATGAATTTGCCGGGGTTTATGTTGAGGGTTCATGCACAACAGGTGGCTCTACACCTAATTTAGGAGTTGTCGGAGACCAACGATTACAAGTTGGAGGTGTGGTTAGAATCAGACCTGGAAATAGCTTAAGTAGTCAATTACCAGCCGTTTTTGATGTAGATGGTCAAATTTTTACTGATGTTCCACTTTGGCTTGATATAAATAATATAAAGCGTGTGGCCATTCTTGCTAATTTAGCAACTACCGTTTCCTACGGTAATCTTGGTAATGGTGGAGTTGTTGTAATCAACACCATTGGTGGAAGCCCTAAAAACAATCAATTTGTTGACCGTGCTAGATTAAAAAACAATTACGCCAATGCTAATACGCTGACCTTAGAAGGGGTAGCTAAAAATGCTCCGAACTATTTGAAAGAATTTAGAAACAGTGATTCTTTTGAAGGCTCAAAAGCAATATTTGAAAAGTACAGCAAATCTTATGCTAGTTCGCCCTATTTTCTTTTAGATGCCTATACGCATTTTGTGAATAACCATAAAGAACTAGAATACGCCGACGCTATAATTGCTGACTATTTTGAGCCATTTACCAATAACCCGGTACTTTTAAAAGCACTGGCCTATACTTATGAATCTCAAGAACGCTTTGATAAGGCGAATGCAGCTTATAAAGAAGTATTTATACTCCGGCCTAATTACGCCCAAAGTTATATGGATATGGCCAACGGATATCGCAATCTTAGCGAGCCTCTGCAAGCCGCATCAATCTACGCGCGATATGAATATTTAATTCAAGAGGGCTTTTTAGATAGAGATAGTATTGGATTTGAACCAATTATCGAAAGAGAATATAATAACCTCTTGATGTTAGAAAAAAGAGCTTTAGTCGAAAATGGAAAAGCACAAAAACTATTTATAGCCAAAGAAGATTTTAATGGAACCCGCTTGGTTTTTGAGTGGAATGATGGTGAGGCAGAATTTGACTTACAGTTTGTAAATCCTGAGAATCAGTATCACAAATGGAAGCACAGTATGTTTGACAATGTAGATGTAATTGAAAGAGAAAAGAATTTTGGCTACAACGTCAACGAGTACCTGATTGATGGTTCACTGCCTGGCACATGGCAGGTAAATATTAATTATTTAGGTAATAAAAGCTTAACCCCTACCTATTTGAAAGCTACCATTTATAGTAACTATGGAGAAAGGTCACAACGTAAAGAAATCAAGATATTCAAACTTGATTTAAAGGATGTAAATCAAGAGTTGTTTCGGTTAAATATAGCGCAAGGTTTAATTCAAAATTAGGAACTATGAAAAAATTACTTTTTCTTTTTTTAGCAGTACCGCTAGTCATTTTTGCTCAAGAGCAACGCAAACTATCAGGCACTATTTCATCTGACTATCAAGTTTTACCCGATGTTAAAGTGACCGTTGTAGACAAAGAAATTGTTACAGCCTCCAATCAACGCGGGTGGTACGAGATTGCTGTTGAAAAAGGAGATAAAGTACAGTTTTCTTCTATTGGCATGAAAACCATTACTATAATGGTGGAAGATGTTACCCGAATTTTAAATCTTGAAATGTCTTCGGAAACTACTGATTTAGAAGAAGTAGTAGTAACTAAAAAATTGAACAAATCACAAGAACTTCTTGAAAAAGAATTTAGATACAATCCGGATATTGTTAAATCAGTGTTTAGGTATTTTGAACCAAAAAGATTTGTTGGTCAAACTCGAATGATAAATATGGATGGATTGGAGCATAATAGCCAATGTATTCTTGATTTATTGACCGAACAACTTGATGATATTTCTCGGATTGGCACATGTGCGGGTGATGGTAAAATTTTTATTGGTTTAAACTCAATTAAGGCTTCGCCAATAACTGTTTTTGATATTGATGGTCAAGTTTTTCAAGACGTTCCATTTTGGTTAGATCTGCGTAAAATAAAGAGAATTGCAATAGTGCAAGGAAGGTATTGGGCTAATTATTACGGGGATGCTGCCTTAAATGGGGTAGTCATCATTAATACAACAGATTTAAATGCTTTAAGAGGAGTTGTAGATAAAGGCAGATTAAGAGATAATTATATAAAAGAAGCTAATCTAAGCGAGCAATATCTTGCTGAGAATAAGCGTAGAAAACAAAATCAAAAAGTAATTTCTGGTACTGTTTCTGACGGAAGAGCACCTATAGCGAATGTAAATATTAGCGTCTCGAATACAAATGAAGCTACTACAACCAATGAAAAGGGAAAGTATAAGATAAGAGCAGGTCAAGGTGATATCATATCATACTCGTATGTAGGGTTAAAAACTGTGAATATTAAAGTTGAAGATATCACTCGTATTTTAAACCCAATTTTAATACCTGAAGTAACCCAATTAGATGAAGTGGAGGTTACAGCCAGTAAACGTCGTTCTCAGAAAGATTTAGAAGAAGATTACTATAGCAATGAAAATATTATTAAAACGGCCTGGGGCTATTTAGATGCTGATAGAGCTGCTGGAAATGTTAGGTTTTTGAATGAAGAACAAATCAATCCTGTTAGCTTATGCATATTAGATTTATTACGCGGCAAATTTGCAGGAGTGAATGTTACTGGCGATTGTTTTAGTGGAGGTGGAGTGTCCATTAGGGGACTGAATTCTATAATGAACAACACCGGGGCCATATTTGATGTTGACGGTCAAATTTTCACGAACGCACCTATTTGGCTAGATGTCAATAGTTTTAAACGTATTGCTATCTTATCTAATTTAGGTCTAACAGCTCAATATGGTAATTTTGGTAGAGGAGGCGTGGTTGTGATCAATACAACTAATGGAACGCTGAAAACTAATAATGGAGTCGATCAAGCGCTTTTAAGAAACAACTTTGTTAGTGGAAGGATACTCACAAAAGAAGATATTGATAAAAATAAGCCACAATACCTAAAAGAATTAGAGGCCTCAACTTCATTCGAAGGTGCAAAGGGTGTTTTTGATAAACATGCTAAAGCTTATAAAGGTTCTCCTTACTTTCATTTAGATGCTTACACGTATTTTACGGAGAAATGGAAGCAGCAAAAATATGCTGATGGTATTATTAAAAATAACTATGCTCTTTTTCAAAATAACGCTGTTTTATTAAAGGCTTTGGCGTATCATTTTGATGCTCAAGAACGTTTTGAAATGGCAAACACGGTATATAAAGAAGCTTTTCTTTTAAGACCTAATTATGCTCAAAGTTATTTAGATATGGCGAATACCTATCGCGATATAAATGAGCCTAAAATGGCGGCATCAATGTATGCGCGTTATCAATATCTTCTTGAAGAAGGGTTTATGCAGCAAGATACTATTGGTTTTGGACCAATTATAGAAAGAGAATTCAACAACTTGTTAACTTTAGATAAAAGTGCAGTAGTTCATAGTGAGAAAGCTAATGAGCTTTACATCGCTGAAGAAGATTTTGCAGGAACCCGGTTAGTGTTTGAGTGGAATGATAGTGAAGCTGAGTTTGACTTACAATTTGTAAATCCTGGGAAACAATTTTACACTTGGAATCACAGTTTGGCAGATAATGAGGAAACTATTAGCAGAGAAAAGAACTTTGGTTATAATATCACAGAATATCTAATAGATGGCTCTTTGCCAGGCAATTGGAGCGTTAATGTAAATTATTTGGGCAACAAAAGTTTGACCCCAACCTATCTAAAGGCTACTATATATTATGCTTACGGCTCTCGAAACCAACGTAAAGAAGTAAAGGTATTTAAGTTAAGTCTTAAAGATGTAAATCAAGAATTGTTCCGTTTACAGTCTTTTTCAAAGGTGGCTGTTAGATAAAATCATTTTTTAAATTAGCCTTGAACTCTATTTCATAAAACTAATTAAATGAAAAAAAAGCTTACTAACTATCTATTCTTTATTTTTTCATTTTATACAATTTTAGTTGGTGCACAAAAAGATTACAAGGGCCGCGTCGTTGATGCTACCACAAAAGAACCTTTAGCTTATGTAAATATTGGTATTCAAGAGGCTGGTATTGGCACTGTAAGTGATGAAGAAGGTTTGTTTCATATGTATTTGGAACAAGATAAGTTTAGAACTGATGAACAAATTATATTTTCTTCGCTTGGTTATGAAACTTTATATATACCTATTTCTGAGATTCAATTGGTGTATAACGACTACCCAGAGATAGCACTTAAACCAAAGTTATTTGAGTTGAATGAAATCGTGGTTTCTAATAAAGGCGAGCGTTTTATTCCAGATAATGTAGGCTACAGGAATTATGGTGTTAAAAATTATGGATATTGGAAAGATAATATAGCCTTAGGAGGAGAACTAGCAACTAGAATCGTTGTCAAAAGTGGTTTACGTAAATTAAATAATTTTGAATTTGAAGTTTGGCATAACCCCTCAGATAGTTTACTGTTACGTGTAAATATTTACGATGATAATGGAGGGTCTAACAAACCCGGAATAAATCTAAATACGTCTAGTAAAAATATTCTAACTACTGTCAAAACAGATGATAAAATGGTAAAGGTTGACTTAAGGCCTTTCGACATCTATGTCATGAATGACTTTATAATATCTCTAGAACTTTTAAAGATTTATGGTGATGAAGAATTAGGGTTAGTTTTATTGGCTTCATTAAATCAATTTGGATCATACCGAAAATATGCTAGTCAAGACAATTGGGAATCGTTGTCTGATACAAATATGGCCTATTACGTCCAATCAGAGCTCATGGTTTCAGAAAAACTGGCGCAACGTTTTGAACGTAAAAAAGAAAAAAAGAAAAAGAAACAACGCACCGTGTCAGGCTTTGTAATTATGAAAGGCAAAATGATTTCTGGGGTTTCAGTCTTAAATAATAGAACTAAAGCAGATACGATTTCAGATGATGGTGGCCGCTATATTATTCCCGCTGACAAAGGTGATATTTTAACCTTTTCAAAGGAAGGATATAAAGATTTCAGTTTTGAAATTACCGATAAGATTACGCAGAATGTGGTATTGAGACTAAAATAGTTTACACCTGCAATACTCCCATATTAAATTGCTTTTCAATTGGTGCATGGTTAGCAGCATCAATACCCATTGAAATCCATTTGCGTGTGTCTAGCGGGTCGATAATCGCGTCTGTCCAAAGTCTAGCAGCTGCGTAATACGGAGAAACCTGCTCATCATAACGACTTTTGATTTTATCAAACATCGCTTTTTCTTTTTCAGGTGTGATGGTCTCACCCTTTTTCTTAAGAGAAGCTTTCTCAATCTGTAAGAGCACTTTAGCTGCAGAATTTCCACCCATTACGGCTAATTCGGCACTTGGCCAAGCAACAATTAGCCTTGGGTCATAGGCTTTTCCGCACATGGCATAATTACCAGCTCCGTAGCTGTTGCCAATTACTATGGTGAATTTTGGTACGACTGAATTACTTACTGCATTGACCATTTTGGCACCGTCCTTTATAATACCTCCGTGTTCACTTTTGCTACCAACCATAAAACCGGTAACATCTTGTAAAAACACTAAAGGAATTTTCTTTTGATTGCAATTCGCTATAAACCGAGTTGCTTTATCTGCAGAGTCTGAATATATCACACCACCAAATTGCATTTCTCCTTTTCCGTTTTTAACAACCTTACGTTGATTAGCAACAATACCCACAGCCCAACCGTCCATTCTGGCGTAACCTGTCAAGATAGATTTTCCATAGTCCGCTTTATATTGCTCAAAATCAGAATCATCTACCAAGCGATTAATGATATCAAGCATATCATATTGGTCTGAACGAGAAGCTGGAAGGATACCATAGATATCTTCTTGCTTTTCTTTTGGTTTAGAAGATTTTATCCTGTTAAAACCAGCTTTATCAAAATCACCAATTTTACCCATAATATTCTTTATGGTGTCTAATGCAGCCGCATCATCTTTAGCTTTATAATCAGTAACACCACTAATTTCACAATGCGCGGTTGCACCACCCAAGGTTTCATTATCAATACTCTCACCAATCGCTGCTTTGACCAAATAGCTACCGGCTAAAAATATACTTCCTGTTTTATCTACAATTAAAGCTTCATCACTCATAATAGGTAAATAGGCTCCACCCGCAACACAGCTACCCATTACTGCAGAAATTTGAGTAATACCCATACTACTCATAACAGCATTATTTCTAAATATTCGTCCGAAGTGTTCTTTATCAGGAAAGATCTCATCTTGCATTGGTAAATAAACTCCAGCACTATCTACTAAATAAATTATCGGCAACTTATTTTCTATGGCAATTTCTTGAGCTCTTAAATTTTTCTTTCCGGTTATGGGAAACCAAGCTCCTGCTTTAACAGTGGCATCATTAGCAACCACAATACATTGCTTACTTTGAACATAGCCTATTTTTATTACAACACCAGCAGAAGGGCAACCGCCATGTTCTTCATACATACCTTCACCTGCAAAACCACCTATTTCAATACTATCTTTATCCGTATCTAATAAATAGCTTATCCGTTCTCTCGCAGTCATTTTTCCTTTGGCATGATGCTTTTCAATACGATTTTTGCCGCCACCTAATTTTACCTTCGCAAATCGAGTGCGAAGTTCTGATACTTTTAGTTTGTTTTGGTCTTCGTTTTTATTGAACTTTAGGTCCATAAATCGGTTGCTTAATTTTAACTGTTTTAAAGTTTAAAGATAAGCACTAATAGCAATAATAAATCAAGTATGAAAAGTAAAACAAGATGGGGAATTATTGGACCAGGTAAAATAGCTCAGAACTTTGCTAATGATTTAATGCTAGTTGAAGATGCCGAACTTACTGCCGTGGCTTCAAGAAACGAAGAACGGGCGCAAGAATTTGCAACTACTTTTCAAATACCTAATGTTTTTAATAGTTATCAAGCCTTATTTGACGGCGATGTTGCTGATGTTCTTTATATAGCAACACCACATACCTTTCATAAAGATTTGGCCATACGTGCTATGCAAGCTGGCAAACATGTTTTATGCGAAAAACCCTTAGGCATAAATACTAAGGAGGTTAGCGAAATGATAAAAGTTGCTAAAGAGAATAATGTCTTTTTAATGGAAGCTTTGTGGTCTCGTTTTAATCCTACCATTCAAAAAGTCAAAAAACTGACTGACGAAGGTGTTTTGGGTGATTTAAAATATGTACATGCAGATTTTGCTTTTTATGCACTCGACAGGCCTCTTGATTCACGACTTTTAGACCCGTCTTTGGCTGGTGGAACTTTATTAGATATTGGTATTTATCCAGTTTTTTTGGCCTATTTATTTTTAGGTAAACCGAAAGAGATTAAAGCAGTTTCAAATTTTAATAAAATCGGTACTGAGATTCAAACTTCAATTATTTTTCAATACGATGACGCGCAAGCCATTCTATTTAGCAGTTTCGCTAATGATTCTAAATCAGATGCACAGATAGCTGGGACAAAAGGTAGCGTAAGTATAAAACATCGTTTTCATGAAAGTCAAGGATTTACGCTTTATGTAGACGAAGAGTCTAAAGATCTTGAATTACCTACTATAGGTAAAGGGTATACTTACGAAATTAGAGAGGTGAATAAATGTCTGGAAGAAAATAAACTAGAAAGTGATTTATGGTCGCATCAAGATAGTATCACCTTAATTTCTCTTTTAGATGAAATACGGTCTAAAAACGGCATTAGTTTTCCTTTTGAAGACTAAAAAACAACATAGGTTGTTCATTTTTTACGATATTTGATTTTACACATAAAACGAAGAAAAGTGAAGGATAAAAATACAGTTTTAGCATGGGCAACAATCATAATGATATTTGTTGGTATAGGTACGATAGCCTTAGGGGCTTTTAAGTATGATGAGGTTGCTGGATATGGATTTGCGGCTGTGGGGATTGGATTTTTAGCCGTTGCTTGGGTTTTTAATGCCTTGAAAGGGCGCGTATAAAACATTTTATTTTACTGCTTTAGCTTGGGTTTCGCTTCAGAATGTTTGAAATCGAACCTGAATTAATTAACAACTAATCATATTATTTGACATGTCTGACGATAAAAAAGTCATTTTTTCAATGGCGGGAGTAACTAAGAGTTATAAAAATGCCAATACTCCAGTTTTAAAAAATATTTACCTCAGTTTTTTCTATGGTGCAAAAATTGGTATTCTTGGTCTCAATGGCTCTGGTAAGTCAACTTTACTTAAAATAATCGCTGGAATTGACAAAAATTATCAAGGTGACGTAGTTTTTTCGCCAGGCTATTCTGTTGGTTATTTGGAACAAGAACCGCAGCTTGATCAAGAAAAGACCGTTTTAGAGATTGTGAAAGAAGGGGTTGCCGAAACTGTTGCTGTTTTAGATGAATACAATAAAATCAACGATATGTTTGGCTTGCCGGAGGTCTATGAAGATGCAGATAAGATGCAAAAGCTCATGGATAAACAGGCTGCCCTTCAAGATAAGATTGACGCCTCGAACGCTTGGGAGCTTGATACCAAATTGGAAATTGCAATGGATGCATTGCGAACTCCTGATTCGGATAAAAAAATAGGAGTTTTATCCGGTGGTGAACGACGTCGTGTGGCTTTGTGTAGATTGTTACTTCAAGAACCAGATGTGTTACTCTTAGATGAACCAACTAACCACTTAGATGCCGAATCGGTTCATTGGTTAGAACATCATTTAGCACAATACAAAGGCACTGTTATTGCCGTAACGCATGATAGGTATTTCTTAGATAATGTTGCCGGTTGGATTTTAGAATTAGATAGGGGAGAAGGTATTCCATGGAAAGGAAACTATTCAGGTTGGTTAGACCAAAAATCAAAGCGCTTAGCACAAGAGAGTAAACAAGCTTCTAAACGCCAAAAAACCCTTGAACGTGAATTAGATTGGGTTCGTCAAGGAGCTAAAGGCAGACAAACTAAGCAAAAGGCAAGACTTAAAAACTACGATAAGTTAATGAGTCAAGACCAAAAACAATTAGAAGAGAAATTAGAAATATACATACCCAATGGCGCTCGACTAGGAACTAATGTGATAGAAGCTAAAGGGGTGAGTAAAGCTTATGGTGATAAGTTACTCTATGAAGATCTTAACTTTAACCTTCCTCAAGCTGGTATTGTAGGTATTATTGGCCCTAATGGTGCTGGTAAAACCACGATTTTCAGAATGATAATGGGTGAGGAAACGGCTGATAAAGGCGAGTTTACCGTTGGTGAAACTGCAAAATTAGCCTATGTAGATCAAAGTCATTCAAACATTAACCCTGAAAAATCTATTTGGGAAAATTTTAGTGATGGACAAGAGTTGGTTATGATGGGTGGTAAGCAGGTAAATTCTAGAGCTTATTTAAGTCGTTTTAACTTTTCTGGTAGTGAACAAAACAAAAAAGTAAATATGCTTTCTGGTGGTGAGCGAAACCGTCTTCATTTAGCGATGACCTTAAAAGAAGAAGGTAATGTTTTACTGCTTGATGAGCCTACCAACGATTTAGATGTGAATACTTTAAGAGCCTTAGAAGAAGGTCTAGAGAATTTTGCCGGCTGCGCTGTTATCATATCTCACGATAGATGGTTTTTAGATCGTATTTGTACTCATATATTGGCATTTGAAGGAGATTCACAAGTATATTTCTTCGAAGGGTCTTTCTCGGAGTATGAAGAGAATAAAAAGAAACGTTTGGGTGGCGATATAATGCCAAAACGTATTAAATATAAGAAGTTGATACGTTAATCAATATCAATTTATGTCGGTAAGATTAGAGTCAAGAATGATTATAACCTTCTTGACCCTGTTTTACACTTGATTTGATTAAAAATCATCCGCTGGATACCAATCCAGTTGTACTACTTCGATATCGGGATTCGAGTTATTAATCAATTTTTTAAATTTTACGACATCACTAACATCAGGGCGTCCTCGGTAATGATATGGATACACCTGTTTAGGTTCAAATTCTAAGACCGCACTAGCTGCGCTATCTTCTGTCATAGTATATGGTAAATTCATGCATACAAATGCCTTGTCAATATTTTTAAGGGCCCTCATTTCGGGTATATCTTCGGTGTCTCCTGAAAAATAAATTCGTTGACCTCCAATATTTAAAACATAACCATTGCCACGGCCTTTAGTATGAAAATTTAAAGCCTCTTCTCTTAAATTATACATTGGCACCGCCTCGACCGTAATACCGTAGCGTTCTTTACTATCACTATTATTTAGAACATCTAATTGTGGAATGAATTTTTCAGGTATTTTATCCGCCACCGCTTGCGGTACCATAATCTTTGCCTTTTCGGTATTAAGTTCTTCCAAGGTTTCTAAACTAAAATGATCGCCGTGTATATCTGTTATTAGAATTAGATCTGGTTCTTTTTGATTATCGAAAGCAGCCGAACCTCCAACGGGATCAATATATATTGTAGTATTATTCCATTCTACAACGGTTGTCGCATGTTCAATTGGAATAATCACCACTTCTTGGGTGTTATTTTTTGCAACTAAAGCTTCATCGGTATCTGTTTTTGAAGATTTTTTTTCCTTGTTTATGCATCCTGAAAGGATAACAACAACTAATAAAAATATAGGTTTGAAGTATTTCATTGAAAATTTTATTTGTTAATAAAGGTACATTTTTATTGGGTTTGTCGAGATTTTTGACCGTAAGATAAATTCAAAAACATCTAAAGTTAAAACTAACACGTAGATATACCAAACACTGTAAATACTTAAGATAAAGTATATTAAATTTTAAGATTATGACTGAGACAAAAAGTAACAACGGATTGAAGGTGATAGCAGGTCTTTTAGGGGTTATCCTGTTAGGTACTATTATTTATACCGTAAGTCTTTATCAAGACAAGAAGAAAACAACTAATGCTCTTACACAAGAGAAAGAATTAGTTGTTGAAGATTTAAATAGCTTAAAATCTGAATATGACAAAGCTATTTTAGAAAGTAATGCAACAAACGAAGAATTGGTTGCTGCAAGAGATAATATTGCACAGTACATAGATTCAGTTCAAGGTATGAAAGCTGATATTGCTTCTTTATCAAGATATAGAAGACAAGTTGGTGTTCTAAAAGCTGAAAGAGAGCAATTATTGAAACAAGTAGATTCATTAACGCAGTCTAACTCTATGTTAGCAATGCAACGTGATAGTACTTTTACAGAATTAGAAAAGCAAACAGTTTTTAATGATTCTTTAGTAGTTTCAAATACACAATTAGCTGACGCTGTAGAGCGTGGTGCTGCTCTTAACCTTTCAAGTCAAAGTATTGACGCTGTAAAAGAAAGATCAAGCGGTAAATTAGTATCAACTTCTAGAGCTAAAGCAACAGATAAGTTCAAAGTATGCTTTACTGTAGCTGATAACGTTATTGCTGAAGCTGGAGATAGAGAATTTTTTATTGAAGTGTTAGATCCTCAAGGAAACACACTTGGTGAAGGTATGACTACAACTAATGATAATGGAGGTTCTATATCTTATACTAAAGGAACAAGCTTCTACTACGAAAACAGCTCTTTAGACGTATGTGATTATATCAATAAACCAACTGATGATTTCCAAAAAGGAAATTATATGGTGAACGTATATGATGACGGATTAAAATTATTAGGTACTTCAAAATTTACTTTGAAGTAAGCATAAACACTATCCACACTATATGACAAAAAAGGGCAATCTAAACAGATTGCCCTTTTTTATTTACAACGTTTTAACTTATTTTAAACTACCGACCATATCCTCAGGTTTTACCCATTCGTCATATTCTTCAGCTGTTACGTAGCCTAAATTGATTGCTTCTACTTTTAAGGTTGTTCCGTTCTTATGAGCTGTATTGGCAATTTCCGCAGCTTTATAGTACCCTATTTTCGTGTTCAGTGCAGTGACCAGCATTAGAGAGTTATTCAATAATGTCTTAATAGTTTCATGATTAGGTTCAATTCCAGAAGCACAATTAGTGTCAAAACTTAAACAGGCATCACCAATCAATTGTGCAGACTGTAAAATATTTGATGCCATCATTGGTTTAAAGACATTTAATTCATAATGACCTTGTGTACCGCCAACACTAATTGCAACATCATTGCCAATTACTTGTGCACATACCATAGTCAGCGCTTCACATTGGGTCGGGTTCACTTTACCAGGCATTATAGAACTACCAGGTTCGTTAGCTGGAATTATTATTTCACCAATACCAGAACGAGGCCCTGAGGCCATCATTCGAATATCATTCGCAATTTTGTTTAAAGAGACAGCTAATTGTTTTAAGGCTCCGTGACTTTCAACAATAGCATCGTGAGCGGCAAGTGCTTCAAATTTGTTTTTTGCGGTTATAAACGGTAGACCGGTGAATTCAGCAATATATTTCGCAACAACTACATCATATCCGTTCGGAGTGTTCAGCCCAGTGCCAACAGCCGTGCCACCTAGTGCTAGTTCACTAAGATGCAGAAGTGTGTTTTTTAATGCCTTTAAGCCATGATTTAATTGGGCTACATAGCCTGAAAATTCTTGACCTAAGGTTAGGGGAGTAGCATCCATTAAATGGGTACGACCAATTTTAACAACTTCACTAAATTCTTCTGATTTTCTTTCAAGGGTATCACGCAGTTGTTCTACTCCAGGTATGGTAACATCAATTATTTTTTTATAGGCAGCAATATGCATGCCTGTTGGGAAAGTATCGTTTGAAGACTGTGATTTATTTACATCATCATTAGGTTGAATAGTCTTATCTCCTTCGCCTATTTTTTTACCGGCCATTTCATGCGCTCTATTGGCTACAACTTCATTCACATTCATATTGCTTTGGGTGCCAGAACCGGTTTGCCAGATGACTAATGGAAATTGTTCATCATGTTTACCGTCTAAAATTTCATCACAAACCGCAGCAATTAGGTCTCTTTTTTCAATCGTTAATACTCCAAGTTCATGATTGGTATAGGCTGCGGCTTTTTTTAAATAGGCAAATCCATAAACAACTTCTAGAGGCATAGATCCAACAGGTCCTATTTTAAAGTTATTTCTTGAGCGTTCTGTTTGTGCTCCCCAATACTTATCAGCAGGTACTTTTACCTCGCCCATAGTATCTTTTTCTATTCTATAATCCATAATGCATGTTTTCTATTTACAAAGGTAAAGTTTAGCCTTTTTAAAATTCTTGATTTTGTCGGATTCTGATAATTTTTTTAAATCGATTTGCAATTTTCCCTCTTTTCAAAGTATCTTTGTTGTATAAAATTATATTCATGGTAGAGTTTGACCAATATCTCGGATTTTTAGCCTTTTTAACCATCCTTACTATAGGATTTTGGTTAATGATATTTTTATTGACGTTTGTAGTGCCTTATTGGTTGGGTGGAAACTTGCTTGAAATGTGGAAAGAACGTCAAGCTGAAAGAAAAGCTAAGCGCAACGAATAGAAAATATATAGATAAAAAAAAGGAGCCATTTGGCTCCTTTTTTTATGCTCCAAATTCTTCTCCACCGCCATCATCATCGTTCTCTCTTCCTTGGCTCCGTTTTTTCTTCTGGTTGAATCTGTAGGTAAAAGAAAGGTTGTAACTTCTGACTCTACGTTGAAATTCACTATCCGTTAAAAAGAATGATGTGGATGTTTCACTGACTCTTTTACGGCTATTAAACACATCATTAATGTTTATGGCTAAAGAGGCTTTGTCTTTAAATAAATCTTTACTAAAGGCTAAGCTCATTGAAAATATACCTTGACTTATAGTTTGTGCATTTTCCGTGGGTCCTCTGTAGAATAATCTTGTTTGCCAATCAATTTTTGAGGGTAATGTAATTTTATTATTTAAGCGTACGAACCAGCTTAAATTTTCTGCATCAAAATTTTGACCATTAAAATCGCCTCGTGTTACCAACTGAAATAAGTTGATATTTCCATTAATATTCCACTTTCTTGAAGGACGGTAGTTGGAATTAAGTTCAAAACCATATCTGTCGTTCTTAGCTAAATTAACGGGTGTTCTTCTCAAAATACTAACTTCTTCTCCATCAAAAATGGTGTTTTCACCGGTGTCCTCCGTTATAAAGGTGATAACATCTGTTGCTCTTTGAAAGTATACGGAACTGCTAAGGGTTAATTTTTCAAAACGTTTCAAATAGCCTAAATCAATTTGATTTGAAAAAGAAGGTGTCAAGTTAGGGTTGCCTTGAAAAAGGTTCGTTGGACTTGATCTTGATGGAAACGGGTTAAGAAAAAAGGAACGTGGTCTTCGTATTCTTCTATTATAACCTAATTGAAAACTTTCTCTTTCGCTTATCTCATAGTTTAGGTTTAATGTTGGGAATAGGCCATCAAAATTGTTACGATTAAAATCACCAGTTTCAATTTGGTTGATGATTAATCTCGTTGCTTCATAACGTAAACCACTCAAAAATGAGAATTTATTGATTTTGGTTCCGAACTGAGTATAGAAGGCATTAATAGTTTCTTTAAAATTCAGAACATTACTTGGATTGGTAATGCCAAGCTCGTCAATAGTAGGTTGTATAAAAGCGACATCATAATCAGTATCTAGTCTATTAAAATCACCCCTATAACCCATTTCAAATTGACCTGATTTGCCAACTGGAACCACATAATCTGTTTGTAGAAATATCCGTTGCTGATCTTCATCAGTTCTTACACTTTCACTATCAAATCCATTCTGAACAATTAAAGACTCTTCAAGTTCATCACTAGTTTCAAACTGAAATGCAAAGGTGAGTTTGTGGTCAGAGTTACCATTAAATTGCTTGTCGTAGTTTAAGCCGTATTGAAAAGTTTTGTCATCTTCAGTTTCGGGATCAAATCGAAAACCTGATGAGATGTTTCCTAAGGCATCTTCTTGAGAAAAGTTATTCGTGGTTTCACTACTATTATCTGAGTTTCTAATGAAAATAGTTTGGGTAATAGAGGCAGTTTCATTTACGTACCATTCTACCCCAAAATTCACATTAAAGCCTTTTCGTAATCTTTCAAAATCTCTCAGCTCAGTAATACCATTGGTAAAAACGCCATTAGCATCAAAAAAATCAGTATCTGTTAAAGAGTTTCCTGGACCTTTTCTATAGTTATAGCCGGCATTGGTGAAAATATTTAAGTCCCCAGTTCTGTAATTAATGTTCCCATTAATACCAGCTCTAGTTGGGTAGCCTAAATTGGTTGTTATGGCACCATTAAGTCCTTGTAATTTACTTCTTCTAAGTATAATATTGATGATTCCACCGGATCCTTCAGCATCATATCTAGCGGAAGGTGAGGTGATAACTTCTACTTTTTCAATAGACTCCGCGGGCAGTTGTTGTAGAGCTTCGGCACTATTAAGACCAGTAATTGCGGATGGTTTACCATTGATTAAAATTCTAACATCATCATTGCCTCTTAGCTGCACATTACCCTCAACATCTACAGAAACTGAAGGAACATTATCAAGGACATCACTAACGGTACCCCCGCTTACGGTTAGGTCAGAACCTACATTATAAATCTTTTTGTCCAGCCTTAGTTCAACTGTAGTTCTTTCTGCGATAACTTCCACTTCATCTAATTGGGCGACATCGATTGACATTTCAATCTTACCTAAATCTGTGTTGGCCCTAAGTAGCTGTCTTTCTTTTTTATAGGTAGCATAAGAAATGTACTCTACAGATATGTTGTACATACCTGGCAATGTCTCTACATTGAACTGACCATTCTCGTTTGTAATCCCTCCTGTTACTTTGTCCGGCTCTCTAACGCTTTGTAATATGAAGGTCGCGTACTCTAAAGGATCGCCAGTATCTTTATCAATAACTGTTCCTGTGATTTTAATTGGGCTAAGATTTTGTGGTCTTTGGGCTTGTACAAAACTTAATGACAACAATAAAATTACTGGTAACAGTTTATTCATATTATTCTATGTTTTTTTTCTTCTTTTTTTTCTTCTTTTTTTTCTTGGTCTGAAAACGTTTCTCTTGTAGTTCTACAAATGCGTTGAATTTATCTTCAGGTAATCCAGCTTTAAGCTCAGCAGTTTGCAGGTCAGCAAGTTTTTCATACTCTTCCTGCATTTTCTTCGGTTCAAGCTTTAAAATTTGAAGTTCTATTCGTTTTGTAACATATTTTACTAACGTAGAACGAACAACCGCCTGTTCAAAAGGATCTAATTCTAAAGTTTCTGATATTCTTGGCATTTGGTCATCAACTAGCTCTTCTGCAGTCTTTGGTTTAGGTTCTTCAGTTGGAGTCGGTGTTTGTGGAATAGCACTTCTTTGCCGTTGACGTCCGTACTGATTGCCATAACCGTATTGCGCCGCAATAGTTGTAGCATTCAAAAAAAGTATTAAAAAAATGACTTGAATAATTACCTTCATGATTTCTTAAGATTTCAAAATTACCCCAAGGTTTAAGCCTTGTTGGTTAATAGTTTGTTAAATAGATATTTTTCTTAAACAAATTAAGATATGATTAACTTTTTAGGACTCCTGCTGTCCCATCATCATCAAAAATGCTTTTAAAAACTGACTAATATCTCCATCCATAACAGCATCTACATTGCCAGTTTCTTGAGCCGTTCGAACGTCTTTTACCAGTTTATAGGGGTGCATGACATAATTTCTTATTTGCGAACCCCATTCAATTTTCATTTTTGATGATTCTATTTCTTGTCGAGCTTCCTGTTTTTTTCTAAGCTCAATTTCATATAACTGCGATTTCAACATTTTCATAGCCGTGGCCCTATTATCATGTTGTGAACGTGAATCAGAGCATGAAATCTGAATACCACTTGGCTTATGGACCAATTGAACTTTCGTTTCTACTTTATTCACATTTTGTCCTCCAGCCCCACTTGATCGAGCGGTGGTTATTTCAATATCTGAAGGGTTTACATCAATTTCAATAGTATCATCTACAAGCGGATAAACATAAACAGAGGCAAAAGAGGTATGTCTTTTTGCATTACTATCAAAAGGAGAAATACGTACCAATCGGTGTACCCCATTTTCGCCTTTTAACCACCCAAAGGCATATTCACCCTCAATCTCTAAAGTAACCGTTTTTATTCCAGCTACATCACCTTCTTGATAATTGAGTTCTTTTACCTTGTAACCCTTTTTTTCACTCCACATCAAATACATTCGCATTAGCATTGCGGCCCAATCACAACTCTCGGTTCCGCCTGCACCCGCAGTTATTTGCAGTACTGCGGTGAGCTCATCTCCTTCATCTGAGAGCATGTTTTTAAACTCAAGATTCTCAATTAATTCAACCGCATTGTTATGCTTCAATGTAACTTCATCTTCTTCGACTTCTCCTTCTTGCTGAAATTCAAGTAAAACCTCTAAATCATTAACCAAAGTTTGTGCCGAATTAAAGTCTTCAACCCATCTTTTTTTCGATTTAATAGATTGCATTTGTTTTTGAGCTTCTTGCGGGTTATCCCAAAATCCAGGCTCTAAGGTTTTTTCTTCTTCATTCTCTATTTCGATAAGTTTGGCATCAATGTCAAAGATACCTCCTTAACGCGCCAAGGCGATCTATAAGACCTTTATGTTGATCTGTAGTTATCATTCAAAGTATTTCGGGCAAAAATAAGGTTTCACTTTTGTTGAACAACCAAATTTGTATAAATTTAGAATTCAATATACCAATCATGACTGTGAAACTAAGACTCCTTTTTTTATCTCTATTCTCTTTTATTTACGCAAATGCTCAGGACTTTGAAATGACCAAGGACTTTCAAAAATTCAATGGCTACTTTAATTACTATTACGATGATGCAAATGATAAAATTTACCTACAAGTTGATGAATTAGACAAAGACTTTCTATACGTCTATTCGTTAAGTAGTGGAATAGGAAGTAATGATATTGGTTTAGATCGAGGACAATTGGGAAATGAGCAAGTTGTATTTTTTAAAAAAGCAGGAAATAAATTACTGTTAGTTCAACCTAATCTTAAGTTTAGAGCTTTAACCAATAATGAATTAGAGCGTAAGTCAGTAGAACAAGCATTTGCTAAATCTGTTTTACATGGTTTTTCTATCAAAGAAGAATCAAAAGGAAGCTACCTTATTGACATGACTGATTTTCTAATGCGAGATGCGCATGGAGTTTCTGGAAGGTTAAAACGAACGCAACAAGGTTCATACAGTTTAGATAAATCAAAAAGCGCTTTTGCTTTTGAAAGAACAAAGGCCTTTCCTAAAAATATAGAGTTTGATGTAACGCTTACGTTTAAAGGCGAACCTAAGGGTAGCTATATTCGTTCGGTAGCTCCAAACGCTAGCTTAGTTACTGTTGCACAGCACCATTCCCTAATTGAACTGCCAGATGACAACTTTAAAAAAAGAGTCTTTGATTCGCGTAGCGGTTCTAACCCTTTTAGTTATTACGATTATTCTACCCCAGTTCAAGAGCCAATTTTAAAACGTTATGTTACTAGGCACCGTTTGGAAAAGAAGAATCCTGGGGCAGAAATTAGTGAAGCGGTAGAACCAATTGTTTATTATTTAGATAATGGTACACCGGAGCCTGTTCGTTCGGCTCTTTTAGATGGTGGAAGATGGTGGAATCAAGCTTTTGAAGCTGCTGGTTATAAAGATGCCTTTCAGTTAAAAATGTTGCCCGATGATGCGGACCCTTTAGATGCACGCTATAATGTTATTCAATGGGTGCATCGCTCTACGAGGGGTTGGAGTTATGGAAGCAGTATCAAAGATCCTCGAACAGGCGAAATTATTAAAGGTCATGTAAGTTTAGGAAGTCTCAGAATTCGCCAAGATTTTTTAATTGCACAGGCTTTAATGAACAAGCCCTTTGCAGAACGTGATGATAATTATCAGCCAATGCTTGATTTGGCTTTGGCTAGAATTCGTCAGCTATCTGCTCATGAAATAGGACATACTTTAGGATTTGCGCACAATTTTGCCGCAAGTACTAACGGTAGAGCATCAGTGATGGATTATCCCCATCCGCAATTTGAACTTAAAAATGGTGAAATTGACTTTTCGAATGCTTATGATACAGGTATAGGGGAATGGGATAATGTTACGGTGGCGTATTCCTATGCTGAATTTTCAAAAGGTGCTAATGAAAAAGAAGAACTCAATAAAATTTTGGAGGAAGCCCAGAAGAAAGGATTGCGTTATATTTCTGACAGAGATGCTAGACCCTTGGGCGGTGCACATGCTTTAGCGCATTTATGGGACAATGGTAAAAGTATTAGCCAAGAACTTGAAGACATGTTGAAAATCAGAAAAATAGCGATAGCCAATTTTTCACCTGATAATATACGTTCTGATGAAGCATATTCGGTTTTAGAGGACGTTTTTGCACCTCTTTATTTCTTTCACCGTTATCAAACCGAAGGGGTATCTAAAGTTATTGGAGGTTTGGACTATAATTATAAATTGAAGAATGACGGTCAGCTATCTGTTGTTTCAGTTTCAAAAGAGACCCAAGAACAGGCATTAAACTCACTTTTGAAAACAATTACTCCTGAGGTTTTGGCTATTCCGAAAGAAAAACTAGTGCTTTTTCCACCAAGGGCGAAAGGCTATCCAAGAACCCGTGAGTCATTTAAAGGAAAAACTGGAGTTGCTTTTGACCCATTCAGTGCTGCGGAAACAGCTAGTAAAACTAGCTTAAGTTTATTGTTACATCATCAACGTGCTAATAGATTAGTACAGCAAAAAGCATTGGATGATAATCAATTAGGACTCTCAGATGTTGTGACTACATTACTTGATAAAACAGTTAAAGCGAAACAATCAAAAGGCTATTATGGAGAAATTCAGAAAATAGTCAATTGGCAAGTACTTCAAGAATTAATGCATTTAGCGAGTCATGATGATAGTTTTCCTCAAGTAACTGAGACTATTCTATTTGAAATGATGCGACTGAAAACCCATTTAGGAATAAAAGCAACGGATCCTAATTCTATTTTAATGAAGAAAGAGGTAGAAGGCTTTATTGGCAATCCAAAAGGATATAAAAAGAAAATTGACGCCCCGAAAATTCCTGATGGTTCACCAATTGGAATGGCTTGTTTTGATTAAGTTTTGCTTATAGCTACTATACATGGAGATAAATTTAATAAGTGATACCGTTACCAGACCTTCTGCTGGAATGTTAGATGCTATGATGACCGCAAAAGTTGGTGATGACGTATTCAAAAACGACCCGACGATAAATGCTTTAGAGGCAAAAGTTGCCGAATTTTTTGGGATGGAGGCCGCATTATTCTTTCCAAGCGGAAGTATGACCAACCAAACGGCTATCAAATTACATACCCAACCAGGTGAGCAAATAATATGCGATAAGTATGCTCACGTATATAACTATGAAGGAGGTGGAGTTAGTTTTAATAGTGGTGTTTCATGTAAGCTTGTTGACGGAAATAGAGGAATGATGAAAGCTCATCAAGTAGAATCTGCTATAAACCCTCCAGATTTTTACCATAGCCCGCTCACAAGTTTAGTTTGTATAGAAAACACAACCAATAAAGGCGGTGGGGCTTGTTGGGACTTTGATGAATTAAAAAAGATAAAAACCGTTTGTTCAAATCATAACTTAAAATACCATTTAGATGGGGCCCGATTATGGAATGCACTTGTTGCTAAAAGCGAAAACCCGAAAGATTATGGTGATTTGTTTGACTCCATAAGTGTTTGCCTGAGCAAAGGATTAGGATGCCCAGTAGGTTCTGTCTTAGTTGGTGACGCCCAATTAATTCATAATGCTATTCGAGTTCGTAAAGTATTAGGAGGCGGTATGCGTCAAGCAGGTTTTTTGGCAGCTGCTGGTATTTATGCGTTAGACCATAATATTGAAAGGTTAGCACAGGATCATCAAAAAGCCAAAGAGCTCGGAGAAGTTTTAGAAAGTCTTGACTTTATAAAAAAAGTGGAACCTTTAGAAACGAACATTGTCATTTTTGAAATTGATGAATCTAAATTAAATACGGATGATTTTATGGCTAAACTCAATGCACATAAAATTTCAATAATAGGAATGGGGCAAGGCAAGCTAAGAATGGTAACACATTTAGATTATACTGATGAGATGCATGAATCAACTTTAGTAATTCTTAAATCTATTTAGAGTTGTAAATACTCTTATTTAGATTTTTAATTCCATTTTCCATTCCAGCTTCGGAAGAATAGGGTTCACTAAAACCGATGAGGTTATTAGTGCTATTTTTTAAAAGAAATTGAAACTGTCCATTATGATTAGTAGTTCTCTCAATTGCAATGTTATTATCAATGTTTTCAACCATTTGGGCTACGATGTGGTCTAGCTCATTTTCTGAGTTATACCACTTACTTCTCATTAAAATTCCACCATCAGCAGACTTCACTACAAACTGATATTCGTTGTTATTTCCTTTAGTTTTTTGAATCACTTGAATAATTTTTTGTGACTTTTTTAAGAAATGAGTTTCATAATACTGTTAACCATTAATATTCAATTAACAAACACTAACAAATTATGAAAAAAGTTTTATTTATTGTTGCTTTATTTACAACGGCATTTATGAGTGCCCAAGATCTACCTGCAAACCCTGAGCCAGGTAAGTGTTACGTGCGTTGTACGACGCCAGATGTTTATACTAATGAAACTACATCGGTAGTGGTAAAACCAGCGTATAAGGTTTTAAAAACGGTACCTGCAACTTACAAAACAGTTACAGAACGTGTATTAGTAAAAGAGGAAGGTAAAAAGCTTTCCGTAGTACCTGCAAAGTGGGGAACAGAAACTGTTACTTATGTTTCTAAAGAAGGAGCAAATTCTTTAAAAATTGTTCCAGCAAGTTTTAGACCATCATCTGAAACAATTGAAATTAAACCTGCATATGCGCAATGGGAGCTAGGTTCACCTGCACCAGATTGTGCTTCAGGTAACCCAGATGATTGTCGTTATTGGTGTTATAAAGGATACCCTGCGGAATATACTACTGTAAGTACGCAATTGGTAGCTAATGACGCTTCAACGCAAAAAACTGCTATCGCAGCTAAGAATGCTAGTTACACTAAGAGAGTAATGTTGGAGCCAGCAAGAGTTGTTGAAGAGATTATTCCTGCTGTTTACGAAACCATTACAAGAACGGTATTAGATAAAGATGCTTATACAGTTGAAGAGACTATTCCTGCAGTAACTGAAACCATCACTAAAGAAGTATTGCAAACAAAAGGTGGACTTACAACTTGGAAAGAAGTTGAGTGTTCTTTAGTAGAATACCAGGCACTACCAATAAGCTGGAACTTAGGAAGCTCTACTTTAACTTCTGAAGCTAAGCGTATTATTGATTCTAGATTAATGCCAGTATTACAACAAAACCCTGGCACTAAATTAGAAATTGCTTCGCATACCGATGCCAGAGGTGGTGCATCTCCAAACCAAGATTTATCTGAAAAAAGAGCAAAAGCAGTTGCGGATTACCTAATCTCCAAAGGCGTTAACTCTAGTCTTTTAGTAGCAAACGGTTACGGAGAAAGAAAATTAAAAAACAGATGTGCTGATGGTGTTTCTTGTACTGAAAGAGAGCATGCAGCAAACAGAAGAACAGAATTTAGACTTATCAATAACTAGACACTATTTTATTAGCTATTGCAAAGAAGGGCCTCTGTTTTTAGAGGCTTTTCTTATTTATTCCGTTTTATGAATTCAAGATGATAACCAACTTCCCCATTCATACTATAACCTGAATAATCGTCCAAAATCACGCCGTTTGGGCTCAAAGCAACGAGTAGTGGAAAGACTCCTTTTTTATTGTACTTGGGCAGTAAAGCTTTATTATGTTGAAGTTGCGCTGGGGTCAATAAATCTTTGTTTCTTGGAATATCTATATATAATAGCACATAATCTTCAGAAAGTGTCTTAAACTCATTAGTTTCAAACAAATCTTTTTTAAGCATTTTACAAGGTGGGCACCAATCGCTTCCAGTAAAATATACCAAGACATTTTTATTTTCTTTTTTGGCTATTTTCAAAGTGTTTTTGTAATCGGTTTGCCAATTAGCGCTAGTTGAAGCTATGTTACTGGCACCAAAAGGATTAAAGACTAATACTGCGAAAAAATAAAAGAGAGCTTTCATTATAATAATTTATAGCAAAATACTTGCCAAGTTATTTGAATAACGAATCCATACCAGGAATATTGGGCATGCCTTCTTTGGCAACAGCTGCCAGTTCGGTTTCGTTAACCTTTGTAGCTTTTTCAATAGCCTTGTTTATAGTTAGTATGATGTAATCTTCAAGTTGCTCTTTGTCTTCTAATAAACTATCGTCAATAGTTATAGCTTTAATTTGTCTATTGGCAGTAAGGGTTACCTTTAAAAGACCGTCTGTTGAAGCTTCGTCCACCATAACAGTATCTAAACGTTTTTTAGTCTCTCCAACCTTTGCTTGGGTTTCCTTAAGCTTACCCATCATTCCCATTAAATCTCCGAACATGATACTATTTCTTTTTGTTTGTAATAACAAAACTAGTTAATTGAAATAAAACCAGGTTTAAAATCATTTTGGATTCGAGCTTTCACTTTGTTGAATCTAGCTTATTTTTGCAAAATCTTATTATTTGATTATAACAAAGCATGGCATTAAAAGCTCCGATTGCGAAAAAAGTACCTAAAGAACTTAGTATTCATGATGACGTTCGAGTTGATAATTATTATTGGTTAAATAATAGAGAAGACCAAGAAGTAATTGATTATTTGGAGGCAGAGAATAGTTTTTATGCCGAAAACACGGCTCATACAAAAGACTTTCAAGAGGTTTTATTTCATGAAATGAAAGCTAGAATTAAAGAGGACGATTCATCTGTTCCCTATAAGTTGAATGGCTATTACTATATTACGCGCTTTGAAATTGGCAAAGAGTATCCAATTCATGCTCGTAAAAAAGAAAACCTAGATAATGTTGAAGAAGTCTTATTTAATTGTAACGATTTAGCTGAAAAGCACGATTACTTTAATTTAAGAGGGATCTCAATCAGTCCAGATAACACCAAAGTGGCGTTTGGAACGGATACTGTCTCCAGACGACAATATGTTATTCAAGTAAAAGACTTAGTAACCGGTGAAGTATTTGTTGACAAAATAGAAAATACAACTGGCAGTGCTGTTTGGGCTGCTGATAATAAGACTTTTTTTTATACCAAGAAAGACCCAGTAACCTTGCGTTCCGATAAAATTTACAAGCATCGTTTGGGTACATCATCGGATGAAGATGAACTGGTTTTTCATGAACAAGATGATACTTTTAACACCTTTGTTTACAAGACGAAATCAAGAAAGTATATCATCATTGGTTCAAGCAGCACTCTTACTTCGGAATATCAAATATTACCGGCGGACAAACCAGATGATGATTTTAAAATATTTTCACCTAGAACTAGAGGCTTAGAATATTCTATTTACCATTATAATGAGAGTTTTTATGTGCTTACCAATAAAGACGAGGCGACAAACTTTAAGTTAATGATGGTTGATGAGCAGGATACATCCCATTCCAATTGGAAAGAATTTATCCCGCATCGTGAAGAAGTATTACTAGAAGGTATTGATATTTTCAAAGATTACTATGTGCTTTCGGAACGCGAATTGGGATTAAATAAATTGAAAATTGTTCGTTGGGACCAGACGAACAGTTACTATTTACCTTTTGAAAGTGAAACTTATGTCGCTGGAGGCACCACTAATGTTGACTTTGATACAGAAACCCTCCGTTATTTTTATAATGCCATGTCTTCGCCTTATGCAGTTATTGATTTTAATATGCGAACCAAGGAAAAGCAAATTTTAAAAGAACAAGAAGTACTCGGTGGTCAGTTTGATAAAGGAAACTATGAATCTAAGCGTATTTGGGCAGTTGCAAAGGACGGAGTTGAAATTCCGGTTTCGTTAGTGTATCATAAAGAAACCAAACTTGATGGAACAAGCCCGTTATTGCAATATGCTTATGGCTCATATGGCGCTACTATAGACCCCTATTTTTCGACAGTACGATTAAGTTTATTAGATAGAGGTTTTGTTTATGCGATAGCCCATATTCGTGGAGGAGAATATCTTGGCAGGCCTTGGTATGATGACGGAAAACTTTTAACTAAAAAGAACACATTTACTGATTTTATTGATGTATCTAAACATTTAATATCCGAAAAGTTTACATCACCAGAACATCTTTATGCGATGGGCGGTTCAGCTGGTGGGCTTTTAATGGGAGCAGTAATCAATATTGCACCTGAATTATATAATGGTGTTATTGCTGCGGTTCCTTTTGTTGATGTGGTTACCACTATGTTAGACGATTCTATCCCATTAACCACTGGTGAATATGATGAATGGGGTAATCCAAATGACAAAGTTTATTATGACTATATGAAATCGTATTCTCCTTATGATAATATTGAGGCCAACAACTATCCTAACATGTTAGTTACTTCTGGTCTTCATGATTCGCAAGTACAGTATTGGGAACCTGCCAAATGGGTTGCAAAGCTTAGGGCATACAAAAAGGACAATAACCAACTGTTTTTAGATACAAATATGGAGGCAGGTCATGGTGGAGCTTCTGGTCGTTTTGAAGCTTTAAAGGAAACTGCAAAGGAATATGCCTTTATTTTAGATTTAGAAGGAAAAATCTCATAAAATAAAATTTTGCTATTTTTGCACCTGTAAATAACGGATTTAAGCCCGTTTTGCAAGACCTAACTTTACTATGGATAACAAAATAAATGCCTACAATAGTATTCTAGATTTGGTTGGTGATACACCCCTTATCAAACTAAATAGAATAGCCGATTCTCTAACAGGTAATTTTTATGCAAAAGTCGAGGCTTTTAATCCTGGACATTCAGCAAAAGACCGTATTGCAGTTCATATCATAAATCAAGCAGAAGAACAGGGGCTTTTGAACCCCGATAGCACCATTATTGAAACGACTTCGGGAAATACCGGGTTTAGTTTGGCTATGGCAAGTATGGTTAAGGGCTATAAATGTATTTTGGCAGTAAGTTCAAAATCATCTCCAGATAAAATAGATATGTTACGTTCTATGGGAGCTGAGGTGTATGTATGTCCGGCTCATGTAGCTGCAGATGACCCTCGTTCTTACTACGAAGTGGCTAAAAGAGTCCATCAAGAAACTCCAGGTTCTATATACATCAATCAATATTTTAATGAATTGAATATTGAGGCGCATTATAAAACCACAGGTCCTGAAATTTGGAAACAAACCAACGGTAATATTACCCACTTAGTGGCTTGTAGCGGTACGGGAGGAACCATTTCGGGTACTGCTAGATTTTTGAAAGAACAAAATCCTGATATCAAAGTATTAGCAGTAGATGCTTACGGTTCTGTTTTAAAAAAGTACCATGAAACTGGTGAGTTTGATCATGAAGAAATTTATCCTTACCGAATTGAAGGCTTGGGTAAAAACTTGATTCCAAAGGCAACAGATTTTAATACTATTGACAGATATATTAAGGTGACGGATGCTGAGAGTGCTCATATGGCTCGCAAAATCGCACATGCTGAAGGCATGTTCGTGGGTTATACCAGTGGTGCTGCCATGCAGGCAACTATACAGTACAATACTGAAGGTGAATTTAACGAAGACAGTAATGTTGTGGTTATTTTCCCTGATCACGGATCTCGCTATATGAGTAAAATATACAGTGATGAGTGGATGGACAACCAGGGTTTTTTCGATGCGAAAAACTCCGTGGCTCCAAAAGAGATTCAATATATAAAGTAATATTTTCAACAATATTTAAAAAGGCAACGATCTGTAGAGCGTTGCCTTTTTGTTTGTAAATATGTCATTGCATGGTTGAATAAATTACATATTTTTGCATTCAATTTAATTTTTGGTTAGATGAGAGATTTATTTGAGAGGATTATCGAGAACAAAGGCCCTTTGGGCAAGTGGGCATCACAAGCTGAAGGCTATTTTGTTTTTCCAAAATTGGAAGGACCGATATCTAATAGAATGAAGTTTCAAGGAAAAGAAGTTATCACTTGGAGTGTTAATGATTACTTGGGTTTAGCGAATCTACCAGAAGTTAAAAAAGTAGATGGTGACGCTGCTTATGAGCATGGCTCTGCATACCCAATGGGTGCACGTATGATGAGTGGTCACACTGATTTTCATGAGCAATTAGAGCAAGAATTAGCCGAATTTGTTGATAAAGAATCTGCGTATTTGTTGAACTTCGGATACCAAGGTATTATGTCAGCCGTTGATGCCTTAGTCGCAAAAGATGATATTATCGTTTATGATGTAGACTGTCATGCTTGTATTATTGACGGGGTACGATTACATGTTGGAAAACGATTTACGTTTAAACACAACGATGTTGAAAGTTTAGAGAAAAACTTAGAGCGTGCTACTAAGATGGCTAACGAAACCGGAGGTGGAATTTTAGTAATTTCTGAGGGTGTATTTGGTATGCGTGGTGAGCAAGGTATTCTTAAAGAAATCGTTGCCCTTAAGAAAAAATACAATTTTAGATTATTGGTTGACGATGCTCATGGATTTGGAACGCTAGGTAAAACTGGTGCTGGAGCAGGTGAGGAGCAAGGTATACAAGACGATATTGACGTTTATTTCGCAACTTTCGCCAAGTCAATGGCTGGTATCGGTGCATTTTTAGCTGCGGATAAAGAAATTATAGACTATTTAAAATACAATTTACGTTCACAAATGTTCGCAAAATCGTTACCCATGATTTATGTGAAAGGAGCCTTAAAACGCTTGAACATGTTACGAACTATGCCAGAGTTAAAAAACAAACTTTGGGAGAATGTAGACGCATTACAGAACGGTTTAAAAGAACGTGGATTTAATATTGGTACAACAACAAGTTGTGTTACACCAGTATATTTGAATGGTAGCATACCTGAAGCAATGGCTTTGGTAAAAGACCTTAGAGAAAATCACGGTATATTCTGTTCAATTGTGGTATACCCAGTAATACCTAAAGGCTTAATCTTGTTGAGAATGATTCCAACGGCGACGCATACCTTGCAAGATGTTGCGGAGACTTTAGAGGCCTTTTCTATCATTAGAGAGCGTTTGGAGAACGGAACATACAAAAGATTATCTGCTGCTGTTGCTGCTGCAATGGGGGAGTAATTCAGAAAGAACACCTTTTAATTTCTGGGTAGAAAGCGATAAGTGAAACGACCTTTTTGCAAGAGATTATCTATCCCATTCAATGGTAGTTGGGTAGTTAGTTTTTTCTATATAAATCAACATATCGTATGAGTTTGATAGGTTGATATTCATCGAAACATTGTTTTTATCGCTAAAAGATTCAGAGATATCTGTTCTAATAGGTAATTCTTGATTTAGAATACTGCTTTGCTGATAAGCTGAATTTCCAGTATAAGACCTTATGTCAAAAAATAAATAAGAACTCTGAAAACTATCAAAATCTTTAGTAAGTGAATTTGTCTTCATTTTCGGTAATGTCCATTTTTTGAATCCATTTGATGAAAATGCTCCAAAATCTCCTTCATTAAACGTAAAACCAATAGCATAATATTGGTCATCAAACCACTCGCTTAAATAATAACCTAGAATGTCATAGTCAAACAATACCGACTTTTTCACAACGTGACCATTATGTGCCCAAATAGCTATTTTACTATTTTCTCCAAGGTAATCCATGCACCAAAGTACATTTCTTGTTGAAAACTGATCTCTAAACTCTACCTTCAGGTAGAATTCATCTTGCGAAATATATGTGGCATATTGCCTTGTTATTTCGGCTATTCTCAAAGCTATTTCATACTTTTCTTTGCCACCAGTTTCTATCAGTAAGGCAATATTGTTTTCAAGAGTATCTTTAATTGCGTAATAGAGATTCCAGTATGAAAGAATCTCAACTTGTTCATGTTTTTCAAAGGCAACAATTTTCCTTTCATTAGTTAAGCTTTCAATGAGTTCTTCACTTGAATTCAAATAAGCCTTAAAATAGCTTGAAAGCCAAGCCAAATTGTGATTCATGGCCGTCATTTCCATTCCAAATACTTGAAAAGGTTTATTTGCTGTTAAGTTGTAGTTTCTGATATCAAGAAGTAAGTCTTTAAATTCTTGGGTTCTATAGGTGAACCATCCTGATGCTGCAATTAGTTTATCAATATCTCCAATACCATTGGTTACATAATCATTCCATAAAAGTGCTTGACCAAAGTCTACTTCTAATACTAAACCATTGAAATCTTTTTCAATTAATTTCTTAATTATTTGGTGCTTAATCTCATAACATTCTTTGGTGTAGTGGCTAACCTCGCCTAAACCAATTATTCGAGTATTGTCTGCAATTTTTTCTATATGATTTGATAAAACTTCAGAGTCTATTGTTTTGAAAGGAAAGATATGCTGATTTGAATTTTTTAAATAAGACTGCCCAAAAACCTGAGAACCAGTTAAGACTATAACCGTAGTCACTATTATTCGAAATAGACTTATCATAAGGTTTTGTTATTTATCTCTTTTAAATCGCATGTTTAATTTTCATTATTGAATCCAATTTCAGTGATTTCACTTATCTGAATAACTGGCTGAATATTGGTATAGTTCTTAAAATCACCAACTATAGTTTCTATATGTTGACCAATAGCTTGTTGATATGCTGTTATGTCTTTGATGTAAAAATACCCAACCGCTAAATAAGGAACTTGGGTATCAGGTGATCTACCTGAGATGCCTTTATCAATTTCATAAAACTTCAAATTATCACCTAAATATCTGGATACCATAGGCATATGGTTACTTTTGTAATAGTTCATGTCAAAAGTTTTACCTTCTCCATTCGCATATAAAATGCTTACTTTAAAGAGTTTGTTATCGGGTTCTGAAATGTGAATTAATTGATGGGTACTACAACTTGACAAACCAACTAATGAAAAAATAAAAATGGAATAAACTAGTTTGTATTTCATCATTCAAAATATTTATATGAGAATAGTTTTAATTGCTTCCATTCATTTTAACCATCATATTTTTGACTGCGCTACATTATATTAAATAATAGAGCTTTATGGAATCTCTTCTAAGTTATAAAAAAACTCGCAAGACATTAAAAATTAGTAGTTTAAATACTACCGAAATCAAAGTTCTTATTAGCAATAGTTACAAGTCTTTTCTATAGGTGCGTCTGCGTTTGTGGGTTACGGGGTTAAAATGTTTCCAGATTTGGGCAATAGCTGTATTTTCTTCTAGCTCAGGTGTGCGAATACAGGTTTCTATACCCTTTTCAGTAAACGTATTATGGTACTCGTTAAATATGACAGCTGTAACACCTTTATTTTGATAAGATGGGTGGACGCCTATTAAATAGAAAATAACGTCTTTACTATGTTTTTTAGCTTTTAGTAAATGAAAAATTCCAGTGGGAAAGAGCTTGCCCTTCGCTTTTTGCAATGCTTGTGAAAATGACGGCATGACAATGGCAAAAGCTACCAATGTATCTTCTTTATCTACAATAAATTTGATGTATTCTGGGTTGATAAAACTGATATACTTCTTTTTAAAATACTCTTTTTGAACATCAGTAATCTTTACAAAGGAGGCCAAGCTTGCATAACTATCATTGAACAAATCAAACATGGCATCTACCCAAGGCATAATTTCTTTGCTTGATGTAAAGTTGATAGGTCGCAACTGGTAACGTTTTTTAATGAGCATGTTGGCTTTAGCAAAGAACTTTGGATTGGCATTCTTGGCGGGAAATTTATTTTCTAAATACTCTTTTTCTTTAACAAAGCCATGCTCTTCAAAGTGCGATTGGTAATACGGATGGTTGTACCAAGTAATCATTGTGCCAATATGGTCAAAACCCTCAATCAATACTCCGACTTTATCTAAGTTTGAGAAACCGACGGGGCCTTCCAAATAACTTAGTTCGTGAGCTTTTCCAATTTCGTGCACCTTTTCAAGTAGTGCTTTTGAAACATTAAAATCATCAATAAAATCAAACCAGCCGAAACGCATTTTTTTTAGCCGTTGTTCTTTTACTTCAATCCAGTTGACTATTGCCGCCACACGACCTACAATTTGGTTATTTTGATAGGCAAGAAAAAAACGGGCCTCCGCGCTATGAAAAGCTGGGTTCTTATCTTTATTAAAGGTTTCTAATTCATCTTTTATAATAGGTGGCACCCAATACTGATTATCCTTATAAAGTTCAAAGGGAAATTTTACAAATGCTTTAAAAGCAGATTTTGAAGTTACTTCTTTAATGGTGACCATTCCAAATATTTTGAATAGTCAATATTAGCAATATTCTTGGCAGCAGAAAAACTTAAAAATCAATATCGTCTTTCTTTTTTTTACGCTTCTTTTTCTTAATCTTTTTGGGCTTATTCTTTTTCATTGCGCCCTTCTTAATTTTACCAACCGCATCTTGTTCTTCAATTGGTATAAGTTGGTCTTTATGAAAATCTAATCGGTAAGAAACACCTGTTGCAATAAACATTCTTGAAGGCGTATTTTTAAAACTACCGCCTAAACTAAAATCAGCCTGAAAGGTAGGATTGAATAAATAGGCAAAACCAGTTCGTATCAAAGCATCAGAATATCGGTCGCTATCAATGCCTTGATGTTCCGCAAAAATGCTCCATTTTGGGTTTCTAAAAGCATGAGATAGTGAAATCGTATAATTCAATTCTGGAAAATCAGTGGTGATTCTATCATAAGCCACATTTGTAATTAAAACCCATCTTGGCGTCAATCTGCTTTGGGTTGCAATCATTGCTCTATATGATAGGGTAGCATCTTCTGGGTAAAACGGATTATCACCTAAATTGAAGGTAGCGCCACCATATAAAGAAACTGCTGGTAATAGGTTTTTAAAATTGAACTTATGATTGGCTTTCCAGCTATATAAATTGGGTTTATTGGCTTCTGGGTTTTTAAAAGGGTCATAAACCAAGTACTTTAAACCAAGACGATTACGCGTAAAATTGGTTCTAATTTCTTCCAATCCAAAATTATTAAAGTTTAAACTTTGGCGTATATAAGTAGCCTCATAGTTTACTTCAAGTCTTTCCAACAAAAGCCCGTATCTTAGTGATAAATCACCCCCAAAAATATTCGAGTCCTGATTTAAAAGCCCGTGATCTCGTTGTTCATATAACAAACCAAATTCTGCCTGTACAACGTTTTTACCTATGGCGTATGCACTAACTGATAAACCTGGTCTATTTGAATTAATAACATCAGTATATTGAGCAATACCCAATAATGGAAGTAAAATGAATGCTAGTAAAAGTCGATTTAAGATTGCCATAGACTGATTTTAATACTATTTTAAGAAACGATTTTGTAGATTATAAGACTTACAGTGTAATTTTGAATCAATAGCAAACAGTAATATGGTTTTATTACAAACGATTTTAATACTCATATTCGTATACTACGGTATTAAATTACTTCTGAAATGGCTTGCGCCTCGTATATTTAACTATGCAGTAAAGAAAACCGAAGAACGATTTGGGCAACAATTTGGTAACTACCAAGATTTTGGCAGTAATGCTAGAACGGAAGGTGAGACTTCTGTTAATAAACACGGCAAGCCAAAATCAAATCCTTCAAAAAAAGTTGGAGAATATATAGATTTTGAGGAAATTGACTGATCTTTGAGTCCTCAATAACATTCTATGAAGCTTTCGGCTAAGACAATTATTACTCATCTTTTAGTTTTAGGATTTTTTATGATTGCTTCACTGGCATACTTTTATCCAGTGCTTCAAGGCAAGGCCATTTATCAATCTGATATCGCTTTGTATAAGGGTATGGCCAAAGAACGTAATGATTACAAAGAAACCACTGGTGTTGAGTCATACTGGACAAACAGTGCTTTTGGAGGTATGCCTACCTATCAATTAGGAGCTAACTATCCTCATGACTATGTTAAGAAACTAGATCGTTTAATCCGATTTTTACCTCGCCCTTCCGATTACCTTTTTCTCTATTTTATAGGGTTTTATATTCTAATGCTTTGTATGAAAGTTGAATACCGACTTGCAATTTTAGGAGCATTGGGTTTTGGTTTTTCTACCTATCTCATTATTATTTTGGGTGTAGGGCATAATGCAAAGGCACATGCCCTTGCTTATTTGCCTATGGTTTTGGGTGGTATTATTTTAGTTTTCCGAAAAAAATATATTGTAGGTTTTCTGCTTACAGCAATTGCTATGGCGCTAGAGATAAGTGCTAATCATTATCAAATGACTTATTACTTTATGTTATTGGTTTTGATTTTGGGTATTGTCTATCTTATTTACGCAATTAAAAGAAAAGAACTAAAAAACTTCTTAAGTTCAGTAGGTATTTTAGTAGTAGCAGTAATACTGGGTATTGCCACAAATGCAACGAGTTTGCTTGCCACAAAACAATATGCCGATTGGAGTACTCGCGGAAAATCTGAACTCACCATTAATCCAGATGGCTCTTCAAAGGTGGCTGCCAGTGGTTTGGACAGAGAATACATTACTCAATATAGTTACGGTATTACAGAATCACTAGACTTATTTGTACCACGTTTTTTTGGAGGTTCAGGCAAAGAAAACTTAGGAAAAGATTCTAAAGTCTATAACTACTTTATTGAACAAGGCGTTCCACCTTCACAGGCTATTGATATCTCAGGGCTTTATTTGTATTGGGGAGAACAGCCAATAGTTGCGGGACCAGCGTATTTAGGCGCAGCTATTTTCTTTTTATTTATACTCTCTCTCTTTTTAGTTAAAGGCAAGAAAAAATGGTGGTTACTTTCAGGAGTGTTACTTTCTTTATTGCTCTCATGGGGAAAGAACTTTCCGGTGCTAACCAATTTTATGATTGATTACTTCCCGCTTTATAATAAGTTTAGAGCGGTATCGTCTATACAAGTTATTTTAGAGCTTTGTGTGCCTATACTTGCCATTTTAGGTTTAAAAGAAATCTTTAAGAAGACAGTAGACCAAAGAGTAAAACTAAACGCTCTAAAATTAAGTGTTTTCGTAACTACAGGTTTGGCGATAGCTATTTTTCTTATGAAAGGACTGTTTGACTTTGAAGGTGCGACTGACGAGAGATTTAGAAGCTATTTTGGCGATGCAGCCTTAGAAATATTGAGAAGTGACCGCGAAGCTGTTTACATCAGCGATACCTTTAGATCTCTAATCTATGTACTGCTTTGTGCGGGAGCCATATTCTTATTTCTTAAAGAGAAAGTAAAGAAGAACTTTGCCGTCATTTTAATCGGATTATTCTTAGTTGTTGACTTAGTTGGCGTTAATCTTAGATATGTTAATACAGAAGATTTTGTGCGTCAACGTGCTGTAGAACAACCTTTTCAAGCATCTGAGGTTGATCAAGAAATTTTAAAGGACCAAGGTGTTTTTAGAGTCTTTGATCCACAAGAAGGTTTAAACGGCTCTAGAACCTCATATTTTCACAAGTCTTTAGGAGGTTACCATGCTGCTAAGCCCAGAAAAATGGAGGAATTGGTGGAATATCATCTCTATAAAAATAATCTTCAGGTACTAAATATGTTGAACGTGAAGTATATCGTGCAGCAAGATGAAGAGGGGCGAAGTTTTCCAGGAGTAAATCCAGATACCAACGGTAATGCATGGTTTGTTCAAAATATAGTAGGGGTGAATAATGCCGATGAAGAAATCAAAGCTTTAGATACCTTGAACACAAAAGAATACGCCGTATTCAATAAAGCGACTTATGCGGACCTTAACGAATTAACTTATCAAAAAGATTCTTTGGCTAGTATTAATTTGATTGATTTTAGACCAAACCTCATTAAATATAAATCTTCTAGTGCTAATGATGGTTTCGCTGTTTTTTCAGAAATGCATTACCCGCACGGTTGGGTAGCTACTATTGATGATAAAAAGGTTGCACATTTTAGAGTTAATTATGCCTTACGTGGATTACAAGTGCCAGCAGGGGAACATGAAATTGAATTTTCTTTTGAACCTAAAGTGGTTCAAACCGGTAGTACAATTGCATTGGTAAGCAATATTCTACTTGGTCTTTTACTAGTGGGTGGAATTGTAATTGGGTATAGAAAACCGAAGAAAGAGGATTGATGAAAAAAGTTCTCATCGTTTGCTATTATTGGCCACCAGCAGGAGGTCCCGGTGTACAGCGGTGGTTGAAATTTGTAAAGTATTTACCTGAATTTGACATAGAGCCAATTGTATTCGTACCAAAAAATGCAAACTATCCCATTATTGATGATTCTTTACTAAAAGAAATTCCTAAGAACATAAGAGTCATCAAGCAGAATATATTTGAACCCTACGGTTTAGCAGCTATATTCTCAAAGAAAAAAACTAATAGAATAAGTTCTGGTATTATTCCAAAACATGAAAAACAATCAGTGATAGAACGTTTGTTTTTATGGATACGTGGTAATTTTTTCATTCCTGACGCCCGTAAGTATTGGGTAAAGCCTTCGGTTAAAACCCTAAGTAAACTAATTAAAGAAGAAAATATTCAAACAGTAGTTACCACTGGGCCACCACACAGTGTACATCTTATTGGGTTAAAACTTAAGTCTAAATTTAATTTGAATTGGATTGCTGACTTTAGAGACCCATGGACTAGTATTGGGTATCACAAAAAACTGAAACTTACTGAGTATTCTCAACAAAAACATAAGATTTTAGAAAAACAAGTGTTAAATTTTGCTGATAAGGTTTTGGTTACCAGTAAGGCCACAAAGCAAGAATTTGAGCAGATTACTTCAAAGCCAATTGAAGTTATCACAAATGGATATGACGGATTAAAAATAGAAACAACACTAGACAAAAGTTTTACAATTTCCCATATAGGTTCTTTACTTACGGATAGGAATCCTGTACTGCTATGGGAAGTTTTAAAAGAATTATGTGATAGTCATCAAGCTTTTAAAAAGGTGCTTCAAATACAATTGATTGGCGTTATTGGTGATGGCGTAAAACAATCTTTAGCCCAGTATGGATTATGTGATGTTGTTTTTGATAGGGGTTATGTTTCTCATTCAGAAGTTCTCACATTACAGGCCAAATCTCAGGTTTTGTTGCTTTTAGAAATTGATGCTGCAGAAACGCAGGGTATTATTCCGGGTAAGCTTTTTGAGTATTTGAATGCACGTAGACCAATATTAGCATTAGGCCCTATAAATTGGGAAGCAGGTGCAATGGTCGAAGAAACTAAATCGGGTGCTAGTTTTACCCCTAAAGATAAATTAGGCTTAAAAAATGTACTTTTAAAGTGGTTTAATGCGTATCAAAAAGGTGAATTAATTTTAAATTCAGAAGGAATTGAAAATTATAGTCGCCGCGAATTGACCAGAAAACTTGCCAAAAGTATCTCATGGGAATCGTCTTAAAGCAGTCTTTTAGAAATACTGTACTTACTTTTATAGGGTTCGCTTTTGGCGCCGTCAACACACTATTTCTTTATACGAATATCTTAGAACCTGATTATTATGGCCTGGTCACCTTTATTTTAGCAACTGGAGCTATTTTAATGCCTTTATTTGCTTTTGGATCTCATAATACTCTTGTAAAATTTTATAGCGCTCAAAACGAAAGTGCTAAAAACGCATTCTTAACCTTAGTATTGATTTCACCATTACTAGTTTTAATACCCGCTGCAGGTTTAACCTGGTTTTTCTACGATATTATAGCCGATTTTTTATCACGAAAAAATGAAATTGTCATTAACTATGTCTGGCATTTGTTTTTGGTAGGTTTTGCCTTGGCTTATTTCGAAGTATTTTATGCTTACAGTAAAGTTCATTTGAAATCGGTTTTTGGTAATTTCATGAAAGAAGTATTTGGAAGAATATGCATCACTATACTCCTTGTACTACTATATTATGAGATTATTTCACTGAACGTTTTTCTTAAAGCAATTGTTGGAGTTTACTTGCTAAGAACGCTGATTATGAAACTATATGCTTATAGTATTCGTAGGCTGAATTTAGATTTCAATTTCCCTAAAGAGACAAAAGTCATTTTGCAATACGGTATGCTTATGGTTTTAGGTGGCTCTGTGGCTCTTGTTTTAATAGAAATAGATAAGTTCATGATCAATCAGTTAGTATCAATTGATAATGTGGCTTATTATGGCGTAGCCGTCTATATTGCCACTGTAATTAGTGTACCTAACCGTGCAATGAATCAAATTACTTACCCTATGACAGCGTCATATTTGAATACGGGTAATCATTTTGAATTAGAACATTTGTACAAAAAAACCTCGTTGACTTCATTTATTGCATCAGGGCTACTCTTAGTTTTGATTGTTGTGAATATTGAAGATTTATACACCCTTATTCCTAAGGCCTACACCAATGGTTTTGTTATAGTTTTTATTATCGGAATGGCAAAAGTTTTTGATTCCTTTTTAGGGAACATCAATGCCATCTTATACTATTCAAAATATTACAAAACAGTTTTATGGTTTGGGGTTTGTTTGGCTCTATTAACTATTCTATTGAATTTATGGTTGATACCAATTTATGGTATAGAGGGTGCGGCTTTAGCTAGCTTTATCTCTATTCTTGTTTTTAATTTAATAAAAATGGTTTTCGTGAAATTGAAGTTTGGAATAGTGCCTTATTCAGCTGCCACACTTAAGGTTTTTCTTCTTCTATTTTTCTTGGGTTTTCTTTTTTGGCAATTGACTTTTAATTTTCACCCGATTATTGCGATCGGCGCTAAATCCATTTTAATAATTACGACGTATTTAGGTATTCTGTATCGTTTTAAAATTTCTGAAGACGTTTCTGCTCTTTTAAATAAAATTTTAAAACGTAAAGTTTAAAAGCTGAAATCTAATTAACAATCGGATTATTGTTCGAATAGAAAACCCCGTAGCGAATAAATTCAACTACGGGGTAACAACTAACCAACCTAAAAACTTTCTTTGGTACCCTGAATCTATTTCAGGGTTTGTTTACTATTGTCTTCTAGAACTTCTTGATGTTCTTGAAGTCGCGGAACTACTTCTTTTAGTTGAAGTACTTCTGCTTACCGTTCTCTTTTGAGGTGTACTACGTTGTACACTTTTAGCTCTGTTTTGAGAACTTCTATTACTTGAAACGCTTCGGCTCTGTGGCTTTTTATACGTTTTAGTAGTTCTATTCACTATACGCTTTTGAGGCGTTCGTGTTACTTCTCTTTTAGTGACCGTCGTACTTCTTGGAGTACGTGTTACCGACCTTTGCGTCGTAGTATTACTTTTGTTTGATCGAGTGGCAACCGTATTTCCTCTGCGGACATCACTATTTCTAATCGTTTTACTTCTATCACTAGAGGTTCTACCAGAGTTTCTTCTTAATCCATCATTAGACCTGGTGTTGTTCCTTGACGTAACAGCTCTGTCATTTCTAAGACTCGTATTTCGTCTACCTCTGTTTTCACGTACCGATACACGGTTGTCGTTTCTATACACATTAGCTCTTCGAGATTTGTTATAACGATATTCTCTACCTCTATTAACATAAGCTCGACGTACATTGTTTCTATAAGGTCTGTACCAAGAGTAACGAATTGGATTGTACCATCTTCTATAAGGTGTTGTCCATACGTTACAAAATCCTATACCTGGTCTTGCAAACCATCTATTATATTGTCTGAACCTAAAATTTCTATTATATACGTTTACAAATCCGGTGTAATGACTAAATGTTCTTCCGTTGTAAAAGACGTTTAGCCCACCAACTCGTCTCACTAATCCGTTTCTATACCAAACATCTACACCACCAATTTGTGATACGCGTCCGTAATAATCGTAGAAAACTGGAACATTTTCAACTTGAATAATTGCACCGTAATCATCATATTGTACAAACGGATTGTAATTGTATCCAGAATTAAATGTTAATCCAATATTACCAACTCTTGTTCCAACTCCAACATTAACTTGATTGTTAATAAAGAAATCAAATTCTCCATCAGGATAAACCGAGAAGGTCACTCCGTTTTCTACGAAGATGAAGGAGTTACTGTCGCGAAATGCATTAACAACAACCTTATCTTCTAGCGTTTCAGCTTTAGTCATGGCAGTGCCAAAAAAGACTGCTGCAATTATAAGTACTAACTTTTTCATACTATAAGGTTTTAAATTCTGGAAGTAACTATTTACTTTCCGATTAGTATATACCAAACAGCGTGCCAAAAAAGTCAACTATTTAAAAATCAATTATTTAAATTATGAATAAGAGATATTTAGCTACAATAATGAAGGAAACAAAGTGTAAATATCTGTTCAAGTCCAAGAACTTTATAGAAAGCCCAATTGACGTATTGATGAGGAAACTTCTAGTTATCTTTATCTAATCTTCTCTGCCAAATACTTGGCAGTATGTGATGCCTTATTTTGAATGAGTTCTTCTGGAGTGCCTTCGGCCAACAGATACCCACCATTAGCACCGCCTTCAGGGCCTAAGTCAATGATATAGTCAGCACACTTGATAAGTTCAATATTATGTTCAATAACGACTATAGAATGTCCTTTATCTAATAGCTCATCAAAAGACTTTAATAGCTTTTTTATGTCATGAAAATGCAATCCGGTTGTTGGTTCATCAAAAATAAAGAGTGCTTTTTCTTTGGTATTGCCTTTAACTAAAAAAGAAGCTAGTTTAATTCGTTGTGCTTCACCACCAGATAGGGTAGAGGAGCTTTGTCCTAAAGTAACATACCCTAGACCAACATCTTGCAGCGGTTGTAATTTTTTAATGATCTTATCTTGCTTATGAGTTTTAAAATGTGAAATGGCATTGTCAATGGTTAACATTAAAATATCATTAATACTCTTACCTTCAAATTTAACTTCAAGCACTTCTTTTTTAAAGCGCTTACCTTCACAGACATCACACTCTAAGTGCACGTCAGCCATAAACTGCATTTCTACTGTAATTTCACCTTCGCCCTTACATTTTTCACAGCGACCACCATCTACATTAAAAGAGAAGTGTTTTGCTTGGTAGCCTCGTAATTTACTTAACTTCTGTAAGGCAAATAAAGCTCGGATATCATCATATGCCTTTATATAAGTAACGGGGTTAGAACGCGATGACCGACCAATTGGGTTTTGATCCACAAATTCTACATGCTTTATTTGAGAATATTTACCTTCAATTTTAGTAAACTGTCCTGCTTTTTCTCCATATCCTCCTGATTCTTTTAATATAGCCGGATACAAGATTTTTTTGACCAAGGTGCTTTTACCACTACCAGAAACACCTGTCACAACAGTTAACATATTTAATGGAAAGGTAGCATTGATATTTTTTAAGTTGTTTTCCCGAGCCCCTGTAATTTGAATATAGTTTTTAGAATTACGTCGTTCCTTAGGTACTTCAATTTGCATGGCACCATTTAAATAGGACGCCGTTAACGAATCTGACTTAAGAATACTCGTCATAGGTCCGGCAGCTACAACTTCACCCCCTAATGTTCCGGCTTTTGGACCAATATCAATCACTTCATCCGCCGCAATCATTATATCTTCATCATGTTCTACAACAATAACTGTGTTGCCTAAATCTCGAAGGGACTTTAAAACGTCAATTAAATTCTCGGTATCCTTGGGGTGCAAACCAATACTGGGTTCATCTAAAATGTACATAGAACCAACTAAGCTACTACCTAAAGATGTGGCTAGATTAATCCGCTGACTTTCTCCACCTGATAATGAGTTTGACTTTCGATTAAGGGTTAAATAACTCAAACCTACTTTAGTAAGATAGTCTAAACGCGTGCTAACCTCTTTCAATAACCTTTTTGCAATAGTGGAATCGTGTTCTGATAATTCAAGCTCTTCAAAGAAAGAAACTAAATCTTCAATTGGTAATTCTATAATATCAGAAATAGATTTTCCATTTATCTTAACATAGTCCGCTTCTTTGCGCAATCGTTTACCTTTACAAACAGAACATTTAGTTTTTCCCCTGTAACGAGAAAGCATTACCCGATTCTGAATTTTGTAACTCTTTTCTTCAAGCTGTTCAAAGAACTTATGTATACCTATAAAGTGTTCATTTCCATCCCAGACCAATTGCCTTTGTTCATCAGAAAGTTCAAACCACGGTTTATGAATTGGAAAATCAAATTTATAAGACGAGTTAATTAACTGGTCTCTATACCAACTCATACTTTCACCGCGCCAGGGAAAAACGGCTTCTTCATAAATAGATAAGGCGGTATTAGGTATAACTAAGTCATCATCTATACCTATTACGTCACCGTAGCCTTCACATCTTGGGCAGGCCCCATAAGGATTATTAAAACTAAACAGATGTACATTAGGCTCTAGAAACTTCATACCGTCTAGCTCAAACTGATTACTAAAAACATGTTGATCTTCAGTTTCTACAATTTCAATAGCACATCGTCCTTTACCTTCAAAAAAAGCATTGTCAATGGCATTACCAAGTCTATTTAAAAAGTCTTCGTCATCTTTTACGACAATTCGGTCTACCACTAAATCAAAAGACTTACCTATATCGTTTGGAACTTGATCTATTCGTAATACTTGACCATTATATTTAATACGGGCATATCCTTGTTTTGAAAAGAGCTCTAATGATTTTAAAGAATCTCTATCTTCTTTTATAGTAATTGGAGCTAATAATAAAAGTTTTGTGCCTTCATCAAAGGTCTTGACATGATTAACTACATCAGTTACAGTATCCTTCTTAACTTCTTCTCCTGATACCGGGGATATGGTTTTGCCAATACGGGCAAATAACAATTTGAGATAGTCATAAACCTCCGTCGTTGTACCTACTGTAGAACGCGGATTGGTTGAATTCACTTTTTGCTCAATGGCTATTGCAGGGGCAATACCTTTTATATAGTCCACCTTGGGTTTGTCTAATTTTCCTAAAAACTGACGAGCATAGGAAGAAAGGCTTTCGACATAACGACGTTGACCCTCTGCATACAAGGTGTCAAAAGCTAGGCTAGACTTGCCTGAGCCTGATAAACCAGTGATGACAACAAGCTTATTTCTTGGAATAACAACATCAATATTCTTAAGATTGTGCAGTTTGGCACCTTTTATGATAATATTCTCCTTAGGATTTACATCTTTAATAGCTGTCATTCGTCGAAAAAATTTGGTCAAAGATACGATTCAAGTGAGTTAATGTCTATTTTTGTAGTAGTTGACATCGTTAAATCCGCATCTCACAACATAGTTTTTTCAACAATATTGCATTGGACTATATTTGAGCTGTAATTAAAACCCTGATAGGCCTATACAGAAATAATTACTTTTTTAAAATTATACTAATAACTCAAAGTCACATCCCCTGGTGGATTGGCTCTAATTTTAACCAAAAAGTAATTTGTATGGAACTACAAATCGAAGACTCGATATTGGTAAGGAATTATATTGACGGAGACGAAAAATCCCTTGAAGTCCTAATCAACCGCCACAATCAAAGAATTTCTAGCTTTATCTACTCTAAAGTATTGGATAGAGATATTACCGAAGATATTTTTCAAGACACCTTTATTAAAGTAATTAAGACCCTTAAGCGTGGTTCGTACAGCGAAGAAGGTAAATTTTTACCATGGGTGATGCGAATAGCACACAATTTAATTATTGACCACTTTCGCAAGAATAAAAGAATGCCAAAGTTCGAAGGTAGTGATGACTTTAATATCTTTTCAGTTATTAAAGATGATAAGTTAAACGCTGAAAAACAGTTAATTAAGAATCAAATAGATAGTGATTTGACTTTGTTAATTGATGAGTTGCCTGATGATCAACGTGAGGTTTTAATGATGCGTATCTATAAGGATATGAGTTTCAAAGAGATTTCTGAAAATACAGGTGTGAGTATTAATACGGCTTTAGGACGAATGAGATATGCTTTAATTAATCTTAGAAAGATTGTAGATAAGCATAATATCGTTTTAACGAATTAATCTGCATTAGGTCGAACGGAGCAATATTTCCATTTTAGTGGCGTTATTCTATCATAACATTAATGCCCGAATATGGAAGAAATTTACTCTGAAGAACAACAAATTTGTAGAATCGCAAAGGCTAAACCTGAGACAGTTTCGTTTTTGTTAGCATTCTCTAAGTCAATGAGAGTCATTGATTACAACAACATGAAGTTTGAAACGGTTTTAAATTAACCACAAACTTTTAAGGATTAAAAAAACCGCTATTTAGCGGTTTTTTTAGTTTTATAATAATCGTTTAAGACCGTTTTTCGTCCAATTTTCTTCGTAATAATGTCTTTTTCAAGATCCCAACCTCTAGCAGGAGAGTATTCTCTACCGTACCAAATTATTTGAAGGTGAAGATCGTTCCAAATTTCTTTAGGAAACAATCGTTTTGCGTCTTTTTCAGTCTGAACAACATTTTTGCCGTTAGTAAATCCCCAGCGATACATCAAACGATGTATATGAGTGTCTACCGGAAATGCTGGAATACCATAAGCTTGAGAAACTACCACACTGGCTGTTTTATGACCAACGGCAGGAAGTTGTTCTAATAATTCAATTTCTTGAGGCACTTCTCCGTCATATTTGTCTATTAGAATATGAGATAAACCATGAATTCCTTTTGATTTCATTGGCGAAAGCCCCACTGGGCGTATGATATCTCTAATTTCATCAACCGTCATTTTAACCATGTCGTAAGGGTTATCGGCCTTTTCAAATAATAAAGGTGTAATCTGATTTACACGCACATCTGTACTTTGAGCTGACATCAAAACAGCAATTAACAAAGTATAAGGGTCTTTATGCTCAAGCGGAATTGGAATAGTAGGATAAAGCTCTTTTAATGTTTTAATTGTGAAGTCAACTTTATCTTGTTTGGTCATTTTTGTTTAATTTTATCAAAAATACTCTAAACAAAATATTTTTAATATGAATACATTGAAAGCAGGCGATAAAGTACCTGAATTTTCATCAAAAGACCAAGACGGAAACACAATAAATCTCTCAGACTACAAGGGTAAAAAGCTTATAATATTCTTTTACCCAAGAGCAAATACTCCTGGTTGTACGGCTGAGGCTTGTAATCTAAGAGACAATTATACAGAACTTCAAAGTCGAGGCTATCATTTGCTAGGTGTTAGTGAAGACACTGAGAAAAAGCAAGCAAAATTTAGAGATAAGTACGAATTTCAATACCCTTTATTGGCAGATGAAGACCATACAGTAATTGATGCTTTTGGTGTTTGGGGTCCGAAAAAGTTTATGGGAAAAGAATATGATGGCTTGCACAGAACTACCTTTATAATTAATAATGGAGTAGTGGAACGTGTTATTTCAAAGGTCAAAACCAAAGATCATGCTGCACAAATTTTAGAAGCATAAATTGATTACAACTTATGTCATAAAGGAGTAGCGTCAAGCCTTGTTACTCCTTTTTATTCTTCTTCAACTTCTTCAGCCTCAAGCTCTTTTCGGACAAAAAGTTTTTTTTCTTTGATAATTTCAGAAATACCCTCAGGTAACATTTGTTCCCATCCTTCTTCTCCCTTAGTAATGCGTTTAAGAACTTCCCTTGAGAAAATATCCATAATATCAGGGTCGTAATCAATTATATCCATCACCTTATTATTATACTTGAAGAATTTATATAATTCTTTCATTCTTGGATGAACTTTGACATTATTACTTGTCATTATTTGTCCGGTATTAGCATCTTTCATTGGGTACAAGTATACCTTCAAATCTTTGAAAAATAATTTACCGAACGCCTCTAATATACCTCCACTCAAATGGCGATAGTACTTCTCATCGAATACATCAACTAAATTATTTACCCCCATAGTCAGACCAATACGCGCTTTGGTATAATTATTAAGGTATTCAACTAGTTTGTAATATTCTTGAAATTTAGAAATCATTACCGTATGACCTAGAGAACATAAGAGTTCTGCACGATCCATAAAATCTTGCTCATCTATTTCGCCAGAGGCCCTTAAATTTGACAGTGTTATTTCAAAAATGACTATAGTATTATCATAATCTACAGTTTGCTCACGGACAAAAATGTCATGTGATTTTTGAAACATATCCATATTCACTTTGGTAACCGGTCTAAAACTACCTCTAAGTGCCAATATGTTCTTTTTATATAAGATGGAGGCAGGCAGAAGATTGTTACCATCAGGACCAAACATAACCGCATCGGTCATATCATTCTTAATCAATTGAAGGCTCATTAATCTATTATCAACATCTTTAAAACTAGGTCCTGTGAAGTTGATCATATCAATTTCTAATGTGTCTTTGTCAATATGATCGTACAGATATTTAAGTAATTTACGGGGTTTATGGTATTTAAAAAACGCCCCATAAATAAGGTTTACACCAAGAATGCCTAATGTTTCTTGTTGTAACCGAGCTTCATTTTGTTTAAAGCGAACATGTAAAATTATTTCATCATGTTCTTTCTGGTTAGGATCTAATTGAAAACGGAGTCCAATCCAGCCATGACCTTTAAAACGTTTAGAGAAATCAATGGTTGCAACAGTATTGGCGTAAGAAAAGAAAAGATAATCTGGATTGTTTTTTCTGTCAATTCGCTCTTCGACTAATCGCATCTCATGCTTCAACATGGTCTTAAGTCTAGCTTGTGTTACATAGCGACCATCTTCTTCTACACCGTAAATAGCGTCACTAAAAGACTTGTCATAAGCGCTCATTGCTTTTGCAATAGTACCTGAAGAAGCACCAGCTCTAAAAAAATGCCTTGCCGTTTCTTGTCCGGCACCAATTTCAGCAAAAGTACCATAGATGTCAGGATGTAAATTAATCCGTAAAGTTTTGGCTTTTATAGAGGGTATATTTTCGAACTCTTTAATCTTATTAGTTAGCGTACTCATGTGACGTCTTTTGTTGTTAACAAAGTTAAGAAGTTAGCAAATTCTTTTAGACAAATAAGTTATAATTTTGATTAAAATGAAAGAAGGCTTAAAAGTTACTTTTCTAGGTACTGGAACATCGCAGGGCATACCTATTTTAGGAAGTCAACATCCTGTTTGTTTAAGCAGCGATTCAAGAGATAAACGACTTCGAGTTTCTGTTTTAGTCCAATGGGATGAATTTAATTATGTAATAGATTGTGGGCCTGATTTTAGACAACAACTTTTAAAGAACCCCATTGATTCATTGGACGGTGTTCTTTTTACACATGAACATGCTGATCACACGGCTGGTATTGATGATATTAGACCGTTTTTCTTTCGTCAAGGTGATATTCCTATATATGCTCACGAACGAGTAGTAACTGCTCTAAAACGACGATTTGACTATATTTTTGCCAACGAGAATCGTTATCCTGGTGCGCCAGCAGTAGCTATTAATTTAGTGGACAAAAACAACTCTTTTGAGTTGGAAGGACTTAGAGTAACACCAATTGAAGTATTGCATAATCGTTTACCTGTTTTGGGCTATCGCATTCAAGATTTTGTTTATTTGACTGATGTAAAGCGTGTAGAAGATGCTGAAATTGAAAAGCTAAGGGGTTGTAAGGTGCTTGTGGTTAATGCCTTAAGAATTGAACCGCACCATTCTCATTTTAATTTGGAAGAAGCATTAGAATTTGCCGAGTTAATAGGAGCGGAGCGGACATATTTTACTCATATTAGTCATTTACTGGGCTTTCATGAAGAAGTAGAAAAAAAATTACCTGAGAATGTTTTTTTAGCCTATGATAATTTAAAAATCTCAATTTAGATGAAAAAGAATATCTTTTTATACCTGTTTGTGTTTGTTGCGCTCATTCTATTGTACAGTTTGGTTAATGGTAATAAAATTCAGAATGAAAATGAGTCTGATATTTTAAAACTGCAGAATAAAATTGAAGCTTTAGAAGATTCTGTACAACAAGAAAAATTGCATATTCTTGATATACAGTATTTTTCTTTAGAGAATAATGATGATGCTTTAGCTTATTATGAGCACCTGAATTTGGAAAATCCTACGCGTTATATTGAAGACAAATTATTGGAAACCAATGAAAACAAAGGAGATAACCCTTTAATTCCGTATGAAGGAATGGATAGTGATTTTAAAATAAATAAAATCAAAGTAATGAACCATCGATGGATTGTCGCCGATTTCTCAGATGGGCAATATTGGGGTGATTTAGTGATTAAATACGAACTTAAAGATGATATGAGCGTAGATTTTACACTTTTAGACCATTTGCTTTATACAAGGAGTAATTGAAAAAAGTATTTAAAACGCTCTATAATCACCGCTTAAATATTGATTAGCCTCATCTTCTGCGAATTCAGCATTTTCACTATCCCAATGCAAGGTCTGATTAGGAAAACGCCCAGCAATTACCCCTAACAAGATAGTTTCCGTTAGTTTTGAAGCATACGAAAAAGGAGCTGTACACTCATCTTTACCTAGGCAAGCATCAACGAATTGATGGTAATGTTTTGGCCCTTCCGAAGCGTAATCTCTAATTGGTTTACCCATATTATTAGCTTGTTCTACAGCAGCAATTTCAGCTGATATGTCAACAAATTGCCCATCAACAATTTTCTTAGGTAGCTGCATAAAGTGTGGTAGCAGTAAGCGCCCATTTTCGCCAATGAACATTGCTCCTTGGTCTGGAAGTTGGCCTTCACTTGCAATTTTTGAATCTAAAGACATTTTATCTTCCAATGAATCTTCTTCATTTTCAGTAGTTGTTGCAATTTCAGCATTGGGCAACTTTAGATCTTCATGTGAAGAAGGAGCACCCGGTCCATCAGACCAAATCCATTTTAAGGTTTCTGTGGTGTACGCTGTACCAGGAAATTCATAGGTTACTGAGTTGTTTTCAGGATACCCAAATCCATTAGGTTCACGGCATTCATTCTTGATTGTTCTCGGAACATCCAACTCCAAAGCGTTATAGGGTGTATCGAAAATATGTACCCCCATATCACCTAAGGTTCCACATCCATAGTCCATAAGTTTACGCCAATTCCCTGGGTGATAAATGCCTTCTTTGTATGGTCTCTGAGCAGAAGTCCCTAGCCATAGATTCCAATCCAAAGTTTCTGGAATGGTATCTTCTCCTTCTGGTGTTGGTCCATCGTATCCCCAATTCTTAGGTGACCACGCTCTCACTGTGTGCACCTTTCCTATGATTCCTGATTGAATAAGTAAAGTTGCCAATTTATAGTCATAGAAAGAATGTACTTGAATACCCATTTGGGTAATCAAGCCTTTTTCAGTCGCAATTTTATTCATTTCTCTAGCTTCCGAAACATAATGTGTCAATGGTTTTTGGCAATAGACAGACTTATTAAAATTCATAGCCATTAGCGAAGCAGGTGCATGAGTATGATCTGGAGTAGAAACAATGACAGCGTCAATCTCATCTTTGATTTCTTCAAGCATGAGCCTATAATCAGTAAAAGTCATGGCATTTGGGTGTAATACTTTTGCCGCAGCCAGATTATTCGCGTCAACATCACATAAGGCAACAACATCTACTTTAGCATGCGAAGAGATATCTCTCAAATCTTCGCCACCCATATTACCAACACCAATATGTGCTGTTCTTAATCTTTCTAATTTGGGAAGCTTTTTTGATTCACTTTTTTCTTCTTCTTTACAAGCAAGAAAAATGGATGGCATTACAGCCGTAGAAGAAGCTAGAATAGCTGATTTTTTAAGGAAGTCTCTTTTTTTCATGACTTTGAAAAGATAAAGTTATAATTCTTTAATTTTTATGTTCCGAAACCAAATAGGGCTCGAATGATCTTGTAGACCAATGTAACCGGTTTTAAATTTACCATAATCCGGACTGTTTTTCCACTTATCAGAATTTTTCTTCTCATACCAGTCATCAGACCATGGTACAAACGATAAAATTTGTTTACCATTGAGCCAGTGCTCAACCTTTTCAGGAGTAAAAATTATTTTACTAGAATTCCATGTTCCAGCAGGGTGTAAGACTTTATTTTTTGAATCAGCAGGATGCATGGCATAATCGGAACCCGTTCGTTGCAATGGCTTTAGCTCACTTGGGTTTTCAGTGTACCCTAAACTAAGATTGTAAGCTGTTATATCGTGTATTTGAGCATAATTTTCGTCATCAATTAATTGATATTCAGGAGAAACAACCGGTGGCCCTTCATACCCTTCTTGCACATGATAAAATATACCACTATTTCCACCCTTAGGTAGTTTCCATTCTAAGTAGAGCTCGAAATTATCGAATTTTTTTCCTGCAAAGATGATGTCTTCACCTCCTTTATAATTTTGTTCTAAGCCCAATTGAGTATCAAAAGTCAATGTACTGTCTTTTATAATCCAACCAGGAGGTAGGCTTGTTGAATTATATCCACGCCAACCTTCTAATGAACTACCATCAAATAAATAAAACCAACTCTCGTTAGTTTCAACCTGAACAAGTTCAGAATTTTTTTCAGTTTTATTCTTTGTTTTGCATGATACCATTAAACTAAATGAAAAAATCACTAGGATAATTTTCTGCATCAATTTCTAATTTTAAAGGAGTTTAATTCCTTTAAATCTAAAAACAAAATTCTATTTTGGCCTCTTTTTAGCCTATTATTTTGATTTTAAGGCTTCTTCAAGCCAAGAACGGAAAGCATAAAAGTTTTGTGGAGCTACGCCATGTCCGACGGGAAATTCTTCAAATTTGTGAGTAATTCCTAATTTTTTTAAAAATTCAGGAGCCCTTTGAGCCCAATCAATCGGAATTACTTGGTCTACTTGTCCATGAGAAGCATAAATACTAAGATTGCTATGGTCTTTATGCTGATACCCATCAGCTAAAATACCTTCATTAATGTAACCGCTTAGGGCAATTACATTCTTTATTTTTTCAGGGTAGGAGAGTGCTATGGCATAACTTAATATTGTTCCTTGACTAAAACCTAATAAACTTATATTGTCTTCATTTAAACTATATGCTTCGCAAGCTTCTTTTATGAAAGTCAACATTTTTTGACATGAAAGAATAGCTTCTCCATCATCACTCCATTTACCATTTTGAGCATCAAAATTAATAGCATACCAGGCGTGACCGAAGGGTTCAAGTTTATAGGGCGCTCTTACGGAAATAATGAATATTTCTTTAGGAAGTTCACTAGCAAAAGAAAACAAATCTTCTTCATTACTTCCATAACCATGAAGCATGAAAAGCACTGGTGTATTATTAGTAATTTCTAATGATGGACGTGTAAGGTATTCGAGAGAGAGAGCTTGTTGGGACATTTGATAGTTTTCAGTAATCAACTAATAAAAGTAAACCATTTTTGAAAATAGCTACCCAACATTGGTATTTCCTTTTTGTTACCATTTAGAGCTTGCAGAAAACCAAAGCCCCAAAGCATTAGGTAAAGTAAAAATAAGACCAAAGATGCATAAGCAATGCCGGTAAAAGACAAGCCAATGGCCAAGGCATGAAATAATAAGTGAATACCAAATGCTTGTCGAATATGAAAGCGTGCAAAGGCATTTTTTGGCTCAAGGTTCATTGTGATAGCTATTAAACTTCCAACAATTGTGAAATAAGCAACAATAGCAGTTGTTTTACCTGCTACAAATTCTTCATTAGACATTTAAAACCATTTTGTCATTATTAATTGAACCATAAACTTTGCCTTTAAGCTTTCTATTTAAGAATATGGCATTCTTTGATTTTGAAAGTATGTTATCATAATTAAAAGTATGCTCTCCATCAGGATTAAATAGTGTAAGATTTGCTAAAACTCCTTCTTCTATTTGAGGCAAAGGAATATTAAAACGAGCTCTACCTTTTGTAAGACAGTTAACTGTGTCTTCTAATCCAATAAGATTATTCAAAGTTCCAAAGGCGCTCTCTAATCCAATAGTGCCATATGCTGCGTTATCAAATTCGACTCTTTTTTCTTCAATATCGATAGGTCTATGGTCCGCAGTGATATAATCAATGGTTCCATTCAATAAGCCTTTTAATAAGGCTTTATTATTTTTAGTGGTTCGTAATGGTGGATTTACTTTAAAGCTGGTATCAAAACTTTCAAGTTCAGAATCCGTTAAACAAATATTATGAAGTGCAACACTGGTAGTTACATCAAGTCCTTTTTTCTTGGCTTCAGTAATTAGTTTGACTGCACCTGCTGTTGATATTGTCGGTATATGCAGCTTGCCCCCAGTATATTCTAAAACATATAGGTCACGTGCAATTTGAAGTTCTTCTGACAGGGCTGGAATACCTTTTAATCCAAGTCTAGTGGAAACCTCTCCTTCGTTAACAGTACCTTTTCCTTTGATAGCTACATCTTCAGGATATGAAAATACTAGTCCATTAAAGTTTTGTGCATATAGCAATGCAATTTTCAAAAGATTACTATTGGAAATTGGTTTTTTAAAGTCATAAAAGCCAACAGCACCCATTGTTTGCATATCAAATAACTCGGCTAGTGCTTCTGATTTACTTTTTACGGTAAGGGCACCTAAGGGATGTAAATTGGTAATAGTTGCTTTAGCACTATTTTTTAAGAAGACGATATCTGAACCTGTATCCGGTATTGGATTTGTGTTTGGATTTAAAAGAATATCTGTAAAACCACTTTTAGAAGCAACCTTGAGCCCATTTTCTAAGGTTTCTCGCTCCTCAAAACCTGGTTCACCAAAACTTACACTGGTATCAAACCACCCAATTGAAACATGAAGGTTATCTAATTTGATTTCTTTTGTACCATTAGCAGGAGTAATTCTTGAAGCGATTTTTTCAATCTTACCATTTTTAATGTGGATATCCCTTTTTTTATTGTGAATACTTGTATTAGAAGGGGCACTAATTGTGGCAGACTTTAAAAGGATGTTCATGCAATCAATTTTTGAATAAGCAATTCCAATAGAGCGAAAACTAGTGCAAAAATAACAAACCATTTCCAATAGTCCGTAATAGTATTATCTTCAGCCAGTTCACTAAAAAGCTCTGATATGTTATTTTGAAAAGATGTAATATCTAAATTACTCATATCTTGATAAGATAAATTGCTTTCTGCTCTTGAATAATTAAAACTCAAATGTTGTAACGTATCTGAATCATTTAGAACAGCATAAATGCCATCCTCGTTGGGATTATCAATAAACAATAGTTTTATTTTATTAGCAAAAGACTGCTGTCTTGGTATAAATTCTTTAGTGTCTTTGTGTAGGGTAATGATATTATCTTTTTTTAAGTTGGTCACAATATCTATGTCGTGTTCAACACCCATTTTCAAATAAAGAGAACTCCTTTTTAAACTAAAAGCTGCAATATTATATAGTGTTGGCACAATTAACGGGGAAGCTTGAAAATTGGAATTTTCTATATTAATTGGAGCCGTGAAAATATAAGTGTTGTCGAAATTTTGTAAAAATGGTTGATCATTAGAAAATGAAATTATGGTAGCCCCACTCTTGCTTGTTTTAAAAAAGGATTTAACCGTTGGATAATCAAAATTGGTAACTCGTTTTTCAAAAACATTTTGAAATAAGGGATGGTCAAAATTGATTTTTGAAACTGGTATTTCTAGACTTATCTTCTCTTGTAATCTTGCAGTGCCTAATTTAGATAGTAGCATATTATAAGACACCATATCTGATTTGGTTGATGGGATAATCATTAAACTGCCACCCTCTTTTTTAAAAGAATTTAAGACCGTTTGCAAATTATCCGGTATTTGTTCTAGACCATTTAAAATAATAAGATTTTGTGCTTCAATGGCACCATAGTTTAATTGATTGAGATTATACCCAACAAATTCAAATTCTTTTGAGCCAAATATTTTTTCTATATAGTTTGATTCTGTCTGATTGATACTTAAAATTTTGATTGGCTTTTGTTCATCAATATTAAAATAGAACACATTGTCATAAGAAAGACCGTTGTCATTGATGAGTATTTTTCCTTTAATTTTTTCCTTTTCTGGTATAGAAAAAACAACTTCGTTTTTTACTCTATTCTCACCAACGATTGCGGTCTTTGCAATAAGCTGAGCATCGTTAAAGAGAGAAATAGGAATACTCTCATCTGTTTGTAAGCCTGATATAACAGTGTGCAATTCTACTTGATTATTCAGCCTTTTACCTAAGTAAATAGAATCTATCGCAATATTTGATTGTTGATTAGCTTCTAATTGAACTAAATGAATATTTGTTCTTTCTGATAATCGATCTGATAAAGACCCTAGTCTATTTTGAAAATCGGAAATCACAATTAAATTTTGAACACTAGAGTTGTCTGTTTTAAAGAATTTTTTGGCCTTAAAGAAAATCTCGTCTAGTGATAATTGTTTACTTGTATACTCAAGGGATAAAAGTGAGTTTTGAATTGCTTTTAAAGTAGTTGACTTAAAGGTATTGTCATTAGTAAAAAGGGTAAATTCAGTTTCTTCGGGAATAAACTTTAAAATATCTTGAATTGATTTTTCAAGTAAACTAAGTCCCTCTTGTTTGCTTTGCATGCTGAACGAATTATCTAGATAGATAACAGTTTCTTTTTCTTTAAGGGCATTTTCTTTTGCCAAAAATGGTTGGGCAAAAGATATGACCAGACAGGATATTAAAAACAAACGTGTTAAAAGTAACAACCATTTTTTTATATTACTACTTTTGCGTGATTCCGCAACGACTTTTTGAAGCATTGCCACATTGGTAAATGGTGTCTTTTTAAAACGTCTGAGCTGAAAAAGATGAATAATGATAGGGATTAACAGTAGTAGAAGGGCCCAAAGTAATTCTGGATGTTTAAACTGCATTCCTCTTTTTGATTATGTAAATATACAGCTTTGTTAATTTCGGTAAGAGTTCTTGACCTGTTAAGAGTTTGATAATTTTACTTTAATAAACCCAGTTAACAGAAAAAAAAATAATCCTGCATCGTTTTTTGGTCCAAACTATGTAGGTAATTGGTGATTTCTAATTGTGCATTTTCATTAGCCACCGTGATTATACTTTGTGGGCTTTTAAGTTTTCGAAGTATTGAAAAATGTCGCATTTGTTGTCCGTATATCTCTTTGTTTATTTTTTTTGGGTTGTCACATAACCAATTAAAAGCAATATTTTTCTCTAACAAGGTTTTAGCAATCTTCTTCCCTTTAAACCCTGCTCCCCAAATCACTAATGGTCTTTTCGGGTTATAATCAAGCTTTAAAAAATAATGTAGTTTAATATCTAAAAAATAATTTTGAGCGTAGTGCACATGTGTGCGCGAAGTTCGAGTGTCATAATCTCGCCATAAATGTAATACTTCATCACACGGAATGACCTTTATTTTTTTTTCATAGAAACGAAAAGTAAGGTCATAATCTTCAGGATATCGGTTAGGTTCAAATCCACCACATGCCTCAAAATCTTCGCGATGAACAAGCCAGCAGGGCGAAGGAATTACACATTCTTTATAAATTTCATTGTAGTTTTCTCCTGTACTGGTCAGTTGATTCAGCCATTTTTCATAACGTGAATATCCGTCACTTATACCTCTATCAGAAAAATAGCGAACTTGCCCAACCGCGACGTGCCCTTTTCCTTTTTCTTCTAATGAATGTAACATGTTTTGTAACCTATTGGGCTTCATAATGTCATCTGAATCCATTCTGGTAATATATGCACCTTTTGCTATGGTATACGCGTAGCGCAATGCAGGAATAATACCTGTTCCTTCATTATCTAAAAGTTTTATTCTTGAATCTTTTAAAGCAAATGAATTGACTAGTGCTCTACTAGAATCTGTTGAGTGGTCGTTTACAGCAAGAACTTCCCAATTTTCAAATGTCTGTTCTACTATAGATTTCAGACATTCCGTTAAAAATTGCTCCGTATTCTTAAATGGAATGAGAATGCTTATCAAAGAATTTGATGGCTTATTCAAGGGCTTTTGCGATAGCTTTTTCTGCTAATTCACCCAAAATTTCATAACCTTTACTGGTCAAATGAACTTCATCTGTTGTTAGTTCTTTTGGTAACCCATTTCTTTCATCAGTCATCGCAGAAAAATAATCTAAATAAGGAACGTCTTTCTCTTCGGCCATTTGTGATAACATTGTGTTGAGTTCAGGAATTTTAATATTAGGTTGCAGACCAGGTTGCCATGGGTAATCATATGCTGGAAGAACGGAACAAACAACAGGTATAATGTTATTGCTTTTAGCCAGTTCTACCATAGATAAGATGTTATCTCTTATCTCTTCTAATGTCATTGGGCCTGTATTACCTGCAATATCATTAGTGCCTGCCAGAATCAAAACAAGACTTGGTTCTAAATCAATAACATCTTGTCGAAAACGAAGTAGCATTTGAGGGGTTGTTTGTCCACCGATACCTCTATTTATAAAGGGCTTTCCCTTAAAAAAGGCCTTTGGCATCCCTTCCGTGATAGAATTGCCCATGAATACTACGCGCTGTTCATTTGGTTGGAGCACTGTAATTTTTTTATTTGCCTCTTGATATTTACCTAAGTTGGCCCAATCTTGGGACATTGCCTTTTTTGTAAATAGTAATGAAGATAGTACCGCCAATATTGCTATTTTAAATTTGAACATAAATAAATCTTACTTATTAAATATATAAAAGATCGCTAAAACCTTAGTTTAAACAAAGGTTTTAGTCGCATCATGGATGAGCTTTTTGAGAATTTGAAAATTGAATTTTCTTCATTACAAATATTCTAATTATCCTTTTGGTGGGGTAATCATAATATGAGCTCTATGGGTGCCAGGGTTCATTAACCAAGCGTGACCAGGAGGAGTAGGAGTTGTAGGTAAACCTGTACTTTCTCCAGTTGCAAACGGTACATAGAATACATAACGCACATAACCATTCTCTATTTCTTTAGTTTCGGCATTTACATCACCTGTAAAAACACATAAAGTGGTTTTGTCAGGTAAATTCAATTTACCTGACTTGACCTCCGCTTCACGAATGTCAAAAATCTCTTGAAATTCTTTACCTGCTGTTTTAAGTTCTCTTCCTCTAGCCATGAATTCATCCAATTCTTTATGATAGGCGGCCGTGGAAAACTGACTTTTATTGGGGTCTGATGCTAAAGCAATATAATCGTTAGTACCTTCTCTTAGTATTACAAATTCTCCTGAAGCATTGTAACCATAAACTTTTGCTCCTTCTTTATAATCTTCTGGAACGGCCATTAAGGCAGTTTTAATTTGCCATTCGGCTGGAGGAATGTCTTGAGCGTTTACTGAATAATTTATTAAGATAAAAACGGCTAAAAAAACAATATTTTTCATAATAAGATATTTTAATACTTGGCACTCTCGCCAGTGTTGGTAGTTCTTTTGATAAAAGCTCGAATGTCATCATTAGCCCTTTGTAGATCTTCACGTCTTAAATACATCATATGCCCAGATCGGTATCCTTTAAATTCAAAACGGTCTTTCATACGTCCACTAGGGTCAACCTGCCACATGGTATATTTAGCTTGAAAATAGGTCGTTGCACCATCATAGTAACCAGATTGAATTAATACATTTAAATATGGATTTTGTGCCATGGCTTGTCTTAAGTTATCTCTTGTGTTATCATCATCATTGTTCCAAGGACGAACAGGTCCAAACATATTATATTTTATATCTGTCTTAAATTTTAATTCTTCTTGTAAATAATAATTGATTGCCGGGGTAAAACTGTGTAACCAAGAGGTCAATTCGGCGCTATAATCTGGTCGCATACCAGCTAACTGACGATCAATTCCTAAATATCTTGAATCCAGTCTTCCAATGGTATTACCGCGGTCTTTCAATAAATTTTTCCAAAAATATTGAACAGGTACGGCTAAGTTCTGATCCAATATTTCTTTTTTGGAAAGGCCAGAATAATAAGCCATTTTTTCTGCGACTGCATTCTTTTCTGTTTCACCAATAAAACCTCCTTTTGCTAAGGCAGGTATTAATGTATTCACGGCGTAACTTTCTGATTCAGGTAAAATATCTAACAAATCTTTTTGCTGCAATTCAGCTGGTAGTGCTTTATGATGCCATGCAGCTGCAGTATAATATGGCAAACTAATTGCATTTTCAACAGCCCCACCGGTATTATAAAGTTTGTAATCTGCCGGAGAAACCATAATAACCCCATTTAAATACATCCATTGCTGATTTTGTAAAGCTAAGGACAGCCCCATTACTCGAGTACCACCGTAGCTTTCTCCAACAATATATTTTGGAGATCTCCATCTATTGTTTCTTGTGACGAAGGTATTCAACCATTCCGCTAAATATTTTATATCCGCATTAATTCCAAAAAACTTTTCGCGATCAACTTCTTTTCCTTTTTCAGGTATTGTTCTCGAATAACCAGTATTTGCTGGGTTAACATAGACAATGTCAGTAACATCTAAAACCGAAAAAGGATTCTCTTTAACACCATAAGGTTGAATAGGATAACCCTCATCATCAATCTTAAGTACTCTTGGTCCTGTATAGGCCAAGTGCATCCATACTGAACCTGATCCTGGACCACCATTGAAAGAAATTAACAAAGGTCTAGCAGCTCTGTTTTTTACATTATTTCTCGTGTAGTAGGTGTAATGTAAAGCCGCAATTGGATCACCCATATCGTCCCATACAGGTTGCGTTCCAGTAGTGGCAGTATAATTTATTGGCGTTCCATTGATAGTTACACTGTGCTGTGTAGTTACGGTAGTATCAACAGGTATTTTTCTTGATTGTGCAAAAACAAAAGTGCATGACAAAATTAAAACGAAGGCAATTAGTGATTTTCTCATTTTTGGTTGAATTAGTCTGACTTTAAAAGTAAGAATTTTGGTTAAGAAATTATATCATCACAAATTTTAAAAAGGAATGTTTTTTATCTTTAAGCAACTTCAATTTAAACAAGCACAATGAAAAGGAGAAAATTTAATTCAACATTAGCCTTAGGTGTTAGCGGCGTAGCTTTAACTGCAAATATGCCATTAGCTTGCGCAATGAATTCAAATCAGAATAAGAAAAAATTAGGTGTTGCTTTGGTTGGTTTAGGAAGTTATAGCACGTATCAATTGGCGCCCGCTTTATTTGATACAGCACATTGTTATTTGGCTGGTATCGTTACAGGAACTAAGGAAAAAGAAGAAGTATGGGCTAATAAATACAATATCTCGCAAGACAGTATATATAATTATGATGATTTCGATAGCATAAAGGACAATCCTGATATAGATATTGTTTATGTAGTATTACCTAATAGTATGCATGCCGATTTTTCAATAAGAGCCGCAAGAGCTGGAAAGCATGTAATTTGTGAGAAGCCAATGGCTATGAATGTAGAGGAATGTGATGCTATTATCACGGCTTGTAAAAAAGCTAATGTAAAATTAGGAATTGGATACCGACTTCACTCTGAGCCTTATACTCAAAAGGTGAAGCGTTTTGCTAAAGAGAAAACTTTTGGTAATATCCGTTATATCTCTGCTGACGCTGGGTATTATTCTGGTAGTAATCCTAACCAATGGCGATTAGATAAAAGTCTATCTGGCGGTGGTGCTTTAGTGAATATGGGTGTTTACGCCATTCAAAGTCTTATTTATGGAACAGGAGAGAATCCAATTTCTGTCAAAGCTCAGGAGTTTAGTACAAGACCCAAATATTTTAAGGAAACAGATGAAACCATTACCGCTCAATTTGAATTTAAGAGTGGGGTAGTAGGCAACATAATGACATCTCATAATGCCAATGCAAATAGATTATATGCTTCTTGTGAAAAAGGGTGGTTTGAGCTTAATCCTGCAAATAATTACGGGCCATTACAAGGAACAACCTCAAAAGGGGAGAAAATTAGTTTCCCTCATGAAAGTCAACAGAAATTGCAAATGGATGATTTTGCGAAACATATTCTTTTTGATGCACCTAATTTGGTCCCAGGCGAAATGGGTAAAAGGGATATGATCATTGTTGAAGCCATTTATAAGTCTATAGCTGAAGAGGGCAAAAAACAGGTTTTAGATTTTGAACCTCGTTACGGATTTGGAGAGTAAATTAATAAACATATTATCAAACATTAAAATTTAAAGAATAGAACGGTATCATCGTTTCGACCAACTATTACAAGGCTATCTTTGGTTACAATGTCCCGTATTTCACCTGTGGCTTTAAACCCCCCATCTTCTGCTTGAAACTGTAATCCTCCTTCATTTCTAAGATAGATACCATCTGTAGCGTCGTATCTACCGGCTTGTGGCTTCACTCCAAAAAGATTGCCACCCAGTAATAGATCTTTATCACCGTCATGGTCGTAATCACCTGAAGAGATGGCAAATATAGGAGTCAATTGCGCAGCGGCTGGTAAGGTTTTTATTGCAAAAGTTGCATCTCCTTGATTTATAAAGAGCATTGATTCTAGATGTGTTGCTTTAGCTACAACAGAATTATCCAATTGGTCTTTTGAAAACATTTTTTGAACAGTTGCACCTTCATAAGACTTAAAATCAGGAAAAACTTTTTTGATAGACGCTATCTGGTCAATTAAATCATTTCTAATGGCATAAGGCACGGCTTCCCCTAATTTGTTATACTTGGTCAAAATGGGGTCTATAAAATCATTTTTATCGTAATCATTGACGAATAGTGCAATGGGTTGGGTTATGGAGGCCTTAAAAACGCTGTTTAAACCATGATTACCGGCAACAATATCCAAATCGCCATCAGCATCTAAATCTGTTATGTGAAGTGTATTCCACCAACCTTTCAATTTATCAAGTCCATTCTTCTTTGGTTCAAATGCTTGTCCCGAATGCAGAAAACAATGGATACCCATAAATTCTCCCGTTACAATCAAATCTTGGCGCCCATCTCCATCAATATCAGCGAAAATAGCATCTGAAATCATCCCAATTCCTTTTAGACTTGGAAGCCAAGTTTTGGTTACATCCTCAAAAGCACCATCTCCTTTATTTTCAAACAAATAACCATCCGAGGGCAATCCATATTGCGTTGGACTTGAACCCTCTCCTACAAAAACATCTAAATCTCCATCTCCATCAAAGTCAGAAGTGGCCATACAAGAGGTGTTGATTGATAACCCAAACGGATTTTCTATACTTTTTATAAGAGATTCATTTTCATTGATGTAGAGTTTGTCCTTTAAGACATTTGAACCCTTTTCGGTTTCCACTCCGCCACTACCTATTATAAAATCCAGGTCTTTGTCACCATCAACGTCAAGGAATATTCCTTCGGTAGCTTCAAAATCACCATCAATTTTTATGTTTTCATACTTACTTTCCATAGAGAAGAATTGAGAGGATACTTCTTTATATCCTGAAACAAATAAATCGTTAATGCCATCTTGATTCCAATCTGTAAGTGTAAGCTTTGGTCCTTTGGTGCTGACCATATGGTACAGAAATCGGTCTCTATCAAAATCTACAAAATGACTTTTTTTGTGTTGAATATCCAATAAGCTAATTGGTTGAAAAAACGTTTCACTATTTGATACTACATCTTTCAAATTCGGAACCTTTGCCTCTAATTCTTTTATTTGAATGGTTTGGTTGACATCTATGTTATTTAAAACGGATACTTTCCCTTCAGGCCATAGAATCTTAATATTAATTGGTGCAGTTGTACTAAGGCCTACTACAAGTTTTGTGTCCATGCTCGATTGAAATCCTCTAATAGGTTGCTGCTCATAATAATACTGATTAGTATCTGATTGGATAAATATTTTACTTCCGATACCGTATGTATTGGTCTCTCCTTTCAAAATGAGGCTAATGCTGTTTCCTGATGTATTGTTACGATATATTGATGCCACTCCATTTACATTATTGATAACAAGATCCAAATCACCGTCATTATCGAGATCCCCATAAGCTGAACCGTTCGAAAAACCTTTAAGGTCTAACCCAAAATCATTTGAGGCTTCTTTAAATGCTAAACCATCCATATTTTTAAAAAAGTTATTTGGAATTGGACTGGACGGAATTTGTTTGGAAAGTTTATCATAATCAAATCCGTCCTGAGAAATTAATCCTTTCATCAACTTTTCATTTGATATATAGTTGATATAATCTAAATCGGTCAAATCTTGATAAATACCATTCGCTACAAAAATGTCCTTTAAGCCATCATTGTCCAAGTCAAAAATCAAAGCTCCCCAACTCCAATCCGTAGCTTCCAGATTAGAAAACCGACCAACTTCTTTATATCCTTCAGGCGAACTTAGCTGGAATACGTTTCGAGAAAATTGGTTATGGTAGCCATATCTTTTATTGAATTCTGACTTGTTCCAATCCATAAAGGTGGTTTTTGACTTTATTCTTGCATCGTCTCTTGGTAACATGTCCGTGACAAACAAATCATTTTTGCCATCATTGTTAACATCTGCCATGTCAGCACCCATAGAATTGAGACTGATGGATTGAAAATAATCGGTAAGCTCCTCACTAAATGTACCATCCTGTTGATTGATGTATAGATAGTCCCTTTCGAAAAAATCGTTTGACACAAAAATATCATCCCAACCATCTTCATTCATGTCACCAACAGCTACACCTAATCCAAAACCAATTTCACTACCAAAAATACCTGCTTGCTCACTAACGTCAATGAATATATTGCCATCATTTCTCATAAGCTTATCTCCCCCGAGTAAATTACGTTTTACCCGTTCATTCTGTCTTTGATCAAAAGCCGCTAAAGGTTTATAAGAATTGTTTAATATGTATGCATCCAAATCACCGTCCTTGTCATAATCAAAAAATGAAGCATGTGTTCCAAATCCCGCATCAGCTAAATTGTACTCCAGTGCACGTTCTGTAAATGTGAGATCTCCATTATTTATGAATAATTCATTTCTTTTATTAGTCATTCGAATATCACCAGAATTACTGACATAAATGTCTAATAAACCATCACCGTTAATGTCGACCATACTCACACCGGTTGACCAGGCGCTATGACCACCTGTTCCGGACTTAACAGTAATATTTTCAAAAGTGAAGTTTCCTTTATTTAAATAGAGTTCATTTTTCTTAAGATTAGCGGTGAAATAAATATCCGGAAGCCCATCATTATTAATATCTCCAATGGCTACACCACCTCCGTTGAAATAATTACGATAATTGAATCCATTAAACTCTTTATCAAAATTAAGTTGATTTATGAATTCAATTCCAGTTTCATTTGGATTCATAAGCTGCATAATATTTTCATTAGTCTTCCGATTACACGATTGTAAAAAGAAGTTTATTATTAAAATCCATGTAAATATTGAAGAGAACTTACTTTCCATTCCAAAATTGGTTTGGAGCTAATTTAATTTTAAGATTTCAACCCGTCAATCATAACTTAATTCCTTAACATTCATTTAATGCTATTTGAGTCTGAAATTATGAATTTAAGCTTCAACAACTTTTTTCAAAAAACATCCCAATTTATCTTTTAGTATTCTCTTTTCTTTTCTCTAAATCTTCTAAATAGTTTTGTTTAAACCTTAGATAAGTTCTCTTACAATAGTAATAGTATCGTAAACATTCATCTTTTCATCTGAGAATAATTGAATTTAGTCTAGATTTTATTTAAGTATTCTTAAACAGAATCATTTTTTATCAAGAATCTTTCTAAGTAATAACATTTATTTAACTATTTAACATTAAAATGAAGTTTAGTTCATTTTATGACCATTTTTAGTTAACAGCACTAAGCCCAATTGATAGGTACATTTGGTTCAGAATCCTATAATAATTTCTTTCTAAACCTAAAATTGAAAATGAAAACACTTAAAAATTTACTATTACTTGGTGGCTTAGTTATGGCTACCTCCTGTGACCAAATCGATGATTTTATTGGCGACGGCGGCGGCGATGACGACGAGCCAACAATGGAAATGCAACCACTTACAAGTTCAGTAGTACCAGACGGCGTTTTTACGCTTAAAGGTGAATTTAATAGTAGTGCAGAATTAAACATGATTTTATCTTCAGCTGATATTTTGCCTTCTGATTCTACTTTTGTTTACGGGTCTTTTATGGATGGTGCAGCACTTTACCCAAACGGAGATGGTACTTATGCTTTCATCAACAACTTGGAATCTGATTTTTCTATTGCACGAATCATGATGAATTCTGATTTGCAACCTTATGAAGGTGATTACATTGTAAGCGCAACAGCAACTGCTTTTACTGCTCAATGTTCAGGTTCTTCTATTACCCCTGAAGAGCATGGTTTTGGTCCACTGTATCTCTCTGGTGGTGAATGGGGTGGAAACGCCAAAGGGGTTTACTCGGTAAATCCGTTCCGTGATACTGAAGACAGAGTTCAGGCAGATAGGCTTCCTGCATTAGGTGAGTGGTCAACTGAGAATGCAGTTGCTATTGGTAAAGACGCTTTCCCAGGTCAAACTGTAGTTTTCATGGGAGATGATGATAGCAATAATGAATATCCTGAAGGACACTTCGCAATGTACGTGGGTGGCTTAGGTGATTTAAGTGGTGGTGACCTTTATGTACTACGTGGTAAAAATCCGGTTGAAACATTACCTAATGAAGGTGGTCAATTATTTGAAATGGGTATGGCTGAAGATGTTTCCTATGATGTGGAATGGGTTAAGGTAACTGAAAGAACTATATCGGAGCTTAATCAAGAAGCAATCGATTCATTGGCCATCGGTTTCCAAAGAATTGAGGATATTGACTGGAGAAGAGGTTCTGCTGAAGCTAACAGAGAAGTTTACTTCAATGCTACCGGAAGATACCGCTCAGATAACCCTGACTTAGCTAACAGAGGTACTACTTTTGGACGTGTTTATAAGTTAATCATGAATCCTGATGACCCAACCGGTGATGCTAAATTAGTAGTAGTTATGGATGGTGACTTAGAAGGTGGTAAGGCCGATGGTATGCACTCACCTGATAACATTTTGGTTACCGAGAACTACGCGTACGTTCAAGAGGATCCAAATGGTTATGCTGATTTAAATCCAGAAATTCAAGGTTTTGCTAAATTATGGCAATACAACTTAAACACTGGAGAAGTTAAAGAAGTAATGGAATGTAATCAGGAAGGTGCTGCAGCTTTGGGTTATGGAGTTACATCCAGCAATTGGGAAATTACTGGTCTAATTGACGTTACGGATATCATCGGAGCTTCTGAACCAACTTTTGTTGGTGGCGCTCAAGTTCATGGATGGAATTTCGGAACTACCCCAGAAACTGCTGTAAGAGCTGATGGTATGAAGTTCTTCGATTCAACAGCTATTACTGAGGATGCCGCAAGACTAGAGGGTTCTTTCTTGTTTAAGATAACTGGACTAGAAAGATAGTCTTTGCTTTTAAAAGTTAAACAATTTGGGTTCCCGCGTAGCGGGAACCTTTTTGTTCTAAAAGATTTATATATTTTGTGATGAGGTTGATTAGATTCCTATTTCCAATTATTTTTTTGTTAGTTCTCTTTGCCTGTGTAGAAGAAAAAAAGGCAACTAAAACCGTTTCTGCTGATAAGCAGTCCATGTTCAATCAAGATATTCGAACACATTATTTTAAAACTTTGGATAGTGCTGCCTACTACATTCAAAAAGTAGACACATTGAAAGCATTGGATGAAAATAAAGCTAATTTTTTAAAGAGTAGGGAGTGGTATAAAAGAGCGGAGCCTATGCTAATTGCATATGATTACGAGAATTACCTATCCATGAATGCTCCCAATTTATTAAAAGTTGAAATTGATGACTATACTGACATAAAGGTTATGAAACCCAAGAGTTATCAAGTATTAGAAGAACTCTTGTACGCCGAAGACGGATTTGAAAATAAAAATGTTGAATATGTTATTCAATATTTAAAAGTACGAATACCCTACATTCGCAAAAATCATATTCTGATAAGACAAATGGATAGACATCATCTAAAGATGCTGCGTGATGCCATTGTAAATGTTGCTACCAAAGGTATTACAGGTTTTGACTCTCCTATGTTGGCCAACTCTTTGAACGAGGCTATTTTTAATTATGAGACCATAAAAGAAATTGTTGACATTTATGAGCAGGCTTTTACGTCCAAAGAATTATATCAATCTTGGGTAAAGGAAATAGATAATACAATATCAGACTTAAAAGCAGGGGATTTTGATACATTTAATAGGTATCATTTCATAAAAAACCATACTAACATACAACTAGCGCTTATCAATGACACTGCTGAAGATTGGAATATAAAATTGAATACCTCACGTAACTTGAATTCAACCGCTGACAATCTTTTCAATAAAGATTTTTTTAATATCAAAAAATTTGCACCTCCTCGTTCACCGGAAATTTCTGAAGAACGTGTTGCGCTTGGGCGTATGCTATTTAATGACAAGTCTCTTTCAAGTACTGGAAATATAAGTTGTGCTAGCTGTCATAACAAAGACAAAGCATTTACAGATGGCCTTAAAAAGGCGCAAGGAGAGGGAAATGTGGAACTACAGCGTAATACCCCTACATTAACTTATGCGGTTTATCAAAAAGCCATGTTCTATGATGGTCGTGCCACAGGGCTAGAAGATCAAATCGTGAACGTTGTGAATAATGAAAATGAGTTTCATATGGATTTGGATAAGATGGAGCAACGCATTCAATCAGATCCAAAATATACTGTTCAATTTGACTCGCTTTACAACGGAAAAATTAATAATAGAAATGCGCGTCATGCCATTGCCACTTATATCAGAAGTCTCGCACCATTTGATTCTAAATTTGATAGAAACATGCAAGGACATGAGGAGACGCTCACAGATGAAGAAATTTCTGGATTTAATCTCTTTATGGGTAAAGCGGCTTGCGCTACCTGTCATTTTCCACCGGCGTTCAATGGTACGGTACCGCCTAAATACATGGAATCAGAGTTTGAGAACCTAGGTGTACCACAAAATGCAAGTTTTGAACATCCTATATTAGATGAAGACCCAGGACAATACTTCCCTTATAAAGTTGAGGAAAAACGAAACTTCTTTAAGACGTCAACAGTGAGAAATGTAGCATTAACAGCTCCATACATGCATAATGGTGTTTATAATAGCTTGGAAGAAGTTATACAATTTTATAATGTTGGTGGTGGACAAGGTATGGGTCTTGATGTACCTTATCAAACCTTACCTGCTGATTCATTAAACCTTAGCGAAAATGAAATAAATGATGTCATTTCATTTATGAAAACTCTTACAGATAACCAATTTATTGAAATTGGTGAGGATATTAATGATTAATAATATGGCTTTCATAAAAATTTAAACTAGACCTAACAGATTGTTAAGATTTGATTGACTTAATTAGAAAATCAAAAACTTAACTTTTCATAAAATTTAAGAACACCAAAATGACTAAGAATCGAATCCTTTCAATCCCAATTACTAAAATTGTCCTTTTTCTTTTTCTTTTACTTGTTTTTTCTTGTAGTAAAAATGATGATAACCCCAACCCGACGGGAGAAGAAAATACCGAAAACACCGAAAATTCCGAAGGAACAGATGATACTGAAGATGACCTTGATAATACGGTTAATTCGTTGCCTAATCTTGCTGAACTGGCTGGATCTTTAGAGAGTCTAAGCACATTGGTTGAGGTTATAGGAATTGTGGATGATACTGAGTTGTTAGGTTTGCTTTCTGAGGAAGGGTCAACTACCATATTTGCTCCAACAAACGATGCTTTTATTTCTTTATTGGCTCAATTAGAAGGATTTGAAACTCTAGAGGATTTTGATGAAGACGAAGAAAAACAACTTCTAGAAGCAATATTAAAATACCATGTTATCGCAACTACGGCCGCTTTTTCCACTGACCTTTCTAATGGCCAGGTATTAGAAACTTTGCTATCAGAAGAATTACAAATAGAGATTGACGCCGGCGTATTTGTTATAGATAAAACGGATGAAAAATCAGAGGTCGTTGATGCCGATAATGAAGCATCTAATGGTGTTGTTCATATTATTGATAAAATTTTATTGCCCCAATCAGTTTTAGACCAACTTTTTCCGAAGCCAAGTATTGTTGAACTAGTTACCGAAACAGAAGAACTTTCCCTATTGGAAGAAGCGTTGATTAAGGCCGGTTTAGTTGATGAATTAAGTGCTGAAGGCCCATTCACGGTATTTGCACCGACTGATGCCGCTGCAGATGAGTTGTTCGACGCATTGGGTGATAGTTTCAATAGCTTTGACGATTTTGATAACTTCCTTGAAATTGAAATATTAAAGCAAATTTTATTGTACCATGTCGTTGATGGCCATATCATGTCTACAGATTTGACCGTCGGTAGTGTTCCAACATTACTTACCAACGAATCCATAGAAATTATTGCTTCTGGAGGCACCTTCGTTGTTGGTGACGCATCTGACGTTGATGCAAACATTCTTTCTGCTGATAACGAAGCTTCAAATGGAGTAGTACATATTATTGATAAGATTTTAATCCCCGCAGAGGTACAAGAGTTTTTAGATTCTTTAAATCAAGTTCAAGGTAAAACTATTGCTGAATTAGTTGAAGAAACAGAAGGTTTTACATTTTTAAAAGAAGCCTTAGAGCTTACAGGCCTATTAGAAACTTTGGATAGTGAAGGTCCATTTACAGTTTTTGCACCTACAGATGATGCGCTTTCAGGTTTGTTAGCTGTTTTTGGTAGTCAATTTACAAGCCTACAAGATTTCACTTCAGAAGAGGAGATAGCATTATTGCGTCAGGTATTACTATATCATGTGCTACCTGGTACTACTACCTCTTCAGATTTGTCCGTCTCTACTATAAATACATTGTCAGGAGACAACACTTTAGATGTTGTCACTACGGAAAGCGGATTTGGTCTTGTCGATGTATTTCAAGTTCCTGCGGCGATTGAGCTAACTGATATAACAGCAAAGAATGGTGTAATACATACTATTGACAGAGTTTTGTTGCCAGCATCTGTTGTTGAAAGTATAGCCAATGATATTAATGATACTATAATAGACGCCATTGACTCTTTGGAAGAATCGGCGTTTATTCAAGATTTAATCATATTACTTGGAAACGAGTTTGAAGATGTTTTAGAACAAGAGTTTACTTTTTTCTTACCCACTAATAATGCTTTTTTAGATTTGTTTGCCTCACTAGAAGGATATGATTCCTTGGCAGATTTTAATACCGCAGAAGAGCTAGAATTATTAACGACCATACTGTCATATCATTTAATAGACGGTACTAAAGTAACTTCTCAAATGTTAGTGGATGGTCAGACCGCGGGTACTTTACAAGGTGAAGAATTGACGATTAGTTTAAGCTCAGGTGCGGCCGTTGTCGATAAAACGGGTATACCTGCAAATGTTACTAAGGCTGATATCGAAGTATTGAGCGGGGTAATCCACTTTATAGATAAAGTACTATTGCCACAAGAAGTTTTAGATGCCCTTTAACTAAAACTTTTCAAATACCCCCAAACCAAATAGGGCAAAGTCATATTTTACGGGGTCATTTGGGTCTAAATTACGCAGACTCTTATCAAGTTCTAACAGGGCTTTAGCATCATTTTGTTTTCGCTTTACAAGCTTAAGCTTTCTAGCTATATTACCAGAATGTACATCAAGAGGGCACGATAATATGGAAGGTGGAATAGTTTTCCATAATCCAAAATCAACGCCTCTACTAGCTGGTCTAACCATCCACCTTAAAAACATATTGATGCGTTTAGCGGCCGAACCTTTTAATGGGTCTGAAACATGTTTTTGAGTTCGTGTTAAGTGTTCTAACTCAAAGAAAATTGATTTATATACACTTATGGTTGTTTGCAATGATCGGTTTTCTTGGTGTTTGGTAAATACAGTTTCTAAGCCTCCATGGTTTTTATAAATATTTTGCAGTGCTGTGATAAAGTATTTTAAATCATCGCCGTTAAAAGTACGGTGGACAAAACTTGATAAACTGTCTAAATCAGAACTTTGATGATTTATAACAAAATCATACGGAGCATTATCCATTAGTTGCATTAGCCGCGATGCATTGTTAATGATACTCTTTCGATTACCCCAGGCAATTGTGGCTGTTAAAAATCCGCTTATTTCAATTGCTTCTTTTTTATTAAAATTGTGCGGGATTTGAATAGGGTCAGCCTCTAAAAATTTTGGATTTTCATAGTGTTCTGCCTTTTCATCTAAAAATGATTTTAACTCAGTTTTATTCATTCAAAAGGAATATCCAAAGTTTTCATAACAATAAAGGGTCCGATTAAAATTAGATTATGTGCAGCATGTAAAAGCATTGACCAAACTAGTCCTAATTTGGTTCTGATAAATCCAAGAAATATACCGGCAGAAACTTGTGGAGCTACTAAGACTGGTATTAACCAGTAATAACCATCTATTTCCCCAAAATTACCAATATGGACTAATCCAAAAAGAAATACTGAAATATAAAATGTATATTTAAAAAACTTAAATTCTTTAAATAGGGCTAATGGCGCTCGAAAAAGTAATTCTTCTAATACAGGTGCAACTATTACTGCTAAGAATAAAATCATTAAAGCAGAGTATTTTTCAAACATTTCTACTACCGCATGACTTTCGTTTTCAAACCCTACAAGCATGCTAATACTTTGCATCAATAAGCCTAGCATTAAACTAAAGGCTACGGTCAAAAGAACGAGTTTAAAAAAAATTGTAGTTTTTTCTTTTAATTGGTAATCTTCATTAAGATAGGTAGGATTTTTAAAAAAACTCCAAACTTCCTTTAGCATATTAATTCTTTATTAGGCCGTCTACCATGACTAATTTTCTATCGGTCATATTTGCTAATTCATCATTGTGAGTAACTATGACAAAAGTTTGACCAAACTCCTTCCTCAATTTAAAGAACAGCCTGTGCAAATTTTCTGCACTTTCAGAATCTAAATTTCCACTTGGTTCATCCGCAAAAATTACTGATGGGTTATTGATTAAGGCCCTTGCAACTGCAACACGTTGTTGTTCGCCACCTGAGAGTTCTTTTGGTCTATGATGATATCGGTCAGAAAGACCTAAAAAATCTAAAAGTTCTTTTCCTCTTTTTTCTGCTTCAGCTCTATTGGTTTTTTTAATAAAGGCAGGAATACAGACATTCTCTAGCGCACTGAATTCTGGTAGTAATTGATGAAATTGAAAGATAAACCCGACATGCTCATTTCTAAATTTAGCCAGATTTTTTGCACTTAACCCAGTAACCTTAATTCCGTTGATTTCAACAGTGCTGTCCCTGCCGTTTGTGGGACTATCTAAAGTTCCTAAAATTTGTAATAACGTAGTTTTGCCAGCACCTGAAGCTCCAACAATGGCAACAATTTCACTTTTCTTTATTTCTAAATTTACTCCTTTTAATACTTGTAAATCCCCGTAGTATTTTTGAACATTACTAGCTTTAATCATCTACCAATTCTATTAGATATGAAAGTACATATAACTACCTTTAGAACAAAAATACAGTTTTAAGGTTTTACACAATTTAACGACTATTAAGCAAAAGTTAAAAGCAAGGGCCAACTTGCAAAATCAATTAAAATGTTTAACATTTACGAAAAATGAGTGAACAAAATAACAAAAATACGGAAATAGCTATTTTTGCCAATGGTTGTTTTTGGTGCACTGAGGCGGTGTTTCAGCGGCTAAAAGGTGTTGAAGCGGTAGTATCTGGTTACACTGGTGGTGCCATTAAAAATCCGGCATATAGAGAAATTTGTTCAGGGCGAACTGGCCATGCGGAGGGTATTAAAATTACTTTTAATCCAACCGAGATTTCGTTTGAAGAATTGTTGGAGGTATTTTTTGCTACTCACGACCCAACTACCTTAAATCGACAAGGTAATGACGTAGGGACGCAATATCGAAGTGAAATTTTTTACACCACAGCGATACAAGCACAACAGGCTAAAGATTTTATAGAGTTTTTAGAGAAAGAGCGAGTTTTTAAGAACCCTATTGTAACAGCAATTTCAGAAGAAAAACCTTTTTATAAGGCGGAAGAAGATCATCAAGATTTTTATAATTCCAATCCACGACAGCCTTATTGTCAATTTATCATTGACCCAAAAATTAATAAGATTAAAAAATATTACGCCAACAAATTAAAAAAGAGTACTGCATAACTATGGCACCTTACAAAAACTTAGAAGAATACAATATTGAAGTTACCAACGAAGTCAAAGAGAGATTTTCTAAAATCATTGATGAAATCGGCGAAGATGTTAATCGTGAAGGACTCGTGAAAACACCGGAGAGAGCTGCTAAGGCCATGTTGTTTTTAACTCAAGGTTATCAACAAGATCCTGCTGAAATACTTAAAGGAGCCATGTTTAAGGAAGAGTATGATGATATGGTCATCATCAAGGATATAGAGGTCTATTCTCTTTGTGAGCATCATATGCTTCCATTCTTTGGTAAAGCACACATTGCTTATATACCAAATGGTCATATTGTAGGTTTGAGTAAAATCCCTAGAATTGTTGATGTTTTCGCCAGACGACTTCAAGTTCAAGAACGCCTAACACATGATATATTAGAATGTATTAATGGCACCTTAAAGCCTAAGGGAGTTGCTGTTGTCATTGAGGCATCTCATATGTGTATGATGATGCGAGGTGTTCAAAAGCAAAATTCAGTAACAACCACATCTGGATTTAGAGGTCAGTTTGAAAAAATTGAAACCCGTAATGAATTTTTAAAGTTAATTAGCTCAAAATTGTCTTAGTAATTTTTGGCATTCCTTTTGTTTGTATATTATTTGGAATTACTATTTTTCGATATGTCAAAAATTAAGGATAAAAGAATTAGAAACCTTTTTCTAGGTTTATTGTTTGATGCTATAGGTATGGCCTCTTATCTAGCACCAGGTATTGGTGATATGTTAGATGTTTTTTGGGCACCTGCCGCTGGTTGGCTAATGACAAGAATGTACAAAGGTAAAATAGGTCAAGCCGCTGGTATAGTTACATTTATAGAGGAAATTATACCTGGTCTTGATGTCATACCCACGTTTACGATTATGTGGATATACACTTACCTATTGAGCGGAAAAAAAGCAAAGAAAATAATTGATATCTAAAGCAAAGTTTTATAGTATTTTACTTTTAAAACTTCAATTTTCGTATCCTAGGAAAACTGTGCGGTTGATAATTCTTCAATTAATTTATTCATCATTACCATACCTTTTTGTAGTTGATCTTTAGCGATAAATTCATCTGCTCTATGGGCTTGCTCAATTGATCCAGGTCCACAAATAGCTGCTTGAAAACCTTCGTTAGCAAATTGACCTGCTTCCGCCGCATAAGAGACTGTATCTAGTTTTGAATTTCCTGAAATTCTTTTTATTAAATCTACGATGTCATCATCTGCTTTAGTATCTAAATGTGGTACTGACGGATGGTGTTCCACATTTTTAATGGCAAATCCAGGAAATATTTTTCTTAGTTCCTTTTCTCGTTGTCGACAATAAGTCTCAAAATCAGATACAATCCCTTGTATGTCATCCATAGGAATAGTCCGTAAGTCCCAATAAAAATAAGCTTTGTCAGCAATTACATTTGGAGCAATTCCGCCATTAACCAATCCAATATGAATAGAGGAGTGTGGAGGGTGAAACCTATCATCTATACGATTGTCTTTTATTAATTCATCCATTTTGTTTTCCAACCATAAAATCAAGCGCATGGTTTCATGTATTGCGCTAACTTCTTGTTTTATACGACTGCTATGACCAGCAGAACCGTTAACATAGGTTTCCATGATATAAATACCTTTTTGACCAACAATGGGTTCCATCATGGAAGGTTCTCCGATTAGTGCATACTTTGGAGTTTCTGAATAATGCGTTCTAATAGCTCTAGCCAGTTCAGGAGCGGCTAAACATCCTATTTCTTCATCGTATGAAAATGCAAAATAAATGGGTTTCTTTAAATCTGCTTCAAGCATTTGTGGTAATGCAGCGATGCAACAAGCTAAAAATCCTTTCATGTCACATGAACCTCTTCCGTATAATTTTCCATCACCTTTATCTGTTAGAACAAAAGGATCCGTAGTCCATTCTTGACCTTCTACTGGCACAACATCCATATGTCCTGATAGAATAACACCACCATCAACTTCAGGCCCAATTCTACAATGGAGCGATGCCTTATTCCCCTCTTTGTTTGGCACTAAATAAGCAGTAACACCACGAGATTCCAATACTTCTTTAATCCAGTTAAGTATACTCAAATTACTTTGTCCGCCTAATACCGGGAATGAAACCAATTTCTGTAAAACTTCTTCTACGTTCATAAGCATTATCTATAATTTATGGTAACGGCTATAATCAAAGCCAAAAAGGCTAGGAATAGCACACTGATTAAAACAGGTAAAATAAAACGAATCCAACGGTCAATAGGCACTCGGCACATGCTTAACATGGCAATTAGACCGCCGAGAGTGGGATTGATAAGGTTTGATAATCCATCACCAATTTGAAAGGCTAGTATTGTAATCTGTCTTGATAAGCCTAAAGTTTCTCCAAGCGGTAACATAACAGGTAGGGTTGCCAAGGCTTGTCCGCTACCTGACGGAATAAAAAAGTTGATGACTGATTGAGAAATTGACATACAAATAGCCGAGGCATACAAAGGTAACCCCTCTAACAAAGTGGAGAGCTGATATGATATGGTGTCACCAATATTTCCCATCTCCATAAGTACTTTGATTGATGTTGCAAAACCTACCATAAAAGCTCCTGGAGAGGCAAGTGCTACGGCCTTTAAAACCGTTTCACTCATAGTAGTAGTATTCATTTTTGAAACTAGTCCACAAAGTAGTGCAATAATCAAGAATACCGCTGAAAGTTCATTAATGTACCAATGCAGATTGAAAACTCCATATAAAATAGCCATGAGTCCTCCAATGAATATACCAATGACCATCCAATTGTTTTTACTAATGGAGTAGTCTTGAATAGGTTTTGATAGGGTTAAGTTGCTTGTATCCAGACCTTTTCCTAAACTTTTTGATGAGTCTTTAGTAACCTTTTTAAAATAGCGAACATTATAATAGGCCATTACACTTAAAGCAGAAAAGCAAAGAAAACTACGCAATAATGCACCAGAAAACATAGGGAGTTCTGCTAATTTGTGTCCAGTGCCAACTGTGTATGCGTTAATAGGCGAAAGTCCGAAACCAATTGTCATAGCTCCGACAGAAATACCTGCCGCTAAAATTAAATCACCACCTAGGGCTAAACTTAAAACAGCAGCTATTGGCACCATAGCAATATTATTTTCATAACCTACGGCAACACCTAATAAACCATATATAAAGGTCATAATTACAATAATCAAGTGTTTATTCCTAAGCCCTAGTTTTTTAACTAGCGTTCCAACAGCATTCTCAACAGCTTTCGATTTTTCCATAAAACTGAACATAATACCGCCTGCTAAAACAATAAAAATAATTTCGACCGCTGCTTTAAAGCCTAAAGGAATTGCCTTGAACATATCCAATAATCCAATTGGAGTTGAATCGATAACGGAGTAGGAGTTAGGAACAACTGTACTACGCCCATTAACTAATACTCGTTCATAAGTCCCAGCAGGTAGCACATAAGTTAATATAGTAACCAGAATTATAATGCCAAACAACATGGTAATGGCATGTGGAATACGACTAAAAAGCAATGTTATTTTGAAGTTAGTTTTACTCACTAAAGTGGTGTCAACATATCATACGTTAATCTTTACGAATATAACCTGAGCAAATCAATTTTGATGAATTAATATTAAATAAATGTGAAGTAAAAATCGAAGTTAGAAAATCTGCTGGGATTGTTGATTTAATTTAAAAATCCGAAATTAAATAAATGAAGAAAAATAAAAAAGGGAGTGGAGTAAATCCACTCCCATAAATAAGTAAATTAAAAAATTACATAATTGTTAAGCTAAAAGTCTGAGCAATATCAGTCTCTCCACCGGCATCTGCTAAAGTACCGTCATTTGGTTTTTTAGGCTCATGACGCAATGTGATTGTGATGGAGGCTGCTCCAGCGGTATTCGTTTCTAAGCTAAAAACAATTCCAACTGGATTACCGTCACCGTCAGTATCACCATAAGTAACGCCAGCAATAGACCCTGTGGTTTCAAAAAAGAATTGGTGTTCGTCATCTTCTTCAGCAACTTCTTCAGTAATATCTTCCGCAGGTGTTTCGGTCTCATTTAAAAGAACTATTCCACCAGTATACGTCGTACTTCCGGCCAATGAACCAGAAACTGTAACTTCTGGTGCACCAGGTCCGTCACCATCGATGTCTCGTGATTGCAACGTAATAGTGTCGCCGCCACCTTGAGGGACTAACACAACAGTCATTGTTGTAATTACTTCTTCTTCGTTTACTTCTTCTGGTGTATCGTCATCATCAGAACATGAGCTAAACAAAACTCCGCTTAAGGCTAAAATTGATAAAAATTTGATGGTCTTCATAACAAATAATAAATGATTAAAAATTAATAATTGAGTTTTAATTGTAAAATAATGTTCCTACCTAAATCGTCAGCGAAATAGCGCTGACGATTTAAATATTCTCTATAATTGGTGTTTAATAAATTATTGATTGTGAGTGAGGTTGTTAAAAGGTTTTTACCAAGACTAAAATTCATTTTTGAATTAAAATTCAAAATATGATAGGCTCCTGGAGCAGTGTTAATTGCTAAAATTACCTCCTCTTGTTGTTCAGGCGAAAAAACTGAAATATTATCTGGAACTTCATTTTGTCTCAAAACATATTGACTTTGAAGTGAGAGTTTTAACCCTTTCCATTCTTCTTTTGAGAAAAGTAAAGTATTTGTAAAATTTGCAGATGGAATATTGATTATCGCCTCATCACTGTCGAGATCATTACCCTTAACTATTGAAAATATATGTTCTGTTCTCCAATTAGTTGTCCAATCTGAATAAGCAGACATATCAACACCTAATATTCTAACATCAGCTTGTCTATAAGACCAAACAGGAAAAGCACCTCTTAATGTGAACTCAACACCAGTTGGCTCTAAAAGAATAAAATCTTTAATATAGTTTGCATAGGGTTCTATTGAGAAGCCCCATTTTATGAAATCTCTATTATATGATGCCATTAATTTGTTCGAGGTTTCACTTCCAATTCTAATATCTCCTAATTCTATTCTAGCGGCAGAATGGTGCAAGCCGTCACTAAACAACTCTGAAGGATTTGGAGCTCTTTGAGCAAGTGCGTAATTGAATTTTAGATTATTATCATTGCTTGTTTTATAATTAAAACCAACAGTCCCAGAAATGTTAGTGTAATTGAAAACTGGATTAGTTAACAGTTGTGTTCCCCTGTCATCAATAACTAATTCAGGAAAATCAATATCATAACCACGTTCTTCCCATCGTGTGGTTTGATAAAATTTTAAGGCATCAACTTTGGTATATTCATATCTGATCCCTGCATCAAATGTCCATTCATTATTAAGTTGGTATTCACCAATTACAAAACTTCCAAAATCAATTTTTTCATAGTCCGGTATTAATCTTCTTACCCCCGTAGCCGGATTTGCAAAATTGTCTTGATACCTACCCATTAAACCAAATTGTAGTTGAAAAGTATCATTACTATCCCATTTAAAATCTGTAGAAAGCGTATGTGTTTCTAATTCTAAATCGATGGAAGCTTGGTCGTTTCGTTCGCCGCGTCTAACATCAAATTCGAACCTTCTATTGTTTTGATAGTCATATTGAACGTTCAATTTGCCTAGTCCTTCAAATCTTTTGTAAAAATGTAGTTTACCTAAATGGTGTCTTACTTGTTGTCTGGGGTTTCCTAAATCATAAGTAAAAGGTAAAATAACCCCAGGTTGGCCGCTATTAATACTTCGAATAAGGTCGTCTACATTTCCAATGTGGGAAGCCCTCAATATTGCTATTTCAGCATCGTAATAAGAATATCGACCCGTTAGACCCCACTCAAACAATCGTTTGCCTAATTCTACAGAGCCACCAAATTCTTTAATACCTGTATTTGATAATATATAATCAGGGGCTTCTTGGTCACCCAATCGTTTAAAAGAACCTTGCCCTTTTATGAAAAAACCATTTTTATATACTCTTGTGAAATCAGAAGCTATGTTTCCACCACGTCCGTTGCTTACGCCATTAACTAATGTTTTACCGAATAAAGTGTCTTTGATAGGAAATTTCGCCTGTTCTAAAATAATAGTTCCTCCAATGGCGTCACCACCATACTGTAATGCGGATGCGCCTTTAACAACGGAAATTGTGCCGGCTGAATTGATATCTATATTTGGGGCATGTTCATCACCCCATTCCATATCTTGCATTCGAACCCCATCATTTAATATAAGTACTCGGCTTCCATTTAATCCGTGAATAGCAGGTTTAACAATATTGGCTCCTGTGTTAAGTGTTGAGACGCCACCTAATTGCTTAAGTGCATCACCAATGGTCGCGGTACTAAAACTTTCAAGTACTTCGCTTTTTAAAACAACTTCTTGGGCTGAGTTGGTTTTATCAAAAACTGTATTACCAATCACTTTTACTTCCTCTAATTCCTCTAAATGATGCTCTAATTTTAAATCAAGAGAAGTATTACCACTAATGGTTATTGGGATAATCAAAGTAGCGCAGGATGGATGTGACACTTCTAATTCATATTCCCCATCGCATAAATCAGCGAAAGCATAGTTCCCGTTTTTATCACTGATTACTTCAATATTTTCTTTTATTAGTAAAATGGAGGCATTGATTAACACCGTGTTATTGTGATAATCAATAACTCTTCCATTTAAATTAGAATTACAATTTTGGGCAATTCCATTAGTTAAAGTGCTGAATAACAGCATAATTGTCAGTAAATATTTCATAAAGAAAAATTGTGAGTCCTAATATATTAGGATAGAAATCTATTTAAAATAGGTATTAAATAGTTGCAGGAGGCGGCCTTGAAAAGAAGTCAGAAGGTGTTCCTTCTTTGATAAAAAATCTATCTTCAATTGCATTGAAAGTAATGTCCGCTAAAGGTAGAACTTCTTCAAACTCAAAAATAATTGGTGTAGTAAAAGTATTCTGTTGCTGTTCAATTGCCAATTCACAAGTATGGCAATTTTCTATAGTGTCATCTAAATCATTATCAGCATGAGAATATACATGAAAGCCCGATACTTTAATAAAAATTAAAGTAACGAATGAAAGTAAGGTTACAATTTTAGAAAAATCTTTCATGCTGTTACGAATTTAGGCTATTTAAGAATACCTAGATTGTTAACAAATTCATAATTTTATTTAAAAATAAAGCCTAAACCAAGACGTTTGAGCATCTTTTTCTCAAATGCCCAAAAGAATTTATATTGCCCAAACAGCCATCCAATGAAAACTAAAAGTACTTGATAGATTGGAAAAATCAGTATTATTCTAATTGGCCAATAAATCCAGCCTGAAACTAATTCTCTTTTTAACCCAATTAGTTCGGTCAAGGGTGCGGCCAATTTGGCAGAGGCACTACCGGTAATTGCAAACACAATAAATATGATAATAATTTGAAAGTTGGAGTCAATGCCCCAGCGTTTTTTAAGTTTTTCCATCGCTTTGATTTCGATGACAAATTTAGAATATTAAATGCGAGGAAGAAAAGGACCTAAACGTTGTTTGTAGCGTCTTTGAAAATAAATAAAGTAGTTATAGAGTTGATAGTTTACATCATAGCCATAATCTACACCAAATTCATAATTAATTTGAAGTTCATAAAGTTGAGGGTCAAATGAATAAGGGTCTAAAACTCTACGGTTCCATTCTAAAACATAAATGGAGTTACGATTTTCCATATAGCTTTGGGTATAATATCCTTTGGGTTGTGCAATTCTTGTAAGCCACTGATTAAAACCAATGTCCATAATAACAATATCATATTCAGAATCATTAGATACTTCCGCTTTTTCATTGTCAAGGTTTTTATCGAATAACTCTTTTTCACTTGCTGTAAGCACAATTTCATCCTCTTGTCCATAAATCATAGGTCCAAGGATGAACAAAAATCCTAAAATGAAGTAGTAATATAATTGCTTCTTTTTCATGACTTTAAGATATAAAAAAAGCCATTTAGTAACTCTAAATGGCTTGTTAAATCTATGTAATAGAAGGTTTATTTTCCGAAAAGACCTCCAAGAAGGCCTCCAAGGCCACCTTTCTTTTGTCCTCCACTGTTTAAAACCATACCAGCTAAATCATCAATAACACTACCATCTCCGTCAGAGTCTAAAAATGACTCAATAAGCGATTGTTGTTTATTGGCAGCATTACCGCCACCCATTAAACCGCCTAAAAGACCACTTAATGCATCAGGACTACTTACATTTTGCTGTTTTGTTTGCTTACCTAAAAAGCCCAATAAAAGTGGGGCAGCTATTTTTAGTATTTGAGCGACAGATCCAGCATCTATTCCGGATTTACTGCTTAGTGCATTTTCTACTTGAGGTTGTTTAGAACCTAAAATGTGACCAAGAATTCCAGCACCATCATCCATAACTGATTGGTCTACCCCGCCTCCAAATAAACCACCAAGGTTATCTAAAATACTGCCGTCATGTTTTGAAGATAATGCATTCATTAAACCTTCTGCGCCACCAGGTGTTGAGGCATTCTTTTTCATTGCGCCCATTAACATTGGCATTGCCATTGCTAATACATCAGCAGTTTTGTTTTCAGGTTGCCCTGTCTGACCAGCCACTCCGCTGATTAATTGTTTGCCCATTGGGCTATTGATTAAATCTAGTAATCCTGACATTTTATAAGTGTTTATTTTTAAGAACCACAATGTACGAAAAAGTCACAGTGATAAGCCATATTTTTTTGCCTCTTCGAATTATTGAAGTAGGGCGATAATTTGATTCGCAAGTTCAATCCCAATTCTGTCTTGCGCTTCTGATGTTGCAGCACCAATATGTGGGGTTAATGAAATTTGCGGATGCATTAATATTTTTATTTCCGGATTGGGCTCTGACTCGAAAACATCTAAACCGGCAAAAGAAACTTTTCCGTTTTCTAGTGCATCTATCAAAGCAACTTCATCTATTGTTCCACCCCGCGCAGCATTTATAATACCAACACCATTTTTCATCTTGCCGAAGTCATCTTTATCAAGGACATAATTTTTTTGAGCCGGAACATGAATTGAAATAAAATCTGAATTTGTAATCAATTCATCAAAACTGCTTTTTTGAAGTTGAAATTCAATTTTTTGGCCATCATAGAAACTTAAAGATATAAGGTGTTCTTCTATTTGGTGGTCAGTAAATATGACTTTCATACCAATGCCCAAGGCAATTTTAGCGGTCGCTTGTCCTATTCTGCCGAAGCCTATGATTCCGATTGTTTTGCCACGTAATTCAGAGCCATTTGCGTAAGCCTTTTTTAATTGTTTGAACTTACTATCTCCTTCCAGTGGCATGTTGCGATTGGAATCATATAAAAAGCGAACACCGCCATACAAATGTGCAAAAACAAGCTCTGCAACAGATTCAGAAGAAGCGGCTGGTGTATTAATTACATGAATATCTTTTGACTTCGCATAATCAACATCAATATTGTCCATGCCGACTCCACCGCGACCTATAAGTTTTAGTGATGGGCAAGTATCAATCAATTTTTTGCGTACTTCTGTGGCGCTTCTAACCAAAAGAGCAGTAATTTTATGCTCATTTATAAAATTGCTTAATTGTTCTTGAGCTACTGTCGTGGTTAAAACTTCAAAACCCTCAGCTTCTAAATGCTTTATCCCGGTTTGGGAAATACCGTCGTTTGCTAGTACTTTCATTTTTACCCTTTACGTTCTAGTTCGCTCATAATATCAACTAAGGTCCCAACACTTTCTAATGATAGTGCATTGTACATTGAAGCCCGGTAGCCACCTACAGAACGGTGGCCATTAATTCCATTAATGCCCGCTTCTTTGCATTGATTGTCAAAAGTCTCTTTCAAGGTTTCGTCTGTAATATTAAAAGTGGCATTCATATTAGAACGATCTTCTTTGGCAGCAAAACCTGAGAAGACAGGGTTTAATTCAATCTCAGAATATATAAGATTGCCTTTTTGTTCATTAATTTTTTCAATTGCGGGTATTCCACCCAAGTCTTTGAGCCATTGCATGGTTAGCATTGAAACATAAACTGGAAATACTGGTGGAGTATTAAACATGCTATCCTTGGCAATATGTGTTTTATAATCGAGCATTGAAGGTATCTTTCTTGATACTTTGCCTAGAATATCATCTTTAACAACAACTAATGTGGTACCGGCTGGACCCATATTTTTTTGAGCACCAGCGTATATCAAATAAAATTGAGAAAAGTCCAATTGGCGCGAAAAAATATCAGAACTCATATCACAAACCAAAGGGCAATCTGTTTTAGGAAATTCCTTGATTTGGGTTCCAAAAATAGTGTTGTTGGAAGTCAAATGTAAATAGTCTAATCCCTCTGGAATTTCATATCCTTTCGGAATAAAATTGAAGTTTTTCTCTTGAGAAGAAGCAACTTCGATAATGTCACCAAATAATCTGGCTTCCTTTATAGCTTTTAAACTCCATGTTCCAGTGTTAATGTATCCGGCTTTAGTTTCAAGCAGATTATAAGCCGTGGCTAAAAACTGCATACTAGCTCCTCCTTGCAAAAAAAGTGCTGTATATCCTTTGTTCTCTAAACCAAGTAATTCTAAGGCTAGTGAACGTGCATTCTCCATGATTTCTACAAAAGCAGCACTGCGGTGAGATATTTCTATTAATGATAAACCACTACCATCAAGTTCTATAACAGCTTCAGCAGCTTTTTTCATTACTTCTTTTGGTAAAATACAAGGACCAGCACTAAAATTATGTTTTTTCATTTAGCTATCAATTTCGTTAGGATGTTTGTTGATTAATCAAGAGACAAAGGTCTTAAAAATTAAGGAAACCAAAATAACTCTTGGTTTAATTATAAATTCAGTAAAAACTGAATGGTATCAACTCCATCTGCATAGTCAGTTAAGTCAGGAGTTTGGGTAGTCCCAAATGGAATGCTATTGGAAACAGCAGAATTACCAACAATACACTGTAGTTCAGAAGCTTCACTTTTAAGCCGCATATTTAATGAATCCATAGTGTCATAATATTCATAATACAAAGTGCCAATTGGCGAAGCATAGCTCTTATCTTCTTTAAGTAAAAGAAAATTATTGTCGAGAATTTTAAATTCTGACATTAAAAAAACAGCTTTATTATAATCGTAGTTGTTGGCGTACTTGTGGTTGTTTGCTACGTCTTGAAATTCAAAAATTGCTTCAAAAAAATGTTTTAGTTCAAAATTTTTGGGAATAAAAATTTTAGAAACACTTCTGCAGCCTAAACCAAAATATTGAAAAACATCATTACCTAGTAACTTGAGCTCTTCAATTGATTCATTGCCCGTTAACACCGCAATGGAATTTCTATTTCGCCGTATGATATTTGGGTATTTTCCAAAGTAATAATCAAAGTAACGACTGGTATTATTGCTACCCGTTGCGATAACAGCATCAAATCTTTCAAGTTTTTCTTGGGTCAAATGTATTTTTTTCTTCAATAGCGGTTCAGTATCTAAAAGGTAGGTTACTAGAAAAGGTAGTAAAACCGCATCATTAGATGATAACTTTCCAATTACACGATTTCCAGTTATTAAAACGGCTAAAAAATCGTGGAATCCTACTAATGGAATATTACCCGCCATGATAATGGCAATGGTTTTATTATTGAAGTCTTTTGAGATATGATACGGAGACAGCCAAGCTTCAAGATTGATTTTGGTTAAAAGGGTACCCCAAGAATTTAGAGCTTCCAGCACATTGTTTTTTGTAAACCATCCATTTTGTTGTCCAGCCTTGATGATAGCTTTTTCTAAAGCTTTTGACCAATGATGATTTTGTGAAACAGAATCTTCACAAAATTCTCTTAAAAAACTACCTAGTTTGGTAAAAGCTCCTAAAATATTTGGTTGTACCTCCATTATATTTGTAAAGTAATCCTTTGGGGTTTATTTTTGCGTAAAAATAGCAATGCTAGCGAAGTTTGGCATAAAAAAAGAAAAATATGGCGATTATAATTACGGATGAATGCATTAATTGTGGTGCTTGTGAACCAGAATGTCCTAATACCGCCATTTATGAAGGCGCAGATGAATGGCGCTATAGTGATGGAACCTCTTTGAAAGGAGCTGTAGTTTTACCTGACGGTAAAGCTGTAGATGCGGATGAAGTGCAAGAGCCGTTAAGTGACGAAGTATATTATATTTCACCTGATAAATGCACGGAGTGTATGGGTTTTCATGAAGAACCTCAGTGCGCTGCAGTTTGCCCGGTTGATTGCTGCGTTCCTGATGAAGATAGAGTTGAAACTGAAGAAGCACTTTTAGGGAAGCAAAAGTTTATGCATCCTGAAGGATAAACACCACTAGATATTCACAGGTTTTGTCTTTTTAGAATAGACCACTACCTATTAATTTCAATAACCCAGATATAACTCAAAATGGTTGTTTCAATTTTGAGCTTATCATCTTATTACAATAAAATGAAAGAAGAAAAAGAATACAGTGGAATTTGGAAAGACTTTGGGTGTATTCTTTCCGCCATTGCTATTATTGGAATTTTGGCTCTTATAGCTACCTTAATTTACCAATTTGTTAGTGGAGCTTAGAATTCTTTTAATTCAAAAAAAACGCTGCTTTTAAAACATTTTTTGTGTTATGTAATCCTTGCCTTGGTAGAATAATTCTAATTCTTGCTCAATTTCATTTTTTCTAATCGGTTTGCAAAGTATTTTTTGAACAAGTCTATGGTATAAGGTTTCTCGGGCTATATTGTCTCCAATACGTGAACTTACTATAAATACACATAACTGAGATTTTTTCAATCTAAGTTCTGAGATTATATCTAAGAAATTTAATCCATCTAAAATTGGCATCTCTATATCAAGAAGTAAAAGCACTCTTTTTTCATCAATTAAATCAATAATTAAACTTTTTAAAGCGTCAATTGAGCTATTAGAATTGATAATTTTTTCACTCACTCCTAATTGCTTTATAATTTCGGAATGAATAAATCGCGCAGTTGTACTATCATCAACAATATAGGTAATATCAAAAAATGGAACACTCATGACCAGTTGAATCTATGTTATAACTAACAACATAAGTGTATTAATTATTATATAAAACCATATGAAAATATGTTAAAATTCATTTCAAATTTTTATTAGAGCTTTGATTTTAAGAACTAATTAATAGTTAACCTTACATAACTTATGGTTTGTTTTAAAAAAGAACAACTTTAAATGAATGAAAAACACTATTTCATTAGTGAATATTTTATCCTTAATGCCCTTTATAATTTCTACTGTTTTCTTGGATGTATAAACTATATTTGCAGCCTTAAAACTAGAAGATGAAAGCTGGAATCGTAGGATTGCCCAATGTTGGTAAATCAACTCTTTTTAACTGCCTGTCTAATGCGAAAGCCCAAAGCGCAAACTTTCCTTTTTGTACCATTGAGCCAAATATTGGTGTAGTTAATGTACCTGATGAAAGATTAGAGAAACTAGAATCTTTAGTTAATCCAGAAAAGGTCATACCTGCTACTGTAGAAATAGTTGATATAGCAGGTTTGGTAAAAGGAGCTAGTAAAGGTGAGGGGCTTGGAAACCAATTTCTTGGAAATATTCGTGAAACCGATGCTATTCTGCATGTTTTAAGGTGTTTTGATAATGATAATATCGTACATGTTGATGGTTCTGTTGATCCTATTAGAGATAAAGAAACCATAGATATGGAGCTCCAATTGAAAGACTTAGAAAGCGTTGAAAAGAAGTTAGAAAAAGTAAAAAGAGCGGCAAGAACAGGAAATAAAGAAGCGCAAAAAGAAGAAGCAATTTTAGCAGCTTTAAAAGAAGGCTTAGAAGCAGGCAAATCTGTTAGAGCTATTGAGGTTAGTGATGATGATAAAACCGAATTTGTAAAGCCCTTACAGCTAATTACCGACAAGCCAGTAATGTATGTTTGTAATGTAGATGAAGATGGTGCTGTTCAAGGGAATGCATATGTTGAAAAGGTAAAAACTGCCGTAGCAAATGAAAATGCTGAAGTTATCTTTTTGGCTGTTGGAACAGAGGCCGATATCACAGAACTAGAGACTTTTGAAGAACGACAGATGTTTTTAGAAGATTTAGGGCTTTCAGAACCGGGCTCAGGTAAATTAATTCGTGGTGCATATAAGCTCTTAGATTTAGAAACTTATTTTACCGCAGGAGAAAAAGAAGTTCGTGCTTGGACCATTCCCGTTGGAGCCACTGCTCCGCAAGCGGCAGGAGTAATTCATACAGATTTTGAAAAAGGCTTTATTCGTGCCGAGGTTATTGGTTACAATGATTATGTGTCATTCGGCAGTGAAGCAAAAGTTAAAGAAGCGGGTAAAATGAGAGTGGAAGGTAAGGAGTATATCGTTAAAGATGGCGACGTAATGCACTTTAGATTTAATGTTTAAAAAGACATCTTAATAGTTCCTAACACCTTTTGTTGATTACTTTCCTAGGCTGGCATTTTGATTTTTCCTCCTAAATTCTATATTAGCGAGGATAATCCCGTTTTTAATGGAAAACACCAAATATACCGAAGATAACATCCGTTCCCTCGATTGGAAAGAGCATATTCGTATGCGTCCGGGTATGTATATTGGTAAACTCGGGGATGGGTCATCAGCTGACGATGGTATTTATATTCTTTTAAAAGAAGTCATAGATAACTGTATTGATGAATTTGTAATGGGTGCCGGTAAGACCATTGAAATCGTCATAAAAGACAGTGAAGTAAGAGTTCGTGATTATGGACGTGGAATTCCTTTAGGTAAAGTGGTTGATGTGGTCTCCAAAATGAATACCGGAGGAAAGTATGACTCAAGAGCGTTTAAAAAATCTGTTGGTTTAAATGGAGTAGGTACCAAAGCAGTAAATGCCCTTTCCAATTATTTTAGGGTAGAATCCATTCGTGATGGCAAATCAAAAGCCGCTGAATTCAAGGCGGGAAATTTGGTTAATGAAGAGTTGATTGATTCAACCAAACGAAAGGGCACGCAAGTAAGCTTTGTTCCTGATGAAGCCATTTTTAAAAAATTTAAATATCGGAATGAGTACGTAGAGCGAATGCTGAAAAATTACGTTTATCTCAACCCGGGGCTGACTATTGTTTTTAACGGGGAAAAGTTTCATTCAGAAAATGGATTGAAAGACCTTCTTGAAGATAATAATAATCAAGATGACTTTCTTTATCCAATCATTCATCTGAAAGGCGATGACATTGAAGTAGCTATAACACATAGTAAAACGCAATATAGTGAGGAATATCACTCTTTTGTAAATGGCCAGCATACTACTCAGGGTGGAACCCATCAAGCCGCTTTTCGTGAAGCTATCGTAAAAACTGTTCGAGAGCATTACGGGAAGAACTACGATGCGTCTGATATAAGAAAATCAATTATTTCTGCCATTGCCATTAAAGTAATGGAGCCAGTTTTCGAAAGTCAAACCAAAACCAAATTAGGCTCAACAGATATGGGTGGTAATTTACCAACCGTTCGAACCTATATCAATGATTTTATCGGCAGGTATTTGGATAATCATTTGCATAAAAACCCTACGGTTGCCGAAAGTTTGCAAAAGAAGATAGTTCAAGCAGAAAAAGAACGAAAAGAATTATCGGGAATTAGAAAACTAGCGAGGGATAGGGCCAAAAAGGCAAGTTTACATAATAAAAAGCTACGTGACTGTCGTGTTCATCTTCAAGACATGAAGAAGGATAGGAGATTAGAAAGTACACTCTTTATAACTGAGGGTGATTCTGCATCAGGTTCAATTACAAAATCACGTGATGTAAATACTCAGGCGGTATTTAGTCTTAGGGGTAAGCCTTTGAATTCGTACGGAATGTCGAAGAAGATTGTATACGAGAACGAAGAATTCAATTTGTTGCAAGCTGCATTGAATATTGAAGATTCAATGGAGGATTTGCGGTACAACAACATTGTAATAGCGACGGATGCCGATGTAGATGGTATGCATATTCGTTTGTTGCTAATCACTTTCTTTTTACAATTTTTCCCTGAATTGATTAAAGAAAACCATTTATATATTCTTCAAACACCTTTGTTTAGAGTTAGAAATAAAAAGGAGACTATTTATTGCTACAGCGATGAAGAAAGACGGAATGCTATTGAAAAATTAACTGGTAAACCAGAAATTACTCGATTTAAAGGTTTAGGTGAAATATCTCCGGACGAGTTTCAGCATTTTATTGGCGATGATATTCGATTAGAACCAGTAATGCTTGATAAAGCGATGTCTATTGAAGAATTATTAAAATTCTACATGGGGAAGAACACCCCAGATAGACAAAAATTTATAATTCAAAACCTTAAAGTGGAACTTGATTTAGTTGAGTAAAATTAACTTTAAATCAAATAGATAAGATTACGTTAGCACATGGAAGAAAATGAAGAATTGACAGAAGGCTTTCCTAATGAAGAAGAGGCTTCTGATGATGCGCTGACCCGGGTAACCGGCATGTATAAAGATTGGTTTTTAGATTACGCTTCTTATGTAATTTTAGAAAGAGCAGTCCCTGCAATTGAGGATGGTTTTAAACCAGTACAACGCAGGATTATGCATTCTCTGAAAGAATTGGATGACGGGCGATATAATAAAGTTGCTAATGTGGTGGGTCATACCATGCAATACCACCCGCATGGTGATGCAAGTATTGCTGATGCAATGGTTCAAATAGGTCAAAAAGACCTTTTGATTGATACTCAAGGTAACTGGGGGAACATATTAACAGGGGATAGAGCTGCGGCTTCTAGATATATTGAGGCAAGACTATCGAAATTTGCTCTTGATGTTATTTTTAGCCCAAAAATTACCGAATGGCAATTATCTTATGATGGAAGAAAGAAGGAACCGGTAAACCTACCGGTTAAATTTCCATTACTTTTAGCACAAGGCGCAGAAGGTATTGCAGTTGGGTTATCAACCAAAGTACTTGCTCATAATTTTAATGAGCTTATTGATGCGTCAATAAAACATTTAAAAGGAAAAGGATTTAAGCTTTTTCCTGACTTTCCTACATCGGGTATTATAGATGTTACCAATTACAATGATGGATTAAGAGGGGGTAAAATTCGAGTTAGAGCTCGAATAGAAACTTTTGATAAGAATACTCTTGTAATTAAAGAGATACCATATGGAACCAATACTTCTTCTTTAATAGATTCTATTCTTAAAGCCAATGATAAAGGCAAGATAAAAATCAAAAAAATTGAAGATAATACAGCTGCCAATGTTGAAATTTTAGTGCATCTTCCTTCCGGAATATCTCCTGACAAGACGATTGATGCTTTATATGCATTTACGGCTTGTGAATCATCTATTTCACCTTTGGGTTGCATTATCGAAGACAATAAGCCCATTTTTATGGGTATGACAGAAATGCTCCGAAGGTCTACTGATAATACAGTTGAGCTTTTGAAAGCCGAACTAGAAATTCAACTAAATGAACTTCAAGAACAGTGGCATTTTGCGTCTTTAGAACGAATTTTTATTGAAAATCGAATTTATCGAGAAATAGAGGAGGAGGAAACATGGGAAGGTGTTATTGCTGCAATCGACAAAGGCTTGAAACCGCATATTAAACATTTAAAAAGAGCGGTCACAGAAGAGGATATAACGCGTTTGACAGAAATTCGAATTAAAAGAATTTCAAAATTTGATTTAGATAAGGCAAAACAATACCTAGAAAGTCTTGAAGAACGTATAGCTGAGACTAAAAATTACTTAGCTAATCTTGTTGATTTTGCGATTAAATATTTTCAAGAACTAAAGAAAAAATACGGCAAAGGGAGAGAGCGGAAATCCGAAATTCGCATTTTTGATGATATAGAAGCTACAAAAGTAGTTATACGTAATACAAAGCTTTATGTGAACCGCGAAGAGGGTTTTGTTGGAACCTCGTTACGCCGTGATGAATACATCACGGATTGTAGTGATATTGATGATATTATCATATTCACCAAAAAAGGTGAAATGATGGTAACAAAAGTGGATTCTAAAACCTTTATCGATAAAAATATTATTCACGTAGCTGTTTTCAAGAAGAAAGACAAGCGTACGACATTCAACATGATTTATAAAGATGGACGAGGTGGGCCAAGCTACATTAAACGTTTTAATGTAACCAGTATCACTAGAGATAAATTATACCCGCTAACCGCTGGTAAAGCGAGTTCAGATGTTTTATATTTTAGCGCTAACCCAAATGGCGAGGCAGAGGTGGTCACAATTCATTTAAGACAATCTGGGAGCATCAAAAAATTAAAATGGGATGTTGATTTCGCTGATGTTTTAATTAAAGGTCGAGGCTCTAAGGGGAACATAGTCACAAAATACGCAGTAAAACGAATAGAATTAAAAGAAAAAGGGTTGTCGACACTAAAGCCCCGTAAGATATGGTTTGATGATGTTGTTCAGCGACTCAATGTAGATGATAGAGGGGAACTATTGGGCGAATTTAGACCTGATGATATGCTATTGGTCGCTAACCAGAAAGGTATTGTGAAAACAATCACTCCTGATTTAAACAGTCGTTTTGATGATGATATGATTGTCTTAGAAAAATGGAAGCCAAAAAAGCCTATTTCAGCTATTTATTTTGACGGTGAAAAAGAGCGCTACTATATCAAGAGGTTTTTAATAGAAAATACTAGTAAAGAAGAATTGATTATAACTGAACATCCTAAGTCACAATTAGAATTACTATCCACTGATTGGAGGCCAGTTGTTGAATTAGAGTTTAGTAAGCCTAGGGGTAAGGATGCTAAACCTAATCAGACAGTCTCTGTGGAGGATTTTATTGCTATTAAAGGTATTAAAGCATTAGGTAATCAGTTGACTTCAGAAAAATTAAAGAATGTAAATACTTTAGAATCTCTTCCTTATGAAGAAGTTCAAGAGCAACCTGCAAATGAGATTGAGGTAGTCATTGAAGAAGAAAAGCCTTCAGATGAAAAAAAGGACGGAGATGATGACCAGCAACCCACACTATTTTAAAAATCAATGCTTTTAATAACTCTTTTGTTTAGCAAATTTTGCTATTTATAGTCCGATAGGTATTAAATATTGAACAGGTTGTGTATGGCTAATGAACATCGTTATATTTGAACAAAATTTAAAAATTTATGGATTTCACTAATCCTTTAGTGTACGGAGGGCCTTGTTTTATCATCTTTATTTTACTGGAATTAACCTATAGCAAGAATCATGAAGAGCATCATGATTTATATGATTGGAAAGATCTATTTGCTAGTGGCTTTATGGGCTTAGGTTCAGCTGTGCTTGCAGCCTTATTAAAAGTAGTTTCGGCAATAGTGATTTTCACCTTTGTATACGATATCTTCAATCCGATGGTTGACGGTGTGCGTACACATATTTTGGGTTATAAATCCTTTGGATATGCCTGGTATATATGGCTTTTGTGTCAATTAGCAGATGACTTTACTTATTATTGGTTTCATAGAGCAAATCATGAAATTAGGATACTTTGGGCCGCTCACATTGTGCATCATTCTTCTGATAATTTTAATTTAGGAACTGCAGTTCGTAATGGTTGGTTTACACTACTTTACAAGCCGTTGTTTTATATGTGGATGCCAGCTTTAGGTTTTTCACCAGAGATGGTTGTTTTTTGCCTGGGTATAGAAGCATTGTGGCAATTCCAATTGCATACGGTGTTACTTCCTAAATTAGGAATATTTGAAAAGTTCATGAATACGCACACGATGCATCAAGTACACCATGCTCAGAACATTGAGTATCTAGATAAAAACCACGGTGGTTTCCTAAATATATTTGACAAACTATTTGGCACATGGCTACCTTTAGATGACAGTATTGATGTTAAGTATGGTGTTATTCATGCACCTAATTCTAATAACCCGATAGTTATTCTAACTCATGAGTTTAAAGATATTTGGAATGATATGAAAAAGTCTCCCAAGCTTTCGCATAAGCTTATGTATATCTTTGGACCTCCAGGGTGGAGCCACGACGGCAGTACGATGACCGTAAAGCAACAGCAGGCTTTATTTGAGAAACAAAGAAAGGACAACCCTAAAATGGCTTTTAGTAGACCTAATTGATAAATGAGTCTTCAGAAATAAATAATAAAAAAGCCTGCGAGATTGCAGGCTTTTTTTATCGCTAATTTTTAGTTTTATAATTCCTCTGTGATTTCTTCTTTCGGTTTTTTATTCTTTCTCATGCGCATATCTAAAAACTCTACCATTAATGAGAATGCAATTGAAAAGTAAAGGTATCCTTTTGGAATGGTGCCAACTTCATTTCCAAATACAACTAAATGCGACAAATGTGCTGCTTCAGCAATTAGCATAAAACCTATAAGTATTAGAAATGAAAGACCTAAAACTTGTATGGATGGATGTTTACCAACAAACTCACCAACAGGATTAGCAAATAGCATCATTATAATTACAGATATTACAACAGCAACAATCATTAATATTAATGCATCGTTCGGATTTGGTGAAATACCGTTTGTCATACCTATTGCGGTCAATATTGAGTCAAAAGAGAAAACAATATTGATTATAGTAATCTGAACTATAGCATTTGTCAAAGATTTTGATTGGCCCTTTTTAACTTCGCGTTCGTCATGCCCTCTATCTTCAACTTTTTCGTGAATCTCCTTAGTGCTTTTATAGAGCAGAAAAAGACCGCCTAAGAATAGTATTAATGCCTGCCAACTGATACCGCCGTGAAACCAACTCTCGTTAAAGACAATGAATGGTTTTTTTAAAGAGGTTAGCCACGTAATACCGAATAATAAAACAATACGCATACCCATAGCTAAAACTAAACCCAGATTGGTCGCTTTTTTACGGTCTTTTTTCTCTAGCTTGCCTGCTGCAATAGAAATAAAAATGATGTTATCAATACCTAAGACAATCTCTAAGAATGTAAGGGTTAAAAGGGCAATCCACGCATCTGGACTAGCAAATATTTCGAACATGGTTAATGTTTTTTAATTGCGGTTCCTCTAAGTTTTTTAGCATCACCTACAGTGTTAAATTCAAATGTATAAGAACTATTCGTTGTTGTCAAAATTTTTATGTGAATTGGCTTTTCTTCTGCTCTACTTTTTGGGTTGATTCTTTTTAAAATGTATTCACAATCATTAATCCACTTTACAGTCGATGAATCTTGCCTGCCTTTAAAGTAATCCACTTCAATATCATTAGTTCGCTCAAAAGTAGTAGTCACCTCATCTCCATCAACTGTTGTTGTAAATTCAAAAGTTCCTGTTTTGAAATCCACACAATTTCTTTGGGGTGGGTTTTTGCATGAAAAAATGAATGTTATTATCAAAATTCCCAAGTAAATTCTTTTCATCTAGGCAAAATAAGGAATAAGATGCGTAATTAAAACCTATTCTGAAGGATTATAAGATTCAAAAGTTCCATCTTCATAAAAGACCATTACTTGTCGAACTTTTTTCTTGACATTATCTAAATCTTTGTTTTTTGTGATTTCAGTTTTTGGCTGGGCAGGGGGTGCTTTATCTTGATTGGGCAGAAAAGCTCCTTTTCCATTTATTAGCCAATAAAGATTTACTTCAGGAAATTTAGAGATTACTTTAAGAATAAAATCAAGACTAGGTTTATTTCGTCCAGACATTAAATGAGACATACTCGATCTAGGTACGCCAATTTTATCCGCAAATTGGGAAGAGCTCAAGCTATAATGCTGTAAAAGTTGCTGTAACCGCTCGATAATATCACTACTCACAATTGTAAATTTTAGGATATCAAAAATAGTATTTTGAAATTTATAATCTTAAATTTAATTCTTGATAAGATACTTTAAATTTAAAGTAATACTTTATTTAAAATTTTTTAAAGTATTGATATTAAATTATTTAAATGAAATTTAATAAATCTGTTTACGATCGTAAATTTTATAGAACTATTTTACTTTTAATTTGATGACAATTGTGATAATTACAATCGAGTTTTGGATTAAATAGAATGTTTTTTCACTAAAAGATTCTTTAAACAATGGAAGCTTTTTCAAGTATTTACCATTGAATCTGTTTAAAATTTACCATTAAAGAACTAAATAGTTAAAAGACACTATTTTCTTACATAATTTTCAAAAAAAGCAGGATTACTTTATACATTATGTTATTATTCCTTAATTTTGTTGAAAATAATTCTATTATGAGTAAGGTAAAGTTAGATGAGATTGATCATCAGATTTTAGATATGTTAATTGACAATACCAGAACACCATTCACTGATATTGCCAAAAAGCTTTTGATTTCGGCAGGTACTGTTCACGTTCGAGTGAAGAAAATGGAAGAGGCTGGTATTATAAAAGGTTCGTCTTTAACTCTTGATTATGTAAAACTGGGCTATTCTTTTATAGCTTACGTTGGAATCTTTTTAGAAAAAACTCACCAAACAAAGTTTGTTTTGCAGCGTTTAACTGAAATACCTTACGTTACAGTGGCTCACATTACTACGGGCAAGTTTAATATCTTTTGTAAGATTAGAGCTAAGGACACTACACATGCTAAGAATATCATTTTTAAAATTGATGATATAGAGGGTATCAGCAGAACTGAAACAATGATTTCATTAGAAGAAAGCATCAATGACAAAAAACGTTTGATGCATACCATTTTTAACGAACTCTAAAGAGGAGATTTGTTATGCGGGCTTCTGATTTACCTGAAAGTGAATATCATCCTTATTACAAGCCTTATATAGATGCCTTAGGGGACGAAGATTTGTTTTTGTCTTTATCTAATGGACTTCTTGTTATGGATAATTTTATAAATCAATTACAGGAAGGTAAACTTGATTTTTCTTATGGGCCTGATAAATGGACCATTGCTGAAGTTCTAATACATCTTATCGATACAGAGCGTATTTTTCAATACCGGGCATTACGGTTTTATCGAAACGATAAAATGGAATTATGCGGTTTCGACCAAGACGAATACGTTATCGAATGTGAAGCTGCAGGTAAATCAAAAAACCAAATACTTCAAGAATATAGTACTGTTAGAAAAGCCACGATTGCCTTATTTCAGTCTTTTAAAAAAGATGCGCTAAATCGCATGGGCAAAGCTAGTGGCACTCCAATGAGTGTGCGAGCTCTTGGTTTAATGATTAGTGGTCATCAAAAACATCACTTCAAAATAATTGAAGAGCGTTATTTAGTTTAGTTGATCTTTACAAGAATTAGGACTCAAAATCATTATCTATATTCTCGTCGATCTCTTTTTCTAAAATCTCCTTTTCTGGAGAATTTCTGAGCTCTTTCTCAATAGTTTCTTCAAAATTTGAAATGAAATTAGAAAGGCTTTTACTTATTTTTACTAGATAGATGGTGTCATCAGTTTTCACTTCTACAGCCTCAACTAATTCGCCTCCTGGTTTTTTTAAAACAATGATGTCGTCATCACCGTAACCATGAGGGTATAAGTCAATTAATAAAGCAGCTGTTGCGTGGTCTAATCGCTTGTAATCAACAATAATTCGTTTCATCGTAGGTTTTTTATGGTTTACCTACCTAAACTAAATATTTTTGCTGCTTTACAATTTAAAGAGTTGTCAATGTTAGAAATTAGTATATGAAACTTTTATTCTTTGTAGTAAGCGAATGCTTCTTTGAATAATTCGACAGGTACTTTTATATCAACTATAGCAGAACCAATCTGTTCTAGTAAGACGAAATTAATATTACCGTGTGAGTTTTTCTTATCATGTTTCAATAAATCAATGATAATTCCAATGTCTTCTTGAGTAAAATTCACTTTAGGATAATTAGATAAGAATACATTCTTTATTTCATCTAACTCAATTTTTGACATTCCGGTTAACTTATGCGAAAGATATCCTTCTAAAATCATTCCAATAGCAATTGCCTCGCCGTGTAACAAAGTATCTTTGATGGGGTGTTCTAAATAATAAGACTCTATGGCATGACCTAAAGTATGACCATAGTTTAACTTTTTTCGAATGTTTTGTTCCGTAGGATCTTTTTCAACGATGTTATTCTTAATTTCTACGGATTTTTGAATATGATTATGATAATCACTTTCATTCAAGCTAATAAGCTCATTCCAGTAGTCTTTATCAGCAATCAGCCCATGCTTAAGCATTTCTGCAAACCCGCTTTTAAGTTGTCTTGGCTCTAGGGTATCTAAAAGCTCAGTAAAAATGAGAACCATTTTAGGCTGATTAATAACTCCAACCTGATTCTTTAAAGCACCTAAGTCTACTCCTGTTTTACCGCCGACAGAGGCATCTACCATAGCTAAAAGTGAAGTTGGAATATTGATAAAATCAATACCTCGTTTAAATGTGGATGCCACAAAACCGCCTAAATCAGTAACCACGCCACCACCTAAATTTAATAGCATACTTTTTCGGTCACCACCCATATTGGATAGGGCATTCCAAACGGTAACACAAGTCTCTATAGTTTTATATACTTCTCCTGCTTTAATGATAATGGGTGTTTCAGCCGAGCTACCATGTATATCTGAGAAAAAGTCTAAGCAGTGTTCATTCGTATTTTCATCTACAAGTATAAATATCTTTGAATATTGATTTTGAGCCAAATATTGTTGCAGTGCCGCTTTGGCTAAATCGCCAAAATGTATTTCATGTGCCTTGCTCGTAACTGAATCCATAAATATAAATATGATACAAAATAAACATATATTTTAATGAGCAGCATCTTGTCATGCACCTTATCTTTGTTTCTTTGAGAATATCGTAATTATGAACTCTATTTTTGAGGATACTTCAACCGCTTTTAAACTTAAAAGTGACTCTGAGCTTGAAAGAGCTTATTTTTTATTCAAATTAATTGCCAATCAGCCTCTGGTTAAAATTGGCACCGCTGTTACCAACTTTGCTATTAACGCTAAATTACCTGTAGAAGGATTAATACGAGCAACGGTTTTTGATCATTTCTGTGGTGGGGTTAATGAACAAGATTGTTTACCTATTATCGACAAAATGTTTAAAGCAAAAGTATGTTCTATTCTTGATTATTCTGTGGAAGGCAAGCAGATTGAAAATCAACTAGACAGCGCATTATCTAAAATTTTGGGCGTGCTTGATTTTGTAAAAGAAAAAGATGCGATTCCTTTCGCAGTTTTTAAACCATCTGCCTTTGGTAGATTTGAACTTTTTGAAAAGGTGAGTTCAAACCAAGAACTGATGCAGCTCGAAAAGGAGGAATGGTCACGTGTGATAAACCGTTATGATAAAGTATGTAAAAAGGCTTACGATTTAGATGTTGCTTTGTTGATTGATGCAGAAGAAAGTTGGATTCAAGATGCAGCGGATGAATTAGCTTATGAAATGATGCGTAAGTATAACAAAGTAAAACCTGTTGTTTTCAATACAGCGCAAATGTATAGATGGGATAGACTTAACTATCTTGAGAAAATTTCAGGACTTGCTAAAAAAGAAGGCTTTAAAGTTGGAATTAAAGTGGTTCGTGGTGCCTACATGGAGAAAGAGAATGATAGAGCTGATGAGATGGGTTATAAAAGGCCCATTTGTGAAACTAAGAATGCTACAGATGTAAATTTTGATGAGGCCGTAGTTTATATGCTTGATAATTTAGACGTATTCACTATTTTTTCTGGTACTCATAACGAAATGAGTTGTTATAAACTCATGGACCAAATGAAACAAAGACAGATTCCTAATAATAGCGATAGTATTTGGTTTGGTCAACTTTTTGGAATGAGCGATCATATTAGTTTTAACTTAGCATCAAAAGGTTATAATGTATCTAAATATCTTCCCTACGGCCCTGTAAGAGATGTAATGCCATATTTGATAAGAAGGGCTGAGGAAAATACCTCTGTGGCTGGTCAAACATCAAGGGAATTAGATTTATTAAAACGAGAAAAAGTTAGACGAAAAATTTAATAGATTTCCACCACTTTAACTTCGTTTGGACAGTTTTCAACTTTTATAGTCTGCTCTCCGTTTTCAATAAAGTATAATTTGCATGGTGTTGCCTTCGTATCGCTTTTGCCAAAGTCGATACTACCGTCTTTAAAAAAAGACCTCCACATGATAGAATCTTTATCAAAAATGGGCACAACATTATCAGAATAAAAGATAGGTTTTGACCTTAAATCTTTTAAAACTCTACAATTGGGGAAATAACAGAATTCAGAACCAGTTTCTTCAGATTTTTTCTTTAGAAAAAATGTTAGAAAGACAATGCCAATTGAAAGTCCAACTAAATACCAGCCCAAGCGTTTTAAAAATGCCATTTAAAAAATAAGAAAGTTAATATCGTTATAAGATAGACCAAACCAATCACCTACAGACTTATTAGTTAAAATTCCGTGGTACATGTATAATCCGTTTCGTAGTCCTTTGTCAAATCTTAGCGAGTTTTCAAGACCACCATCTTCTCCTATTTTCAATAAATAAGGTGTAAAAATATTACTAATAGATATGGAAGACGTTCTAGGATATCTAGACGGAATATTAGGGACGCCATAATGAATTACGCCATATTTTTCAACGGTTGGTTTTTTATGATTGGTCACTTCAGAGGTTTCAAAACAACCGCCCATATCAATACTAACATCAATAATAACCGCGCCTTTTTTCATATGTTCGACCATAGTCTTAGAAACGATTACAGGTGAACGGTCTTTACCTCTTGTTGCTCCAATTGCAACATCACAGCGTTTTAAAGACTTTAATAGGTTTTTAGGTTGAATGGTGGAGGTATAAACCGTTTGGTTTAGGTTGGTTTGAATATTTCTAAGCTTGGTAAGCGAATTATCAAAAATCTTTACATTAGCGCCTAAACCTAACGCTGATCTTGCTGCAAACTCACCAACAGTACCGGCACCAATTATAACTACTTCAGCAGGCGGTACACCAGTAATATTACCAAACATTAAACCATTACCTTGATTGGTCGTGGCCATTAATTCTGCCGCGATAAGAATTGAAGAAATACCTGCTATTTCGCTTAAAGATCTAACAGCAGGAAATTTTCCATCTTCATCTCTTATATATTCAAAGGCAATAGCAGTAACTCGTTTTTGAGCCAATTGCTCAAAGTACTTTTTTGATTGTGTCTTTATCTGAAGTGCCGATATAATAATCGCTTGCGGATTCAATAATTCTATTTCGGCAAGGGTAGGGGGCTCTACTTTAAGTATCAAGGGACACGAGAATACTTTTTTAGTATCGTTGCATATTTGAGCACCAGCTTCGGTGTAGTCCTTGTCTGAGTAATTGGCTCCTTCACCAGCACCAGCTTCAATCATCACTTGATGTCCATTGGCCACAATAGCGTTAACCGCATCAGGGGTTAGACAAATTCGTTTTTCTTGATACTGATTTTCTTTAGGGATACCAATAAAGAGTTCTCCTTTTTGCTTTAGTACCTCAAGCATTTCTTCTTGTGGTAATAATTGTTGTTTACTAAAAGGTGAAGAAGGTTGGTCCATGTAATGTAAAATTGAAACTATGTACTAGTCAATAAAACAAATTTACATTTTTTTCGCTAGGGTTTCTTTTCGTTGTTCAAGCTTCTCGCGCTCTTTTCTGAGCTCCTCTTTTGCTTTTAGAATAGTAAGTTCTTCATCCATAGCATCTAAGTCTATACCATGAACATGCTTGTCATAAAGCTTTAAACGAATGAAATAAACAAAAGGAATAACAACAATACAAATTGGTAGTAACCACATTAAATTAGCACTATCAACCATATAGTCATCTGAAACGTAGTTCTCGACTAATTGAAAAGTATACATTAATAATGGTATCAAAATGATGTGATACCACCAATGCCTACAGGTGAAAAACCATATTACAAGTAAATAAATTGGAATTAATTTCCCTACTAGGAACCATGCGTGGACCTCCAATGTTTGAAAACCACCTTTACCAATGTTAAACCCAAGAATACTTAAAGTTTCAGCGTCTTCATTTGAAGGCCAATATTCATGACTTTTAAAAATGAATGGAGCTAAAACTATTAAAAACGCCACAAGGGATTCAATAATGATTCTTTTCTTAGCTAATAAGTTAAATGTAGTTTTACTACTCATTATTGAATTTAGGTTTACATAGGCTAAAACGAAAAAAGGACAACATTAGTATGTTGCCCTTTAATTTCAATTAGGATTAAAAAAATCCAAATAACTAAACCTATTTGTTAGAACCTGGTTTGGTTATTTTTCTTTTGTCTACCCCTGTATCCTGATCATCAATTGTAATAGTTGATACTGCAGTAGTAGCCAACATTACAACGGCCAAGATTCCAAAAATTACTTTTTTAGTGTTCATCGTACTAAAATTTTTGGGTTAATAAATGAATTCATTAATGACAAATGTAGGAAAAAATTAGAGCAAAATTGCATTTCATCGATAATATATGCATTTTATCTGAATTTCATACCCTTTTATCGGTTCTGAATCTTCTCGACCTGAATGTATGAAAAGAATGTTAGCAAATCATTTGTAAGAATTAATATTCGATGCGTCGGGTATTTTCATCGACAAAGTGTAGTTTAATATTCAAGCATTCCTTCGGGATAAGATTTGGTATTCGCTCGGGCCATTCTATAAAAGTGTAGATCTCTTGATTCAAGTACTCTTCAATACCAAAATCATAAACTTCCTCTTCATTTTCAATTCTGTAAAAATCAAAATGATAGGCTACAAGCTGCCCATGAGCGTCTTCATATTCATTGACCAACCCAAAAGTGGGGCTATGGCCAATATCTTTAACACCTAATTCCGCTAAAATTGCTTTAATAAGAGTTGTTTTGCCGGCACCCATTTCGCCAAAGAAACAAAAGTACCTCTTTTGAGTCGAGCTTATTAGATTAGCTGCAATGTCTTGAAGTTCCTCTTTATTAAATTGAAATTCTGGCATACCCCTATTTTGCCTCCAAAACTACAAAAGGTATGATCATTTCTTCTAAGGAAATACCTCCATGTTGATAGGTATTACGGTAATAACTCACGTAATGATTGTAATTGTTGGGGTAGGCGAAGAATAAGTCGTTCTTAGCAAAAATATAGGAGCTGCTTACATTAATATTAGGCAAATGAATTTGTTTTGGGTCTTTAGCAGCCAAAACTTCTTTTTCTTGATACGTAAGGCTGCGACCTGTTTTGTACCTTAAATTCAAACTCGTTTCGCGGTCACCAATTACTTTAGATGCCTGTTTTACATTAATGGTCCCGTGGTCTGTTGTAATAATTAGTTTTTTACCCATCTGTTGGGCTTGCTGAATAATATCCAATAAAGGTGAATTTTTAAACCAGCTTAATGTTAAAGATCGATACGCTTTGTCATTACTTGCCAGTTCTTTAATAACCTCCATTTCTGTTTTAGAATGTGAGAGCATATCCACAAAATTATATACAATAACAGTGAGGTCATTATCCTTTTGAGAACCAAAGTTTTGAACTAGCTGTTTACCTTGTTTTAAACTGCTAATCTTGTGATAATCCCATTTTAAATCAAGGTTCAGTCTCTTAAGCTGTGCTTCTAAAAAGTTGGCCTCAAATAAATTTTTACCACCTTCATCGGTATCGTTTTTCCACCAATTAGGATGTTGTTTCTCCATTTGTAATGGAGTCAGCCCTGAAAAAATTGAATTTCTCGCATATTGGGTTGCTGTTGGTAAAATGCTGAAGTAGTGAGACTCTTTTTTTTTCTTGTACGAATTGGTGACCACATCTTCAAAGGCAAGCCACTGATCGTATCTTAAATTATCTACAACAACGAGTAACGTGGAATTGTCTTTTAACTCGGGCACTACCCATTTTTTGAAAAGATTATGAGAAAGTACCGGAGCATCATCATCTTCAAACCAATCCGGGTAATTTTTATCTACAAATTTGCTAAACTGATTATTGGCTTCTGTTTTTTGTGACTCCAATATTTCAAACATACTTGAATCTTCAATCTCTTCAAGTTGTAGTTCCCAATAGATTAAGTTCTTGTATAAGTCTGCCCAACCTTCATGGCTATTGACCATTGACAATTCCATTGCTATTTTGCGAAACTCTTGCTGATAGTTAGCAGTAGTTCGTTCCGATACTAAGCGTGAGTTATCTAGACTCTTTTTAAGTGATAGTAAGATTTGATTTGGATTCACTGGCTTAATTAGGTAATCGGCAATTTTGCTGCCAATAGCCTCATCCATAATGTATTCCTCTTCACTTTTAGTAATCATTACTACTGGTAGTGTAGGGTCTATTTTTTTTAATTCACTTAGTGTTTCTAATCCTGAAAGACCAGGCATGTTCTCATCTAAAAAAACAATATCAAAACTACCTACCGCCAATTCATCTAAGGCATCTTGACCACTAGGCGAAGTGGTTACTTGATAACCTTTATTTTGTAAAAAAAGAATGTGAGGTTTTAATAGGTCAATTTCATCATCGACCCAAAGAATTGTTATAGTGTTCATATAGTTTATCTTTGTTCTTCTAAATTTCCATCGGACTTGGCGCAGCGCAACAAGCTTAAAATATTTAACGATCCAATCTACGGTTTTATTGGCACTCCCAATGAACTTATTTTTAACCTTATAGCAGACCCTTATTTTCAACGACTTAGAAGAATTTCGCAAATGGGTCTTTCTTTTTTAGTGTACCCAGGTGCTCATCATACTCGTTTTCATCATGCTTTGGGTAGCATGCATTTAATGGTACAAGCCATTCGAGTTTTAAAATTTAAAAAAGTACTGCTAACTGAAGATGAAGAGAATGGATTACTTGTGGCAATCTTACTTCATGATATAGGTCATGGCCCTTTTTCTCACGCTTTGGAATATAATTTAGTTGGCGGAATTGACCATGAAACCATATCTCTGCGGTTTATGGAGCAACTGAATAGAAAATATGAAGGGGCACTTTCAACAGCGATAAAAATTTTCAAAGGTGAACATCCTAAGAAGTTCTTAAACCAACTGGTTTCTAGTCAACTTGATATGGATAGATTAGACTACTTGAAGCGTGATAGCTTTTATACTGGTGTAACCGAAGGGAATATAAGTTCAGAGCGAATGATTACTATGTTGAATGTTTTTGAGGGTGAACTTGTTGTTGAAGAAAAAGGGATATATTCAGTAGAAAAGTTTTTGATGGCTCGCAGATTCATGTATTGGCAGGTTTATTTGCACAAAACTGGTTTAGTAGCGGAACAACTTTTGATTAAGCTAATGAATAGAGCAAGGCTTTTGGTTCAAGACGGTAGTGTTTTAGAATGCTCTAATGCACTTGTTTATTTTTTAAAACGAAACGAGAACGAAAGTTTTGATGATAACACTTTGATTCAGTTTTCTATGTTAGATGATGTTGATGTGCTTTCAGCTTTAAAGTCATGGCAATTTCATTCGGATTTTATTCTCTCTAAAATCAGTTCCATGTTGTTGGATAGAAACCTCTTAGAGATTAAAATTAAAAATAAAGCAATAGACCCTGAACGAGTAGCTGAAAAACGGTCATGGGTTAAAACCAATTATGGTTTACAAGATGCGGAGTTAGATTATTTCGTCTTTTCTGGTGAAATAAGCAATATGGCGTATAATGAAAAGCGGCAGAATATTAATATTTTAAGAAAAAATGAAAAATTGACAGATGTTGCAAAAGCATCTGACCATCTTAGTTTGAAGGCTTTGTCGAAGAAAGTTACTAAATACTATGTTTGCTATCCTAAGGAAAGCGTTTGACAAATTTTCTTACTTTTGCCAAAATGAAATTTACAGCCACCCAAATTGCAGGTATTCTAGAAGGAGAGGTTGAGGGTAATCCTCAAACAGCCGTTCACAAGCTTGCTAAAATTGAAGAGGGTGAAAAAGGTTCTTTAACCTTTTTAGCAAACCCTAAATATACTTCTTACATATATACTACAAAGGCTTCAATAACTATCGTTAATAAAGACTTTGTTCCTGAACAAGAGATTACCACAACACTAATAAAAGTAGAAGATGCTTATAAATCATTTTCTAAATTATTAGAGTATTACAACCAGGTAAAAAATAATAAAGTTGGTATTGAAAGTCCATCTTTTGTTTCTAAATCAGCAACTTACGGAGATGGTTTTTATTTAGGAGCCTTTTCGTACTTGGGTGAGAATGTACAATTGGGTGCTAACGTTAAAGTTTATCCAAATGTCTACATTGGCGATAATGTTACAATTGGAGATGACGTTTTAGTTTTTGCAGGTGCTAAAATTTATTCGGAGTCAATCATTGGTAATGGTTGTGTTATACATAGTGGGGCTATTATTGGTGCAGATGGATTTGGATTTACACCAAATGAAAAGGGAGAGTATAGCAAAGTTCCACAAACTGGGAATGTGATTTTAGAAGACAATGTTGATATTGGAGCAGGCACTACTATTGATAGGGCTACTTTAGGTTCAACAGTCTTAAGAAAAGGAGTAAAATTAGACAATCAAATACAAATTGCTCATAATGTTGAAATTGGTGAGCATACCGCAATTGCTGCGCAAACAGGCGTAGCGGGTTCTACAAAAATTGGTAAGAATTGTTTAATTGGTGGACAAGTTGGTATTGTTGGTCATATTACAATAGGGGATAGGGTTAGAATTCAAGCTCAATCTGGTATTGGTCGTAATGTTAAAGATGATGAGGTTTTACAAGGCTCTCCAGCATTGAACTATGGTGATTACAATAAGTCTTATGTTCACTTTAAAAATTTACCGAAAATTGTTAACCGAATTTCTGATTTAGAAAAGAAAATTGACAGTGAAGACAGAAAATAAACAACGCACAATTGCAAAGGAAGTTACTTTAAAAGGAGTTGGACTTCATACAGGTGAAAATGTCACTATGACTTTTACACCGGCACCTGAAAATCATGGTTATGCTTTCAAAAGAGTTGATTTAGAAGGGGAACCTATCATTGAAGCAGATGCTAACTACGTGGTGAATACGCAACGTGGAACTAATTTGGAAAAGAACGGGGTTAAAATTCAAACTTCAGAACATGTTCTTGCTGCATTAGTTGGTTTAGATATTGATAATGTTTTAATCCAATTGGATGCTCCTGAACCACCGATTATGGATGGTTCTTCCAAATTTTTTGTTGAAGCTTTAGAAAATGCTGGCATCGTTGAACAAGAACAGGTACGCGAAATATACGTTGTAAAGAATGTTATTTCTTATAAAGATGAAGCTACTGGCAGCGAAATAACAATCATACCTTCAGACGAATACCAAATTACAACTATGGTAGATTTTGGGACCAAAGTTTTAGGTACTCAAAACGCTACTTTAGACCACATTTCTGATTTTAAAACTGAAATTTCAAACGCACGTACCTTTAGTTTTTTACATGAATTAGAAATGTTATTGGAACATGGCTTAATCAAAGGAGGTGATTTAAATAATGCTATTGTATATGTAGATAAAGAGATTTCTGAGTCTACCATGAAAAAATTGGAGAAAGCATTTGATAAAAAGAAGCTATCTGTAAAGCCTAATGGAATTTTAGATAATTTAACCTTGCATCAACCCAATGAGGCGGCAAGGCATAAGTTACTTGACGTTATAGGAGATTTGGCGCTTGCAGGTACTCGTATACAAGGTAAAGTAATCGCTAACAAACCTGGTCATTTTGTAAATACACAGTTTGCTAAAAAACTTCAAAAAATTGTAAAGCAAGAAAAACGTAATTATGTTCCGGAGGTTGATTTGCACGCAAAGCCACTTAAGGATATAACTGCCATTATGGAGATGTTACCGCATAGGCCTCCATTTTTATTGGTTGATAAAATTTTAGAGCTTTCTGATCAGCACGTCATAGGCATGAAAAATGTCACTATGAATGAGCCATTTTTCGTAGGTCATTTCCCTGGGGCACCCGTAATGCCTGGTGTTTTGCAATTAGAAGCAATGGCACAAACCGGTGGAATTTTAGTCTTAAGTACTGTTCCAGACCCTGAAAACTATTTGACTTATCTTTTAAAGATTGATAATGTTAGATATAAACAACAAGTGGTACCTGGTGATACACTAATATTCAAGTTAGACTTAATATCTCCAATCAGACGAGGACTATGTCAAATGCAGGCCAGGGCTTATGCCAACGGAAAATTAGTTTCTGAAGCAGAAATTATGGCTCAAATTGTTAAAGTAAAAGGAAACTAAAATGAATCAACCTCTTGCATATGTTCATCCCGGTGCGAAAATCGCTAAAAACGTAGTGATTGAACCATTTACGACAATTCATAATAATGTCACTATTGGCGAAGGAACATGGATTGGTTCAAATGTCACCATCATGGAAGGGGCACGAATAGGTAAAAATTGTAATATTTTTCCAGGCGCTGTTATTTCAGCTCCTCCTCAAGATTTAAAATATCAAGGTGAAGACACTACCGTTCAGATTGGTAATAATACCACGATACGGGAATGCGCTACAATCAATAAGGGTACTGCTGATAGAATGAAAACAGTTATAGGAGATAATTGTTTGATTATGGCTTATTGCCATATTGCACACGATTGTTTTGTAAGTGATGGTTGTATTTTTAGTAATGATTCTACCTTGGCAGGACATGTAACTATTGGAGAAAATGTTGTTTTAGCTGGCATGGTTGCTGTGCATCAATTTGTTTCTATTGGCAAACATGCCTTTGTAACAGGCGGTTCACTTGTTAGAAAAGATGTACCTCCTTTTGTAAAAGCGGCTAGAGAGCCACTTTCATATGTAGGTATTAATTCGATAGGATTAAGACGGAGAGGTTTTCAATCAGATAAAATTCGTGAGATTCAAAATATTTATAGAATCTTGTATCAAAGAAATTATAACAACTCGCAGGCAGCATCAATTATTGAGGCTGAAATGGAGGCAACGCCAGAGCGAGATGAAATTTTACAATTTATTAGAGATTCCCAAAGAGGGATAATGAAAGGATATTTTAGTTCAAATTAATTATGGCAAGTACTTCAGATATTAGAAAGGGATTATGCATTAAGTATAATCATGATATTTTTAAAATTATAGAGTTTCTACATGTAAAGCCCGGTAAAGGACCAGCTTTTGTAAGAACTAAATTAAAAAGTGTAACCACAGGTAAGGTGATTGATAATACTTTTTCCGCTGGGCATAAAATTGACGATGTAAGAGTTGAAACAAGATCTTATCAATATTTATATCCAGAAGGTGACACCTTTCATTTTATGAATACTGATGACTACAATCAAATAACTTTACAGAAAGAGACATTAGATGCTCCTGATTTGTTAAAAGAAGGAGAAGTAGTGAGAATTCTTTTTAATACGGAAGATAGTATGCCACTTTCTGTAGAAATGCCAGCTAGTGTTATACTTGAAGTAACACATTCAGAGCCAGGTGTTAAAGGAAATACGGCTACAAATGCTACGAAACCAGCCACGGTAGAAACCGGAGCAAGAATCAATGTACCTCTTTTTATCAATGAGGGAGATAAAATTAAGATTGATACTGAAAAAGGAGCATATTTAGAAAGAGTTAAGGAGTAAATACTCAATGAAGTTTCCTAAAACCTATGCATTAAAAGAAATTGCCGATTTAATCTCTGCCAAGTTAGTGGGGGAATCTGACTTTCCGGTTTTTGGTATGAATGAAATTCATATGGTTGAACCTGGTGATATTGTATTCGTAGACCATCCCAAGTACTATGATAAAGCATTAAATTCAGCTGCCACTATAGTTCTAATTAATAAAGAAGTGGATTGCCCTGATGGTAAAGCTCTTTTAATTTCCGATGACCCTTTCAGAGATTTTAACAAGCTCACAAAACATTTCAAGCCCTTTAGTGGTTCAGGTTCGTCAATTTCTCCAACAGCAAAAATTGGTAATGGGACAATAATTCAACCCAACGCTTTTATTGGAAACAATGTCGTAATTGGTGATAACTGTGTTATACATGCCAACGTTTCAATATACGATGATTGTGTAATTGGTAATAATGTAGTTATTCATGCAGGTACTATTTTAGGTGCTGATGCTTTTTATTATAAGAAGCGTCCAGAAGGATATGATAAGTTGATTTCAGGTGGTAGAGTAGTTATTGAAGATAGTGTTGATATCGGTGCAAGTTGCACAATTGATAGAGGAGTGACTGGTGATACAACCATTGGCGAGGGCACAAAACTTGATAATCAAATTCAAATTGGCCATGACACTGTTTTAGGAAAAAAATGCTTAATTGCTTCTCATACAGGTATCGCTGGTTGTGTAGTGGTAGAAGATGAGGTTACTTTATGGGGTCAAGTGGGTGTAATAAGTGGTATTACTATTGGTAAAGGGGCTGTGGTTTATGCACAATCAGGAGTGGCGAATTCACTTGAAGGTGGTAAGACATATTTTGGTAGTCCTGCGGTTGAGGCCCGTCATAAAATGCGGGAGTTAGCAACAATTAAGAATATGCCATCCATTTTAAAAAAATTAGAAAAGAAATAGACGGTAGTTTGTTTTACAATTGAAACTCAAACTGCTATTTTTGCAAGCGTTAATAAAGAGATAATTATGAGTGTTTTAGTAAATAAAGATTCTAAAATAATAGTTCAAGGGTTTACGGGTAGTGAAGGTACTTTTCACGCCGAACAAATGATTGAGTACGGTACCAATATCGTTGGTGGTGTAACACCTGGTAAAGGCGGTCAACAACATCTTGATAGGCCAGTTTTTAATACAGTTGCAGAAGCTGTTGAAAAAGTCGGAGCTGATACCTCAATTATTTTTGTTCCGCCTGCTTTTGCCGCAGATGCTATTATGGAGTCAGCTAACGCAGGAATAAAAGTTATCATAACAATTACTGAGGGTATTCCTGTTGCCGATATGGTAAAGGCGAATAACTATATAAAAAATATGAATTGTACTCTTGTGGGCCCTAATTGTCCTGGAGTAATTACTCCTGGTGAGGCTAAAGTAGGAATCATGCCTGGTTTTGTATTTAAACAAGGAAATGTTGGTATCGTTTCAAAATCAGGAACATTAACCTATGAAGCAGCTGACCAAGTAGTCCGACAAGGATTAGGTATTACAACTGCAATTGGTATTGGTGGAGATCCAATTATTGGAACCACAACCAAACAAGCAGTTGAAATGCTTATAAATGACCCAGATACCGAATGTGTTGTAATGATTGGGGAAATCGGCGGTCAATTAGAAGCTGATGCAGCAAATTGGTATAAAGAGAGTGGAAGCAAAAAGCCAATTGTTGGTTTTATTGCTGGAGAAACTGCACCTGCCGGAAGAACTATGGGTCATGCTGGAGCTATTGTCGGAGGAAGTGATGATACTGCTCAAGCTAAGAAAAGAATAATGTCAGAATGTGGAATCCATGTTGTAGATTCACCAGCTGAGATTGGCTTGAAAGTCAAAGAAATGATGGCATAAGATTCCGTTAAAACTATTATAAATCCCGAATTTTTCGGGATTTTTTATGTCTTTAAAAAATAGCAACACTTATATTTGGATAACCACCAACAAATTTTCATTATGAATTTATTACAAGATAAGAACGTGATTATTACTGGCGCAAGCCGAGGAATAGGAATGGGAATAGCTAAAGTTTTTGCACAAAATGGTGCCAATGTAGCATTCACTTATAGTTCAAGTGAAGGGCCAGCACTAGCATTAGAAAAAGAACTTACTGCTTTAGGGGTAAAAGCAAAGGCTTATAAAAGTAACGCTGCAAGTTTTGAAGCAGCCGAAGAACTTGTAAAGGTTGTTCTTGAAGATTTTGAAGGAATAGATGTTTTAATTAATAATGCAGGTATTACAAAAGATAATCTATTAATGAGAATGGGTGAGGATGACTTTGATTCTGTAATCGAAATTAATCTAAAGTCTGTTTTTAATATGACTAAAGCTGTGCAACGTACTTTTCTTAAACAACGCAAAGGTTCTATTATAAATATGAGTAGCGTTGTTGGTGTTAAGGGTAATGCTGGTCAAACCAATTATGCAGCTTCAAAAGCAGGAATGATAGGTTTCACTAAATCAGTAGCATTGGAACTAGGTTCAAGAAACATTAGATGTAATGCTATTGCCCCAGGTTTTATTGAAACAGAAATGACGGATAAACTAGATGAAAAAACTGTGCAAGGATGGCGTGATGGTATTCCATTAAAACGCGGAGGTAGCCCTGAGGATGTCGCTAATGCTTGTTTGTTTTTAGCTTCTGATTTATCTGCATACATAACAGGTCAAGTTTTAAATGTTGATGGCGGGATGCTGACATAACATTACAACAAGTCAAATGATTTTTTCATGCAAATAACGACGGTAGTATTTCTCTTTTTAGCGGCCTTAGTTTCTTTAGTATTTGCGTGGTTTCAATACTTTTTTAAAAAGAAAAGAAATTCAACAAATCTGCTTCTAGGTTTTTTGCGATTTTTGATGGTTTTTGCCTTACTAGTGCTTCTAATTAACCCAAAATTTGTAAAAAACAGTTTTTATATTGAAAAAGCGGATTTAATTATAGCTATTGATAATTCTACATCAATAAATTCTTTTAATGCTGGACCAATAGTCGAAAGTAGTTTAAATAATATCATAGAAAATAAATCAATTTTAGAACGATTTAATGTTTTTGCTTATTCCTTTGGTGAAAAATTGAATGAAATAGATAGTCTTACTTTTAAAGAGCCCGTAACCAATATTGCTAAAGCACTTTCAACCTTAAATGAAGTTAGTGATCAAAATGATAGGGCCTTAATCCTATTAACGGATGGTAATCAGACTCTAGGTTCCGATTATGAATTTCAAAACTTAAAAAATCAACTTAATATTTACCCAATTGTACTGGGTGATACCACAGCTTATGAAGATATTCGAATAGGGCAAATAAACTATAATAATTATGCCTTTTTAGGTAATAAGTATCCCATTGAAATGAATATTAGTTATGAAGGAAAAAAAGCCATTCAGACTAAGGCTAAGATTTTAGTCAATAATCAAGAAGTTTATCGTAATACAGTATCATTCGATGCTACCAATAATAATATCACCCTACGAACTCTAATTGATGCTAAAAAAGTAGGAGTTAAAAATCTTCGAGTTCAAATTGAATCCCTTGAAAACGAAAAAAACACTGCTAACAATTTCAAGAATTTGGTAGTTGAAGTTATTGATGAAAAAACAAACATCGCTATTATTTCATCAATAAAGCACCCAGATATGGGAGTCTTAAAAAAGGCAATTGAGGTTAATGAACAAAGGGCTGTCACTATTGTTGAACCAAAGATTTCGGAAATAGACTTAGATGACACCGATTTATTTATATTATATCAGCCGAATAGAAATTTTCAATCGGTATATGATTTTATTAAAAGGAAAGGTGGAAGTATTTTTACCATTACCGGACCAAAGACTGACTGGCAGTTTCTGAATAATGTTCAAAATAGTTTTTCAAAAGAAATATTCAATCAGAACGAAGATATTGTTCCTTCTAAAAATGAAGCTTTTGGTTTATTTGACCTTGGTAGTATATCCTTTGATGATTATCCTCCTTTAAAATCAACATTAGGAGAAATTACGCTAGCTAAAACCTATGAAGCCATTAGTTTTCAAAAAATAAAGGGAGTTGTGTTAAACCAGCCTTTGTTTCTTGTAATAAATGATGACAAAGCCAAGGAGGCTATTCTTTTCGGTGAAGGTCTCTGGAAATGGCGAGTTCAATCGTACAGGGCTAATTCTAATTTTGATGCTTTCGATAATTTTATTGGTAAGCTTATGTTTTATTTATCTGATTCTAAACAAAAGAGTAGACTAGAGTTGGATTATGAAAGAATTTACGATGGTATTGCAACTACTGTTCTAAAAGCTAAGTATTTTGATGAGACCTATTATTTTGATTCCGGTGCAAGTCTTGAGTTAAAGCTTAGTAAATCAAATAGTTCAGAGAATTTTGAAAGACCCTTGTTGCTCAAATCTGGTGAGTATGAAGCTGATTTAAACGATTTAGAGGCAGGAGTGTATAGTTTTGTTGTGACAGTAAATGAAGAAAATATTTCAAAAGAAGGGCGATTTACTATTCTAGATTTTGATTTAGAAAGCCAATTTTCGTCTTCTAATGTTGATAAATTAAAGCGCTTAGCTCAAAGTAATAATGGACAAACCTTTTATCCGGAAGAAACTGATAAACTTATTGAAACTTTGTTGTCTAAGGCACAATTTACCCCAACACAAAAAAGCACTAAAAATGTAGTATCTTTAATAGATTTTCGCTGGTTGTTAGCAATTATTGCTATTACCTTAGCCGCGGAATGGTTTATTAGAAAATATAATGGACTTTTATAAAAATTGAACAAATGGATAGATTACCAAAAATTGCATTACCAGTAGTTTTCGCTGTTATTTTAGTGATAATATTAATTTCAAAATCGGCCGTCACAATTGGTTCCGGAGAGGCAGGGGTTTTATATAGAACCTTCGGCGGAGGTGTTGTTACTGATCAACCGCCTTTAGGTGAAGGGTTTCATTTAGTTGCTCCTTGGAACAAGGTCTACGTTTACGAAGTAAGACAGCAGGAGCTTTTTGAAAAAATGAAAGTACTTTCTTCAAACGGTCTTGAAATTCAAATTGATGCCTCAGCTTGGTATCAGCCAGTCTCAAATGAACTAGGTAATTTACATCAGAATCTAGGTGAAAATTATTTGGATAGAGTTATTAAACCTGCAATACGCAGTGCTGCTCGTAGTGTTGTTGGGCGTTATACTCCAGAGCAATTGTATTCAAGTAAAAGAGATGCAATTCAAGATGAGATTTTTGCTGAAACTAAAAAGATTTTAGATAAGCAAAATGTACAATTAAATGAAGTACTTGTGCGCGATGTAACACTTCCAAATACTATTAAGGAAGCAATCGAAAGAAAGTTAAGACAAGAACAAGAATCTTTAGAATATGAATTTCGTTTAGTCACTGCAAAAAAAGAAGCAGAAAAAGTAACAATAGAAGCTCAAGGTAAAGCAGATGCGAACCGTATTTTAAGCGCTTCTCTAACTGATAAAATTCTACAGGATAAAGGCATAGATGCCACATTAGAGCTTTCAAAATCACCAAACTCTAAAGTTATTGTGGTTGGTTCAGGAGATTCAGGACTTCCATTAATTTTAGGAAATAACTAAAATTCGCTTTTTTGTAAAGAAATTAAGTTATAATTTTACCCCGTAATGAGAAATTTAAATACACATCATCATATCCATATTCACGCTCAGGCGAGGTAAGGATATTTTGTGTATTTCGAAATAAGAAAAACCCGTTTGAGCAATCAAACGGGTTTTGTTTTTTATCCTTTTTGATTGTTTGGACATTAAAATTTAAAAATGACTAAGATTAGAATTGCTATTCAAAAAAGTGGAAGACTAAATGAAGATTCACTTAAAATTTTAAAGGAAGCTGGGATTTCGATTGATAATGGGAAAGACCAATTAAAGGCTATAGCTCGTAATTTTCCATTAGAGGTGTTTTATTTGCGAAATGGTGATATACCGCAATACCTAAGAGATGGGGTTGTAGATATTGCCATAATTGGTGAGAATGTGCTGATTGAAAAGGGAGAGGGTATTACTATTGTAGAGCGACTAAATTTCTCTAAATGTAAAGTATCATTGGCTATTCCTAAGGCGGTTAACTACAACTCGGTAGATGACTTTGAAGGTAAGCGTATTGCAACCTCTTACCCAAATACAGTTAAAAAATACTTACAGCAAAAGGGAGTTAATGCCGATTTGCATATTATTAATGGTTCTGTTGAAATTGCCCCTAACATTGGATTGGCTGATGGTATTTGTGATATTGTCTCTAGTGGTAGTACACTTTTTAAAAATGGTTTAAAAGAAGTAGAAGTAATGCTTAAAAGTGAAGCAGTATTAGCAGTTTCACCTCAAATTAGTGAAGACAGAAAATCTCTCTTATCAAAACTCCAATTCAGAATTCAATCTGTATTGCGTGCACGACAGTCGAAATACGTATTGTTAAACGCTCCAAATGATAGTTTAGACGCTATTTTACAACTTTTGCCTGGTATGAGAAGCCCTACGGTATTGCCTCTCGCAGAAGCCGGTTGGAGCTCGGTTCATACGGTTATTAATAAAGATACTTTTTGGGAAGTAATTGATGAATTGAAGTCCGCAGGGGCTGAAGGTATTTTAGTCTGTCCAATTGAAAAAATGGTGTTGTAATGAAAAAGATTTTCAGCCCAGATAAGAAGGATTGGAATAAAATCCTAAAAAGGCCAACTAGCACTGTGGCTTCCATTGAGACCACAGTAAATACTATTTTTAATGAGGTTCAACAAGAAGGTGATTCTATTTTAAGAAAATACACTTCACAATTTGATAGCGTATCACTAGATAATTTTCTTGTAACTACATCAGAATTAGAAGAAGCCAAAGATTTAGTTTCTGAGGATTTAAAAAATGCTATTAAATTAGCTAAATCAAATATTGAAATTTTTCATAAGGCCCAAGTAACAAATAGGGTAGAGGCTGAAACAAAACCAGGTGTGCTTTGTTGGCAAGAAAAAAGGCCCATTCAAAAGGTAGGCCTTTATATTCCTGGTGGTACAGCCCCATTATTCTCCACTATTTTAATGTTAGCTGTTCCTGCAAACATTGCAGGTTGTAAAGAAATTGTTCTATGCTCGCCTCCTGATAATGAAGGAAAATTAAATCCTGCAATTTTATACACCGCACAATTATGTGGTGTGACTAAAATATTTAAAGTTGGAGGAATCCAAGCTATTGCAGCAATGACTTTTGGAACCGAAAGTATTCCACAGGTTTATAAAATATTCGGACCTGGAAATCAATTCGTAACTGTTGCCAAACAAATAGCTACTAAATATGGTGTTGCTATTGATATGCCTGCCGGGCCAAGCGAACTTCTCGTGGTTGCTGATGATACTGCAGATGCGGCCTTTGTAGCATCTGATCTGTTAAGCCAAGCAGAACATGGTATTGATAGTCAGGTTATTTTGGTGTCGACCTCTAAAGAACTCATTTTAAAGGTTGAAGAAGAAATAGTAAAACAGGTCTTTGACTTGCCCAGAAAAGAGATTGCAGAAAAAGCAATAGCCAATAGTAGATTGATTTATGTGGAAGATGATAAAACTGCTATTGATTTAATTAATGAATATGGTCCTGAGCATTATATCGTTTGTGTTCAGAATGAAGAATTCTATTTAAAGAACACTTTCAATGCGGGATCTGTTTTTATTGGAAACTTTACTCCTGAAAGCGCAGGCGATTACGCCTCAGGTACTAATCATACCTTGCCAACTAATGGCTATGCAAAACAATATAGTGGTGTGAATTTAGATAGCTTTTTAAAGAGTATGACTTTTCAAAAAATAACAAAAGAGGGTATTCAACAAATAGGCAGTACCATTGAGATTATGGCTGAAGCTGAAGGTTTACAAGCACATAAGAATGCTGTAACCTTACGATTAAAAAGTTTAAAAGAGTAAGATGGGTTTCAATTTAGAAAATATAACTAGAGAAAACATAAAGGGTTTAAAACCTTACTCTTCAGCTCGTGATGAGTATGTTTCAAAGGGTTCTGAAATGGTATTTCTAGATGCAAATGAAAATCCAAATAGCAATGGTGTTAATCGTTACCCAGACCCACATCAGCGAAGTTTAAAATCAATTTTTGCGAACCAAAAAAATATTGAAGAATCACAAATATTAGTAGGTAATGGTAGTGATGAAATTTTAGATTTACTATTCAGGGTATTTTGCGAACCAAAAACGGATAACATTATAACTTTGCCTCCAACATACGGAATGTACAAGGTTTTAGCGGGTATTAATGATATCGAGAACAGAGAGGTGTTTTTAAACTCTGATTTCCAGCCTAATGTTGATACCATCGTTTCCAACGTTGATGATAAAACGAAATTACTCTTCTTGTGTTCACCAAATAACCCTACCGGTAATTTGATTGATGAGAACAAAATTAGAATCCTTCTTAGGGAATTTAAAGGTTTAGTGGTTATCGATGAGGCCTATATAGACTTTGCTAGCACCACATCTTGGATTGACTGTCTTAATGAATACCCTAATTTGGTTGTTACACAAACATTATCTAAGGCATATGGCATGGCCGGAATTCGATTAGGTATGTGCTACGCATCAGAAGCCATAATAAATTTACTAAAGAAGATAAAACCTCCTTATAATGTTAATATACTGACTCAAAATCAGGCTATTAAAGGGGTTTTAAATATGGCTGAAGTTGCTAATCAGGTGGCCGAAATTTTAAACGAACGGTCGCATCTGCAAAATGTTTTGGAAGAAGTACCTTTTATTCAAACTATTTATAGTAGTGAAGCAAATTTTCTATTAGTTAAAGTAGATGATGCTAATAAGCGCTATAATCAATTGCTAGAAAGGGAAATTGTTATCCGTAACCGAAGTAAACAACCCTTATGCGATAACACCCTAAGATTTACTATAGGTACACCAGAAGAAAATATAAAACTTATAAATGCACTTAAAGCAATTAAGTAATGGCACAGAAAGTATTGTTTATTGATCGTGATGGAACTTTAGCCAAAGAACCTCCTGTAGATTATCAATTAGATAGTTTTGAAAAGTTAGAGTTTTATCCTAAAGTCTTTACTTTTTTGGGAAGAATTGCCAAAGAACTAGATTTCAAATTGGTGATGATAACCAATCAAGATGGATTAGGAACAGCTTCATTTCCAGAGGAAACATTTTGGCCAGTTCATAATTTTGTTTTGAAATCTTTTGAAAATGAGGGCGTGTTTTTTGACGAAGTATTAATTGACAGAACTTTTCCTCACGAAAACGCTAATACTAGAAAACCCGAAATTGGATTGGTAAAACACTTTCTGACGGAAGGATATGACCTGGTAAATTCGTTTGTAATTGGTGATCGTTTGACTGATATGGAATTGGCTAAGAATTTAGGAGCAAAAGGGATATTTATTCATGACGAAATTGATTTAGGTGCCGAAGAAATAACAGTTGATAAGACTGACCTTTCTGACTATATCTTATTGGAAACCAATGACTGGGAAAGCATTTATGAATTTTTAAAACTTTCAATTCGTGTTGGAGAAACCCATAGAAAAACTAAGGAAACAGACATACGAGTTTCATTAAATTTAGATGGAACAGGTGAAAGCGATATCAAAACAGGGCTCTCATTTTTCGACCATATGCTAGATCAAATAGCACGACATGGTCAAATGGATTTGAAACTACATGTCAATGGTGATTTAGAAGTGGATGAGCATCATACCATTGAAGATACGGCTATTGCTTTAGGAGAAGTATTTCATGAGGCATTGGGCACTAAATTAGGTATTGAGCGTTATGGGTTCTGCCTGCCTATGGACGATTGTTTAGCACAGGTAGCAATTGATTTTGGAGGAAGAAATTGGTTAGTCTGGGATGCTGATTTTAAACGCGAAATGGTAGGCGATATGCCTACCGAAATGTTTTATCATTTTTTTAAATCATTTAGTGACGGTGCAAAAGCTAATCTCAATATTAAAGCTGAAGGAAAAAACGAACACCATAAAATTGAATCAATTTTTAAAGCTTTTGCAAAGTCAATTAAAATGGCTGTTAAACGTGATGTTGAAAAGATGGTTTTACCATCAACAAAAGGGATGTTGTAAATGAATTTGGTAATAATTGATTATGGTGCTGGTAATATTCAGAGCATAAAATTTGCTTTTAAACGCCTTGGGATTGAAGCAGAATTAAGCAATGATATTGGAGCTATAAAAAAAGCCGATAAAGTTATATTCCCTGGCGTAGGTGAGGCGAGCAGTGCTATGAAAAAACTAGATAAAAGTGGACTTAAAGATTTAATTCCAAATCTTAAGCAGCCTGTTTTAGGTATTTGCCTTGGTATGCAATTAATGTGCAATTCAAGTGAAGAAGGGAAAACAAAAGGTCTTGGAATTTTTGATGTAGACGTTATAAAATTTGATTCAGGGGTAAAAGTCCCTCAAATTGGCTGGAATAAAATTAAAAAACTAAAATCGCCACTATTTAACAATTTGAAAGAAGATTATGTGTACTTAGTTCATAGTTTTTATGCCGCTTTAGCGGCAGAAACAAGTGCTATTAGCACCTATGGAGTGAACTATAGCGCAGCTTTACACAAGAATAATTTTTATGGCACACAGTTTCATCCAGAAAAATCTGGAGAATATGGAGCTGAAATTTTAATGAACTTTCTTAAGCTATAGCTAATGAGAATAATACCAGCAATAGATATTATAGATGGTAAATGCGTACGTCTTTCTAAAGGAGATTACGACACAAAAAAGATTTATAACGAAAACCCGTTAGAGGTCGCTAAATCTTTTGAAGCCCATGGAATTGAGTATTTGCATTTGGTTGATTTAGATGGTGCTAAATCAAAGCATATTGTAAATCATAGAGTTTTGGAACAAATTGCTTCAAGAACTAAATTAAAAATTGACTTTGGTGGAGGATTAAAATCAGATGATGACTTGCGTATTGCTTTTGAGGCTGGTGCTCAACAAATTACCGGAGGAAGTATTGCTGTAAAAGATAGAACAACGTTTTTGCGGTGGTTGAATGTTTACGGAACTGACAAAATAGTTTTAGGGGCTGATGCATTAGATGAAAAAGTAGCTGTTTCAGGCTGGCAAGAAGAATCCAACGAAAAATTAATTCCGTTTGTTCAAGAATATCAAAAAATCGGAATCAAATACGTGATATGTACCGATATTTCCAAAGATGGTATGCTAGAAGGTCCTTCATTTGATTTGTACAGCAAACTGTTAGAAGCAACCAAGGTTCATAAAACTAGTGTTACTGGTGCAGGGGTTGAAGATTTTGAAGAAATAGGGATTCATTTAATAGCAAGTGGTGGTATTTCGGAATTTGATGAGTTACCTAAGCTAAATGCCTTAGGTTGTGAAGGCGTAATTATAGGTAAAGCTATTTACGAAAATAGAATTAGTTTAAAACAATTAGAACAATTCATTTTAGAATCCTGAATATGGAAAATGAAGCAATAAAAGAGTTTGTTGAGAATACGATGTACCGATTAGACGAAAGCAGTCGTATGATTGCTATAGCTTTTGAAAGTATTAATGAAAAACAAGTCTGGTTGAGGCCAAATGATTCATCAAATAGTATTGGGAATTTGATTTTACATTTATGTGGTAATATTACACAGTATGCAATTTCATCACTCGGTGGAAAAGAAGATGTTAGGAATAGAGATTTTGAATTTGAAACAACTTCGGGCTTTTCAAAACAAGAGTTACTTATTAAGCTTTCTGATACCATCGCACATGCAAAAGCAACTATTGAGAATGCTACGTCAGAACAATGGTTAAAGAAAAGAGAAGTACAAGGGTTTCATTTTTCTGGTATTGGAGTCATTCTTCATGTAGTTGAGCACTACTCTTATCATACTGGACAAATAGCTTTTTGGGTGAAACAACTTGAGAATAAACAACTTGGTTTTTATGACGGATTGGATTTAAATATTAAAAACCAATAGTAAATGTTGACAAAAAGAATAGTTCCCTGTTTGGATATTAAAGATGGCAGAACCGTTAAAGGGGTGAATTTTGTTGATTTACGTGATGCTGGTGATCCAGTTGAACTAGCGCAGCGCTATGCTAAAGAGGGGGCTGATGAATTGGTATTTCTAGATATTTCAGCAACCGAACAAAAACGTAAAACTTTGGCTGCTATGGTTTATAACGTTGCTGAGAAATTAAATATACCCTTCACTGTGGGCGGAGGAATATCAGCTGTTGAAGATGTAGATATTTTACTTAAAAACGGAGCTGATAAAATTTCCATCAACTCTTCTGCTGTTAAGCGCCCTGATTTAATCAATGAATTGGCAGCAAAATTTGGTTCACAATGCATAGTTGTGGCAATTGATGCTAAGGAAATTGAAGGAAATTGGAAGGTGCATTTGGTGGGCGGAAAAGTCCCAACAGAATTGAATTTATTTGAATGGGCAAAGGAAGTCGAGCTTAGAGGTGCAGGAGAAATACTTTTTACATCAATGGATCATGATGGCACAAAGAACGGATTTGCTAACGAAGCTTTGGCCCGTTTGTCTGACGAATTAAATATACCAATAATTGCATCCGGTGGTGCGGGCACTATGCAACATTTTGCTGATACTTTTATAAATGGAAGGGCAGATGCCGCATTAGCTGCCAGTGTATTTCATTTTAAAGAAATTGAGATAAGAGATTTGAAGAATCAATTAAAAAGGGACGGTATTCCTGTACGAATATGAAAATAGATTTTAATAAAAACCAAGACGGACTAATTCCGGCAATTATTCAAGATGCTACTACAAAAAATGTACTCATGTTGGGGTATATGAATGAAGAAGCATTTGGGGTAACACAAGAAACTAAAAAAGTCACTTTTTTTAGTCGTAGTAAGCAGAGATTATGGACTAAGGGGGAGGAGAGTGGTAATTTTTTAATTCTAGTAGATTTTAAAGTAGATTGTGATAACGACTCGCTGTTAATTAAAGTTAAACCCCAAGGGCCTACTTGTCATACTGGTTCTGATACTTGTTGGAATGAAACAAATGAGAGTTCTTTTGGGTTTCTGTCAGAACTAGAAGGTATTATAGCTTCGAGAAAATCTAACATCGCAAATGATGAAAGCTATGTGGCTTCTCTTTTCAGAAAAGGGATTAATAAAATAGCTCAGAAAGTTGGGGAAGAAGCTGTTGAAACAGTAATTGAAGCCAAAGACGACAACGATGATTTATTTTTATATGAGAGTGCCGATTTGTTATTTCACTATTTGATTTTACTTCAAGCTAAAGGATTTAGCTTAAAAGATATTGAAGCGGAGTTAAGAACAAGAAAAAAATAGTTTCATCAGTTATTCATCGTGAATTAGCTTATAGTCACTTTTTGTTTATATGCCATCTATAACCAAAGTTTAATATTGCTTTTGATTCGAATGATATGTCCGAGCCAGAATCTAGCGGGTTATATTCCAACGAAATAATCCAATATCCTTTTTTCTTATTGGTGAAACTTGACTGCAAATAAGTGTTAAAAGGAAAAGGTCGAACCCCAAGAACTACTTGGGTATTCTTAAATTTTCGACCAACTCCTATTTTGCCTGTAACTAGAGACGGTAGAGCAAAACCTGCTTGATATTCAAAAATAATGTCATTTTTACTAATGTAGGTTCTTCCCCATAGTACTGAAGTGCCTGGAAAAATACCATCAATACCAAGATCATCCCCTATTAAGGCTACACCAAAATTCCATTCCACAAATGAATTAAAAGTTTTATTTGTTGTTGTTTCTTGTCCTTTACTTTCGTTGATTAACGTTAAAATAAAGAGTGCTATTAAAATCTGTTTTTTCATACTATTTTTATTGAAGGTACGATTTGCTGTTGAAAATTTACAATTCTTTTTCGGTGTATCGTATTCTTAAATTAATTTGATTTAGGGTAATGTGTTGTAAATCAGAACTATATAAAATAGCATTTAAAATTAAGCTAATAACCCCTACCACCAAACTACAAACAACTTCTCTAAGATACCACCAGATTTTTTTATCCAAAGCATTGGCGCATTCTCTTGGAGCATTCTAAGATTAATATCAAGTAATATATTGTAATGCGAAACATACCCTCGATTTTCAGATGGAGCCATGACCCATTCTTGCTTAAAAGGAAGATAATATTCCCACTTATTAAATTCGGTAGTACTAAAATCATCAAACCTGATCCATCTTCCTTCAATACAATTTTTGTTTAAGGGTCTTATGGAAGTTGAACTTGTACCGTAGAGAGAAAACAATTGTGCCTTAAAACATGCTTGTTGTTGAACTGTGTCAAGATTCAATTGTATACTTTTAAGCTCTTCATGGAGTTCTTCGTTAAAGAGTAATGGAAATTGTTTGTTTTTTAGTTTGTCGAGTTTAGTGTAGAACATATCTCGTCTATTTGGCCCCATTAGGCGGTGAATAGGTTCTGTAATTTCAGGATTAATGATGTAAAATTTATAGGCTAATTCAATATGATAGCTGATTTTACTGAATTCATGGCGAACTAGAAAATCTAATTCTCCAACCCTCAAGTTTCCCTTATCAACTAAAAGGTTCTTTGCAAGTAATTCCCATTCGTTGGAAAACTCGATGAATTGTTCAAAAACATGTTCCATTTTGTGTCCTAGACGCAGACGTTCTGGAATTGGTGAAGCTTGAAAATTATTAAAATTAATGTCAGGAAATTCAAATTGAGTGACACCAAATTGTTCATTGACCCACAAAGGTTTTGTCTTGTAAAATCCTAAACATAAATGTTGATTCATTATTACAAACTTAAACGAAACCGTTAAGGTTTCTTTAAAGAAAAGGTCATCAATACAGAATGTGTTAATTTTATATAATGGCTATAAATATGAGAAAGGGCTTTCGTTTCACTCCTTACGAAGCTCCTAATTTATCCCCGTTTGATAAGCTTTTTGAAATTTTTCAAGAACTGATAACACATACTTCAGGTGATTTTGATGAAGCTATTGACTGGTTACGAGAATTGGATAAAGAGTACGAATTAACTTCTGATGATTACACCATTGAAGATTTTATTGAAGATTTAAAGGCCAAGGGTTATATACGAGAGGAGTTTGAAGATGGCGGAGGTAAAATGGGTAAGGAAGGAGACCAAGGAGATGAAGGTGGTGGTAAAGGCAGTATTTCTATTACGGCGAAATTAGAACGAATGATTCGTCAACGAGCCTTAAATCAAATTTTTGGTAAAATAAAGCGTAGTGGTTCTGGAAATCATAAAACGGGAAAATCTGGTAGAGGCGATGAGCATACAGGTGAGTTTAGAGAATACCGATATGGTGATGGTTTAGACAGAATTTCTATGACTGAAAGCATTAAAAATGCACAAATTAATCACGGCATAGGTAATTTTATGTTGGATGAAGGAGACTTGGTTGTTGAAGACACGCAATATAAAGCGCAGATGAGTACCGTGCTTATGATTGATATTAGCCATAGTATGATTCTCTATGGTGAAGATCGGATTACCCCTGCAAAAAAGGTGGCAATGGCTTTAGCTGAACTTATTACCACACGATACCCAAAAGACACCTTAGATATTTTGGTTTTTGGTAATGACGCATGGCCCATTCCTATTAAAGATTTACCTTATTTAAAAGTAGGACCTTATCACACTAATACTGTGGCTGGCTTGCAACTTGCTATGGATATGCTTCGTAGGAAAAGAAATACCAACAAACAAATTTTTATGATAACTGATGGTAAACCAAGTTGCTTGCGAATGCCAGATGGTACGTATTACAAAAACAGTGTTGGTTTAGACGAGTATATTGTAGAAAAGTGTTATGCAATGGCCTCGCAAGCTAGAAAACTACATATACCAATAACCACATTTATGATTGCCGAAGATCCTTATTTAATGCAATTTATTAGAGAGTTTACCCAAGCTAACAAAGGAAAAGCTTTTTACACGGGTCTTAAAGGATTAGGAGAAATGATATTTGAAGATTACGAGAATAATAGAAGAAAAAGATTAAAAGGATAAATTGCCTGGAGCAAAAAATATGAAAATAGAAAAGATTAAAACATTAGGGCAGTTAAAAACTGCAGGTTACGAATCTAAGAGTATCAAAGATGAGTTACGAAACAACTTAATTGAAAAAATTAAAATTAACGAGAATGTTTTTGAAGGCGTGTGGGGTTATGAGAATTCTGTAATTCCAGAATTGGAAAGAGCTATACTTTCTCGTCATAATATTAATTTGTTAGGATTACGAGGTCAGGCAAAAACCCGTTTAGCCAGACTAATGGTGAACTTATTAGATGAATATATACCAGTGGTTGAGGGCTCTGAAATTCACGATGACCCTTTATCGCCCATGTCTCGTTTTGCTATTGAAATAATTAAAGAAAAGGGTGAGGACACGCCAGTTTCTTGGTTACATCGTAACGAACGTTTTTATGAAAAATTAGCTACACCAGATGTAACGGTGGCAGATCTAATAGGAGATGTAGATCCAATAAAAGCTGCCAATTTAAAATTAAGTTATGCTGATGATCGTGTAATCCATTTTGGTATGATACCAAGAGCAAACCGTTGTATTTTTGTCATTAATGAATTACCTGATTTACAAGCTCGAATTCAGGTTTCGTTATTTAATATATTACAGGAAGGTGATATACAAATTAGAGGTTTCAAATTAAGATTGCCATTAGATTTGCAATTTATATTCACTGCCAACCCTGAAGATTACACAAATAGAGGAAGTATTGTAACGCCTTTAAAAGACAGAATAGGTTCTCAAATATTGACACATTACCCTGAGGATATTGAGATAGCGAAACGCATCACAAAACAAGAGGCCAATTTAGATTTACGACAATCTGATTTAGTGCATGTACCAGAATTAGCGATGGATTTATTAGAGCAAATAAGTTTTGAAGCTAGGGATAGTGAATATGTTGATGCAAAAAGTGGAGTGAGCGCACGAATGAGTATTACAGCTTTTGAAAACTTATTGAGTACTGCGGAACGTCGAATTTTAAAATCAGGGGAGCAAGATACTAGTATAAGATTAGGTGATTTTATGGGAGTGATACCAGCTATAACTGGTAAAATAGAACTGGTTTATGAAGGGGAACAGGAAGGAGCTGCATTTGTTGCCGAAAACCTCATGGAAGATGCTATTAAAACCATATTTCCTACCATTTTTCCCAAGATAAATAAGTTGGAACGCAAAGACGCCGAAACCCCATACGATGAGTTGGTTTCTTGGTTCTTTGATAAAGAGGCTCTAGAATTACTTGATGATGACAGTGATTCAGAGTATAAAGGAAAACTAGACGCTGTTAGCCCATTAAATCAATTATTAAAAGAACATCATCCTAATTTAGATAAAAAGGACAGTTATTTTATTAAAGAACTAGTGCTTTGGGGACTTGTGGCACATAAAAAATTAAGCAAATACCGCATGTCAGACGGTGTTCGTTTTAAAGATATGTACGGAAGTTATATTAGCGGACTATAAATAACTTAAAGGATTGACGATGGACTATTACTTTTTTGATAGCCATCGTTTAATTTTTTGAGTTTCTTACCAAGGGCATTACCTTAAAATAAGTTAAACTTCTCCAAATCCATTCTAAAGGCCCATAATAGAAGTGCTTTAGCCATAATTTACTAAGCCACATTTGTCCTGCGATCACTACTAAAGCCATCAAAAAAACATAAGTATTGGGTATTTTGGTTAAATATCCAAGACCCCAACCGAAGAAAATAAAAGTTCCTATTACGCTTTGTAAGAAATAATTGGTCAAGGCCATTTTTCCGTAAGGAATAAATTTTTCTAAGAACTTTTGTGATTTGCTCTTTTTATAAAGAATAACAAAAAGTGCTACAATTAAAACCGTCAAAGAAACATTCATTAAATCAAAAAATGTAAGGCCTAGCATTGATGTCCAAGAGTTGAATTGAACATCTGGCCCCATAGCTGTAAAAGTCGCAACCATGGCAGCAATAGACACCCCTAGAAGAATTAAAGCACCTACCCAAAGCTGTTTGGTGAGCTTTGTTTCTGAGAGATAGTTTTTGAAAAATTCTATTCTTCCAATAAAAAGCCCAAGAAGAAAAAATCCAAAGGTTAAATACCCTCTCGAGAAAACTCCAAATTGAAATTCAGCTTTACTCAAGTTACCTTCAATCGCATTAGAGGTAAAAACTTCACTCAATGTACCATTCTGTAACACTTCATAGTATGCAGCAATAAATGGACTCTCAGGGCTTAATTCTTCTTTCATCAATAAGCCTTCACCATTTGTAAAATAAAAAACAATAAATCTGCCGAGACCAAGAAATAACAGCGCTGCAAAACCAATAATCCATTTGTTTTTAATATTAAAAAATGGAATTAAAAAAACACCTAAAAACGCATAGAGCGTCAAGATATCACCTCTGTAGAACATGCTATGAATAAATCCAATAGCAAATAGAATAATTAAACGCCAAAAAAAACGTCCTCCAAAATTTAAACCACGTTTACTGCTATTGTCCATTTGAATGAAAAAACTTAACCCGAAGAGGAAAGAGAAAAGCGCAAAGAATTTACCTCTAAAAAAGAAACTAACCAACCCATCTATAATTTGATCTAAAACTGAAGGTGTCATTGTTTCTATAACGCTCATTGGTAAAGGAGCGGCGACAAAGTTCTCTAACATATGGCAGAAAACTATTCCTGCTAGTGCAAAACCCCTAAGGGCATCAATAATTTCAATTCTTTTAAAAGTTGTTGGTTTTTGTGCAGTAGTTTCCATTTGACGAGTTGATTGATGATGTAAATAAGACTGTATATTAATCTAGACGTTACACTTTAAAGGTAGTTTATTGTTATTAAAATCTAATTCTTAATATTTTTTGTATTTTCAAAAAAATAGTTGGCATGCCATATTGGCTTTACATTCTAATACTAATCGCAGGAATTTATTTAGTAATAAGTTTATTACTTTATTTTTTTCAAGATTATTTTTTATTCAAACCTGAAAAACTTTCTAAAGATTTTCAATTCTACTACGAAAATCAGGAAACGGAAGAATACAATATTGAAACTAGAGACGGAGCTATCATTAACGGTCTTCGTTTTATGGCCAAAGATCCTAAAGGGGTGGTGTTCTATCTAAAAGGAAATTCAAAAAGCATTAAAGGTTGGGGTAAGTTTGCGGTTGATTTCACACGGCATGGGTATGACGTAGTGATGGTTGATTATAGGGGCTTTGGTAAGAGTACCGGTCGAAGAACACAAAAAGCTGTAAAACGAGACATGCAAGTTGTATACAATAGGCTTAAGGACAAGGTTGATGAAAAATACATCATTCTTTATGGTAGGTCTTTGGGTTCCGGTTTTGCAACTAAGTTAGCTTCAATGAATAACCCGAGAATGTTAATTTTAGATGCTCCTTATTATAGTTTAAGTAAGGTGGCGAAAAAGTATATACCTTTTATGCCTTTGTCTTTGCTCATTAAATTCCCCATGCCAACCTATAAATGGTTAAAATATGTGAAGTGCCCGATTCACATTATTCATGGAACCGATGACCGCCTTATTCCTTACAAAACAAGTGTAAAACTCTCTCGTATTAACCCTAAAACAACAACTCTACATACCGTAATTGGTGGAGGACATAAAAATTTAAATACTTTTGAACCCTATCACCAAATGCTAACCGAAATTATTCATAGCAAACCTAAAAAAGTGAATATTGAAGGTTCTAGTATTCATGTAAAACACTCTTCTAAACCCACAAATGCGAAAGTTTAAACGAGTTATTTCTATACTCATTTTTGGCTATCTGTTAATTTCAACTATGCTCTATTTTTTACAAGAAAAATTTATTTTTCTTCCTTCTAAGTTAAATCAAGAACATGTCTATCAATTCTCAGAACCTTTTAAAGAGTTTTTTATAACTGCTGATGATGGGGCCCGATTGAATGGAATTCATTTTAAAAGAGAGACTTCGAAAGGAGTGATTGTATACTTTCATGGTAACGCCGGTGATTTATCACGATGGGGTCAAATTGCAACGTTTTTTGCAAAAAAAGAATATGATGTTATCATTATGGATTATCGTACCTATGGCAAAAGTAATGGAACGCTTAGCGAACAGAACTTATTTAATGATGCACAATTATTTTATAACTATGCGTTTAAAAACTATTCTCAAGAAGACATCATAATTTATGGCCGATCCTTAGGAGCAGCTATAGCCACACAACTTGCTTCAAAAACTACCCCTTCTAAATTAGTTTTGGAAACACCCTTTTACAATTTGTATGACGTGGCTAAATATCGATTCCCTTTTTTACCTTTGAAACTATTGTTGAAATATAAGTTTGAATCCAATCAGTATATTAAATCTGTGCATTGCCCTGTTTACATTTTTCACGGCACAGAGGATGGAGTAGTCCCTTTTAATTCAGGGAAAAATCTTTATCAGTCGGCCAATGACCCAAAAGAATTTATCGCTATTGAAGGAGGAGGGCATAATGATTTAGTAGATTATTCTGAATATCAAGAAGCTATTGACTACATATTATCAATCAAATAAATGAGATGATAAATACCTATCGCCACGATCACAAACTATAGAAACGATTGTGCCGCTTTTTAATTGTGAGGCCAACCGTAATGCGATTGTTGCCGCACCACCGCTGCTCATTCCTGAAAATATTCCTTCTTCTTTGGCAAGACGCTTGGCCATGGCCATGGCCTCCTTTTCATTTACATAAAGTATATCATCGACTTTATTGGGGTTATAAATCTCAGGAACATACTCTGGAGACCATTTTCTAATTCCTGGTATTTTAGCACCTTCTTCAGGTTGGACTCCGACAATTTTTATATCTGGGTTTTGCTGTTTTAAATATGTAGAGGTTCCGGTAATGGTTCCTGTAGTTCCCATGCTTGAAATAAAATGAGTTACCTTACCTTTTGTGTCTTTCCAAATTTCCGGCCCAGTAGTTTCATAATGTGCTTTCCAGTTATCATCATTACCGAATTGGTTGAGCATAATAAATCCTTCTTTATCGACTTTTTGTTTGGCATAATCTCTAGCACCTTCAATACCGATATCTGCCGATGTTAAAGTAACTTTAGCTCCATAAGCTCGCATGGTCTGAACTCTTTCAACAGTCGAATTTTCAGGCATAACTAGTTCAATTGCTAAGTCGTACATACTCGCTACCATTGCCAATCCAATGCCTGTATTACCGCTAGTGGCTTCAATTAATTGAGAATCTTTAGAGAAATCACCTCTTTCTAGTCCTTCTTTAATCATGCGCAACGCAGGTCGGTCTTTTACGCTACCTCCAGGGTTGTGACCTTCTAATTTAAAATAGAGTTTTACATTAGGATTGGTATTCAGCTTTTTAGACTCTACTAAAGGAGTGTTTCCAATTAAATTTAAAACAGTATTATGCATTAGATGTTGTTTTAATTTTTATTTCTGGAGTATGGTAAACTGTCGAATTTGGAGGTACAGATTTGGTCAACCAGGCATTACCACCAATGATAGAATTTTCACCAATGACCGTATCTCCTCCAAGAATAGTTGCATTGGCGTAAATAGTTACATTGGACTCTATCGTTGGGTGTCGTTTGGTCTTTTGCAATGATTTGTTTACGAATAATGCCCCTAAGGTTACACCTTGATATAATTTGACGTTATCTTTTATTAAAGCCGTTTCACCAATTACCACTCCGGTAGCATGGTCAATAAAAAACGAAGCCCCAATAGTTGCCCCTGGATTAATATCTACACCAGTTTGTCGGTGAGCATATTCTGTCATAAGTCTGGGAACTAAAGGAAAACCTTCTTTATATAATACATTAGCTAAGCGATATATGGCAATGGCGTAAAAGCCCGGATATGCCATATATACCTCTTGAATAGATAGCGAAGCTGGGTCACAATTTAAAATTGCTTCGGCATCTAAATTTAGTTTTTCAAGAATCGACGGAAGTTTTGCAACATAATTTTGCCATACTTTTTTACATGGTTTTTCTGTTTCCCAACAAGCCAAATTGACCAGTTCATCAAATTGCTTTTCTAATTCATTCAGATTTTTTTCAACATCGGTATTGATATCGAATAGTGTATAAAACAGTGTATCTGTAAATTTTTCAGTATAACTTTTTAACCTATAGTCTAAATAAGGTTGTTTTTTATGCTTTTTAAGCTGCTCAATAATGGTCTTATTGGTCATATTTGAAAGTGTCTAGACGTTTCTGTTCAAAATTAGGTATTCTTGAAAACTACGGATATTCAAATTGGTTAACTTTAGCATAAATTATGAGTCATTTGTGATATGTCAAGTTCAATAGTAAAAAAAGACACTTTAGCTTTTCTCAAGGAGCTTGAAGCTAATAATAACCGAGAATGGTTTACTGAGCATAAAGCTACTTTTAAAGCGCACGAATCTGAAATAAAGCTTTTTTACTCTAGTGTCATGGAAAATTTAAATAAACATGACCAGATTGAAAAAATGAAAGTTTTTAGAATTTATAGAGATGTTCGTTTTTCCAAAGATAAAACACCTTATAAAGCTCATTTTGCCGGTTCATTCGTTCGGGCCGGAGTGGAAAGAAGAGGAGGCTATTACTTGCGTATTAAACCAGGCGAGACCTTCATTGCAACAGGTTTTTGGAACCCAAATAAAGAAGATTTACTGCGTATCAGAAAAGAATTAGAAATTGATGCTTCTGATTTTAGGGTAATCATCAATGAATCTTCTTTTAAAGAAACTTGGGGCACCCTTCAAGGTGAAGCAGTTAAAACTGCTCCAAAAGGTTTTGACAAGGAACATGAAGCGATAAAATTAATTCGTCACAAGCAATTCATTTTTGTGCGAAATTTTACAGACAAAGAAGTAATGTCAAAAGACTTTTTAAAGGTAGTTGATGAATCATTTAAGACTATACGCCCTTATTTTGATTTAATGAGCTCTATATTGACCACAAATCTGAATGGTGAATCCTTAATAGGCTAAGGTTTCTCTTTCAAAAAGCTGTAATTGGTCTTTTAATCGCTTTACCACCATATTCATCATACGCTTATTTAAAGCAGAGGAATTTGTAATATAAAGTTCATATTCTTCCACCGTGAATTGACCAATAACAACTCCTTTCAAAGAGTTTCTAAACTTCACGTCTCTTTGTACCGCATGTTCAATATATTGGAGGCGTTTTTCAAGTCCCAACTCATAAAAAGAATTTTTATGCTTTTTGATGTAGTTTTTAAAAACTGCGATAAATAAAGGGTTTTGCATTTTTAAAATAGGACGAAGCGTTTCGTTTTGAAAGCGCTCATCATCACTCATTTCAATATTGATTTGGGTAGTCTTGATTTCGGGACGAACCTTTAGTAGACTAATTGACCTGTCATTCATAATTAAGATCCTTTGTATAAAATTAAGGCTTGATAGTCTTTAAAGTAATACCAATTCGTTTGAGTTGTCAACTGTTTATAAACAAAAAAACCGTTAAACTAGATCTCTCAAGTTTAACGGTTTCATCTATTTTAAAAGCTATTATTTGCTTTCTAAAAAGGTTTCAAATGACTTCAATTCAAGAGGTTGCTTTTTAAAATACTTTGCTTTCATTTTTGCAAACTCATCTTTAGCTTTCGTAAACCTAGTGGCAATAACCTTTAAGTTTTCTAATTCTGCATTGGAAGGTTTATCGTAACTAGTTGCTAACTTACTGTATAAGTCAGCCATCTTTTCACGTAACTGAGGCTCTGCAGAGCCCACATAGTTATCGCCAGTTGTGATAACTAAAGTCTCTTTTAAACCATTTAGTTTAGAAACTGTTTTAGTATCACCATTAGACTCGGCATTATTTAATATCTCATCAACTTCGTAAACTAAATACGCTAGTTCTTGAGTCATATCATAAAGCTGCATTGTAGTACTGTTTTTCAAGGTTCTATCTTGACTAGTTAATGGCGATTTTTTATCATAAACAAGATTAAATGTATGTTCAAAAGTTTCTTTGCCCTTTTTAAGAACAGCCTTATAAGTGCCTTCAGGTACTTGTGGTGAAGTAAAACCACCAAAACTAAAAGTTTTGCCCGTTGCCACCTTTGGTTGCTTGCGAGTATAATTCCAATTCACAATATTGATACCCTTAGACTTACCTGGCCCTAATTCAGCAATAAGGTTACCCTCCATATCTTGAATCTCCATGGTCATTTTACCAAATGTATGTCGCTTTTTAAGATAATATTTTATTTGAACATCCTTGGTTTTATTGTTACCCACAAATTGGGTCTCACCACCAAAACTACCGGAAAATCCGCCGGTTTCATTGATGACTGTTTCCGCTGTATTGAAAAAATGAACATTCTTATTTAAGACATCATTATTGATGTCACGTAAAGGGGAAATATCGTCGATAATGATAATTCCTCGGCCATGAGTACCCATTACCAAATCATTGGTTCTTTTTTGTAAATCGATAAAATGAACCGCAACCGAAGGCATGTTATTTGTAAATTTTTCCCAGTTCTTTCCGCCATCCATAGTTATGTACAGACCAAACTCTGTACCTAGGTATAACAAATCTGGATTTACATAATCTTCTTGAATATTACGAGCAAAACCTACGACATCATCTGAAATTACTGAGGCCCATGTTTTGCCATAATCCGTTGTTTTGTAGGCGTATGGGTTTTTATCATTCATAGTATGACCATCAAAAACTGCATAAGCAGTTCCCGCATTAAACGTGCTAGCCTCGATATGATAACACCACGTATTAGCAGGAAGTCCTGGAATATTAGCTACAGTATTCTCCCAAGTTTTTCCGCCATCTTGAGTTACTTGCACATTACCATCATCGGTACCTACCCAAATTACCTTCTCGTCTAAAGTTGATTCCGCAATAGTAAAAATGGTCGTGTGGTTTTCTGCTCCAGAATTATCCATTGATAAACCACCTGAATCTTCTTGGTTTTGTTTGCTTTCATCATTAGTAGTTAAGTCTGGTGAAATGATTGACCAGCTGTTGCCCATATCTTCTGATTTGTGCAAGTATTGACTGCCCATATAAAAACGGTCAGGCTGATGTTCACTAATGGCCATAGGCGCATTCCAATTCCAACGTAAATCGCTAACTTCAGAGCTTGGTAAAGGCTGAATGGTTTTCGTTAAATTTCTATCAACATCAATACGCCAAACGTTTTCAGCACCTTGCATTTCAGAGTAAATTATGTTTTTGGTTGGGTGTTTTAAAACACGAAAGCCATCACCAGCTCCTACAGAATTCCAGTCTCTAGCCTGCACTCCTCCTGGAGAAGATGAAGGACCCCACCAAGAACCGTTGTCTTGTAGACCACCATAAATATTATAGGGTTCTGCATCATCAAGACTAATTTGATAAAATTGTGATAATGGTAAATTTTCTACAATTTCCATATTGGTTCCACCATCCCAGCTTCGATAAACACCACCATCTGTTCCTACATACATAATATCAGAATCTTTTATGCTGAAGACCATGTCATGTATATCAGAATGCATATTGCCTAAATTTTTAAAGGTTTTACCACCGTCTCTAGAAATAGAACCGCTCAGTCCACCTTTTACAACAACATCCTCATTTCTGGGATCTACTACAATACGTGAGAAGTAAAAAGGACGTACTGTAATTCCAAAATCATTATTCAATTGTTCCCATGAGGCCCCGGCATCATTACTGCGGTAGAGCCCCTTTCGTTCCTGTTTTTCGGCTTCAATAACGGTATATAATACATTTGGATTTGAAGGAGCCACTGCTATCGCCAATCTTCCTAATTTCCCTTCTGGAAAACCGTTATGAATTTTATTCCATGTTTTACCTGCATCTATTGATTTGTACAGTGCACTGTTAGCTCCTCCAGATTCGAAAGACCAGCCCGTTCTTCTAAACTCCCACATTGAGGCATAAAGAATATTAGGATTGCTTGGATCAATAGCTAAATCGGCACAACCAGTTTTTTCATTTACATAAAGAAGTTTTTCCCATGTTGTTCCAGCATCATTAGATTTATAAACCCCTCTCTCATCACTATCACCCCATAATGCCCCTAAAACGGCAACATAAACTTCTTTTGAGTTGTTTGGGTTTACGATGATGTTTGCGATGCGTTCCGAGTTATCAAAACCCAGTTTTGTCCAGTTAGCACCTCCATCAACTGATTTATAAAGACCATCACCTACAGATACACTATTTCTAGTCCAAGTCTCTCCAGTGCCTACATAAATAGTATTATCTGGATCATTGGGGTCTAAGGCAACCGCTCCAATAGACTGACAATAGTCGTCGAAAATAGGGTTGAACGTTGTACCTGAGTCATTTGATTTCCAAACTCCACCACCGGCAGTACCTGCATAGATGATACGGCTGTTTGTTGGATGATTTTCCATGTCGTTAATTCTTCCACTCATCAATGCCGGACCAATATGTCGAGCACTCATATCACCAAAGAGTGTTTTTCCATCAATAGATTCTAAATTTTGAGCATAGGTGCAGTTAAAAGCACAAAACCCGATTGCAAGACTTGCAAGAAGTAGTTTTCGCATGATTTAGTTATTTAAAAAAAGAGACCCAAATTAGGGTCTCTTATAAGTTGTTTGAAATTATTTTTTCTCTTCAGTCATTTCCTCAGGGAAAGAAAATGCTGCGGCATCAACTGAAGGATTCAGTTCAATTGCATCAATAATAATAGGTTGTGATTGTCCTCCCTTTAAACCTTGAGTTATTGCGAAAGGAAAATAAATACCATCTACTTCTTGGTAATCACTCATGGTAGTTTCAGAAGTTTGGCCCTTTGCAGGTCCTGATGTTATTTCAGTTTGAACAGCGATTGGAACAAAGTTTTCTGCATCAAAAAAGTAAAAAGAAATATCATCTTTTTGCTCCCCATCAACTGTTATAGGCTCTTTTACCAATTTAATTTTAAATGTTTCAGCACCGTCTATAGTTTCTTTGCCTAAAAGTTCAACGGTATATCCTTTTTCTTTGTAGTTCATAAAAGAATCAGGAAAATCATTAGTATTCAATTTAAAATTAGAAGTTTGTTCAGCATCACTTTTCTCCGCTTTCATAGTCATCATATTATGACTCCAAAGTGTTTCTCCATCATAAACGCCTTGTTTTAATTCTTTACCTTGAAAGTTAATAACAGTCATTTGACGTCCATCTTTCATTTGGTAAATCTCTAATGGAATTTCCATACCGCCTTGATTTACTTTAGCGCTCATTTTCATTCCTTCCATTTTATTCCAGTTGTCCATACCGCCTGTATTTTCAAAATAATTGGCAATAATTTCGTCGGCAGTTTGAGCCTGAATTGGCATGGCCAAAGCAAATAATAAGGTAGCAATACTGATTTTTAGTGTTTTCATTTCAATAGTTTTTATTAGAATTAGCTATAAGTATAAAAGTAAAACAATTTGTTACAAAAAAATCAGATTATTCGTATTCAAGTAGAATTCAATACTTCTTTTAGTTAGTAGGATTCTCCTAAAGCCACAAAAGTGTTTTTTGAATTAAAACGGGGAGAAACAGGAGCTGCCATACAACACGTAGAACCCAAGTGAAATAAAGCCAACTCATTTAATTTTTTAACTTGAGCCCCTACTGTTATTTTATCATCAAGTTCAATAGTCCCAACCGCAGGACCACCCACAATAGACAAATACCATATAGTATCGTTGTTATCGGTAATATCAATATTATAACGTTCATTTCTGAAAGCAGGTAACGATGGATTTTGTTTATAAATCCATGGGCGTAGAACAATTAAATCTCCTGGAATATGTTGAATTCTTGTAATTGTGCCTGAAATAGGCGCGTGTATTCTATGATAGTTTTTATTGTGTAAAAAGACATTGGTAAAAGAGTATTGTTTAGGTATCGTTTTTTCTTTTAGTCCAAAAACCGTGTCAATAGTTCTAAGGTCATTTTTAACCTTTACATGCCGTAGTCTTGAAACTTTATTTTCTTCACACAAAAGACCTTCACAGGGCCAAACAACATCATTTTCGTTTGTAGGGATTAATTTGAATTCTCTTGTAAAAAAATCTTGAAAGGTTTCAAACTCTTTTTTACCATTAGGTGGTTTGAAATTACTTAAGTAGTTATTATCACGATAGTTTATCCTGATATAGGGCTGAATAATAAATTTTGACCATTTTGAATTATAAATGGCAGCGTACCAAGAAGAAATCGCCCTTTGTATATCGCTTGGAATGGCTCCCCACACATTTACGGATAAAAATTTGTAAAAATGAGCTCTCCATTTTGGCTTAAAAATGGTAAAACTCGTATCAGAATGGTGCTGAGTAGAAGTTTGCATGATGATGATTGTTCGTTAATTGAGTTTATAATTTATTTCATCTATAATTTAGAAACCAACCAATTAAGAAAACTTTATTCTTGCCTTAACAAATTTTATAATAATGTAAATCGCTTTGTTAAAAGGTTAAATGCTCAATTGAAGCGTAGATTATGGTTAATTTTGCTTCAAAATAAATGATATGAGGTTTCATACTAGAAAATGGGTAAAACCTGAAGATTTAAACGCTAATGGAACACTTTTTGGCGGAAAAGTTCTCGCCTGGATTGATGAAGAAGCGGCACTTTATAGTATCATACAACTTGAAAATAGAAGAGTAGTAACAAAATATATGTCTGAAATCAATTTTATGAGCACCGCTGTTGAAGGCGATGTGATAGAAATTGGTATTGATGTGTTTAAATTCGGTAAAAGCTCTTTAAACCTTAACTGTGAAGTTCGTAATAAGATGACTCAAGAAACTATTGTCACCGTTGATAATATCATCATGGTGAACCTTGATGAAAATGGTAAGCCTAAACCTCACGGCAAAACTAAAATAGAATTCGTGAAGGATAGGCTTGCTAAAAAGGAGTCTAAAAATTAACTCCCTTGTATTTCTGCTGCTACTGCCTGCACTTCATCAAGTACACGCATTAGATTGCCTCCCCAAAGTTGAGCTATTTCTTCTTCAGTATAACCTCTTTTAACAAGCTCTAAGGTCACATTAAGCGTTTCTGATGCGTCAGACCAGCCATCAATTCCGCCACCACCGTCGAAATCAGAGCTAATTCCCACATGGTCAATGCCCATTTTTTCTACTAAGTAATCAATATGGTTTACAAAGTCAGCAACATTCACAGCTGCCGGAGCTTCTGTGTTGTTCGCCACTATGTCTTCGCCCATTTTCATAACTTTTTGGTAGTTGGCCATAAAAGAAGCTTTTTCAGCATCACTTAATGTCGAAAATTGTGATCTTTCATACCAATTAACTCCAAGTGAATCTGCAACCTTTTGATATACTTGTTTCATAAAGGCAGCTCTTGCTTCATGTTTTTCAGTATTCAAATAAGAACTAAAAGCCACAGTTTGAACAACTCCTCCATTTTCTTTCATAAGCATTAATTGCTCGTCATCGAGATTACGACTATGATTACATAGTGCACGGGCAGAAGAATGAGATGCTATAATTGGTGCTTTTGAAAGCGCAATCATTTGCTTCATTGACTCTTTAGACGGATGAGAAACATCAATCATCATTCCAAGTCTATTCATCTCTTTTACAGCACTTTCACCTAGCTTACTTAAACCATTATACAACCAAACACTATCCTTTTCACCGGTATTGGAATCACAAAATTGACTATGTCCATTATGCGATAATGAAATATATCTAGCACCTAAACTATGGTATTCTTCAAATTTTGAAAGGTCTTCTCCAATAGGGTATGCATTTTCAACACCAATCATGGCTACTTTTTTTCCTTCTGCTTGAATTCTGCGCACATCATCGGAGTTCAGAGCTAACTCAATTTCATCAGGTGCAATATCTTTGCAAAGTCTGTTTATAGCATCAAACTTGGCCATAGCATTTGCTTCTGCTTTTGCGTATCCATTGGCGTTAAGAGAGTCTTGTCCCGTATAAACAATTAGCCAAGCTACATCAAGTCCACCTTCAATCATTTTTGGCAAATTGATCTGTGTTTCAAGACGTTGTGTGTAGTTAATACTGTCTGTAAAGTTTTTTACATTGATGTCATCATGCGTATCAATTGTGATTACTTTTTTATGTATTCTTTCGGCCTTTTCTTCTAAAGTTTCTTCTTTTTTTTCCTCTGCTTGCTTGCAAGAGCCAATAGAAACTAATACCACTAATAATATGAGCTTTTTCATTGATTAAAGTTTTATACCTACAAATAAAGCATTTTGACAACAAATAACTAACTATAGGTAACAATTAATTGCAAACAGCACATGAAATAGAGAGTTTTAAAATAATATGAACCAGATTGTTAGCTTTTGTTACATCAAACTAGCGATACCCACTAAAGTTTTTATCATTTGGATACTCGAGAATTACTAACACACTTATCGAAATTGGAAAATGGCCTGGACAGTTTTTCATTTTCAGAACTAAATAGTTCAGAAGCTTCAAAATTGAAAAAGTCCTTCAAATCTTTCAAGAATGGACTTGAAGCGAAAGTATTTGGAGATTATGAATCAATTGCTGTTGATTATGAAGAAGTTAAGCCTTCCAATCTTTCAAAACAAAATGAACACAGCATAATCGCTAACGCAAGCCATGAGATTAGGACGCCTCTAAACGGCATAGTTGGTTTCATTGATTTACTAAAAGAAACAAAATTAGACTCGAAACAACAGGAGTTAACGAATGCGCTCAGCGCGGCGTCTCAAAGTTTAATGGATATTACCAATGAGCTTTTAGAATTTTCTAAACTGGCATCAGGTCGTGAAAAGTTTGTTCGCGTACCTTTTAACCTCAATAGCCTTGTTAACGAAGTTGGTTTTTTATGTAGAACGTTAATTACCAATAAAGATATCGTCTTGAATGTGGCTTTAGATACTAATGTTCCTAAAAATTTGATCGGTGATCCTTCTAAACTTTCACAGATTTTATTGAATCTTCTAGGTAATGCCATCAAGTTTGTCGAAAAGGGAAAAATAGACCTCAAAGTTACTTTTAAGAGTATTGAAGACCATAAAACTTACTTAGAATTTAGTATTAGTGATACTGGTATTGGCATCGCCAATGATAAATTGAAGAAAATCTTTGAAACCTATCAACAGGCGGAGCCTGAAACACATCTAAAATACGGTGGTTCTGGACTTGGTTTAAGTATTGTCAAAGAATTAATAGAAAAACAGGGTGGATGTATAGCTGTTAGTAGCGCACTTGGTAAAGGCACAACGTTTAAAGTAATTCTACCATTTACACAAGCAACTCAAGACCTGGAACAAACCAAAGCAACGACCTTAGAAAAGGTCACTCAGAACAATAGTCTAGAAGGTACCAAAATTTTAGTTTTTGAAGACAATACCTTAAATCAAAAGTTGATGGAAAATCGCTTGAAGAATTGGGGCTGTGATACTTTCATAACTGATAATGGAATATATGGACTAAAGCTGCTTGAAAATCATCATTTTGATTTGGTGTTGATGGATTTGAAAATGCCAAATATGAATGGGTTTCAAATAACGGAACGCATACGAAAAAGTACAAATACTAAAATTCAGAATATTCCAATTATTGCGCTGTCGGCTGATTACAGCGCTATTGACAAAGAAAATTGTGAACGAACAGGGATTACAGACTTTATTCTTAAACCTTATAATGCTGAAGAACTACATGGCTTAATTAGTCAAAACCTTAATCCAATACCAGAAACTCAAGATGACAGTAGAGAACAGGCACCTTTAGCAACAACTAAGTTGGTTAATCTCGATACTATTTTAGAGGAGTGCTTAGGCCAAACCGAACTTTTAGATGAGCTCATTAGGCTTTTCAAACAAAACATTTTCGAATTCATTGGAAAAGTAAAAATGCACATGCAAAGCAATAACCTGCAAGGCGTGGGTTTTGCTGCACATAAAATAAAGTCTTCTTTAAAAATGTTGGACACGACAACCTTATCAGAAATATGTGAGCAAATTTCAGACGTCTGTAAGGGTAATAATGATGTAAAACACCTCAATTATCTCTACCATCAATTTTTAGACGAATACCCGAAGGTTGAAAGTCAAATTGCCATTGAGATGAAAAGAATAAAAACGAACTAGAACGAACCAATCACACCAAACAAACCCAAATTGGAACCAAAAAAACTACTACTAGCCGAGGATGACGCCATGCTCGCCTCTTTATTAAAATACCGTTTAGAGAAAGATGGTTATGCTGTGGCTATAAAAACTAACGGTAAAGAGGTAAAACAAGATATAGCAGAACATTTACCAGACGCTATCATTAGCGATGTGATGATGCCTTATTTTTCAGGTATAGAGCTAGTTGATTTTTTAAGAAACGATTTAAAATCTAACATCCCCATCATTCTTATATCTGCTGCTTCTAATGAAGAAAATGTAATCAGTGCCTTTAAGATGGGTGCTAATGATTTTATAGCTAAACCAGTGAGTCCGTCAGAGTTATTGATAAGAGTCACCCGAGAAATCGAAAGGTATTATTGTACTTAAGTAGTAAAACATATCAACTTCCATTTTTAATTAGCTCCCCCAAAATACATACCGACCTTTTGTGGGACCTAACTCTGCTATTCGTTGTATTAGCGGGCTTATATTTCTTTTTCATTTTCTTTTTCAAGAATAGATCAGCGACATTATTTAAAAAGAGAAAGAGTAAGCGAGCTGAGTTAGCACCTATTATCAGCAACTTTTTATTCCATAGTCCAGAAGACCCAAAAACAGAACAAAGAGAATATGTAGAGCTTAAAATCACCATTAGAGAATATCTAAGTGATAAGTACTTCAGAAAAGTATTAGCAGATATTCTTTTTGACTTACAAAAGGATGTTGCCGGGGCTACACAGGAGCGTTTGTACAACTTATATGTAGAGTTAGGGCTGCATCATGATGCTTATCAAAAACTATCTAATTGGCGTTGGAATACAGTTTCTAAAGGTATTCTTGAACTTTCTCAAATGAAAGTCACTGATGCTTTCCATTTCATATCAAAGTTTATCAATGATAAAAGAGGAGTGGTTAGAAAGCAGGCTGAAATTGCAATTATATCCTTAAAGGATGAAGGTATTAACCATTTGTTAGATAATACTAAATACGCTATTAGTGAATGGCAGCAATTAAGATTGATTGAGGCCTTAAGTAGTTTAAAAGATTATAGACCGCCAAAGTTTAAAACATGGTTGATATCTCACAATAAAGATGTCGTTCTTTTTAGTTTGCGATTGATCAAGCATTTCAACCAAAATGAAGCCGCTGCATCAATTACTGAATTGGTAAAGCATAAAAATGATCAAGTTAAAATAGCAGCTATTTCCTGTATAAAAGACTTTAATTTCAATGAGGCAAACTCTGTACTTAAAAAAGTGTTTTGGAATTGTAGTGCTATGGTTAAGGTTCAAATTTTAGACACCATTGGAGCCATAGGCGATGAAGGTGATTTAATGTTCTTAAATGAAATCGGTAAGCTTGAAAGCAACTTTTCAGTCGTCAATAAGGCTCACGCCGCAATTAATACAATTAGCCCAGATTCCATATTACCTACCGAGAATATTGTTGAAGATTTGGTTGCTCCAATTACCAAATCAGAAAGCGGACTATATGACGTTGAATTTTTAGAAACTGAAGTGGAGTATTCTGAAGTGGTGGTGAAGTCAGAAAAAACAATTGAAACCAAGGAAATAGAAGTTGAAGAAATAGAAGTTTTCAACTTGGTTGAAAAGAAGGAGCCTAAAGCGAAAGAAGAAACAGAAGAGCCTATTGAAGCGCCTGACTTTAAGATTCAAGAGATGGAACGTGAGCTCAATAAAACTTTGAATTTTTCTTTAGGGTTAATTGATGCTACAGCATTAGGCAAAGGCGAAGATGAATCAAAAGAGACTCAAGAAGATTATGCTCAAATGTCTAAAGAGCAACGCGTAAAATTTGTAGACACTTTAGAAAGTGTTGGCGACAAACGAGAGACGCAATTGCTTGAGTTTATTATGGAGCACGAAGAAGATGCGGAACTTCGTTTTAGAGCCTTCAATACCTTAAAATCTGTTGGTAAAAAGCCAGAACAGGCAGTTGAGATTGTTTCCAAAACCATTACTCCTTCGGTAGAACCAACGGCAAAACTAGAACCAGAACCTCTTAAGCTGGATGGTATTTTACCTGAAGAAAGTATTTTTTATGATTTATATGCCTATGCCTCGGATATGAATTCTAAAGAAATTCTTATTCAAGAAATCATTTCAATAGGTGATGAAAGAGACATTCCTTTTTTGGTTCAATTGCAACAAACAGAGACTGATATAATTAAAACTTTGGTAGATAAAGCCTTAGAGACAATTACTAAGGCCATCTCAGAAAAACCTTTAGATGATGTTCTTGACAATAGTGTAGCAGAGGTAGCAGTGGATAATGCTATTGACGAGATTGATTTTAGTGCATTACAAACCTTAGTTGAAGAACCAGAAACCAAACCTAACACAAATACCGATAGCAATGGAGGGCTTATTCCTTTAGAGCTTTGTTTTTTATATGATGAGTTAGGCATTCTATACGATGAGAACAATAAGAAAGAAGACCTAGGTCTCAATTTTGAGTTATCAAAAGAATTTGAGGTAATGGTAAAATCAAATAATTATAGCCTTCAAAATGAGTAGTGGACTTTTTGAAATAATATTGGAATACATAAACACCGTTTTCTTGGTGTTTTCTGTGGTGCTATTTACCATGTTCAGTATTATGGCGTATTTATCCACTAGAAATTCAATACACTACAAAAACAAAAATAGTGTTGGAGAAATGTCAAAAGTGATGGCTTCTCCGTTAGCGCCTTCAATCACTATAATTGCTCCGGCTTATAATGAAGGATTGACCATTGTTGAGAATATCCGTTCCTTATTATCGCTTAAGTATGTCAATTATGAAGTCATGGTTGTTAATGATGGTAGTAAAGATGATACCATGCAAAAAATGATTGATTCTTACCATCTTGAAAAGATTGACAAAAGAATAGACCCCAACTGGAAGTCTAAACCCATTCGAGGCGTTTATAAATCAAAACAACCGTCTTTTTCTAAGTTAACAGTTATTGATAAAGAAAATGGTGGCAAGTCGGATGCTATTAACACCGGGATTTATCTTTCAGAAAGTCAATATGTTGGTTGTATTGATGTTGATTGCTTACTGAAACCTGATGCTTTACTTCATGTGGTGAAGTCCTTTTTTCAAAGAAGTAAAAAACGAGTTATTGCTGTAGGTGGCGTTATAAGAACCGCAAATTCATGCGGTATTTCTGGTGGTACCTTAGAACAAATTAACCTCCCTAAAAGTTGGTTGGCAAAGTTTCAATTATTAGAATATACGCGTTCATTCCTTTTAGGAAGAATGGCCTGGAGCAGAATAGACAGTCTCTTAATTATCTCTGGTGCTTTTGGATTCTTTGATAGAGAAATTGCTTTAGCTGTTGGTGGTTATGACACTGGTACTGTGGGAGAAGACATGGAGATTATTTTTAGAATGCGACGCTATATGCATGATCGTAAAGAGGCGTATACTATCGAATATATACCTGATCCATTGTGCTGGACTGAAGTTCCAGAAGATTTAAAAATATTAGTAAATCAACGTGATCGTTGGGCGAGGGGTAACCTTGAAACTTTGTTTAAACATAAAGACATGTTTTTTAATTCAAAGTATGGTAGGCTAGGTTTAGTAAGTTATCCGTATTGGTTTTTTTATGAATGGTTGGCCCCCTTGTTAGAGTTCTTCGGTTTTTTTACCATCATCTTATTCTGGTACTTAGGTATTCTTAATTGGGAGTTCTTTGTGGGCATTACTGCTACTATTTATATGTTCTCAATCATGTTCTCTTTCTATGCTATTCTGTGGGATGTATATACCTATAATGAATACAAAAGAACCAAAGATATTTTGATCTTAATGTTTTGTGCAATTATAGAACCAATCGCGTTTCATCCCATAGTTGTGTGGGCTGCGGTAAGGGGTAATTATAAAAAGTTATTTAGAATAAAATCTGGTTGGGGGTCTCAAGTCCGAAAAGGATTTGCGAAGGCCACTTAAAATTTAAAGATGAATACAAGTCAAAGAGAGAGGTATACATTAAAACAATATACAAGAATGATTATCGCTTTTTTCGCGTTACTCTTGGTATTGACCATTTATCAGTACACAACACTTTATTTTAAAGGTGTTGTAGATACTGTTTTAAGTGGTAGCTTTTTTATAGCTGTTGCACACCAACTGGGTTACGCATCGGTAATAGCTTTAATTCTAGTATTTCCATTTAATTTTTGGGAGAATTTTAGGCCAGCCTATGGTTTGAATTTAGTGTTCTCGATTTTGATAGTATTGCTGATTATTGAGGCTGCTCTAATCAGTTATTACTGTACGGCCCTAGTACCTTTAGGCTCAGATTTATTGGGGTATAGTTTTTCTGACATTAAAATGACAATTTCAAATTCGGGTGGTATTTCTATTTTACCGGTACTAGGACTTGTAGTCATTATCGTCTTGTTTTTTGTTATGTACAAAGTAACATCAAGGTATTATCATTACCTCGGGCGTATGTACCCGTTCACTATAATCTTATTTAGCTTATTTATCTCCACCTTGTTTTTAGATGGGAAACCTATTAATCAAAACAAAAGTCAATACTTAGCCTTAAATCTTTACAGTTCGACTACGGAGGATACCAGTTATGAAGCCAATGTAGAATACCCTTTAATTAAATCACAGCAAATAGAAGATGTGCTTGGGGGTTATTTTGATCTTAAAGAAGAAAAGCCTAATATAGTTTTTATTATTGTTGAAGGACTTGGTCGTGACTTTGTTGGAGAAGGAGCGGAGTTTGGTGGCTTTACACCATATCTAGATTCTTTGAGTACCAAATCGCTTTATTGGGAAAACTGTTTAAGTACTACGGGCCGTACGTTCGGCGTGCTCCCATCGCTAATGGGCTCGTTGCCCTTTGGTAAGAGCGGATTTATGGAGCTAGAGAAGTACCCTAATAAACTCACCCTATTTAGCATCTTAAAAAATAACGGTTATCATACTTCATTTTATCAAGGTACAAATAGCTCTTTTGATGGGGTAGATAGGTTCTTGTTAAGTGAAAACCTTGATTTTGTTTTAGATAAATCAGGTTTTGGTAATCAGTATAAACTGCAAGCTGAAGATGCTGCAGGTTCTTCATGGGGTTATCCGGACAAAGAGTTGTTTAAAAAGAGCATGAGTTTGCCAAGAAAAGAGAGTCAACCACGTGTTGAGGCTTATATGACCATTAGTAATCATGAACCTTTTATTCCCCCACAACAAGCATTTTATGAAAAAGAGGTAAAACAAATCATGTCTAAAAGCTTATATGATAGCAAGAGCGAAAAAATCATCAAGAAAAATAGTAATGTTTTTGCAACGCTTCTTTATACCGACGATGCCGTAAAATATGCAATAGAAGAATATCAAAACCAACCTAATTACGAAAACACCATTTTTATTATTACTGGCGATCACCGGCTAATTCCTATTCCACAACGGAATACGATGAGTCGTTTTCATGTTCCTTTAATTGTTTATAGTCCTTTGCTGAATACTTCAAGAAAGATGAGTTCGATTTCATCACATTTTGATGTCACCCCAAGTCTATTGGCAATGCTAGAGAATCAATATGAATTAAAAATGCCTAAGAGGGTAGCATGGATGGGCGGTGCACTAGATGTAGCTACGGAGTTCAGATCAACTAAGAACATCCCTTTAATGCGGAATAAAAATGAATTAAAAGAATATGTAAGCGGCGAAAAGGTTTTCTCTGACGGGTCGGTATTTGAATTGGATGAAAATATGGATTTAGGCACTTCTTTCGGCGGGTCAGGTATTGAAGATAGGCTAAAAGCCTTCAAATCAGTCAATGCTTATGTGACTACCAATGATAAAATTATACCTGATAGTTTAGCCATTTTTACTATAAAAACAGAAAAGTTTAGCAATAGCGAACTTGTATGGTTTAATAGCCTATTGAATGAATACGATTCAGACAAGTTATACTTTAAAGCAAGGGATTTTGCTTTCAAAAAAGAATATGATAAGGCTTTATTACTAGCCCGTTATATCCTTTCAGAGTCACCTAGTCATATTGATACTAAAATATTGACGGGTAGGGTAAATGCTTGGATTGGTAATCGTAAAAAATCGATTGAAATATTGAATGCTTGTACAAAAATTAACCCAAACTATATTGATTCTTATGCGGCCCTGTTCGATGTTTATTACTGGGACGACAGGCATAAAGAAGCTTTAGAATTGATAAACACTGTAAAACAAAACAGCTCAAGTGCTAATGAAATAGCTGATAAAATAGCCAGGGCACAACAAGAAGCTAAAAAAAATAGAATTGTAGCATCCAATTAGTTCAATGAGAAATTACCAACAAACATATTTTCTACTATTCTTAATAGTACTAGGTTCTAAAGTTTTTTCACAAGACTTGGCTTCAATGAATTTTGAAGACGATAATTTTGAAGAGGCGTATGAACTAGCGCATGAAGGCAAGTACAATTCTGCAAAAAAAATATTGGTAGACAACCCTTCAAGTACTTCAGAAAATCTTGATGCGCTGTTTCTACTAGCAAGCACGTATAGTTGGAATGGGCAATATGAAAAGGCCCGTAACGAATTCAACAAAATTCTATCACAAGACAAAAGCAAGCGTGGTGTATGGATATCGGCTATTAAGAACGAGCTCTATGCAAAAACCAATGCTATTGCCTTAGGTCTGGCTAATAAAGCTCAGGTTTATATAGAACATGATAAAGAGCTGCAAAGATTAATAGACTTGGCGATGGAAGGAATTTCTAATACCAAGTATGCCGAGAAAGGTTGGTATAATGTAGAAACCAATCTTAAAAGTGCAAAGGCCTTAAAAAAGCAATTAAAGAACGAGACTAAAAAGGGTTCCAATAAAAAAGAGGTTGCTGAAGATAAAGAGGCTAAAAGTGATGAAGCCGATATAGAACCCAAGAATAGGATAGGGGTCAACAACGCCTTTACCATATTTAATGAGAGATACGATCCTGTAATTTTTTCAAGTGTCTCTTTTAGAAGACAAACAAAAATAGGAGCGCTCATTCCTAAAATAAACTATAGCAACCGTAATGGAGTGCATGGTTTGCAGTATGATATTGATTTTTACCCAAAATTTCTAAAACGATTTTACGCCTATTTAAATTATGGGTATTCTAACGCATCTATATATCCCAGTCAAAAATTTGGCGGTGATATTTACATGAACCTACCTAATGCTATGGAGTTTTCTGCAGGGGGGCGTTATTTAAGTACAAGGACTCAAACGGTGAAAGCAATTACAAATTCGTTGGGGTATTACAAGGGTAACTATTATTATTCTTTACGTTCTTTTGTTTCACCACGAGAAGGGAATCTATGGAGTATTTCAGGTAATTTATTAGTACGTAAGTATCTGAAAGATGCAGAGAATTTTATGGGTGTAAGCATTGGAATGGGTTTCTCACCAGAACTACAGCAATTGATTGTTGGTGATGATTTATTGTCAGAGACTGTACTTTATGTAGAGTCGCAACGTATTAATATGCAATACCAATTTACAACAAAGAAATCTCCGAATATTTATAGAGCTAATTTGGGAGTAAGTAGACAAGAATTGGCTTTTGATTCTGGTAACTTCTTTTTTGCCATCTCTGCAGGAATGAGCTATCAAGTAAAATTCTAAAAAAGAATTAATCAAAGACCCACTTATCGGCATACATACCGTATACCAATCCGATTTCATTTTCTTGAACATATAGTTCGTCCTTACCAGGGTCAAAATTCACATTGTAAACATAGACTCTAATACCATGCTCCTTTAATTGTAGCATTAATTTGGTTTGTCCTTTTATAATTCGTCTTGAAACGGCAGCATGCTTAATATTATTAACTTTCAGATAATTGATTTTATCGCCTTTTAAGCTGAGTAGAGGTTCTTGTGATATCATGATGTTAATACCCTTTCTTGAAGCTTCGTCCATAGACATCATACTGAATAACTCCATAATTAGTCTGCTTTTATCAACAAAAGCTGCTGCAAACGACACCGGGTTATTCAACTTATCGGTAATTAATATGGCATCAGGATGTTCTGCAAACCAGGTATTGATACCCTTCATATCAAGGGTCGTATAGTCACCATATATTTTACGTTTCATAAACTCTTCATGGGAAGGAGGTAGGCTACCACTAAAATCAGTAAATCGTGACCACATTCTCCAATCGTGCGCAGCTACAAGTTTACCATCAGATGTTTTAATAATATCTAGTTCAAAAAGCCGAAATCCTTTTTTATAGTTTTCATCTAGGGCTTCTTTGGAATTGGTTGATTTTATACCATTTACTTCGCCACCTGCATGCGCAATGTAACGGTCATTGCTGGGTTCAAAATCATAAGTGATTTTAGGAAAGTAAACTCTTTTATCGGAAAGGCTTTTAGGAATCTGAATTGTTTGGCTTACCGTGTTATCATCTACCCTTTCTTCTATTTCTGCATTCAATGAATACATGATATAAGCTTGTCTACTTTTTAGTGTACTCAATTGCGCAAACCCCATTTGGGCCAACTCTTTAGCATTGGCTAAGGCACCTTTAACAGCGGAATCATGAGCTAGAATGGCAAAGGAAGCCTTATCAGCTAGCATGTTTTTTAAAATATCCGTTAGTTCATTTAGGGCATCTGGGCTGCCGTAGGTATCAAAACTTTTAAATTCAATGGTGTTGGCATTATTAAAGTGAATCAAGGTAAGCCCACGTTCTACGCTCTCATTAATACCATTTAAAACGAAACCACTTCGTTTTTTTACATTGAAACCATGACTGTTTATTACTAAGTCTCCTTTATCCTTTTCGCCATCTTGAGCAAAACCTGAACAAAGCGCAATACAAAGTAAAAAGCCGGTAAACTTTTTAAGTAAAAGCATCATCAATAATTTGATTTGTTTGGTAGGTTCAAAACCTTAGTAGTTAAACGTCTGATATAATGGCTTATTGCAGTTGAAATAAGGTCGGAAAGCAATAACTATTTAATTGAAGGTATACTCCTACAAATATTTTCACAACAACTTTTAAGCACTTCACCACAAATTATTGTTGTGACAAAATGTTTCAGATAAGTTTACGTTCAAGTGTAAGACCCAAATTTTAAAACCATATCTAAATGTTATACGATACCTACGGTGAAGAATACTTAGCTTTTTTACAAGAGCTTAATGAAATTTTGAGTTTGAACGAATTGGCAGAACTGGATTATCTATAACCTGCCTTTAAAAAATTGAGACTATGGAGAAACAAAATCAAGAAAACAGTGCTTACGTAAATTTCATTCAAAATTTGAATGACATACTAGTAGACTTTAATATTAATCAACTGAATTGTTCTTAAGTTTAGTGTATATCAGAAAAAAGGGGTTCTTTTTTAAAAGAACCCCTTTTTTTATGGAACAAAACGTAGGTTTAGCCCAAATAGGTTTTAAGAATTTTACTCTTTGAGTTATGACGTAACTTACGGATAGCTTTCTCTCTAATCTGTCTCACACGTTCTCTAGTTAAATCAAATGTACTTCCAATTTCTTCTAGTGTCATAGATGGTTGTTCGCCTATACCATAGTATAAACGTACCACATCTGCTTCTCTTGGTGAAAGTGTATCTAAAGCTCTATTAATTTCAGTGTTTAAAGACTGATGCATTAAATCTTTATCAGGCTTAGGTGATTCACCAGCACGCATCACATCATATAAATTAGAAGTTTCTCCTTCTTTCAGTGGCGCATCCATGGATACGTGACGTCCTGAATTTTTAAGCGACTGCTTTACCTCAGTTACTGTCATGTCTAACTCCTTAGCTATTTCTTCAGCTGATGGTGGTCTTTCATGAGCTTGTTCTAGGTATGAAAACGTCTTCTTAATTTTATTGATAGAACCAATTTTGTTCAACGGTAATCGAACTACTCTTGATTGCTCAGCTAATGCTTGTAAGATGGATTGACGAATCCACCATACCGCGTATGAGATAAACTTAAATCCTCTAGTTTCATCAAAACGCTTGGCTGCTTTTACCAAACCAACATTACCTTCATTAATTAAATCTGGTAATTTTAATCCTTGGTTTTGATATTGTTTTGCTACTGAAACGACAAACCTAAGGTTGGCATTCGTTAACTTTTCTAAGGCAGCTTGGTCACCTGTTCGTATTTTTTGGGCTAATTCAACTTCTTCTTGGGCAGTTATTAAATCAATTTTACTAATGTCTTGTAGGTATTTATCTAAAGATTTGGATTCGCGGTTAGTTACCTGCTTAATGATTTTAAGTTGCCTCATTTAAATTCTGGTTTTAATAAGTATATAAAAACTCATAATACATTTTTAGAACCATAATTCCAAATGACTTGAGGTAATCTTATAAAAATTTTATGAGCAACCCTATAAACTGCTGGCTATGACTGGCTTAATTCAATTGTTGATAGTATTGTAAATATTTCCATTTATGAGATAAAATTTAAGCTGAAAAATCTCCTAATTTTGTAAAATTGGTTATTCATCAGTTTAAAAAGGATTAACTCTTTGGAGGTAGAAAAAAAAGTTGCTAAAAAAACGCTTTACGATTATCAGTTAGAAGATTTAACAACAATCTTTAAGGAATTGGATGGGCTACCCCAGGGTAGTAACCTCTTGTACCAATTACCTACTGGTGGCGGTAAAACCGTGGTTTTCTCTGAAATCACGCGTCGTTATATTGAACAATCTAAAAAGAAGGTGGTTGTACTTACTCATAGAATTGAGTTAAGCCGACAAACCTCTAAAATGCTTCATGATTTTGGGGTTACTAATAAAATTATCAATAGTGAGGTAAAAGAACTAGAAGACCAAGACGAGTTCATGTGCTTTGTAGCCATGGTGGAAACCTTGAATAATAGGCTTCAAGAAGAAAAGGTTACACTAAAAGATGTTGGTTTGGTGATTATTGATGAGGCACACTACAATTCGTTTAGAAAGCTTTTTAAATATTTTGAAGAAGCAACCATTCTTGGGGTTACTGCAACACCGTTGAGCTCTAATATTAAGCTGCCAATGAAAGACCACTACAAGAAATTAATAGTGGGTAAATCAATTAAATCATTAATTGAAAATAACTTTTTGTCTAAGGCAGAGCTTTACAATTTTGATGTGAGCCTCAGAAGCCTAAAACTAGGTATACATGGTGATTACACGGTTAAATCTTCTGACGAGTTTTATGGGAACCAAAGTATGCTTGGTAAACTAGTAACCGCATACGAAGAGGTGGCCAAGGGTACAAAAACGCTGATTTTCAATAATGGTATCAATACTTCACATTATGTATACGAGACCTTTAAAAAGGCAGGGTATAATGTCAGGCATTTAGATAATAGAAATACAGCAGCAGAGCGTAAAGAAATTTTAGAGTGGTTTTCAGTAACCCCTGATGCTATTTTAAGCTCCGTAAGTATTCTCACCACAGGTTTTGATGAACCTACTGTAGAATCTATTATTCTAAATAGGGCAACAAAATCATTGACCTTATATTTTCAAATGATAGGTAGGGGGTCACGTATATTACCTAATAAAAATAAGTTCAATGTTATTGATCTTGGTAACAATATTGCGCGTTTTGGACCTTGGGATTCTCCAGTTGACTGGCAAGAGATTTTCCATTTTCCTGATTTTTACTTAGAGAATATTAAAAATGATGAGGAAATTGAGAAAGAGTTCATTTATCAAATGCCCGATGAGCTCAAAGTCAAATTCAATAAATCTTCTAATATTCATTTTGATATAAAGGCAGAGTACAAAAAAGTATTTGCCGAAGGCGGAAAATCAAAATTGGTACTGGAACGAAGCATTGAGCAGCATGCTGAAATATGTGTTGAGAATAGTGAAGATGTTTTTGATGCGCGAATTTTAGCCAAAGAATTGAAAGATGAAATCGCCTATCGCGTACGCCAATATTCGTACTGCATCATGAACAACACCAAGAACTATAAAGAGTGGCTTGAGGAAGATTATGAACGCAAACTACGGTCTAGTATTTCTAAAAAGTTTGCTCAAATGATGTAGTTAAAACGACAAGTTTTAAGCGCGAAATTCAAAAGGTAGATTTTTGAACTTGACAAATGAAAAAAGTGCTTTTTATTGGTTATCTCTGGCCTGAACCTAAAACTACAGCGGCAGGGCATCGGATGATGCAACTACTTGGAGCTTTTCAAGAGCAAAATTTTGAAATAGTTTTTGCAACTACTGCTTCAAAAACGCAGTATTCAGAGGACTTATCATCATTAGGTATTCAAACCGAAGCCATTGTTTTAAACGATGAAAGCTTTGATGTTTTTGTAAATAAAATTGCACCTGATATGGTCATTTTTGACCGTTTTATGGTCGAAGAACAGTTCGGTTGGCGTTTAGCAGAAGCTGCACCAAATGCTTTGCGAATTTTAAATACAGAAGATTTACATTCCCTTCGTAACAGTAGGCAACTAGCACTCAAAAAAGGGGAGGAGTTCACCACAACACACTGGCTTGAAAATGACCTTACCAAACGTGAAGTGGCTAGTATTTACCGCTCAGATTTGACCTTGCTGGTTTCTCATTTTGAGAAGCAGCTTTTAAAAGAGGCGCTAGATGTACCAGAACAATTGCTGTATCACTTACCATTTTTATTAGAGGAGATTTCCGGCTGCTCTCAAGAGGTCTTTCCAGCTTTTGAAGACCGGAGAGACTTTATCTGCTTTGGTAATGGTAAGCATGAACCTAATGTAGACGCCATTCGGTATTTAAAACAAGATATTTGGCCCTTAATTAAGAAAGATCTGCCAGAGGCTCAAGTTCATATTTACGGAGCCTATCTACCACAACAAGTGCAAGAACTGCACCAACCAAAAGACAGATTCCTTATAAAGGGTTGGATTGCCGATTTAGACACTGTATTAGAACAAACCCGAATAAACTTAGCACCCTTGCGCTTTGGTGCTGGCATCAAAGGAAAGCTAAGTCAGGCCATGCAAAATGGTACGCCATCGGTTACCACTTCTATTGGGGCTGAAGGTATGTTTGCAGGCTTGCCGATACCTGTAGAAATCGCTGATACACCTGAAGCATTTGCTCAAAAAGCAATCGCACTCTACACTAAAAAAATTGATTGGACAGCCAAACAAGAAGAAGGCATTGAAACGATCAACCAACTGTACTCCAAACAGCAGTTAATTCCTGCTTTTTTTGAAAGCTTGAATTCTCTCTATAAAGGGTTGGCCATGCATAGAAAGCAAAACTTTATTGGAGCGTTACTACAACATCAAACGATGGCAAGCACCAAGTATATGAGTAAATGGATTGAGGCCAAGAACAAGCCTTAATTACATATTGTAAACCCCGCCATTTATGTCTAGGGTGGCACCAGTAATAAAACCATCGTATTCTGAAGCCAAATATAGCACCGCTCTGGCTACATCATCAGCGTTACCAGCACGTTGTATCGGAATACCTGCGGTGGTGGCTGCAGCAGATTCTTTGGTGGTATGGGTGTTATGAAAAGAAGTACCCAATATCAAGCCAGGTGCTACGGCGTTTACACGAACACCTTCGCCACCTAATTCGGTAGAAAGGGCTCTGGTAAAGGTCAAAATAGCTCCTTTACTGGTAGCGTAGACCAAGGAGCCTGGGTGACCTCCTTTACGCCCTGCCAGTGAGGCTAAATTCACAATGCTACTATTTTCATTTTTAGCTAAGTACGGTCTAGCAGCTCTAGTTACTAATACCATAGATGTCATATTAATATCCATCACCTTTTGCCAAAAATCTGGCTCTAAATCGCCTAACAATTTACGTGCTACTAAAGACCCTGCGTTATTAATCAGAATATCTAAACCGCCCAAAGCCTCAACCGTTTTGTTGACTAGGTTTATGGCATCAACTTCTTTGGTGAGGTCACCGCTAATAGCAACGGCTTTTAAACCTTTACTAGTGGCATAGTCTGTTAATTCGTTGGCTGTTTCGGCGCTAGAAAAATAGTGAATGGCCACATGAGCACCAAGGTCAATAAAGTGTTTGGTAATAGCCTCGCCAATGCCTTGTGCCCCAGCGGTGATAAGAACATTCTTTCCGGTTAGTTTTGTAGTGCTTTGCATGAATATTTGCTAATGGTTATTGGTAAATTATTTTGTTTAATCTTTGGTATAGCTCAAAAGTAGCAAAAAATATAGTCCTGTTTTTCATTTGCCATAATGCTAACAAAAGAAGCTAATGGTGTTTTTTTTATGCTAAAGATTTGGGTCAGAATTTATGCAAGTATCAATAATAACAAAAGTATTGATGGCGTCTACAGGTATTGTTTTCATAGCTACTGAAATAGATACTTAAAACTATAGAAAAATGGTTAAAAGGAATTGGTAGCTCTCAAATTTATTATTTTTAAACGCTAATCATTTTGAACTATGGATCAAGTAAAATACTACGCCGAACTATTACGTGATAATGCCATTGCCTATGCACCGCGAGTACTGGGTGCTATTGTATTACTATGGCTGGGCTTTAAACTGCTCAAAAAAGTAGACAAACTATTGATCAATAGTTTAACCCGTCTAAAGGTTTCAGACACTATGCGACCTTTTATTATCTCCATGGTGAATACCGCTTTAAAAATTGTGTTGATATTAATAGCGGTCTCCATTTTAGGGGTAGAGCTTTCTGGCTTAGTAACGGTAGTTGCGGCTATGGGTTTTGCGATAGGACTGTCGTTACAAGGTAGTTTAGGTAATTTTGCCTCTGGTATACTCATCTTATTCTTAAAACCTTATAAGGTGCATGATTGGATTCAGGTTGATGAGAGCTTTGGCAAGGTAGAAGAGATTGGCATTTTTAACTCGGTATTGGTGACACCGGGTAATAAAACCTTGATTGTACCCAATTCAAAAATAACCGATGGGGTAGTAACTAACTATTCTGAAAAAGGCTGGGTACGTTTAGAGCTGAATGCTCATATGCCCTATGAAGAAGATTTTCCGAGAGTAGAGCAATTGATTGCGGATGCTTTGATTAATACACCATATGTGCTCAACGAACCAGTTCCAGAAATTGGTATTGAAAGTTTTGACAGCCATAATGTGATTTTAGCCATTAGGCCCTATGTGTTACCAGATGATTATTGGGAGGCTACTTTTGAGGTGCACAAAGCCGTAAAACGCGTTTTTCATGAGCATAATATTCGTGTGGCGTATTCTGAAGGTATTGAATTGGGCAGTATTGGGGGATAAGTGTTTTTGAAGTTTCGTTATCGTTTTTGTGAATGGTTAGTTGCGTGGTTAAGCAACTAAGTTAACAAACAAATCACATATAGAAATATTCCGCAGGAATGTTCGCCGGTCGGCTGTGACCAAGCAATTATTTATAGAAGTTGTTGTACTTTCAATGCTTATTCAATCTCAATTATTTTCAATTTCTCGGGTTATTAATTCTTTCAGCGCATTGGTCTGATTTAGAATATCTTTCGTAACCTTGATATGTCCTTGATTAACCCTTTTCATAAAATAAAAGGTGTTGACAATATTAACGGAATTTTTATCCCAATCAAACTCTGCAAAAAAATATTCTTTTAAGTATGAGTTACCACCACTTGGTAGTCTTTCAAAACTTTTTATAGACTGCTCTTGTAAAGTAGTACTATTATCTCTTATGATACGTATATAGTGTTTTTGTGCTCGATTTAAGTCTAATACTTCTTTATACACAGATTTCTTGATTAAATTCATATTGCCAGAATTTTGCAAGGCAAGGAATGTATTATTGTTAATATCATAATTATCATATATATTACTATCAATTTTACCGTGAATTATGATGTTTTGTATCGTATAGAGTTTAGCATCGGGTTTTTCTAAAATTATAATAGCACTATCTACTTGTTTTAATTGATTGGTTAGGTTATAAATTTGTTCTTCATAAAGTTTTGTGTCCAGCGATAAATCTTGTTTAAGTTGTAGTAGATAATCCTTACTTAATTCATCTTTTTTTCTATCTTCATTCCAGTTGTTAATCTGAAGTGCAATCAAAATTCCAATAACAACAAGAACAATCTCCCCGATAGCATATTTGAAATACTTTCCAGTTTTACCTTCTGAAAGTAAGTTTTGTCTAATTTTTCTAAAGAATTTTATCATTGGTTAGTGGTTGGTTATAATGAAACAAGAAGCATAACTAATTGGAGTTTCAATTCCATCTCAGCGGGTGATAACGAAGTTCGCTGAAAAAACTTACTTTTTTCATAATCGGCAGGTTATCTTATTCGTGGGTTTTTAACATAACTTCTTCTCATTATCTTTGTTGAAATTTTCTATTGTATGTCCACACCTAATTGGCAAAGCGCTATCGAATTTGAAGACATCACCTATAAAAAGAGTAATGGGGGTAGCCCGTATTGCTTTTAACCGCCCTAACGTTCGTAATGCATTTCGTCCTAATACCACTAGCGAACTAATTAAAGCTTTTTATGATTCGCAGAAGATACCTCAATTGGGGTAGTGCTACTTTCAGCTGAAGGCCCTTCTACTAAAGATGGTATTTGGTCTTTTTGTAACCATTTGCCAATAAAACCTGATTTATTCCAAATCGTCCGTTGTAATTTTTAAAATCAAAACGATATTCTATAAATTCTGAAATTAATATTTGCCTCAATACAAGCTATGTTTTTGTCAAAATCGTGTACGTTTTTCTGGGAATAGTTAATTCCATTATTTTCATTTAATTCTCACGATGCAATAATTTTGGTTATAGAACCACCACAACGCCAACTACAACGTTTTAAAAATTCAAGTTTTCAATTTAGGCTTTGATTCTCGTCATAATTTTCATAATCAAAGTGATCTGCATCTTTTCCTTGAATAGCATTAATTGCCCTAATATTCCATGAGAAAATTTTTGGACTTAAAACAAAAAATAGGGTACTTTTTTAAGACCTATGCTACATGCTCTAATTTATTAAATTCTTGCTCGACTTCAAAGGGAGTTTTATAAAACAACTTTGTCTTACTTTCTTATCAAACTAAAATGTCCTTTTCTGATTCTAAAAGTACCATCTGAATTTTTAAGTTGGGCAGTAAACCAATAATCAGTTGCAGGAAGTTTTTGTCCATTATAATACCCATCCCATCCGGTTGAAAAAGGATTGATATTTGCTACGATTTTACCAAATCTATCATAAATATGAATTATTGAACCTCCGTTAGAGTTATCGTTGATTCCTTTTACATTCCATAAATCATTTACGCCATCACCGTTTGGTGTAAAAAAATTGGGAAAACCAATTACAGAGACTTCAATTGAAGTAGTTCCGCAATCATTTTTAGACCGAATATAAATTGTATGAATTCCAGCAATTACATTATTAAAAACTGGTTCGTCTTGAAATATTCCAAATTCTTCATCTATTGAAAATTCGTAGTCTCCAATCCCTAAATTGGCTGTTGAAATAGTAATCATATTATTGTTAGAGTCATCAACAATTGTTATATCTGATAATGAGATAGAAGCCAACTCAGATTCAGTAATTATTATTTCTTGTTCAAAAGATGGACAGCCAATACTAGATGTTGCAATCACACTATAAATGCCACCTTCAGAAACTGTGGTTGAAGCACCAGTATCAATAAATCCATTGGGACCTGTCCAATTATAAGTGTAGACGTCGTCAGGGTTGTACGTCGTAATAACGAGTGTTGGGCTGTTATTAATACAAATCACATCTTCGTCTATTAATTCAAATTCTGGACGCTCACGAACGATAAATTCTACCGAAGTCTCATCAAAACAATTTGTATTTAATGGATTTTCTACTCGTACGGTAATTGTATCATTTCCTGTAAGAAAAGGATTCGGTAAAGGGCTAGGTAATATATTATCGTTACTATCAGTATATATAACTAGCATTCCGTTCTGACCATTTAAAACAGTGGTTTCTATAGAAGATGTATCAAAAGGATATTTACCATCTGTATCGTCATCACATTCGATAAAATCAGTAATAGGGTTCGCAACTGCTGCCGCATCTACTGAAAAAGAAATCGTAGTTTCATCATAACATGAGCCATCTGCATCTTGAGAAAGTGCATTTTCTACACGTGCAGTAATCGTTTGGGTAGCTGTTATAAAAGGATTCGGTAAAGGACTTGGGAGGACACTACCGTTTTGATCTATATAAATAACATTCACATTGGTTTGTGAGCCAATAATTGTACTTTCATAGTTAGAACTATCAAAAGCAAAAAGTCCATCTCCATCATCGTCACATTCATCTGGAATTGTTATCGGATTTGCCATCGGAACTTCTTCAACATGCAAGGTTATATGGCTTCCAAGGCCCAAACAATCGTTATCTAATAAGCTATCTACTCGGATGTAAATATTTTGTGTAATTGGATAGCCAACATTTCGATAATCAGTGATATCGGTAATTGAATTGTTTTCTGATAAAGCGTCTGCAAGGTTTCTATAATAGGTAATCACCAATTGCTGACCAACAGGAAATAAGGCCTCTATTTCTGTAGTTACAGTACTGAAATCAAATGATGAAATTCCGTCTGTAATAGTTCCAGCAATGTCATCATCGCATTCATAAAAATCTCGTGTAAAAGTCAACGGAATTTCTGTTGTAGAAATAATTAAATTGACTTGAGAGGTTTTAATACAATCATTTCCATTAACGATTCTTGCCCATATTGTATCTGTACTAGGAGTTGAATTTGGATAGTTTGTAGTATTCAAAATTGGACTATCCCCTAAAGTCGCATCTGTAAGTGTTTCGTGAAAAGTAATCGTTTCATTAATCTCATTTGTAGTGATTTCACCAATCACTTCTTCTAAATTGAAAAGACTAATACCATCTGTATTATCATCACATTGTCTAAGTTCAACAATTGGAGTGACTGTTGGTAATTCAAATACTTCTATCACAAAAGATGTTTGACCAGATTTACTTGGATCACTTGAATGAATTACATCAATGTATATAGTTTCTGATTGAAATGTATTTTCAAATACTTCAGGATTTAAAATTTGATTCGTTAATCCTAAATCTTCATAATAAGAAATTTGATAGTCAGACAGCGGTTCATTAATTAATAATTGATCTTCATTTTGTGTTAAGTCAAAAATAATAAGACCATCTGTATCTGATCCTACAGAAGTGTTATCACATAAAGATAAATTAGGCATATCCTGGTTAATTACATCACCAATTACTACGCCACAATCTTCATTAAATTTAGTAATTGTACCTTCTCTACCATTGAAACTTTGCGCATTAAGAAAATGCCCGAAATTTTCATAGTTTTGAGGTCCATTTGAATAAAACCATATGTTTCGGCTTATGTAATAATTGTCATTAGAATCTTTAAAAAATCCACTAATCCTATCTGAAACAAAATATTCTTGGTCATTAATTCCATTACTTACAACGCGGTTTAAATTTCCATCAGTATCATAAATCGCCAAAAAATAATCGTTTGGATAGAATGATGCTTGTATATTATTTCCATCTGAACTTAAAAACTCTACCTCTTCAGATAAAATATTAAAACCTCTAACGGTTCCCACTACAATAATTTCATCATTAGATTTTATTACTTTATATCCTGTTCCTGTGTAAGAGTCTGCAGCACCTTTAATCCATTCGCAGATTCCGTTAGTATTCACTTTAGCTAAAAAAAAAGTACCAACATGCTCTGAAGTAATAGAACCATCATTGTTTTCAAAAACTTGATCTGAAGAATTAATGCTTCTAGAGTCGTTAGATCCTGATATATATGAATTTCCTTGTTCATCTACAGCCATTGAATAGGCTAACACACCATCATTATTTGGGGAACTATTTATATAACTCTTAACTTTCCATCGAAATTGACCGTCTTTATCAAATTTAATTAAAAATGTTTTTGATGGATTTCCACTCCAAGAAATTATATTTGGATTATCTGTTTCGCCAGCAGAATAAACTTCTGCGTCAAAACTACAATATCCAGTCACATAAATATTATTGTTATTATCACTACCAATATCAATTAGAAACTCACTATTAGGGCCGCTAGTTTTAATACCAGTATACCAAAGCAATTCGCCTTCAGGATTAATTTTCAAGACACCTCTATTAACATAATTAAAATTATTACCCATAATTTCGAAGTTTGATAATTTATCAGTAATGACTCCGTTTAAATAAAAATCATGTGTGATATTATTGTAGATATTAACATCTCCACTTAATAATATATTATCTTCTTCATCAATGTTTATTCTTTTACTGTAAACATTATCAACGATAATATGCCACACAATTTTTCCATCTTCGTCGAGCTTTATAATGAAACCACCAAATACAGAATTATTTGAATTATTAAAATCTATTTCCGTACCCTCAGAATCAAAAAAAGTACCATTAATAGAATGTCCAATAACATATAGATTACCTTTGCTATCTTCGACAGACCCAAACATTACATCTCTATATGAGTTAACATCTTTTTCAGTATATACAATCCATTCTAGATTTCCGTCGTAATCATGCTTTGTTAAAAAACTTCCATCTTTATCTTCTAGATTAGTGTAATTATTATTGTCATTTGAATCAAAAGTTTGTTTATTGTATTGACCCGTCGTTAAAAAACCGCCAGTTACCTCTTCTAAATCAGTTGTTTCAGGGTCGTGGTAACCAGGGAATTCGGTATTATTATATTGACCATTATATATGTCAATTCCATTGTTGATTAATGTCCAACAATCTTCATTACTTTGGGCAGATAAAATGACAGTATAGAAGAAAATTATATAAAAAAGAATTTTATTTTTCATATTCTTCAAATATATAACTTATCCCAACCAACCTTCTCTATCAAGACTTCTATATTGTATCGCTTCTGCAATATTGTACCACGGTTCACTAAGTGGATTTTTAATTACATTTAACGGTTGATAACGAATTTTGTTGCAAAAATGAGTTTTACCCACTGGGCTCATTTTATCTTATTCACGGGTTTTTAACATAACTTCTTCTCATTATCTTTGTTGAAATTTTCTATTGTATGTCCACACCTAATTGGCAAAGCGCTATCGAATTTGAAGATATTACCTATAAAAAAAGTAATGGCGTTGCACGTATTGCTTTTAACCGCCCTAATGTACGCAATGCTTTTAGGCCCAATACCACCAGTGAGCTCATTAAAGCTTTTTACGACGCCCAAGAAGATACTTCTATTGGTGTGGTGTTATTGTCCGCCGAAGGCCCTTCTACCAAAGATGGTATTTGGTCTTTTTGTAGTGGTGGTGACCAAAAGGCTAGGGGGCACCAAGGTTATGTAGGGCAAGATGGCCAACATCGCCTAAATATTCTTGAAGTTCAGCGTATGATTCGCTTTATGCCCAAGGCGGTGATTGCCGTGGTGCCAGGTTGGGCAGTAGGTGGCGGTCATAGCTTACATGTAGTCTGCGACATGACCTTGGCCAGTAAAGAACATGCCATCTTCAAACAAACCGATGCCGATGTCACGAGTTTTGATGGCGGCTATGGGTCCGCGTATTTAGCCAAAATGGTAGGGCAGAAAAAAGCCCGTGAAATTTTCTTTTTAGGCCGTAACTACTCGGCCCAAGAGGCTTTTGAAATGGGTATGGTGAATGCTGTGATTCCGCATGACGAGCTAGAAGCTACTGCCTACCAATGGGCACAAGAGGTATTGGCGAAATCACCAACTTCTATTAAAATGCTAAAATTTGCCATGAACCTTACCGATGATGGTATGGTAGGGCAGCAGGTGTTTGCTGGAGAAGCCACGCGATTAGCCTACATGACAGATGAGGCTAAAGAAGGCCGTAATGCCTTTTTAGAAAAAAGAAAACCAGATTTTGGAGAAGATAAATGGCTCCCTTAAGTAGTTTATAATTTGTTTTGAAGCTTTTCTAAACGTGATTTTAACTTTACGATAGACTCTTCAGTCTTAGCAATTTTCAGCTCTGCTTTGTGCTTGTCTACAGTACTCATAGTAGGCCCTTTCTTTTCAAATTTGGCCTTAAATTTTTCAAGTTTACTATTGGTAGCCTTGAGCTTGTTTTCGGTTTTGCTAATGTTATTGGCTAAACTTTCTTGCTTTTTAAGCTCTTTTTTAGCTTTTTTGGCCGTTTTATCTTGTTTTTTAGCCGCTTTCATGGCTTTTTTCACCTTTTCTAGTTGTTCTTGTTCTGTAACAGGGGTAGTAGTGGTCTCTTGTGCTTGAACAGCAGCTGCGCTTATGAATAGCACAAAAAATAAGATAGTTAACTTTTTCATTGTTCTAGTATTTGATAATTAGAAACAAACTTTAAGGCTAAGTCACACCTAGAAAATATTTCTGAAAAGAAAAATATTATTTTAAAACGAAAAGTACTTTAGTCTAGTGGTAGTAGTAGGCACCAACTAAAAAGAGCCTCATCTTGTGGGATTGAGGCTCTTTTACGAGAACACTATATGAAAATGAAAAAATTTATTTACTTGATTATTACACTGTAAATGTATTGCGAGGTGGTCTCCTTTTGAAATTATTGTTGTGAACTAGCAGAGTTTTGTGGTGAAGCGAGAGAATCCATGTTTTTAGCACATTCTGGGGCCTATTTTTAGGGCAATTCTATCTTTAAATGCCTTGCGTAAATAAAAGGAATCGTTCTCTTTTTGTTGACCAAGTGGTATCAACTAAAAAGAGCCTCGTCTTGTAGGACTGAGGCTCTTTTACGAGAACACTATATGAAAATGAAAAAATTTACTTTCTGATTATTACACTGTAAATGTAGTATCAGAGCAGTGTTCTCAGAAATTATTGTTGTGAACTATCTACCTTTTGTGGTGATGTAAGAAAAATATGATATTAAGGGCTAACTTGACCTTATTTGATGGCTTTAATAAGGTTAGCTAAGAACCCATTAATATCAAAATCTGGTTCTTCAGCCAGTCCGGTACGTACCACCACCAAGTCTTTTGAAGGAATCATAAATACATATTGCCCTTGAAATCCGTTCATAGAATACAAATCTCTGGGCACATCAGGAAACTTTCCTTCAGCGTTTAACCAAAAATGAGCTCCGTAAATACCTTGTGATTGCACTGTTGGGGTAGTAATATAGTCTACCCAGCTTTCATCAAAGAGCTGTTCGCCATTCCATTCTCCCATATTCAGATACAATTGCCCTAGTCGTGCCCAGTCTCTGGTATTGGCCCAGCCATATGAAGAACCTACAAAATTACCTTCTAAATCTGCTTCAATAAGCATGCTATGTGCGCCAACCTTATCAATCAAAGCCTCGTATGGAAAATTTAAATAGTCTTGATGTGTACGAAACTGCTGTCTGAGTATCCCGGAGAGCAAATTGGTGGTGCCTGAAGAATAGTTCCAAATTTCTGTTGGTTTGGCAATAGCTTTTTGAATGCGCTGTGCTTTGGTCATATCGCTTTCTAAAAACAGCATTTTGGTGACGTCAGATATTCCGCTATAGTCTTCATTCCATTCCAAACCACTTTGCATTCGTAGCAAATGGTTAATAGTAATGGCTTTGCGTTCGTCTTTTTCCCATTCCGTAATCGGTGCAGCCCATTCCGTCTTTATTTTGCCTTGATGCTCTAAGATTCCGAAACAAGTGGCCAAAACACTTTTGGTCATGGACCATCCTAAAACGGGAGTCTCTTTGGTAAAACCGTCACTATAGCTTTCATGAATTAAATGCCCCTTGTACAACACCACCAAAGTTCTGGTGCGTTGTACGGCAGCATTGCCGAAGGGTAGGGCGACCGCCTTTTGAAGCTGGTCGTAATCTAAATTTTCAAAAACCGAGTCTTTGGCTGGTAAATGCCCATAGGGGTAAGGCAGGTTTACTTGGTTTAAATTTCTTTCAGGTTGTAGGTATGGAGTGCCTTCTACATAATCACTATTCACTAGAACACTGCCTAAACCTTGACGGTTAATCGCTTTTCTGGTCATTAAACCATAAACTGAAGCAGCGGCGGTCTTAGTGGTAGAATCATATTCCGTATCTGCCATTTCAATCAATGGCATAGCCAAATCATTTTTGATAATATAATCAGAAGAATGCTGGCCTATGGTGATACTTGAGCCCATGTACTTAGCGGCATAGCCGGAAATAATGTTCAGTTTTGGATAATTTAAATAAACAATAACCGCAATAATAAGTATAAGAACTAAGAGAATTCGTTTGAATAATTTCATAAAATGGAGCTAGTTTATTGTAACTTTCTGTGTTTAAATATAAGCATTTACCTTATGTCAAATATCGGTTTGATTATTGAAGAAAGAAGTCGTGATATTGGTGATTTTTTGGTGGGTCGTTTGATACCTTTTCGAAAAAAACGCATGATAGGTCCGTTTATTTTTATAGATCATATGGGGCCAACAAAGCTTGGACCCGAAAAGTATATGGATGTAGACCAGCACCCACACATTGGTCTTTCTACTCTGACTTTTATGTTAGAAGGCGAAATTGTGCACGAAGATAGTTTGGGCACGAAACAGCGCATACAACCAGGTTCTGTGAATTGGATGACCGCGGGTAAAGGAGTTTCTCATTCCGAAAGAACCCCAAGAAACTTAAGAGGCGGAAAAGAATTTACAGCCCACGGGTATCAAATTTGGGTAGCCTTGCCGAAAGACTTAGAAGATATGGAGCCTAGTTTTCATCATATAAAAGATGAAGAGTTACCCAAATGGAAAGATGCCTCGGCCGAGTTCTGTTTGGTGGTAGGCGAGGGCTATGGAAAAAATCACCAGTGCCAACCTATTCCCCCTTATTTATGGTACAAATAAAAACGATCGATAGCTATGCCCTTAATGTGAATGGTAATTTAAAGGGAGAGATTGGTATTTGTATTGTCGAAGGAGGGATTTCAGCCTGTGGAGAAGAAGTGACAAAAGGGAATATTTTAGTCTCTAAGGTTGAAGATACCTGTGACATCATCTTAGCACCAAACACGCATCTGTTAATCTTTGGCGGTGAAGCCTTTGAAGAAGAAAGATTTATCTATTGGAACTTTGTTTCTTCTTCAAAAGAAAAAATAGAAGCAGCTAAAAAAGCTTGGAAAGAGAAAACATTCCCAATGATGAAGCAAGACCAAAGTTATGTGCCTCTACCAAAATAACTAAAGCGTTTATACCAACGAATTACTAAACACTCTTAATGCATTTTAAACGAAACCGATTCCTTTTTTTGATTAGTTTTTTGCTCTTAGTTATGGTCACTTCGTGTGCTCCAGAGCCTCCTAAGCGAGAAGTAGCCTTGTACAACACCTATTGCGCTAGCTGCCACATTGCACCGCGGATTGATGAACTGCCAAAGGACATTTGGAAAAACGCCATCTTGCCTGGTATGCTGGCGCGAATGGATATTGAAGAGATGTATCAAGAGCCTAATCAAGTAAGTACCACTTTTAGACCAAAGATTAAATTACAAGATTGGATAGCCTTACAGAATTATATTATTGAATTGGCACCTGAAAAACTAGCAGCTACGCCAAAACTAGTTACCAGGCCTTTAGAACAATTTAAAGCGCAAGAGGTTGCACTCGATACACTAAACGGGGCTTTACTGACCTATCTTGATTTTAATGAGGACGATAATCAATTAAATTACGGGACTATTGCAGGTGATTTACAGCGTTACGATTTTCAACAGCAAACACAAGAAAAAGTATATCAAGGAAATACACCAGTGACCTGGCTGAACAGCACGGATAGTGTTCAAATCATTACGGAAGTAGGCATTTTAGACCCTTCTGACCTAGAAGAGGGGCAATTAGTGCGGCTAGTTAAAGAAGATGCCACCATCATCCAAAACGAACTCCATAGACCGGTTGGTACGCTATATGAAGATTTGAATGGCGACGGAACCATGGAAATGGTAGTGAGCGAATTTGGTGATGCTACCGGAAGTCTATCACTCTTGGTAGGGAATGCTGCCGGTAATTATGACAAAACGATTTTGTTAAATCAGCCCGGCTGTATAAAAACGCTTGCTAAAGACATGAATAATGATGGTAAATTAGACATCATCACCATGACGACCCAGGGGAATGAAAGCATGACGATTTTATATCAAACGGATGATTTAAAATTTAAGGCGGAAAGGGTAATAGATTTTAGTCCTATTTATGGTAGTAGTTGGTTTGAACTCGTAGATTATAATCAGGATGGGTATGATGATATTATTACAGTAAATGGCGATAATGCAGATAAGTCTTATGTGCACAAACCTTATCATGGTATGCGTATTCATTTGAATGATGGTGAGAGCAATTTTTCTGAGGCCTATTTTTACCCTTTAAACGGCGCTACTAGGGTGTTGGCAAGGGATTTTGACCAAGATGGTGATGTAGATTTTGGTTTGATTAGTACTTTTCCAGACTACGAGCAAACACCAGAATTATCTTTTGTGTATTTAGAAAATTTGAATGCGAAGTCTTTTGATTTTGCTTCTAAGGTTTTAAATGATGCGAATGCAGGACGTTGGTTTTTAATGGATGCTGGCGATATTGATGCCGATGGCGATGAAGATATTATTCTGAGCTCTTTTACTTATGTTTTTACCCCAGTACCAGATGGGCTAGCCAAACGATGGGCTAATAGTAATGTCGACCTTGTGATTCTTGAAAATAAATTGAAATAAGATGAAGTTATTCCTAAAGAGCTTTCTGTTCGTTATACTGCTGAGTTCTGCAATATCATGTTCCGTCCAACGCAGCATTATTGATCGGCCAATTATATTTGATGAGCAGCGTATCACTTTAACCAAGGAATATCTTTCACAACGCTATAATTTAGAACAAGACAGTCCCGATATTGTGCCTAAAATGATTGTGCTGCATTGGACGGTTATCCCAACTTTAGAAGAATCCATGGATGCCTTTATGAATGCTACATTACCTAATTGGCGACCTGATATTAAGAATGTTAGTGGTCTCAATGTATCTGCTCATTTTTTGGTAGATCAAGATGGGGCTATTTATCAATTAATGCCTGAAACTACTATGGCTAGGCATGTTATTGGCTTAAATCATTGTGCAATTGGCATTGAAAATGTTGGGGGTACTTCTGATTTACCTCTAACGAAAGCACAATTAAAATCAAACAAATGGTTGGTAAACTATTTGGCAACCAAGTATGATATATCATACCTTATTGGACATTATGAGTATCAAAATTTTGAAGGCCACCCACTTTGGCTAGAGGTTGATGAGGGTTACCGAACTGAAAAGACTGATCCTGGGGAAGATTTTATGAAAAAAGTTCGAAAAGCGTCTAAAAAGTTTAATTTTAAACCCATTCCTGTAAAGTGAAAATTATGAAGTCAAGATTTTTAGTATTAATAGCATTTCTTTTAGTTTTTCAATTTGGCGTATCTCAAGAAATCACTGAAAAATTATATGAAACTTACGGAAAGTATAAAGAAATCACTTTAGATAAGAGAAGAATCAAGCATATTCAAATAGAACCATTAATTGAAGAACTTGAGGCTAATCCGTTATTTGAGGTGAATAAAGTAGGCAAGTCTATTGAAGGACGTGATTTGAACTTGATAAGTGTTGGTACAGGGCGAGTAGACGTTTTTTTATGGTCGCAAATGCACGGGAATGAACCAACAGCAACACAGGCTATTTTTGATATTGTGAACTTTTTAGATTCCAAGGATTTTAAAAAGGAAAAAGCGCTCATTCTTTCTAAATTGAAGTTACATTTTTTACCAATGCTAAATCCTGATGGAGCAGAACGATTTCAGCGCAGAAACCTTTTGGGCATAGATATTAACCGTGACGCCTTGCGTTTGCAATCGCCGGAGGGTAGAACTTTAAAGCGCGTAAGAGATAGTCTAGACGCTGATTTTGGTTTTAATCTACATGATCAAAGCACGTACTATAATGCAGAGAGAACACCTAAACCAGCAACAATTTCATATCTAGCGCCAGCCTATAATTATGAAAAAGATGTGAACGAAAAACGAGGTGATGCGATGAAGGTTATTGTTTTTATGAATGATATTATTCAGCGTTATGCTCCAGGTCAAGTTGGGCGTTATAATGATGATTTCGAGCCCAGAGCTTTCGGAGATAATATTCAAAAGTGGGGAACAAGTACCATTTTAATTGAGTCAGGTGGTTATAAAGATGATGCGGAAAAGCAGGAGATTAGAAAATTGAACTACGTTTCAATTCTTTCCGCAATTTATACAATAGCCAATGAGAGTTACAAGAAAATTGGCATAGATAAATATGAAGAAATTCCTAAAAACGATAGAAAACTATTCGATTTGAAAATTGAAAATGTAAGCTACAATCTTTTGGGAGATGTATATATTTTAGACTTGGGTATTCATAGAAATGAAGTTGATAATAAAAGACATATTAAGTTTCACTACAGTAGTGTAATTGCAGACCAAGGAGACTTATCTACCTACTATGGCTACGAAACTTTTGATGCTACCGGATATGAAGTAGTACCACCAAGAATGGTAGCAAAGACGGTGCCATCAAGCGGAAATGAAGAAGGCTTTTATGTTTTAAACAGTGAGTCCTTATTAAAATTTGGACAAGCCTATATTCGTATGGCTAGCATACCTAAAGAGCTGAAATATTCGAATTCACCGATACACGTGGTACCCACTAATTTTAAACTAAAAGAGTTTAGATTAGAACCAGGTGTGAACCCTACCTTCTTTCTTAAAAAAGACGGTGAAATTACGCATGCTGTGATTAACGGATTTTTAATTGACGTAAGAAAACCATTGGACGGTCAAGGCTTTTCAAACGCTCTGATTTACCGTTAGTATCCGAATTGAATATTGATGTGACTTCCATAAATTAGTAACACAATAAGCATGCACAAAAGTGTGCACACGATACATAAAAAGAGGGAGATTAATACTCCTCTAGTCCAAAATGGAAATGCCGCAATTGGACCGTTTTTTAGAATATCTTGAATAACATCCATAATCGTAATTTTTTTGAGTTGTACAATAGCTAGTTTTTAGGATGCTCTAATAAGTTGTTAATAGTAAAACAATTTAATTGTTGAAAACCCTACCTAGAGAGATATTTGTTAGGTGTCTGTGCTTTTAAAGAAATTAAGTATCTTTCTCATACAAAATCACAACTATGATGAAAAGAACTTTCTATTTAATTGCATGTTTAGTAAGCACCATTGGTTTTGGTCAAGAAGCTCAATCGCTATTTAATGGAAAAGATTTAACGGGATGGGTAAACCATGGTACTGAGAAATGGTATGTTGAAAATGGAGAGCTGATTTGTGAAAGTGGCCCTGATGCCGCGTATGGCTATTTATCAACGGAAACGTTTTATGACGATTTTGAGCTTAACTTAGAATTTAAGCAAGATGCTGATGGAAATAGTGGGGTGTTTTTTAGATCTACGTTTGAAGGCACAAAAGTAACGGGCTGGCAAGTTGAAGTTGCTCCGCCTGCCAAACATACCGGTGGTATTTACGAGTCTTACGGACGTGGTTGGTTAATTAAACCGGATATGGCTAAAGATAGGATGTTGAAAATGGGTGAATGGAATTCCATGCGCATTGTAGCCAAGGGTTCTAAAATCACTACCTATTTGAATGGTGTTGAAATGGTACAAATTAATGATGAAAAAATTGGACAAGGAAAAGGTGCCATTGCACTCCAAATACACGATGGCGGCGGTATAAAAGTAAAATGGCGTAATATTAAAATTAAACCTTTATAGGCAAACCCAAACCAAGGATAAGCCTTAGTTTACTACCGGTTCTACAACAAATGATTTAAATTCAATTGGGCCGTGATCTCCTTGAAGCATAAAAGGACCAGGCTCACCTTCTTTACTATCAAGAGCTCCACCAGTGATACCAGGGATTGTTTGATTGTTGATGATGTTTTTACCGTTTGCGACGATACTTACTCTATTACCAATTAAAGTGATTTCGTAAGTTTGCCATTTACCAGCAGCCTTAGCGGCATTTTCATTAGGCTCTAAGAAACCATAGATTCCTCCAAAATAAATATCAGAGGGAGGTAGGTCTTTATTATCAGCAATTTGAACTTCATAACGACCACGAAGATAAATACCACTATTACTTCCTTTTGGGTATCTAAAAGTGGTGGTTAATTTAAAATCTTGGAACTTTTCATCAGAAATCAGATTGGCTCCTGATTGTGGACTGGTCAATATTCCTTTGTCAACTACCCATTGATTTTCTTCTTTATCAGCGTGCCATCCTTGCACATTATTGGTGTTGAATAAGGCTATAGGAGCCCCAAATTTTGGATTGTCATTATAATCCAAGGTTGGAGCCTTAGTAGCTTTCCAGTTGTACTGCTTACCATCAACATACTTCATTGTACCAATAAGTTCTGTCCCCATGAATTCTGCATTGAATTCCATATTGCCTCCTTCAGGTTCCCATTGTCTCGGAATAGTAAAACTAATAGAACCTTCATCTTCGATAATTTCAGCAACCGGTCTTGCGCTTCCGAATGCAAAAAGAAAACGCCCTACCAAAGTAGCATGACCAGAGTGTCTAATTTCAAGCCAAGAAGGAACTGTTTTTCCTTCAAAATTCATTTCAATATCCCAACGACCTTCAAGAGGATTCAATTCTTGACTGAACGCCGTTAATCCAGCGAAACAAATGGCTAAAAATAGAACTATAGATTTCATATAAGTAAAATGTTAGTTAGAGCACACAAGATACTAAAATTGATAAACACCAATGTTCAAACCGTACTACTCGCATCCGCCAGTAAAACCGGTAGCATCAAATTCCGTTTGTACCGCTCCTTGCAAGGCCCCATTGGTTAATTGAATGACCAAGTTGTTATCGCCACTACCATCACGTTTTGGTGTACAATACTCAAAGAGATAAAAGCTATTTGCTTGTTCAGAAACCCGTGCAGATATCTGATTAAAGGTAGTTTCTAACTCCGCGGCATTACTCGCCACAACACTGGCAGTTTTACCAATATCACTTAACACTGCAGTATCAATTTCAGCGCCTAAGCCAATAGAGAAGAATGAAATATTTGGATTTGCATTGTTCACGGCATTTAAAGCGCTCTCTTCTGTATATCTTGAAGCCTGGTCCGTTCCATCTGTAAAAAGTACCACAGAAGCAGCACCGATAGCTTGGTTTTGATTGGTTTCTTGAATGAGGTCTTCAGCGATGTTTGCTGATTTAATGACCGCTCCGTATAGATCTGTTGATGGGTCATTGCTAATGTTTTCGTCTATTTCATCAATTGCAGCAGTTAATTCGGCTATTGAAGATGTGAGTGGGTTTAATAAATGGAGCACATCTTCACCATCAAACCAATAAATTGCCATTTGAAAAGAAGTTGTTTCAGGTGTGGGCATTACATTATTCACAAAACTGGTAGATGCTATTTTGAGCTCGTCTAAACTGCTCTGCAAAACCGAATTACTTAAGTCTAAGACTAAAAGAGTATTGTTATTAAAAATTTGAGAATTAGGTGAAATTCTAGCAAAGGATTCTGATGAAGAAATGGTATTAAAACAATCGTCGTTACGCCCTTGTTCGTATATGGTAAACTGATTTGCTGTTAAGCCAGAAATTGGGTTGCCTTGATTATCCGTAACCTTGAAAAGTATAGAAACCTTACCCGGTAGGGTGGTAAACTCTTCTTGAATAGAAAGTAGCAGTTCATTGTCTTCAAATCCTAAACAAGAATCCGGATTTTCACCTTTACCAAGCTCGCCTTGGTTGAGATTAAAATTGACATCATCATCTGAATTTCCACAAGAAACAAAAAGAATTAAAGCAAAGAAGGTTAAGAAACACTTGGTGTAGGTATTCATTTTCAAAATTTTATGGTTCTTTCCAATGAACGCAAAAACTGAACCAATAGTGTACATTAAGAAAAATTTGTAATTTGAAGCAACATCTAATCTTATGAAAAACAATTTTAAACTGTTCTTGCTTATTGCTTTTATTTCCTTTTTTGAGATAGCTTTTTCACAGCGTATTGCAGAAAGACTGGGCTATCCTAAAGATGCTAAATTATTGATTATTCATGCAGATGATTTAGGAGTAAGTCATTCCGAAAACATGGCTAGTATTAAAGCTATGGAAGAAGGCTCCGTGAATTCCGCGAGTATAATGGTGCCTTGCCCTTGGTTTCCTGAAATTGCCAATTATGCCAAGCATCACACTGATATGGATTTTGGATTGCATTTAACCTTAACCAGTGAGTGGAAGTATTATAAATGGGGACCATCTTATAAGAGTGATTCCATGGCATCCTATAGAAACGAGCAAGGCTATTTTTATGATAATGTGAGTGAGGTTGTTTCAAAAGCTAATCCTGATTTTTTAAAAGCTGAATTGTCAACACAAATTAGAACTGCTTTAAATGCCGGAATTGATGTAACTCATTTAGATGCCCATATGGGAGCAGTAATGGCAACGGAAGATTTTCTTGAAACTTATATCGAAGTCGGGCATGAATTTAAGGTTCCGGTTTTATTAAATAAAGGAATGCCAGCCTTAAAATCTTCCAAGATAAGAGCAATGTTAACTGATAAAGATGTTATTCTAGATGCTATAATATCAGCTTCACCAAATGATTTTGAAGAAGGAATGGAGGGTTATTATAGCACAACCATCAATGAACTAGAACCTGGTATAACCTGTTTGTTAATTCATACTGCTTATGATAATCAAGAAATGCAAGGAGTAACCATCGATCATCCAAATTGGGGAGCTGCATGGCGCCAAGCAGATTTTGATTTTTTTACCAGCAAAAAATGTGCTGACCTTCTAAAGGAAAATGAAATCGTTTTAATTACTTGGAGAGAGATTCGTGATAAAATCACCAGAAGTCAAGACTAAAACACATGAAAAGAAGCCTGTAGCATATTCTATTGTTAAAAAAAATTATCACGTATCAATTTTTGCTAACTTCAAGCCAACAAAGAATCAATTCATAAAACTATGCCGGTATATCAAATTAATGTGAATGGGGAGTCTAAATCCGTAGATGTTTCTGCTGACACTCCTGTATTATGGGTCTTAAGAGACCATTTAGACTTAGTGGGCACCAAATATGGCTGCGGAATAGGGCAATGTGGTGCATGCACGGTACATGTTGATGGCACAGCGATGAGAAGTTGCTCAATGACATTAGAACAGCTAGATGGAAAAACTATCACTACAATTGAAGGTTTATCAGAAGATGGAAAGCATCCTGTTCAAGAAGCCTGGAAAGAAGTAGATGTGCCACAATGTGGATATTGTCAATCAGGTCAGATAATGACTGCTTCGGCATTTCTTGAAAAGAACCCAAATCCTTCTGAAGAAGAGATAAAAAATGCGATGCATGGAAATATTTGCAGGTGTGCATCATATAATAGAATATATAGAGCGGTTGAAAAGGCTGCGGAACAAATGTCATAAAACCTAATACAATGTCAATAAAATCAAATAATACATTCAGTAGAAGGGCTTTTATGAGAACTTCTTCTCTCGCAGGCGGTGGTATGTTAATAGGGTTTAACCTATTTAACTCCTGCAAACCAGAGGTAAAATTGGAACCTGCTGTTGATTTAGCACAACTAGATTTTAAAGATTTTAATGCTTTTATAAAAATAGCAGAGTCTGGTGAAGTAACTATTTTTTCGCCAAATCCAGAAATTGGGCAAGGGGTGAAAACATCAATGCCAATGATTATTGCAGAAGAGTTAGATGTTGCTTGGAAAGATGTTTATGTTCAACAAGGAATTCTTGACACTAAAAATTATCAACGTCAGGTTGCCGGTGGGAGTCAATCAATCCGTTTTGGTTGGGATGCTTTACGACAAACAGGAGCTTCGGCAAAGCAGATGCTTGTAAATGCCGCCGCCGCGCGTTGGGGTGTTGATGCCTCAGAGTGTACTGTAAGTGAAGGAATGATTACTAACGCAGCGGGTGTTTCTTTAGGATATGGCGAAATAGTGAATGAAGCTGCCTTATTGGAGGTGCCTGAAGGTGTTACCCTAAAAGAATCAAAAGACTACAAAATTATTGGAACAAACATCCAAAATGTAGATATCGACAAAATAACAACGGGTAAACCACTTTATGGTCTAGATTACAAAGTAGCCGGAATGGTTTATGCTTCCGTTTTAAGGCCACCAGCTTTTGGGCAAAAACTAATGTCCTATGATGCCACTGAAGCGCAAACAATGCCTGGTGTAATCGATATTATTAAGATTGGTGAAAAAGTTCAGAATCTTTTTGAAGAAGACCCAAGTTTTGCTAGTAAAATTTCAAGTAGCGATAAAGTTGTGGTTATTGCTGAGACCACTTGGCAAGCAATGAAAGCTAAGAACGCTATTACAGCGGAATGGGAGAATGATATCTTTATGGAGAGTACAGAAAACCATGATCAAATGTTGAATGGTTTTTTAGATGCTACTCAGTTTGATACTAGACGTAAAGATGGTGATGTCAAAAAAGCATTTGCCGATGCTGATATGGTTTTAGAACGCACATACGAGTCACCGTTCCTTCCGCATAATTGTATGGAGCCTATGAACTTCTTCGCTGATGTTACAGATGAAAAAGTGCATTTAGTCGGGCCAATTCAAACACCAGCTTGGAAAGCCGGTCTTGTTGCAAAATTGCTAGGTAGAGCAGAAGATGAAATATTAATGGAAATGACTCGGATGGGTGGTGGTTTTGGACGCCGTTTGTATGGTGATTTTGTATTAGAAGCTGCTGAGATTTCAGATGCAATTAGAAAACCTGTAAAAGTAGTTTATAGCAGAGAAGATGATATGGCGGTTGGTGTATATCGTCCTGCCATTAAATACCGCATAAAAGCTTCAGTAAAAGAAGGGCAATTAACAGGTTACCATTTAAAAGAAGCCGCTATCAATGATAATATGTATGGGTTGATACCAAATTTCTTCCCTGCTGGCGCAGTTGAGAATTATCAGGTAGATACAAAGAGCTATAAGAGTAATATTACAACTGGTGCTTGGCGAGCACCCTACACGAACTTTTTAGCTTATGCCGAGCAAAGTTTCTTTGATGAGCTTGCCGAGGCCATGGATGTGGACAAAGTGCAGCTGCGTTTAGATTTATTAAAGAAAGTAGATGCTGCGGCTGATGAGCGCATTGAATACTCACCCGAACGAATGATTGAAGTTATTGAAACTGCTGTTGAAAAATCGGGTTGGGGAACAAAGCCAAAAGGAGTTTATCAAGGTTTTGTAAATTATTATTGCCACAATACACATGTAGCTCAAGTAGCTGATGTGGAAATTGAAAACGGTAAACCTGTGGTTAAGAAAGTCACTTGTGTAGTAGATTGTGGAATAGTGGTAAACCCACTGGGTGCATTAAACCAAATAGAAGGTGGCGTAATTGATGGAATAGGGCATTCCATGTACGGTGATTTTGGTTTTGATGCTGGAATACCAACTGCTAATAACTACGACCGCTATCGCTTAATTAGAATGAAAGAAGCTCCCAAGGTTGAAGTACATATGATTAATAATGAGTTAAGTCCTACTGGTTTAGGGGAGCCAACTTTACCACCAGCAGGTGGAGCAGTTGCAAATGCTCTTAAAGCGGCTACAGGAAAACGAATTTATCAGCAACCTTTTATGAAAAATCCGGAGTTGTTAGAAGTCCCAGAAGAATCTATAATAGGATAATTAACTATGACAATTTTATTATTCGGGGTTACCAAAGATATTGTTGGTAGCCCTTCACTTTCTATACCTACGACTAGTGCTACTGGTAAAAAAATTCCTAAGACAGTTGAAGAGCTTCGGAGCTTTTTAGGAAATGCATATCCTGAATTAGAAAAGCTGACATCTTTAGCAATTGCAGTAAACAACAATTATGCAGATAATAGTCAAGAAATCAATTCTTATGACGAAATTGCATTAATTCCGCCTGTTAGTGGAGGGTAAGACCTTGCTTTATTAGTTATTTTAAAACAACAGAAAAAAGTAGTTACACATACAATTTAATTATATTCATAACAAATATTTTTAAAAAACAAAATTCATAGATGAAAAGTTTTATTTTTTCGACGAACTACACTTTTGACTTGATTTTAAGTATAAAAAGTGTTAAAAATAATGTAGTTCATCGATAAAAAATCCAATTACATCGGATTACTCGTATCATAGTGCAAGAAAGAAAAATTATTTTTCAACCCCACAATTCTTACACCTATGAAAAAAGTACTTATTTTTTTCTTTTTGACCGTTTTTTATGCTCAAGGTCAATTAGAAATTGGCGGCGATGCCGTTTATTCCCCTACGCAACTTGAAATTGTAACCGCCCGTTATTTTAATAACTGGTCTATTGGAAGAAATAATGAAATTGATGAGACAATTAATTCCAGTGAAGATTTTTATAATGATGTTATCGTAAATGGTAATGGAGATAGAGGGAGATGGGATAATTTTCATAATAGTACAAGTGTAATACCTAATTCAGGACCAGATGGTAGATATGAACCACATTACCAAAGAGCCCGAAGATATGGGAGTGGAGATTATCCTAATGAGGTTAATGTTTCAGAGAACATATCTAAAACTGCCAACTTCGCCCTAATTCTTGGTAAAGCAGCAGAAATGCACAATGCTGGAACAAGCTTTGAGAATGTCAACCCAGAAGGTGAAATTTCATTTAATGGACAAAATTGGAAATTAAATGATTTAGCAGAAGAATTAGCAAATGCTGTTTTTTTGGAATTGATTTGGTACGCCGAAAGCGACGCTTTGGATGCTAGTAATGGCGGTACTCAAAGAGAATCGGGAGAGCCTGCAAGACAAAACTCAACGCATGGAACTTTTAGTAGATTCATGTATAATCCAACTTCAATATTCGGTATTGATGGTTTAAGAACCGGAGCTCCGTGGTGGGTTACTTTTGCCAAAATGTCAAAATTAGTTCATGCTTATGGAAAAGTCAAAGATTTATTAGTTGGAAAACAAATCTATGAAGACAACAAATTGAAAGTCAACTATTGGTTCAAAGATTGGAGGGATTTTTGTTTTGCCAATATGGATATTTTAATGAAGACAAAATTAGACTCCAATTGGAGGGATTTTGATAAAAATTGGAATATTGGAGGAGGTCTATTTGATGGTAAAGGTAATGCACAGAGCTATACGCATTACGACAGTAATGGCAATGGGCAGAATAGAATCCAAGGGAATCTTTGGGATGTTTTTAACAATAGGGAAAATGATCATTTTGAATACCTACATACCTATGCCACCTATTTTGGCGACGAAGAATTACAAGACTGGATGTATGATTGGTGGAAAGCGTTTTATGCTGTTTATACTTGGTCAGACGGCACAATGTATGAATTTTATCGCGGTGGAACTGGCATTCCGGCGATGCAATATCCTCATATTATAATCGTACAATTAGTTAGTATGGCTCAAACACATGCGAATGCGGTGATTAATAACTTTCCAAATGTCGGTACTAATCCTAGAAAGTTTTATGATTACGAATCATCAATGGGATCAGATGAATTATCAGATGGTGATTGGTTAGATTCTTCAAGTGGAGGAAATAAAGGATTAGAACTAACGATGAATAATATTTTGCGCCATTTTCAAAATTCTTCAAATGGTGGTTGGTTTTTAAACAGATATGATGAAAGCGGTGTAGCAATTCCAGAAGACCCCAGTCAAACGAATACTATTGCATCTGGATTAGCTAATCTATATTATGACAATAATTTTTTTAGGGCAGGTAATGTTAGAGATGGATCTATGGGTTTGAATTCTTATTCTAATCATGGTTCTGGAGGTTTGAATGGTGAATGGGGGCAAGCCTGGTGGCTTGCAGGGTCTCTTGGAGGTGAAGTAGCTGCCTATGAAATGGGAGGCGTTTTAGCAGATGATATTTCGGCTTGGGAGAATGATGCTGATAGAGATTCAGATAATGAAGAGGAAGAAGAGGAAAATAATGATGAAGAGAACAACGATGAAGAAGGTAACACAGAGGAAGAAAATGATAATGAAGAAAGTGATAATGCAGAAGAGGAAGAGAATGATGAAGCAAGTGATGTAGATGATTTTTTAGAGGAGGATGTTGATGACACAATTACAGCAGAAGAATTAGATAATTTATTAGAAGTAAATAATGAATTTTTTATTGCCGAAAACCCAGTTCGTGACGCAACATTAAAGATTGTTAAATCAGATGACGAGTGTGGAATTATCAGTATTTATGATTTGAATGCCAGATTACTGCATCAAAGAAATGAATGCGGTAAACAATTAAGTATCCCTATTGATTTTATACTCTCTCGAGGGGTTTATGTAGTTCGCGTTGAACGACAATCTAGAACGGACGTTAAGCGATTTTTGTTTAACAGAAATTGAATTCTATTTTCAAATTTTGCGGAATTGTTTTGTTAAATTGTATTTATTTTTAGATTCAATGACTATCTTTCTTTAGATAATGTATTTGAATGTTAATTGACAATCATAAAAGAACAATAAATTACCTGAGATTAGCAGTCACAGATAGGTGCAATTTGCGTTGTAATTATTGCATGCCAGCTGAAGGTATAAGTTTTGTTCAGAATAAAAAGTTATTGACTATTGACGAACTTAAAAAGATTAGTCAGGTTTTAGTTGGTCAAGGCGTTAGTAAAATTAGAATAACTGGAGGAGAACCATTCGTTCGAAAAGATTTGATTGATTTGCTGCGATACCTTCAAAAATTGGAAGGTTTAGATGATATTTCTATTACCACGAATGCAACATTAATAGGACCGTACATTGATGAGTTGAAAAAGCTCGGTATTAAAAACATTAATGTAAGCCTAGATGCCATAGATAGAAGCACTTTTGAGAAGATTACCCGAAGAAATCAATATGATACGGTTCATGAGAATTTAATTCGTTTAATTACGGAAGGTTTTAATGTCAGAATAAATTTTATAGTTCTCGAGGGACAGAATGAACAAGATATCATCCCAATTCTAGAGCTAATGAAAAATTATCCTGTTTCTGTTCGATTCTTAGAAGAAATGCCTTTTAATGGGGGAAGTAAGTCATTTGAAAAAATCACATGGGATTATAAGGTAATTTTAACTCATATTACTAAGCATTTTTCAAATTTCAAAAAATTAGATTCCCCTGAAACGTCAACTTCTATTAATTATAAAATTGAAGGTCATAAAGGTACTTTTGGTTTAATCCCATCATTTAGTCGGACTTTTTGTGGTAGTTGTAATCGATTGCGAATTACCGCCACTGGAGATATTATTACTTGTTTGTATGGAAAGCCGAAGGCTAATTTGAGAGATATTGTTAGAAACAAAAATTCCAAAAATGGAATTGAAAATGCAATATTAAAGGTGGTTGGTAGCAGAGCAAAGACTGGCTTTGATGCTCAAAAGGAACACGGCGGTGTTTTCGAAAATTCAATGACCTCAATAGGTGGATGATTTGTAAAAAAATTAAATTATTCGAATAGGGTCAAAAATCATTTTTTTATTGTTTACTTTTTCGTTGATTACACCTAGTTTTATTCGGTAACCTTTCTTAATTTTAATAGGCCTATATTTTAAGTATTAATCATGAATTATTCAAAACCGATTTTGAACGGACTTATTCTTTCTGGTGGAAAAAGCACTAGAATGGGTAATGATAAAGGTTTAATTTCATATCATGGAATTCCTCAACGACAATTTTTGTATGATTTAGCAGAACCACTTGTCAATAAAGTCTTTTTTAGCATTCGTTCTGAACAACAAGTCGAATTAGCAAGTAGTAATAGTTATATTATTGATAATAACGAGTATAAAGGACCTTTAAATGGTATTTTAAGTGCACATAAACACTTTCCTGATAATGCCTGGTTGGTATTGGCTTGTGATTTGCCATTAATTAATCAAGAATCGATACAAGAATTGATAAGTCAACGGGATATAAATAAGATTGCTACCGCATATGCAACCAAGGAAAGTAAACTTCCTGAACCCTTAGCTGCCATTTGGGAACCTCAAGGTTTAATAAAGGCAATAGCTTATATGAAAACAGCAGGAAGTTCTTGCCCCAGAAAATTTTTAATCAATTCAGATGTGAAATTGATTTTCCCTAATTCTGATGAAGTTCTTTACAATGCTAACTCTCCCGAAGAATATCAAGTTGCTAAGTCAAAAGTTATGGAATGAGGGCATCAGATAGATACATACGTCAAGAAAGTCTTAAAGTTTTCGGCCCAGAGAATCAAAATAAATTACGTTCTTCGAAAGTGTTGATTGTTGGGTTAGGTGGTTTAGGTATACCTGTCGCACAATATTTAAACGCAATTGGTGTCGGTACTTTGGGCTTAGTGGAAAATGATAGTATTAGCCTGCACAATTTACAACGTCAGGTTTTGTACGCTGAATCTGACATTGGTAAAGCTAAACTAGCCATTTGTCTTTCTCGATTACAGAAACAGAATTCTGAAACTATAATAAATACCTACGCTACTTTCTTGACATCGAAAAATGCGCTTGATATTATTAAGGATTATGACATTATTGTTGACGCTACTGATAATTTTGAAACTCGTTATCTTATTAATGATAGCTGCGTAATTTTAAACAAAACTTTTGTTTATGGGGCTTTGCATTCTTTTGAAGGACAAGTGAGTGTGTTTAATTATAAAAAAGGTCCAACATATCGTTGCTTGTACCCAGTTGTTCCAAGTGAGGCGGAAATTCCAAATTGCGACGAAAATGGGGTCTTAGGTGTGCTTCCAGGGATAATAGGAACGCTGCAAGCTTTGGAAGTAGTAAAAGTAATTACAGAAATAGGAGAGGTACTTTCTGGAAAACTTTTATTATTTGATGGTTTGTCGCTAAACACTCGAAAAATTAACTTTAAATCACGACTGGAATCTTTTGAAATTAAACAATTGCAGGAAGACTATTCTTTAAAGGGATGTTCTATAGAATTTGAAATTATTCCAGAAAAGTTTGAAAAACTTTTAATGACACAAGATGTTCAGTTAATTGATGTTCGAAAACCTGAGGAGTTTGCCTCGAATCATTTAGAGAAAGCTATTAATATTCCCTTATCTGATTTTAACGATAATACCCAAAAAATTGATTTGTCGAGACCAGTTTATATAATTTGTCAATCTGGAAAACGTAGTATACAAGCATTAAACAAACTTCAAAATTATCATTCGAAAGCAATTGTATTTAGTGTTGCTGGTGGGATGAATAAATTTCAAAAATTATGTCATTAACAATTTCGGATTTTTCCTTGTTAATGTTGGTTTTCTTTATTGTCGCAACCTTGTATTCATCTGTCGGTTTTGGAGGTGGTTCTAGTTATTTGGCAATACTTGCCTTAATTTTTACTGGTTTTTTTGTGATTAGAAGCACTGCCCTAGTTTGTAATTTAGTTGTTGTTACCAGTAGCTGTTATCTTTTTCTCAAAAAAGGACATTTGAACTTAAAAAGGTTCCTGCCTTTTTTACTTACAAGTATTCCCATGGCTTTTTTAGGTGCAATATTTAGATTGGGGGAATCCATTTTTTTTATCCTCTTAGGAACAACGCTTATTTTCTCATCATTGGCTTTAATTTTGCAAACAAGAAAACTGAAGACCAATTATAAATCATTAAAATACCCTAAATATTTACCCTATTTTATTGGGGCTTTTATTGGCTTACTATCAGGCCTTGTAGGTATTGGTGGGGGTATTTTTCTTGCCCCTATTTTGAATCAACTCAAATGGGATAAGCCCATTGTTATTGCAGCTTTAGCCAGTGTATTTATTCTTTCGAATTCCATTGCAGGTATAACAGGTTTAATTATCAGTGGTACTTTTGAAGTATTTTGGCCTGAAATAATCGGTCTTTTAATTGCGGTTTTGGCTGGTGGACAAATCGGGGTTCGTTTGAGTTTAAATAAGATTTCAGCAAAAGGTATACGCTTATTAACAGCATTTTTAGTATTATTTGTAGGTGTTCGCGTATTATTGAATAACGGTTTACAAATCAATTTATTTTCATGATTGCGTTTGAAAAAGCTTTGGAATTGGTCTTAAATAATAGTGCTTCTTTTGGGGAAGTAACGCTACCACTTGATAAGGCCGTGGGTAGAATATTAGCTGAAGATGTTTTTGCCGACAGGGATTTCCCTCCATTCAATAGAGCTACTAAAGATGGAATAGCTATTCATTATGAAAGTGTTAGCAATGCATTTTCTAAGTTTAAAATTCAAGATACTGCTGCTGCTGGAAGCCCTCAGCTTCAATTATTTAACACATCGGATTGTATTGAAGTGATGACAGGTGCTATGGTACCTATTAACTGTGATACCGTTATTATGTATGAATATCTAGTGATAGAAAGCGGGTTCGCTACTTTATTGAAACCTGTAAAAAAGGGACAAAATATTCATGTAAAAGGAAGTGACGAACCTAAAGGGGTAAAAGTTTTAGAGAGGGGAATACAAATTTCAGCTTCCGAAATTGGTGTTTTAGCCTCAGTTGGAAAAGCAGTGTTGAAAGTTAAAAAAAATCCAAGAATTAGTATTGTATCTACTGGAGATGAGCTAGTGAATGTCCATGAATTTCCAAAAGCTCATCAAATTAGAAAATCAAATTCACATACATTAAAAGCAGCTCTTATTGATAAAGGTATCGCTTCAGAAATGGTTCATATTCCGGATGAAAAAGTCAAAACAAAAGAAGTAATAAGCAAATTACTATTAACTTCTGATGTGATATTATTGAGTGGAGGAGTGTCTAAGGGAAAATATGATTATTTACCAGAAGTATTTGAAGAATTAAATATTACAAAAGTATTTCATAAAGTAAAACAACGTCCTGGCAAACCATTTTGGTTTGGAAGTCATGAAGAATCTAAAACAACGGTCTTTGGTTTTCCTGGAAATCCAGTTTCAACATTTGCCAATTTTAATATTTATTTTCTCCCATGGTTAGACAAAAGCTTGATGGGAGTTGTTAAAAAAGAAATCACCGTAATTTTGGAAGAAGAATTTGAAAACACCACAGATTTAACTCGATTTATAAGAGCAAAATTGGTTTTGAAAAATGGAAAGACAAGGGCGCAATTAATCGAAGGAAATGGCTCTGGAGACCTTACGAGTTTAACCAAGTCGGACGGATTTCTAAAAGTTCCGCCTAACAAAAAATGTATAAAAGGAGCAAAAGTTTCCTTTTTACCAACAAGACGGATTTTGTAACATGACTCATGAACTAAAAAAAATAATACAAGCTTACGAAGTTGCTAATTCACAAGGAATAAAGTGTGTTTTAGCCACTGTTGTTGCATTAGAGGGCTCATCTTATCGAAGACCAGGTGTACGCATGCTACTTCAAGAAAACGGTAAAATGATAGGGGCAGTGAGCGGCGGCTGCGTGGAAAAAGAAGTGCTGCTACAATCTGCAACGGTTTTCAAGAATAAGGTATCTAAAATCATTACTTATGATGGTCGTTACCGTTTAGGATGTGAAGGCGTGTTATATATTCTTTTGGAGTTTTTTGAGCCAACCTCGAAGTTTATAAATGAGTTCTGGACTCTTGTAAAAAATAGAAGTCAATTTACCCTGACGAGTTATTTTGAAAAAGATTTTAAAGAAGACCGTTGTTTTGGTACTATTCTTAAGTTTGGTAAAACTATAATCCCAATAAATAAATCTTTTACCCTTAATAATGATCACGAAGTTTTCAATCAGGTTCTAACACCTTGTTTTAAGTTAATTATCGTAGGGGCTGAACATGATGCCGTGCAGTTATGTGCATATGCTGCTATGACGGGATGGGAGGTCACTATTGTTGTTAACCCCAAAGAACAGAAAGTAATAAATGATTTTCCGGGGGCTAATGAATTTATAAATGTTGACCCAGAATTTTTACAATTAAGAATTGATCAGGAAACAGCCGTGGTTTTGATGACTCATAGTTACGCTAAAGATTTACAATACTTAATTGCTCTTCAAAATAGTAAACCTATATATTTTGGACTTTTAGGTCCTGCAAGAAGGAGAGAAAAAATATTCGATGATTTTATAGAGAGAGTGCCTGATATTTCTGATGAATTTCTCTCTCAAATAAATGGACCTGCTGGGCTGGCTATTGGATCTGAAACTCCACAAGAAATAGCTATTTCAATCCTTGCCGAAATACTTTCAGTAAGTAACAAAAAAGAACCTGCTATGCTAAAAAATAAGCAAGGGCCTATACATAGTTGATGGTTAAAAATGATAATATTGCTGTTTTAATATTGGCTGCTGGTGCCTCTTCCCGTATGGGGCAACCAAAACAATTGCTCCCGTGGGGCGAAACAACATTATTAAATCATGCAATAGCCCAAGCTAAAAAGATTTCTAAAAATGTCTTTGTTGTCTTGGGGGCAAACCAAGACTTAATTAAAAGCTCTTTAACTAGAGGTGTGATTGCGATAAACAATCCATTTTGGAAAATGGGTATGGGGACTTCAATAGCTTGTGGAATTTCTGAAATATTAAAATTAGATGAATTCAGTTCGGTTTTAGTAATGTTGTCAGACCAACCATTATTAGATAGTAATTATCTTACTGAGCTTAAGAATCTTTTTTTTAATTCTGACTGTAAAATTGCCGCCACTGTTTACCAAGCAAACAAAGGAGTGCCTGCAGTTTTTGACCACTCGATCTTAAATCAATTAACAAGATTGAATAAAGATTATGGAGCCAGAAGGCTGATGAAAGAATTTGAATCTGAATTAAAAGGGCTTGAACCCGAGGGGAATGAAATTGATATTGACACTTTTGAAACGTATCAAAAACTACTGTCTAACTCAAAATAGGGCATTTAAACTTAGATGTCCTTTAACTTGATTAGGAACTACTTTTATCTTCCTTAATTGACTTAGATTCTTCTAATCCGTCAAGTTCTTGAAAAATACCACAAGAAATTTGTCTTCTAACTAAGGAAGATTTTTTCTTTTTGGAGAGCGCTTCAATCTGTTTATTTAAAAATTCCATATCATAAAAACGATAGATTATAATTCCTATTGTATTCATAATATTGAAAAATAGTATTGCTTATGTGATTTTTAAAACGTAATTGACACTAATAAGATATAAGAATAGAATTTGAAACAGAAAGAGAAGGTATTTATTGAGCTCATTAAAGAGTACGAGGGCCTAATTTTTAAAGCAAGTACGATATATACCAATAATAAACAAGATCAAAAAGATTTATTTCAAGAGATTGTTTATCAATTATGGAAGTCTTTTGATTCTTTTAAGAACCAAGCAAAAATAAGTACTTGGATGTATCGTGTAGCTATGAATACTGCTATAACACAGTTAAAAAGAAGTAAAAAATCACCTACATCTGAATCCTTTGAAAAGGTTGTTTTTGAGCAAATGGAGACTTATGATGCTGCTTTTGAAGAAAATCTAAAGAAAGTATATGAACAGATTAATCAATTAAATACTCTTGAAAAAGGACTGATGCTTTTGTTGTTGGAGGGAAAGAGTTACCAAGAAATTTCAGAAGTTTCAGGGCTTTCCATAACAAACGTGGGAACTCGTATTAATAGAATAAAAAGTAAGTTAAAATCAAAACTTTTAAAATAATTTAACATGGAATTTGAAGAATTACAAGCTGCATGGAGTGCGATGAGTACCGAGTTGAAAAATCAAAAAAAAATTACCGATAAAATTATAATAGATATGACAAAACAGAAATACAAAAGTAAATATAGCACCGCTAAGACATTAGAGAGTCTTGCTTCCATAGTTTGTTTTGGAATGGCATTTTATGTAATTATAAACTTTGGAAAATTAGATGCTTGGTATCTTCAGGTACTAGGGGTATTCACTATTTTATTTTATACTGTTTTTCCAATTTTATCTTTGAGTGCCCTATTTAGACTGCATAACTTAGATCTTTCTCAAGATTATAGCAGACTTATGATTGATTTTCGGAAACGTAAAAAATGGTTTTTATTGGTTCAGCAATTGAGTATTGTACTTTGCTTTATCTTGGTAATTGCAGCATTGCCAGTGGCTGTTAAAATATCAAAGGGTAAAGATTTACTTCTACAAAGCAGCACTTGGCTATGGTATGTTCCTTTTGCAATGATTTTTCTTTTCTTTTTTACGAGATGGGGTTATAGATGTTATAAGGGTATGACAAATTCGGCGGAACAACTACTTTCTGAATTGGAATAACTATTCAATTACAGTATGATGAACTGTTTTTTTAAGAATTAGTTTATGACGAATATGTTCAAAAATATTCATCCAATTCATCTTTAAAATTAATGCAGCAGTAGGTACATTATCTTCTTCTATGGCTGCTATTATTGACTCGTTTTGATTATCAATTTGCTCATAAAAAGAGGAATCGGTTATAAATAATTGTTCGTAGAATAAAACACGAGCTTCTAAATCTTCAAGAATCGCCAGTAGAATTTTATTCTCACAGTCTTGCACAAGTAAATGATGAAAACTTATACGAGAATTTAAACGCGCTTCTGGTGTATGAGTTTGTTGTAAATGCAATTGTTCTTCTCTCAGGCCATGAATAGTACTTTTTTTAAAGTCTGAATTTTCAACTGCTATAACCTCTAACTGAGCTATTGTATTATAAATATCACGTGCTTCTTCATAAGAAAGTTCCGGTATAATAAAACCTCGATTGGGAATGGCTCTTATGATTCTTGCTTGTTCTAGTTGACTCAACGCTTCTCGAATAGGAGTAACACTTATGTTAAGTTCTCTTGAGAGCTGCGCAAGATTCAAGGTTTTACCAATAATTAGTTCTCCTTTCAAAATCTTTTTCAATAGGTGCTTACGCACCTTATTTCTTAGGATATTTGTTGAATTCATGATAAGTAATAATCGTATACGATTTTAAACTCCTACAAATCTATATTATTGCCTTATATTTAATTTATAAATACCAAAATTTTTATGATGTACTTCAGATATACCCTAATTCTAAGTTTACTTTTACTGATAGCTTCATGCAATACTGATGCTTCAAAAACAGAAGTAATCAATGTTTATGAAACCCAACTTTTTAATGATGTACAACTCGCTTCAATTTATAAAGACTCAAAAACCTTTGTTGATTTAGTACCTAAAGAAACGTATACGATTTTAGAAGAACGCTATTTACTTGAAAAGGATAAAGATGGTTTTGATTTAAAAGCATTTGTTTCAGAAAATTTTATGGACAAGTCCATGGCTTCTCTTGAGTTTAAAACAGACACCACAAAAACGATGTATGAACATATTAATAGCATGTGGGATAAACTTACAAGAGGACCAGATTCTGTAATTGCAAACTCTTCAAGAATACCTCTTCCCAAAAAATATGTAGTGCCTGGTGGTCGTTTTCAAGAGATATATTATTGGGATAGTTATTTTACCATGGAAGGACTTTTGGCAACTGGCAGAAGAGACTTAGCTAAAAGCATGGTCGATAACTTCACCTTCCTTATTGATTCTATTGGGCATATACCAAATGGTACAAGAGATTACTATAGAACGCGTTCGCAACCGCCGTTTTATTCAGTTATGGTGAATGCTCTTGCAAAAGATGATCAGAATATGATTCTATACTATTTACCAGAATTAAGTAAGGAGTATGATTTTTTTATGAAACATGATACAATTGATAGACCCTATGGTGCAAGCCAGCATGTGGTGCAAATGATAGGAGGTCATTTTTTAAACAGATATTGGGATGCTGGCGATACTCCGCGACCAGAAGCTTATAAGGAAGATACACACTTAGCAAGTGATTTAGAAACTCAAGAAGAGAAACTAAGACTCTATAAGGATTTAAGGTCAGGAGCTGAATCAGGTTGGGATTTTAGTTCACGTTGGTTTTTAGAATCTGATAATTTTTCAAGCACGAGTACAACATCAATACTACCTATTGACTTAAATTGTCTTTTGTATCATCATGAAAGGCTTTTGGCAATTGGATCGAGATTGAAAGGTGATATGAAAGCATCACAATATTTTAATACCAAGGCGGGTCAAAGACAAAGGCTGATTCAAGAATATATGTGGGATGAAGAAAAGAGCTTTTTTATGGATTTTAACTTCAAAAGAGCAGAGAGAACCAATCAACTTACCTTAGCTGGAGTATATCCTTTGTTTTTTAGAATAGCTTCAAAAGATCAAGCTGAAAAGGTTAAAGATGTTATTATGAATCAATTCTTGAAAGAAGGTGGACTCGTTACAACTTTAAATAATTCAGGACAGCAATGGGATGCTCCTAATGGCTGGGCTCCTTTGCAATGGATTGCAGTAAATGGCTTATTAGGATATGGCTATGTAGACGAAGCCAAAGAAATTATAACCCGCTGGTTGGCTTTAAATGAAAAAGTTTATAAAGACACCGGTAAAATGATGGAAAAATATAATGTTGAAGATTTAACCTTATTATCTGGCGGTGGCGAATATGAAACTCAAGATGGTTTTGGCTGGACAAATGGAGTAGCTATCGGATTTAAAACATTTCTTGAAAAGTTAGAGGAGCAAGAGCAAGAGTGATAATAGGGTGGGAAGCCTTTAAATGGTTTAATGATTTTTAAGACACGATTTAGGTCAAATGTATAGAGAAGTATTCTTATGGAAGAAAAACAAAACCCTACGCTTGTAGTTCTTGCTTTCTTCTCCATCTACGTGATTTGGGGCTCAACGTATCTATTAAATAAAATAGCGGTTTCAGAACTGCCTCCGTTTTTGCTAGCAGGAGTCCGATTTTTCATGGCAAGTATAATAATTTTTGTTATTGCTAAGCTCTTAGGAAAATCACTTGCGATATCAAGAAAGCAATTTTTGAATTCCATTTTTGTAGGATTCCTTTTTTTGTCTTTAGGTAATGGTTTAGCAGTTTGGGCTTTAAAATATATAGATAGTGGGTTTGCTGCCTTACAAATTTCTGCACAGCCTTTGGTTATTTTACTTATGATGTGGCTCATACAAGGAAAAAAGATACAGCCAATGTCTATGATTGGTGTTGCTTTAGGAATGCTTGGTATCTACTTATTAGTTGGGCAAAAAGAAATATTAAATCAAGAAAACGCCGTTCTAGGCATGGTCATGATTTTTGGTTGTATGTTGAGTTGGGGTTATGGCAGTTTGTTCGTTGCTAAAGCCGATTTGCCAAAAAACTATTTTGTGAATACTGGTTACCAAATGTTTTTTGGAGGGATTCTTTTAATAGTTATGAGTTTGATATTAGGTGAACAATGGTCTAATCCAATAAATTGGAGTTTAAAAGTACAGACGGTTATGATACTCCTTATCATATTTGGTAGTATTATAGCATTTACTTCATTTAACTTTTTATTGAAATCAGTTTCGCCAGAGAAGGTGGCCACCTCAACCTATGTAAACCCAATTGTTGCGCTATTGTTAGGGTGGTATTTTTTAAATGAAGAAATCACTCTGCAATCTGCTATGGCGGCAGCCATTCTTTTAACAGGAGTTTATTTTATAAATACCAAGAAAAAATTAGCCTTGTTTAGTCTGTTCAAGAAGTGAAGAAAAAGCATTCCTTTTAAAAAAACTATGATTCCAAATCAAAAATATATATTGCTCCTCTTAATTGCTATTGCTTTATCAAGTTGTGGTAGTTCAAAAGAACAAGAATTATTTAATGGTAAAAACTTAAGTGGATGGCATATTGATGTACCCATGCATGATTCAATTCCTGAAGCCATAAATCCTTTTATAATTCGTAACGGTAATTTAGTTAGTTTGGGTGAACCACAAGGGCATTTAATTTCAGATGCCTCTTATGAAAATTATAAATTGACCTTGCAATACCGTTTTATAAGTAAACCCGGAAATTGTGGTATTTTAATACATGCCTCTGAGCCTCGAGCATTATATAAAATGTTTCCAAAATCCATTGAAGTACAGTTAATGCACGAAAATGCGGGTGATTTTTGGTGTATTGTCGAAGACATAAATGTCGATAATATGGAAGAACGTCGCGGTCCAAAAACGGAATGGGGAATTACCGAAGGAAAATTAAGACGCATCAAAAACTTAACTGATACCTCAGAAAAACCATTAGGTGAATGGAATTTATTAACTGTGGAATGTATTGATAACACTATTAAAGTATGGATTAATAATGATTTGGTTAATTACGGTTATGACGCAACGGTATCATCAGGGCAAATAGCTATTCAGGCAGAGGGGTCTGAAGTAGAATTTACTAAAATAAGACTTCAAAAATTAGGTTCTGAATAGACTTTAATTTTGTGATATGTATACAAAGCGTAAAACATAGGCGATTTTGTACAATTCATGACATAGATAGTCCATTTGACTACATTCAGTTTTTGCAAAACGATACTTCGTTACATATTTGCTTCATCAATCATTACAATTATTATTTATTCATCAATCAAAAAACGAACAATCATGAATCAATTATCAAAAATTCTCGCCCTTTTTTTAGTAAAACTCATCATTTTACTTCTTGTCATAAGTCCCAATGTGATTAGTGCTCAGCGCACAAGTACCTCAGTTAACATCAACCGCAACGGCAAAACGACCATTTCAATTAAAAATGGTTTTGGTAACAATTTTTCAATTGAATATCAAGGTGATATTACTTTGTCTGATGATGATACAGATGTTGTTGCTATTTCTAGAGATGGCTATATGGAAATCAAAAAGTCGGCTTTTGGTAACCGCCGCCGAGTTTATATAGAGCCTGATAATTCAGGACAATTGATAAAAAAGTACTATGTAGGTTCATCTCAGAAAGACTTTGATTCAGAAGGGAAAAAGTGGCTTTCAGAAATTCTACTTGAAGTTGTGCGATCAACAACTTTGGGCGCAGAAAAACGAGTAGACAGACTTTATAAAATGGGTGGGTCTTATAAGGTTTTAAACGAGGTGGGTAAAATGACCAGTAATCACGTTAAAGCTAGATATATCAAACTACTTTTGGAGAAAGATTTAAAGGAAAAGGACTTAAACTCAGTTTTAAATGAAGTGGCCGACATTGATTCCAACCATCATCGTGCTGATATTTTAAAAAATAACACAAAGGCTTTTCTAGCTTATGAATCAACTACTTCATCATACATTCAAGCTACTAGTAGTATTGATTCCGACCATCATAAAGCTGATGTTTTAAAACGTTCCATTCGAGACGGTGATATTTCTGATACACAAATGAAGGCATTATTTGTTATAACGGACGACATTGACTCTGACCACCATAAAGCAAGTGTTTTGCAAGAAGTTTTAAACAAAAGAACTTTAACGAATAACAATTTAAAACTATTGATAACTACCGCCAAGGGTATAGACTCTGACCATCATAAAGCTACTGTTCTAAGAAAAGCTCTAGAAACCGATGGCATTTCTCAAAGTGTATCAAATACTTTGTTGGCATCTGTTGAAAATATGAGTTCGGATCATCATATCGCTAGTGTATTTAAATCTATGGTTGATGACGAGATGGATAGTGAATCTTTATCAAATCTACTCCGGGTAGTAGAACATAATATGTCTTCAGACAATCATCAAAGCGATGTTCTTAAAAAAATAGCCTACAATCAAAGTTTGAGTGGAGGTAGCTTAAACGCTTATCTCTCTACAACAAAAGACATTGATTCTGATCATCATAAAGCTGAAGTATTTAAAACGTTGGCAAGAAAAAATTTCTCTAACTCTGAACTAGTTCAGATTCTGGAAGCAACAACCTCCATTGATTCAGATTATCACAAGACAGAAACCTTATTGCGTTTTGCAAGTGAAGTAAGAAATGAAGGTACAATTGTCAAAGACGCTTATACAAGAGCTTGTAAGGACATTGACTCTGAATCTCATTTTGGCAGAGCTTTAAAAGCAATTCAATAATTTAAGTTTACAACATTCACTACCTCCTGCTAAGCAATTAAATTCTTTTATTGTTAATTTGGTAGGATGCAGTGGCTTTCTAAGAACATCTTATACCAACCAACCGTGAGAAAGCATCTAAGCCTGCTCTTTATAGGATTTACACTCGGTATTCTGATTTACAGCTTTGTTAATTTTAACACTTTGCAAAGCGGTAAGGAGTTCTATTTAAGCGGGTTTTTAGGTGTTTTGATTTTGTATGCTGTTGTCTTTTCCAATCCTTTTTTAAATCGATTTGTTCCCTATAAAAAGGTCCCAGGTATTCGTATTCTGTTAGGTATCATTTGGGGTTCAGTATTAAGCTTTTCTTTGGTCTTGGCAAGTTTTCTGTTCTACTCCAAGTATTATGAATATGTTATTACTCAATCACAAAATGCAGATTTACTAATCAAACTGGGTATTTTGTTGTTTTGTGCTTCATTACTGTATAATGTTATCTATTTCGCCTTGTATGCTTATGATAATTATGCACGAGGTCAGGTAATGGAATTGAAATTGGAAAGAAAGCAAGCAGAACTGCAGTTAATAACCTTAAAATCACAACTAAGTCCTCATTTTTTGTTCAATAGCATGAATGCATTAGCTGCACTTTTTCAAAAGGATGTGAAAAAGGCGGATACATTTATACGCGCACTTGCAAAATCATATCAATATACACTACGTAATTATAAGACTACTTTAATATCCTTGAGAGAGGAATTAGATTTTGTAAATGCTTATCTATTCTTAATTAAGACCCGTTTTGGAGATGGGGTAGAAGTCAAAATGAATTTTGAGGATGCTGTCCTGAGCAGCAGGATTCCTCCATTAACAATTCAATTATTGATAGAAAATGCAGTAAAACACAATGTATTTGATGTAAATAGACCCTTAGTTATTAATCTGAACTCAGAAGAAAACAGTTTGATTATTAACAATACTAAAACGGAGAAAAAAACTCAGCTAGGTTCTACTAAGGTAGGCCTAAAAAACATTATTTCTAGATATGAATTGATAACTGACAAAACGGTTAAAATCATCAACGATAAAGACTTTACTGTAAAAATTCCAATTATTAAATGAAGAAGCTGTTTATACATCATCCGCTTTTTCGTCTGTTGAGTCCACTTTTCAGCGGAACACTAGTTTATCTTTTAATTCTCTTGATAAATAACAATGTACTTCAATTACAAGAAACTTTTCTTGGACAAGAACTCTATGTGTGTATCGGTTTAGCATATTTGATTCATGAATTTTCTAGATTTTCCTTACTCTTTTTTGAACGTGTTAAAAAGCCAAAATCCTTCTTTTTAAAAATTATGATTCAAATGATTACTTCATTAATCATGACGATGATTTTAGTTTCTATAGCTATGTATTTATACTTTAAGTACATACTGCTATATGAGCCTAATATCAGGGAGTTATATATTTTTAATATCATTTTTGTATTTATTACAATTGTTTATGTCATTTTATATCTAAGTCATCATTTTCTATATAAAATTAATACTGAAAAGATTACGAAAGAGATTGCAGCAAAGAATGAAATTGAAGAAGATTTTCTTCAATTTAAAAAAGGTATAAACCCTGAACTTTTATATGAAAGCCTAGAGGCAATGTTAGTTTTGATGAAAGAGAACCCAGATGATGCAGAACAATTTTCAGATTATTTTTCAACCGTGTATCGTTATATACTTACAAAACAAAATAGAGAATTAGTTCCGCTTTCGGAAGAATTGGATATTTTAAATTCTTTGCTGCTTCTTTTTAATAACTTGCCCTTCAGAAAGATAGTTTTCACCAATAAGGTAACTTCAGAAAACTGGATTATTCCAAGCACTTTATTGACATTATTAGAAATAATTATAAGAACAACTATTGTCTCTGAAAAACACGCTCTAGATATTACTTTAGAAGAAAAAGAGGAGTCTTTAAGGATTTCGTTTATTCCAGAGCAAAAATTAAACTCCTCCTTTTCAATGGAAACTATACATGATATTGTGAATGCTTATAGCTACTACACCAACCAACAAATTACTATGACTATTTGGGATAACCTCAAAGTAGTTGACCTTCCAAAATTAAAATACCATGAGAATAGCCATAATTGAAGATGAGCCTTTGGCTGCCGAAAAATTGGAGCGTTATCTTTTAAAATACGATACCAATATTGAAGTCTTGTCAAAGCTAAACTCCTTAGAAACAGCAATACCATGGATTGTCGAGAACAAAGCTCAGGTTGATTTGTTCTTTATGGATGTTCAGCTCAGTGATGGATTGAGTTTTGAGATTTTTTCACAAGTCACCATTAACAAACCTGTTATTTTCACAACTGCTTTTGATGAATTTGCGGTGGATGCTTTTAAAGTAAATAGTATTGACTATTTGCTTAAGCCAATTACTTTTACTGACTTATCACGTGCTTTAAAAAAGTTGGCTGCTTTAAAAGAACAATTTTCTCATAGTAATCAAATCACTCCAATACTTACCACGTTGGGCAAACGAAGCTATAAAGATCGTTTTTTGGTTAAAATAGGTAATCACATAAAATCAATACCTGTTGAAGATATTATCGCTTTTCAGGCTGAAGGTCGAGACGTATCTTTATTTACAAAACAAGCTAAAGAGTACATTATTGAATACAAATTGGAAGTTTTGGCCGAATTAGTAGACCCAAAGTTATTTTATAGAGTAAACAGAGGATTTGTAGTTGCATTAAAAGCTATAAACGATGTTATGGTTTTTTCAAATAGAAGATTGAAGCTCACATTAGCTCCTAATATTCATAAAGAAATTGTGGTTAGTAGAGAAAAAGTTAGTGACTTTAAAAAGTGGTTTGAAGGGAGCTAAATGGTTTAAGTTTACTGAAAGAGTTCTTTTCATTATCTTAAGGCTCAAATACTTTTTCATGAAAAATAGTTTCATATTTCTTTTATTGGTACTCATTACATCTTGTCGAACTCCTGTAGTATATGATTTGGTTTTAAAAAATGGTAAAATCTATGATGGTACTGGAGAAACTTCATATACCGGAGATATTGGAATAATTAGCGATTCCATTGCAATCATAGCTGAAGCTAATACCCTTAAAGGTTTAAATGTACAGGACTTGAATGGCCTGGCTGTTGCTCCTGGTTTTATAAATATGTTAAGTTGGGCGAATGTATCATTGTTAGAAGACGGGCGATCTCAAAGTGATATAAGACAAGGAGTTACTCTAGAGGTGCTGGGAGAAGGCAGGTCTATGGGGCCTCTCAATCCTGAAATGAAAAAAGCAATGCAAGAAAACCAAGGGGATATTAAATATGATGTGACATGGACTAGCCTTGGCGAATATTTGCAGTATTTAGAAGATAAAGGGGTTTCTACCAATGTAGCCTCTTTTGTTGGCAATGGTACTTTACGGCAACATGTTATTGGTTTTGAAAATCGTCCTGCTACAGATGCTGAAATTGACGCCATGAAAGTATTGACCAAGCAAGCGATGGAAGAAGGAGCAGTAGGTATATCAAGCTCTTTGCTCTATGCGCCAAGCATGTATGCAAATACCAGCGAACTTATCGAACTAGCGAAAGTTGCTGGTGAGAGTAATGGGATGTATATTTCTCATATTCGTGATGAAGGTGATGAGTTATTAGAAAGTATTGATGAATTAATACAGATATCGAAAGAAGCTGATTTGCCCGCTGAAGTTTATCACTTAAAAGCCTCTTCAAAGTCTAATTGGGGAAAACTTGATGCTGCCATTAAAAAGATTGACTCAGCCCGTAATCTAGGCATGGCAATAACGGCGGATATATACACCTATAATGCCAGTTCTACTGGACTTCACGTTCAATTACCTGATTGGGTTAGAGATGGAGGTATAGCTGCCATGTTAGAAAGGTTGGATGACCCTGCAAATCGTGAGAAAGCAATAAATGAACTAGTATTTCGTAATTCACCAGAAACCATTTTGCTCGTTGGTTTTAGATCGGAAACTTTAAGAAAATATGGAGGAAAATACCTTACTGAGGTTGCTCAAGAGTGGGGAAAAAACCCTTCAGAAACGTTGGTTGATCTCATAATCCAAGATGGCAGTCGTATTCAGGTGGTTTATTTTTCTATGTCTGAAGAGAATATAAAAAAGAAAATGGCACTGCCCTGGGTAAGTTATTGTTCTGATGCAGGTTCTTATACCAACGAAGGTGTTTTTATCAAACAAAGCACACACCCTAGGTCTTATGGTTCCTTTATAAGGGTATTAGGTAAATTCTCAAGAGATGAAGGTGTGATTTCGTTAGAAGAAGGTATTCGAAAACTTACTTCATTACCAGCTAAAAATCTAAAATTAAAAAGAAGGGGCAGATTACATGCTGGTTACTATGCCGACATTGTAGTTTTTGACCCAAAAAGGGTTAATGATAGGGCAACTTTTACTGAGCCCCATCAATATGCTGAAGGTGTCCACCATGTTTTTGTAAATGGGAAGCAGGTATTGAAAGACGGAGAGCATACAGGAGAAACACCTGGTCGCTTTGTTAAAGGTCCTGGTTTTATTGAATGAAATAGCTATTGAAAGTACTACTTATAAGCATGGTACAAAACCACCAATCCATCAGAGAAAGAATCTACATTTATCGTAAAACCATCTGTAGTAAATGCGGTTAAACTTGCCGTTGTTGTGCCTAGGTTATCACCATTTTGATTTCCATAACGAATACCTATACAATGCGAGCTTGATGCATATCTAGAAATATCATTTATTGAATTTCCGCTTCCTCCAATATAAATACTTTGTTGAACAATACTTCCGCCATCATTTCGAGCAAAGCCATTAGTTGTACCAAAAGAATTAGGCAATCCTGATTCATTATTTCTTGTGCCGTTATCAGAATTCAGAGTAGTAGTCTCGACGTTGGCATGAGCAACAAAGCTTACATTAGTTGGTTCAAAAGGCAATCCACTAATCGTTATTGCTCCCGTGCCACTAATAACTATTGAACCTAATTGTACAGTACTTGTAGCTGCTTCCATTTTTATCCATGTACTTCCGTCAAAAACATAAACAGTGTTAGTATCCGTTGCATAAGCCAATGCACCGCTATTTGCTCCTGTTACAGCTAAAATTTCTGATTGCGTTGCAGCAGGTAATGAAAAAACTGAATTGCTATCAATTTGTGCAAAAGCCTTTAATGTTGTGAAAGTACAAAGCCAAAATATGAATAGGGGGCGTATCATAATAACTAATATTATAAAGAATTTCTATATACCCTAAAGTTAAAATTTATTTTTTATTGTCCTGAAACGAACAATAGTTGATTCCTTATATTAATTAAAAACATCAAAACGATGTGTGTATTTCACAGTAAAAATCTGATTATTTAATGCATCAAATATATTATCATCTTTTACAATATTAAAAACAACAAATAAACCTGTGTTAGCATTTTGTAACCACCCAAAACGAGCATTAACAGATGTGATTTCGGATACATTATTTCTTTGTATCAGACTCTGCAAGAAAATACGTGGTGTAAAAGAATAGGCTAATCGCAATCCACTAACAAAAGCCGTGGTGTTTCCAGTTTCAAGTTTTATGTCATTATGGCTAAATACCAATGATGTATTAAATCGATTACCAATTCGATAATTTGCTGTTCCGCTGTTTGAAATTCGATTACCATTGAAATAGCCTCCAATAAATGTTCTCGTACTTAAAGAAAACGCATTGTTAGGGTTGGTAATTAAAACAAACTGTAGTTCTTGATTCCGATAATTACCAACGGGCACAGTTACATTTGATATATTGAATTCTTCTAAGACCCTTTCCTGTGTAAAATTAATTCCAGTGTGTATTTCAAACCCACTCTTGAATTCCCAATGATTGTCAACATGTAAAAAGCCTGTGATTTGTTCATCATCAAAATTCCAATAACTGCGGTAGGATAGGTGGGGTCTTATTTCAAGTAGTTTTCCAGCATCTTTAAAGCGATGTGCTTTAAAAATTAAAAACTCTGGTTTACGAAAAGCTGAGCGTTGTAAAAATCCGACTTCAGGATTAAACCCTTCACCAACCTCGGTATAACCTGCCCTTAAATCCCAACCATTCCAATTGTAGTTTCCCAAAATCTTGAACGCATGGTCATTCTCTTCAATGCCAGGTGTTGAACTTTTAGCAACAAACCCGTTAACCTCAGCTTTATTTCCTATTCCCCAAGTACCATCAACCGCATAAACCCGGTTAAAATTATCATCAGTTTCCCCTAAACCAGCTCTATTGATGAAAATTCCCCCTAAAGAAGATCTTGTGCCTTGAAAATCATGATTAACCCTAGCTACTGAAAAATTATTTTGTTCAATACCAACTTCATCTATACCTTCTGTAAACATACTTAATAAGCCTACATTGGTAGAACCAACTTTACCAGATAATCGACCACCACCAATAATTGGAACTATACTGCCATCATTGCCCAAGCCAATTCTTCGACTAAAAAACAAGTCAACTTCCCCAGGGCTACCAACACTAAATTGACCTGCATTCTCAAGAAAAAAAGCTCTTTTCTCAGGAAAGAAAAGATTAAATCTATCTAAATTAACCTGTTGGTCATCTACTTCAACCTGAGCAAAATCTGTATTATAAGTTAAATCTAAGGTTAAACTTGGTGTGACACTGTATTTAATATCTGCACCAACCTCAAAATTTGTGTCATTTTCATTAGGGTCAACGGCTTTATTATATACTAACTGTGTTAGGGCATATGGTATTAATTTTAAATTTCCTGGATTTTGAAGTTTAAGCCCTGTCAATTTTCCAGCTAGTGATAAACGCTTCATGTCAAAACCCAACGGCAGCGAAGTCCAAAAGGCCGTTTCTGTGTTTTTACTAATATTTCTTCTAAAATTGAGCCCCCATGTTTTATTCTCTCCAGATGCAAATCGTAGCGAACGAAAAGGTATTGCAAACTCTGCACTCCATCCATAATCTCCTAATTGAGAACGTACTTTCCATGTGGCATCCCAGTTGAGATTGGTACCACCAATTACTCCACCTTGTTGTCTATTCCCATTGAAGCTACCTCGACCTTCATTATCAATTTGGGCGTCATATTCCATACCTTGTGCATTAGTACCGAATAAGAATCCGTTTTGTCTGTCATTATAAGTGTCAATAATAAAAAGAAAACTGTCCTCATCATTTAAATCAGCATCTCTTCTTGAGTCTGAAACAACGATGTTTTTTGCATCACTATCATAACAAATAACAGAAACATAAAAAGAACTAGCGGAGTAGGCAACTCTGATTACCGTTTTTTCTGATACAGGTTGACCATAATTAGGTCTGAGTTGTACTAAATTTTCAATGGCCGGTATTGTTTTCCATATTGGATCATTGATAACTTCACCATCAATAACAGGTTCTTGCGATAATGGAATCGCTTTGAATTCTGGTCTATTAGTAATAGAATCTTGAATTTGGACCTGAGTAAGCCCTGAGAATGAGGTAAAAGCGAGTAAAACTATTATAACGTAGTTAACTTTAAATTTCATAAGTGTTGGTCGGGTTAATGATTAAATATAATATTTAAATTAGATATGCTATTTAGATGGTAATAGTCAAAAATTAATTTTCACTCATCAAAACAAACTGTTTACTCATTTTAATTTTTTATGGTTCGTGAGAAAAATTAATTTGCCTTCAAACTAAAATTATTATTATGAAAAAGACCTGGAGTAACTTAATTTTATTGGGAATTGTGATTTCTTTCGCTGCTTGTAGTACTGCTAAAAAAACCAATTATACTGACGAAGAAATTGCTTTAATGCATAAAAGAGTAGAAAGTAAATCTATATATATTGACGCGAAATGGGCATCGCCATTGGCAACTCAAAGTTTAAATTCTATTGCAAATGCAGGTATGTTACCACCCGGTAGCAGTATTAACCGAATTGATTTATATGGAACTTCGAGCTTTTTAGAAATAAATGGAGATTCTGTTTCAGCTGAGTTACCGTATTATGGAGAACGTCAAATAGGTGGGGCTTACAACTCAAATAATGTCGGAATAAATTTTGATGGAAAGGCTGAAAATATGAATATGACTTATATTCCAAAGAGAAACGCCTATGTTATAGAGTTTAGCATTGCTAATGAAACAGAAGTATTTAATATAAATGCTGTCTTATTCCCCAACAATAATGTGGCAGTCAACATTAATAGTTCGCAAAGACTGACTATAAAATACCAAGGGGTTCTTAAAGAAAATTAAGAAACTTTAAAGATCATAAAATAACACTTGGAGTTTTACTTGCAAGAATAGCTTACTTTTAAAAAGCAATTCTATTAATCAGTGATTATTATATTAATTTTGTAATAGACTATTCAGATAATTTTAAGTTGAATATAGACTTTAAAATTTAACTAAATCAATAACCAGCTTACATGAAAATATCATCTAAAACGCTTGCAGCGTTCACTTTAATCTCCTTTGCGATTTGTTTTGTGAATTGCAAACAAAATAAATCGGCAGACAATGAAGCAGAAGTTGTAGTCCAATATGATGAATCTAAGTCGATATTGCCTATTGACCGGTTAAACTTGCCAGAAGGTTTCAAAATTGAAGTTTTTGCGGATAGTATAGATGGCGCACGTTCCATGGCAATAGGAAACGATGGCACTTTGTTTGTCGGTACACGTAACGAGAATAAAGTTTATGCCATTCAAGATAGAGATAAAGATTTTCGAGCAGATAAGGTTTTAATTTTAGATTCCTTGGAAGTTCCTAATGGTATTGCCTACAAAAATGGGGCTCTTTTTGTTGCTGAAGTTGGGCGATTATTACGATATGATGATATTGAAAATCAATTAGATAGTATTCCTGAACCAAAAGTTGTTTATGATGATTATCCTACGGAGTTTCATCATGGTTGGAAATATATAGCCTTTGGCCCCGATGATAAGTTATATGTACCCGTAGGTGCTCCTTGTAACATTTGTGACTCAACAGTTGCTGACCAAAGATTTGCAAGTATAACAAGGATGGATATTGATGGTAGTAATCGCGAGATATATGCGCATGGTGTGCGAAATACAGTAGGTTTTACATGGCATCCTGAAAATGGCGATATGTGGTTTACTGATAATGGCCGAGATATGATGGGGGATGATATTCCACCTTGTGAATTAAATCGTATATCAGCGGCAGGACAACATTTTGGATATCCTTTTTGTCATGGAGGAACAATTGCTGATCCTGTATTCGGCGAGCAAAAGCCATGTGAAGAGTTTATTGCTCCTGTTCAACAATTAGGGGCTCATGTAGCACCTTTGGCAGTAAAATTTTATAGAGGCAAAATGTTTCCAGATAAATATAAAGACTATGCTTTCATTGCGGAACATGGGTCATGGAACAGAACTAAGAAAGTTGGTTATCGAATTTCTTTAGTCAAATTAGATGGAAATACTGCTGTAGGTTATGAAACTTTTATAGATGGTTGGTTAGACGAACCTAGTCAAGAGCGTTTTGGCCGGCCTGTTGATATGTTAGTTCTTGACGATGGTTCTATGTTAATCTCAGATGATTATGGTGATGCTATTTATCGGGTTAGTTATGTGGGTACTCAGGTGGTAAGTAACTAAAATATAAAATGTTTTAAAGATTTTTTCACAAAACATAAGGGTTTTAAGTGCAGATCTCAAAACAAGATTGTACCTTTACAACATACCACAAACCTTGAGGGATTATTGTTTTTAGAAAAAAGCAACTTTTTTAAAAAAGAAACATCTCTTTTAAAACACACTTAATATAATTTATGGGGAAATCTCAACAAACCTATAGTAAAAGCGAAAAAGAAAAAAAGCGTTTAAAAAGACGTGAGGATAAGCAGAAAAAGAAAGAGGCTAGAAGAGCTGAAGCTAAGGAAAATGGCGGAGGTATTCCTATGGCTTATGTTGACTTTAATGGTAATCTTGTAGATACTCCCCCAGATCCATCAATGAAGGTTGAAATTGAAGCCGAAGACATTGTTTTAGGTATTCCTAAAAAAGAGGAGGGTGATGAAGAAGAATTCGACCCAGTAAGAAACGGAAAAGTTTCTTTCTTCGATACTTCAAAAGGTTTTGGATTTATCATTGACACCGAAAATCAAGAAAAATATTTTTGCCATGTCAGCGGTTTAATTGATGAGATTGCCGAGAATGACAAGGTCACTTTCGAATTAGAAAAGGGCATGAAAGGCATGAATGCTGTAAAGGTTACTTTGGTAAAATAATTGTTCTTCAATTCACGATTATATTTTTTTCAAATTAAACATCTAAAAGGATGATTAAATCGTATTAGTAATGAACTAACACTCATTATTGACACGTGTATCAAATCAATCAAAGCGTTTTTAAGCTTCTTTGTTCAATAATTTTGATTTTATCCTTCAACCAAAGGGTAAAATCTCAAAACAGTTATACGTATTACGGTCCGCTTTCAATTGGTAATTATTCTGGTGACGCGAGCTATGGTTTTACCGTTATTAGTGGTGACACACTATTAAATGGCCCTTTTCAAATTAAAAAGGCCAACTTAGATGACCTTCTTCAAAAACAAGACTATTCATTTGATTTTTCTGGAAATTTCAAAAATAATTACCCGAATGGTGATTGGAAGTTTAAATTCGGAACCTTTCAATCCAATAATCAATCTCAAGTTGTAGATTATCAGTACCGTGTTGCTATTAGTGGTGTTCAAGAAGAGGCCTTTGGTGAAATGGTTGATGGAAAGCCTAATGGACCTTGGGTTTTTAGTGTCAATAAAATTAAAGATTCGGAAATTTCTGAAAGACTTTTTAAGAGCAACATCATTTTTGATAATGGTATTCCTAAGCAAAATTTTAGAATAGAGAATGACAGCTTAATCCTAGCTGGCCGGTTTTTAAGAAATGGTTTGGCTCATGATGAATGGTCTTTATATGATTCGTTTGGTTTTGGTGCTGCAGAGAATTGGATTTTTTCCAATGGAGTTTTAAAACAGATTGTACTTAGTATAGACGGAACTAATACAAAAACCAGTATTTATGGAAATTATTCTGGAAACACTACTACTATAAATCTCGATTCACAATTTATTGATGCAATCGCACTATTCCAATTTGCTAAATCAAAAGCAGATGATGTTGTCGGAGGCAAAATGCAAGGTTTGTTAAAACAAAATGGAGCCTATTATCAAAAAATTGATAATATTTTGTCCGAGCTAGGTAAATCATCGTTTTTACCGGAATTTAAGGTTAAAGTCCCGTATTATGAGTTTTCAAATGAAGAACGAGAATTGCTTAATTCAATTAGCTCTAACTATACTAACGCCGCGACAATAAGTACTAACTTTTTAGAAGATACCCGATTAAATATATTAAAACTTTCGAATGAAGATGCCGCTTTTCAATACGAAGTTATTAATCAGATTACTAAAAACTTTTTAAAACCAATTAAACGGCTTTTAGATTACAAAAATCGTGAGATTCTAGAGTTCGCGCCACGGAAAGAGCTTATTGACAATCTTTGGCCTCAAGGCGAGCCCATAACTGTGATTGACGTAGTTTTTGAAATTGATGAGAAAGAAATAATCAAAACCTACGAATTCCCAACTACAGATAAGTTTAATTTTTCAGAACATAGCCTGAAGTCAGTAGAATCCATTTCAACATATGCTTTAAAAAGTTTGTCTTCTATTAAAGTTCAGCTAGAACAAACCCTATTAAAAGAGCAACGAGAACAAGAATTGGTTACCATTGAAGAACAATTGATTTTTCAACGAAACTCTTTGCAAAATCAAATTGACTCTGCTTTAAATATAAGCCCAAACAATATTAAAAGTGTTCTAAATACATTTAAAGAACATTCCGATACAGCCCTTAGTGATTACTCATCTTTAAAAGATTTAGAAACAAAATTGAATGCTGGTAAGGTGCTACTTGATTGTTATTTGCAATTGCATATGCTTACAAATCAAATAACCTTACTTCCTGAACAAGAAGAAGCTATTCAATTGAAATACCAAGACAGAATTTGGAATCCATTCATGGCCACTTTAATGGATGAAGAAGTTAAAAAGAGAATTACTACTGCATATAAAAAGACTGTGGTCCCTTATTTTTTAAGACAAGCTAAATCTGAATTTAAATGTAATCAGGCTAAGGAGTTAAATGTATTAATGAAAGCTACATATCAACGTATGCTTGAATTAAGAGATCAAAATACTTCAAAATTGGAACGTAAACTTCGTAAAGAAAATGACCCTAATACGGTTTTAGAACTTTTTGAATTAGAACCTCTCACAATAGAATAGTAGCAATGAATAATCTATTAAAACTTTTATTTGCTGTTGGTGTTCTGTTGATACTTTTTACTAACCGAGCAGTGTCTCAAGATATTGGAGGTGGAATACTTCCTTCTGAATCGGAATTCAAAGACCCTAAAACAAGGGTCTGGATAAATACCTATGGTAATATTCGTATTTCAAAAAGGTTATTTTGGATTGCTCAGACTCATTTTAGATTTGAAGAAACAGAGGAAACCCCTTTTGTTGGTCAAATTGGACAGATTTATAATCGTCATGCCATAGGTTACATTTACAATAAAAAGGTGAATGCAGCACTTGGTGGTGTGATGCGTATCAATTTTAATACTGATGAAAGTTCTACGGATCGCAATGTAGTTCCAGAATTTAGAATCTGGCATCAATATCAATTTGCGCAGCCTTTATATAACGCCATGATTTATCATAGGATTAGAATTGAACATAGATGGACTCAAGGTTTTGAAGAAAATAGCGACTATATTTTCAGGAATCGATGGCGTTATATGTTTAGAGCCAAAATTCCATTGAATAGTCAAAAATTAGAACCTAAAACCCTTTATATTTCGCCTGAAACTGAACTTATTATGCAAAGTGGAAAAGCTGTAGTTGGCAGTGTAATGGAAGACTTAAGGCTTACCACCACATTAGGTTATATTCTTACACCTCGCTTGACCGTTGCTGGGGGATTAATGTATTCACAAGGGCAGACCTTAGAAAACCCAGGTGTCTTTAAGCAAAACTGGACAATGCGTTTTCACGTCTATTTTTCACCTGATTTCAGAAAAGTTAAAAACAAATTACCTTCAATACATCTAAATGATTAATGTTTCCCGTAACTAGAATATTACGCATACTATGAAAAAGAGACTTTTAATACCGTATTTATTGCTAGCTACAGCTGTATTTATAGCACTTGGTCTTTTTTTTAGAACACATAAGTTGCAAAATGAGGTTAATCAATACAACTTAGCGCAAAAGAATTACGTAAAAAAAGTCAATACCTTTGAAAAGTTGGTAGCCAAAGATTCTATTCTACTTTCAGGGAATCATCAAAAAGCGATTAGTGAATATCAAAAGATTGCAAAAGAACTAGGGTTTGATAACTTGGGTATAGAGTTGCGAATTGCTTTAGCAGAACAATTACAAGAGTATAGTGAAAATAGCTTAGGCGCAAATAATATTGAAGTGGACAACGATTCACTCTCACTTGAACCCTTAGCAACGCCAAAAGAGTTGGAACGTTATGATTCTTTGAGTTTTGCGCATGAAAAGGCTAAGATCCAACTGAATAGAATTCAGAAGCTCCTTCAAGAAAAATCATTTGGAGAATACCTTACTTTTAAAAGTAAAAAGGGGAATCAAATGCACTATGTTGGTCAAGTTCGTAACGGAAAAGCAAATGGTTATGGAATTGCCTTATTGGATACTGGAAGTCGTTATGAAGGAGAGTGGAGTAATAACCAGCGCCATGGTGAAGGTACTTTTTACTGGCCAGATGGAGAATATTACGTAGGAAGTTATGTGAACGCCCAACGCAGTGGATATGGCACTTATTATTGGCCTAATGGTGAAAAATATTCCGGTAACTGGAAAGATGATAAGCGCAATGGTGAAGGAGAGTTTTATAGTGCTAACGGAGAAATTTTGACCAGCGGTTTCTGGGAAAATGATAAACTCGTTCAAGCAGAAAAAAAAGAAAGAAAAACTCGACGTTAATTACCTTATAACTGTAAAGACTTCTTTATTTACAGTTCATCAAGCACAAAGGACATTTCAGTAATTACTATTTCGATTCAAAACCATTAATGAACATCTTGTGGTCTTCAAACTAGTAACTATTTTCAGCCATGGTTAAAAAAATATTTTTATTAATACTATTCAGTGTAGGGTTTTTTAGTTTTTCTCAAGAAGTAATATCTAAGACCGATTGGCAAGAAGACCTCCGTTATCTGCAGAAAACGGTAAATACACAATATCCTTTTCTCTTCAAGAAAATAAGTGCAACAACATTTAATGAAACGGTTGATTCTTTTCATAAGGCTATTCCAGCAATGGAAGAACATGAAATTGTTGTTGGTTTTTCAAGAATTATTGGCCTATTTCAGTATGGTCACACAAGAATGTCTTATAGCGATAGTTCTATTCAATTTCATAGCATTCCAGTAGAGTTTTATCGTTTTAAAAAGGGAATTTATATCAAAGCTGCTCAAAAAGAACATCAACTCTTGATTGGTGCAAAAGTAATTGCTATTGAAGATGTTACAATTGATAAAGTGATAAAAGCAGTATATCCAACGGTTCCGGTAGAGAATGCATTGTTTTTTGATTCTTATGGTCTAAATCACATGACGATACCAGAAGTTTTACATGCTCAAGGTATAACCGCCGAATTAAAAAAATCTTTAAGACTATTATTAGAAAAAGATGGGAAACAAAGTGAATATACTATCAAAGCAACCACTGAATTATGGCCTCCGATGCATTATGGTGAAGTAAAACCAGATTCGGATTGGGTAAATGGTCGTAATAAAAGCGAAACACCTTTATATCTAAAGAATTTTGATAAGATTTATTATTACGAATATTTACCAGACTCAAAAACTGTTTATGTGAGGCATAGTAGAATTCAAAACGATAAAACAGAAAATGTAAATGATTTTTATAATCGGGTTTTTAAATTTATTGATTCCAATGAGGTTGAAAAGTTGGTAATTGATGTAAGGTTGAATGGGGGAGGAAATAATTTTCTCAATAAACCTATTATCAAAGGCATAATTTCTAATAGTAAAATAAATCAGCCTGGTAAATTCTTCGTAATAACAGGTCGTAGAACATTTTCAGCATGTCAAAATTTAATTAATGAATTAGATAATTACACTGATGTGCTGTTTGTTGGAGAGCCTTCAAGTGAAAATATTAATTTCTATGGGGACAATAAGCGAGTGGTTTTACCAAAATCAGGTTTGCCAGTTTATTTGTCTTTTGCATGGTGGCAAGACAAATCACAATGGGAAAATGCCGATTATATTAAACCACACTATCCTATTGAAATGACTTATGATAATTATATTTCTAATGAAGATGTAGTGCTTGATGCAGCTTTGAACTTTGAATCCATAAACTTCGTTATGAAGCCTATGGAATATTTGACAGAATTATTTGAGCAAGGCAGGTTCGATGAAGTTACCAAGGAAGGGGTACGTATGGCCAATGATCCGGCCTATAGTTTTATTGACTTTGAAAGGGAATTTAATAGTGTTGGATCTATAATGATGGGCAATAATAATGAAGGTGCACTTTTAGTGTTTAAATTGGCCGTTAAAGTATTTCCTGAGTCTCAAAATACTTGGGGAAATCTAGCACAAACCCAATGGGAAATGGGTGATTTTGAAAACGCCAAAGTATCTTGTAAAAAAGTGCTATCAATATCCGATAAAGGTGGTGCTGCCTTTGCCGCTAAAAGAATGTTGAAAAAGATAGTCAATAAGTAGGTCGTACTCTTTGATCTAGTTTTTGTGAGTTGTTAGATTTTAACATTAATAGGATTTTTCTTGTTATATTTAGTACAATTAAAAGAAGTAAAATATTTTACCTCACAGTTTAACTAATCATTTTATTTTAATTATGAAAAAAAGAAATTTAAGAAATGTTGTTCTAAAACGTTCAATGGCTTTTGGTACGCTACTGGGCGTTATTTTTTTAACCTCATGTTCGGATGAAGTTATTGAAGAAAATCCTTCAACTTTAAGTGAAACTCAACTTAAAACGCTAACATTAGTTCCAGACCCCGTTCAACCAATTGAATTGAAAGACCTTAGTGATAATGATCCTGAAGTTTTAAAAGGTAGGGCTACTGATGCGGCTGGTGTAGACAGAGGTCGTTTTAACATTACCTTGAATTTTGTTGTGCCCGTAACTGACAGACAGCGCCAAGTATTTGAAGATGCTGCTGCTCGATGGGAACGGATTATTATCGGTGATGTTCCATCATTTACTGGAACAATACCATCTGCATTTATTGGATTGCCTCCTGCTTCAGAGGGCGTTTTAGATGATATCGTAATAGAAGTAGCTTTGACACCAATTGACGGTCCTGGTTCAATACTAGGTTCAGCAGGTCCACGTTTTGTTAGAACTGATGATTTTTTGACTTTAGCAGGATTAATGCGATTTGATGTGGATGATTTAGCATTTTTAGATGAATTAGATCTTTTTGAAGAAGTGATTGTTCATGAAATGGGGCATGTCTTGGGTGTAGGTACATTATGGAATACGACTCAGTTTGGTTTCGATAGAACATTGCTAGAAGGAACTATTGAAGAACCATATTTTTCAGGAAGCAAAGCAAATGTGTTTTGGAATGCTGAAGGAGGTTCTGGTGAGTTACCTATACAAGGTTTAGTTAATGGTGAAATTCGACCCGGTACTAGTTTTGGTCATTGGGATGAAGCAACCTTGAATAATGAATTGATGACTGGTTTCTTAAACCTTGGTGAAAATCCTTTGAGCAGAATTACAGCTGGTTCTATGAGAGATTTAGGATATCGTTCTGCAAGTGTAGGTGAGTCTTATGATTTACCTGAAGGTGCAGCTGGTGTTGATATAAACGAAGCTGCGGCGAACGGTGCGGGAATAAAAATTGCAGAAATGGAAGAATTATTAATGCCAATTGGTTTTGTAACTTCTTCTAAGAAATAATAATAAGCATTTTTTTAAAATTTTTAAAGCCTGTAACCTTTATGTTGCAGGCTTTTTCTTCTTTAAAATCAAATCGAAAATTAAGTATTAATTATATTATTTGGTGTTTGTTCTCTAGAAACTTAGGTCATTTTAACTACATTATTCCTTATATTTAAAAGCACGAATTAACCAACTCTATGAAAATCACCAGCTACGTCTGTTTGATAGTGCTGATGCTATCTGCTTTTGGTTTTGGTCAAAAACAAATGACATCACAAAAAAGTTTATTACCTGAACTATATCAATCTTTAAAGCATCTTAATATTATTCCTTTCCGAGAAGAACGAACTGTTGGGTCGTTAGGGATTCCTATAAAATCGAATATCTTCTTTGCACATAATATTGGGTTGAATAAAACTTTTAAATAATTGAATTATCCATGAAATTTTCAGCAACAATTAGTCTTATAGTATTAGTTTTTACGGTTAGTGCGCAAGACCGATTAACAGGTGAAACGTTTACAACACGTTCTGAAGTTTTAGCACAAAACGGTATGGCTGCCACCAGTCAACCTTTAGCCACTCAAGCTGCCTTGGCTATTTTAAAAGAAGGGGGTTCAGCGATGGATGCCGCCATAGCTGCTAATGCTGTGCTTGGTTTAGTAGAACCGGCAAGTTGTGGTATTGGAGGTGATATTTTTGCTATTGTTTGGGATGCTGATGAACAAAAACTATTTGGTTTTAATGGTAGCGGGCGTGCACCAAAAGCTTTGTCCATAGATTATTTTATGGATAAAGGAATGAAGTATGTGCCTTTCTATGGACCTTTGCCAGTTTCCGTCCCAGGTTGTGTTGACGGATGGTTTAAACTACACGAGAAATTTGGCACTTTACCCATGGAGCGTATTTTAGAACCTGCAATTACTTATGGGACTGAAGGTTTTCCTGTTTCTGAAGTTATTGCCTATGAAATGGTATCTAATTATAGAGCTTTAACAGACCAACCAGGTTTTGCAGAAACCTATCTTATCAAGGGGGTGCCACCTAAAAAAGGTGAGGTATTTAAAAATCCTGATTTGGCGAATACCTATAAAACCCTTGCCAATAAAGGCAGAGATGCCTTTTATAAAGGTGAAATAGCTAGAACGATAGCATCGTATATGAAAAAACATGGTGGTTTTCTATCCTATGACGATATGGCCAATCATACTTCAAATTGGGTAGAACCCGTCTCTACTAACTATCGCGGTTATGACGTTTGGGAATTACCACCGAATGGACAAGGAACTGCCGCTTTACAAATGCTCAATATTCTAGAAGGTTATGATATTGCAGCCATGCGTTTTGGTAGTCCTGAATATCTTCACGTGTTAACTGAAGCTAAAAAGTTAGCCTATGAAGATCGTGCCAAATTTTATGCGGACCCTGATTTTAATAAAATTCCTATTGATGAGCTCTTATCTAAAGAATATGCGGCTAAAAGAAGGCAGTTAATCAATTTAGATGTTGCTGCAGATACCTATCCAGCCGGTGATATGGAAATTGAAACTGGAAATACTACCTATTTAACCATTGCCGATAAAGACGGTAATATGGTTTCTTTAATTCAAAGTATTTATTCGGAATTTGCATCGGGTATGGTGCCTGATGGTTTAGGATTCGTACTACAAAACCGAGGACAGATGTTTAATGTGCAAGACAAGAGTCATGCTAATGCATTAGAACCTGGAAAACGGCCATTCCATACCATCATCCCTGCATTTATAACAAAAGATGGTAAACCATGGGTCAGTTTTGGTCTTATGGGTGGTGCCGTTCAACCACAGGGTCATGCTCAAATTGTTGTAAATGTTGTAGATTTTGGAATGAACTTACAAGAAGCTGGTGATGCGCCAAGAATGAGACACAGAGGTAGCTCTCAACCGACAGGTTCTAAAATGACGAATGGAGGCACTCTAAATTTGGAAAGCGGATTTAGCGCCGAAACCCTACGAGAATTGCGTAAAAAAGGACATCGAATTGGAGTCGGTGTGGGCATCTACGGTGGTTATCAAGCCATTGGTGTTGATTTAGAAACGAAGGTTTATTCAGGAGCTTCTGAATCGAGAAAAGATGGTCAAGCTGCAGGGTATTAAACATTAGACCCTTTGATTAAAAACTAAGTGTATATGAAATTGATTTTTTTTAGATTACTCATTGTATTTCTTGCGTTATTATCTACCACTTCATTAGTTTCTCAAAAGAAAAAGAAATTAACAAAGCAAGAACGTAAATTACTAAAATTCGAATCTCAAAAGCAGGCTGTAAAGGATACAAGTTTTGCATTTTATACCAATCTCATTAAATCACCTTTTGTTTCTCAAAATATAACAGGCGGAATTCTTAGTGTTAAAAAAAATGAAGTGTTTGTTGACCTAATTGAATGGATTGAATTAGATGGAACCAAAAATAAAATGAGTGAAATTATAACGTTGACCAATTACAGCTTGGTTACTGTAAATCAAGGAGTTTTTAATGTTTTCTTTGAAGCAGTTCTAAAAGGTGAAACACATTATTTCAAGTTAAGTCAAAGTCTAGAGGATGGGCCGGCGTTAGAAATTTCAGATTCCAAAAGAAGAAAAGTAATCTATGAAGGAAAAATTAAGATTTTTAAAAATTAAATTTCTATTAATCATACCATTTTGATCTTATATTAAACCAACTACGAATAAAGACAATCTTAAATATTATTGCAAAATGAATTTTATAACCAAAAGTAAATTTCTCTTTTTCGCTCTAACAATTATTTCAATAAAACTATTCTCTCAAGACTATGATGCTTTGCAATATAGAACCATTGGACCTGAAAGAGGTGGCAGAGTTACTACAGTAGCAGGAACTCCAATGTTACCTGGTACTTTTTACCTTGGAGCTTCAGGTGCTGGGGTTTGGAAGTCTGACGACTACGGCACTTCATGGAAGAATGTTTCTGATGGGTTTTTTACCACACCTTCCATTGGTGCAATTCAAGTAGCGATTAATGATCCTAATATTGTGTATGTAGGCACGGGTTCTGATGGTTTACGTAGTAACGTTATTGGCGGAAAAGGAATGTATAAGTCAATTGATGCGGGAAAAACTTGGGAACATATTGGTTTAAAAAATGTAGGTCAAATTGGAGCTGTTGAGATTGACCCTACCAATAGCAATATAGTATGGGTTGCAGCAATTGGGAATGCCTTTAAAAGCAATCCTGAACGTGGAATATACAAGACAATTGACGGAGGTCAAAACTGGAAAAAAGTACTATCTATATCTGATAAAGTAGGATTTTCTGATTTGGAACTACTTCCTAGTAATCCTAATGTGATTTATGCCGCAGCATGGAAGGCTGAACGTAAGCCTTGGACAATAATCTCGGGAGGAACAAAAGACGAAGGGGGTATTTATAAATCGGTTAATGGTGGTAGTGATTGGGTAAAACTTGAAAATGGACTTCCAGAAGGTACCATTGGAAAAATTGATTTAGCAGTTTCACAAGTTGATTCTAGCATTTTATACGCGATTGTAGAAGCTCCAGAAGGCGAACAAGGCTTATACAAGTCTGTTAACCAAGGCAAATCGTTCGAGCACGTTTCTGATGATATGCGATTGGTCAATAGACCTTTTTACTATACCAATGTGGAACTGGACCCGACCAATCCTGATATTGTGTACTCCAATGCCAATCCGCTTTTAAAATCAATAGATGGTGGAAAATCTTGGAAACGTATGAGTGTTCCACATGGGGATAATCATGATATTTGGTTAAACCCCAATAATCCTGAAATATTGATTCAAGCCAATGATGGTGGTGCCAATGTAAGTTTAAATGGCGGAAAGACTTGGTCTACCCAGTTCAATCAACCCACTGCTGAGTTATATCAAGTAGAAGTTGATGACCAATACCCATATTGGTTGTATGCGGGGCAGCAGGATAATTATTCTACCATAGCCGTTCCAAGTTTTCCTCCTAGCGCTATTCAAAATGCAGGTACTGGTTGGATTATCAATACTGGAGGGTGTGAAACGGGTCCTGCGGTACCTAAACCTGGTGATCATAATACGGTTTATGCTAATTGTAAAGGAAGATTTGGGGTTTTCGACAAACTAACTGGAACTGAAAAAGCGTATTACGTTGGTGCTTCTAATATTTACGGACATAATCCTAAAGATTTAAAGTACCGCTTTCAACGTGTTGCTCCAATTCATGTTTCTCCGCACAATCCTGATGTGGTATATCACGGATCTCAATATTTACACAAAACAGACACCGACGGTTATGAATGGGAAACTATTTCGCCCGATTTAACTGCCTTTGAAGCTGATAAGCAAGTTATTTCTGGTAGCCCAATTACGCGTGATATCACGGGAGAAGAATATTATAGTACATTATATTCTATTAGAGAATCAAAATTAAAAGAGGGTCTTATTTGGACGGGTTCAAATGATGGTGTGATTTCTGTTACCCAAGATGGTGGTAAAACTTGGAAAAACGTTACTCCAAAAAAGCTTCCTAAAGGAGGTCGTGTAGAATCGGTTGAACCATCTCAACATGAATTAGGGACGGCATACATAGCTGTAGATAGACATTTATTAGGTGATGTAACTCCATATATATATAAAACCACTGATTATGGTTCTAATTGGACCTTAATAAGTACAGAAAATAACGGAATTGCTTCAGGTCATTTTGCAAGAGTTTTACGTGAAGATCCGGTTAAGAAAGGACTGCTATATGCGGGAACTGAGTTTGGTGTTTATATTTCTTTAAATGGCGGTATAACTTGGCAGTCTTTTCAACAAAACCTTCCTGTTACACCGATAACGGATTTAAAAATATTCAGAGGTGATTTAGTGCTAAGTACCATGGGACGTGGTTTTTGGATTTTAGATGACATTACTGCTTTAAGACAAGATTCTTTTGCGGAATGGAATAGTGAACCAAAACTATTTCAACCAGATGAAACTATACGTTATCGCTATCCAAAAGTAAGAGGTAGTGGTACTTTTCCTGAATTCCCTAGAACTAGCGTTTATATTGATTATTATTTACCTGAAAAGACTAAAGGAGGATTGAAACTTGAAATTCTAGACGCAAACGGAACATCTGTTGTTACTATATTAAGTGATAGTACACAACTTAAATCGACAGTTGAAGAAGTGGAAAACATGGATTTAAGTCAGACTTTTCGTTATGTCAATACAAAATTAGAAAACAAAAAAGGGTTAAATCGTTTTGCTTGGGATTTAAGGCAAAAGGGGTCATGGGACAAAGACGTTAAGAAACGTTTTAAAAACGGAGCTATGGTTTTACCAGGTAATTATAAGGCACGACTCATAGTTGATGATACAGAGTTAGAGCAATCCTTTACTATTTTAATGGACCCAAAAGTGAAGGCACAAGGCTTAAGCCAGGATGACCTTAAGGTACAGCAAAGTCTGCTAGTCCGAGTACAAGAATTATTATCTCAAGCTCGACAATTGGAAGCTGATTTAGAAAAGGCAATTAAAAGTGCTATAAATTCCGCAGAAAAAGCAAAAAAAGAAGCACTATTAGCTAGTTTAAAAAATGATAAAGGTGCTTATCCACAACAAATGCTTTTAGCTCAAATAGGTTATTTGCAATATGCAGTTGGCGGTAGTGCTGATCAGTTACCCGGAAAAGATGCGCAGCAACGTTTTAGTGAACTTGAAAATCAGCTTAAAGAATTAAAAGCGGAATCCCTTTAATTATAAACTTGACATTCAGAAATATTTTTTAAGAATTGTTTTTTTAAGATTTTTAGAACAGTATGAAAATTAATTTTTTTGAGTACAAAACATAAAGTATTTCAGTCTTTTGAATCAATTTAGAGTATGACGAATTCTTTACCAAAAATAGCATTCAAATCATCTTCTAAATTAGATGTTGAAGTAATGACTTTGTCTGATACTTATGCAAAGCTTAGCTCAATTGAAGATCACAATCCATTCGCTGCTCATAAGATTGAATTTTATTTTATAGTTGTAGTAACTAAAGGCTCGTATTCACACTATGTTGATTTTCAGTTTTACAATTTAAGTGAGGGGAGTGTGTTGTTTATAGCTAAAAATCAAGTTCATCATTTTACTGAAAGTATGAAAAATGCTGAAGGTGTTTGTATCATCTTAAATGGTCATTTTTTTGAACAAAATTACTTTTCTTCCAAGAATATAAATCTTAATAGGTTATATAATTACCATTTAGAATCACCTATAATTCATCAAGAGGATATTGGAGAGGATAATTTTATTGGTGTAGCGCATAAGCTGTATTATGAATACAATTTTCCTAATAGTTTTCTTAAACATGACATGTTGCATGCCCTTCTTCATGTTTTGTTATTAAAAGCAGAAAGAGCAAAGGAAACAAAGTCAATTAGCACTATCAAAGCGGACTGGTTAAATAAGTTTAGCACTTTTAAAAATATGCTTCAAAATGACTATGTAACTACAAGAAATTCAAGAGAGTATGCTTCTAAGTTATTTATATCCTATAAATTCCTAAATGATATCGTTAAAAAATTAACCGGTAAAACGGTCAAAGCTTTTATTGATGATTTTGTTATTGTAGAAATCAAGCGATATTTAGTCTCCACCTCTTTATCAATAAAAGAGATTAGTTATAAAACTGGTTTCGAAGAGCCTGCGAATATGATAAAGTTCTTCAAGAAGAATACGGAGCTAACACCACTTCAATTTAGAAAAACTTTATAAGAAGGTTAGACTTTTACCATTTTTCGTTATTATTTGATAATTAGCTCACAGTAGTATTTGTTGAATTTTGTGACGTAAACAAAAAACAACGATATGAAACATCCATTAACAGTATTAGCAATTATTGCTCTTGTAGTATCAAGTTGCACAGAACCAATTCCTCCATCTGTATTAGAGGTAACAACTTTTAGATTAAAAACGACAGCAAATTCCTTAACCTTTAACGCCCTAGATGCCGAAGTTGAATCCACTTTCACTAATAAGCAACCAGGTTTTATAAAAAGACAAAGTTCGGTTAATGGGCAGGGAGACTATGTAGTTTTAGTTTATTGGAAGTCCATTGAAGATGCAAAAGCATCTATGGATAAGTTTATGAATGATGCATCAGTTGCCGATTATGCAGGTATGATTGAAGGGTCTTCTATGAAAATGAATAGATATACCATCAACGACTCCTTTGATGCCAGCAGTAGCTCCTTTGTTGAGACCATGTCATTTGAAACTAATGACGGAGTTGATATGACAAAATTCAATAAAGTAAATCAAAAAGTAGGGGTAAAGGTATCAGCACCTAAAGAGGGCTTTTTACAGCGTATTACTGGCGTAAATGAAGCTGGGGAGCAAATTGTTGCAGTTTATTGGGATAATAAAACCAATTCTGATAAAGCTTTACAACCTTTTATGGATAATGAAATCTCCAAAGAATTTATGGGGATGATGAATCCATCTTCAATTTACATGCTACGAACAACAATGCTTAACTCTTTAAACTCAACATATATGAACTTATCTAAGAAAGAAAAAGTAGTCTCTTTATTAAATAGTTTTAATACTGGTGATCAAACACCAATTTCTTATATAAATCCCACAAAATATATTCAGCATAACTTAGGAGTAGGAGATGGTCTTGCTGGCTTTGGTGAAGTAATGCAACATGCTCCACCTGAAGGATTTAAAGCCAATGTTATTCGTGCTTTTGAAGATGGTGATTATGTATTTACTCATACCGAGTACGACTTTTTTGGACCTAAAGCAGGCTTTGATGTTTTTCGTTTTGAGGAAGGCCAAATTGTTGAACATTGGGATAATTTGCTATCTGTTCAACCTAATAATCCTAGCGGAAGAACACAGTTTGATGGTGCCACTGCCTTAACAGATTTAGATAAAACTGAGGCAAATAAAAATACCATTACTGAATTTATTGAGAAGGTACTTTTAGGCCACGAAATGGACAAGCTTACTACATACATTAGTACAGAAAAATACATACAACATAACCCTGCAGTTGCTGATGGTTTAGATGGTTTTGGTGCTGCAATGCAATATTTTGCTGAAAATGGTTTGGTTATGGAGTATACTAAACTTCATAAAGTTCTAGGTCAAGGGAATTTTGTACTTAGTATGAGCGAAGGAAAATTCGGTAAAGGAGAAGCAACAGCTTTTTATGATCTTTTCCGATTAGAAGATGGCAAAATAGTAGAGCATTGGGATGTAATTGCAGCTATTCCCCCTAAAACAGAATGGAAAAATGATAACGGAAAATTTTAATTACTAACCTTTAAATAGATAACAATGACGACATCAACGAATTCGATACCAAAATGGATAATCATTTACCTATGGATAACAGTAGTAATCACTGTAGGGGCTTGTATATCTGGTTATTTCATGCCTGAGGCCTTATTAGGGACTTGGGAAGCACTTCCGGCAGCTGGAGCATTATCATTGGCAGGACCTCTAGGTCTTTTTCTCTCTAGAAATGTTGCAACAGCGGTAGTAACTATTTTCTCGCTAATTAAAAATAATGCTGCAATGATAAAATTAGTTTTATTGCTGAGGATTGTTAGCGACGGCGTAGATTTTATGAACAATTTCGTTGCAGACAATATGCCAATAGCCATTTTTGGTGGGGTTATGTGTCTAATAGAAATAATTGCTTTTACTAAAGTCAAAGCATAAGATTTCAGAACTATTAAATCTTAAAAGGAATAGCAATGATATTGGTATTCCTTTTTTAATCTTAAAAAACGAATGAATACGATAACAAAACATACACAAATTGAGAACATTTTAAACGAATTATTTGACGACGCAAAAGGCGATCACATTAAAATGATTAAAGGTATCGCAAAGAGCGTTTTTCGACCTTTACAACCTACAGATTTTAAAGATGTCTATCTTTCTATTTCTCAAGAACAAGGAGTAGAATTACGACAATTAATTACAGAAAACGGATTTAAAAATATTGTAGAATTCGGAACTTCTTTTGGTATTTCTACACTTTATCTTGCTCAAGGAGTCATTGAGACTGAAGGAAATATTATCACCACAGAATTGGTTCCTTCTAAAGCAAAGAGAGCGACCGAGAATTTCGCTAAAGCTGGTGTTTCTGAACTTATAGACCTTAGAATTGGCGATGCTTTAGAAACTTTAAAAAATTATAGCGAACCAACAGATTTACTAGTGCTTGATGGTTGGAAAGACCTCTATTTGCCATTGTTTAATATGTTAGAGCATACTTTCCACAACAAAACAATTGTTTATGTTGATAATGCCGACATGAATGACACTCAAGTTTTTTTAAAAACAGTTGCACAAACCGCTAAATATGACTTGAGAACTAGTCATAATGGGAAAGTAGTTTTAATTCGGAAAAAGTAAATATAAAAATGAATTTAATCAAGAAGAATTATGGCTGGGTGTTAGTTGTAATTTTGGCTAGTTTACCTTTACTTATATTATCTAGTATGGTCAGTATTAGTGTTATTGAAGGGACATTAAAATTAACGTTAATTGAGAATCAAGCTGCCAGTAATAGTGACACTTTAGAAATGCTTTATCACATTACTGGTGAATTCGCCATTCGATGGATGACTGCAGTTTTAACATGTACCCCATTTTTTATTCTTTTTGGAGTCACCAACCTGTATGTCCGACAAGCGATGGGGATTGCAACTGCCGTCTGGAGTTTACTTCACTTTATTATATTCATATGGGCCGCAGGTATGTTAGAAACCTTTACTCAATTCAATTATATAGCTGGGTTTATAGCCGTTTTAATTTTAATTCCTTTGTTATTTACTTCTAATAGAAAGTCTATGAAAATGCTAAAAAAGAACTGGAAAAAATTACAAAGCTTTTCATATGTCGCTATTTTTCTAACCTTAGTTCATGTAGCTATCTTAGAAAAGACCTGGACTATTTATGCTACAATAGTTGGAGTTGGTTTTATAATACGAATACCATTTATTAAAGAAAAATTCATCAGATTAAGAACAAATAAAAACAACAGTAATTAGAAAAATATTTTAAGTTATGAGTCAAAAATTAGAAAATGCAAAAAGGCTTTACTTGGAAGGAATTAGAGATGGTAAAGCCAGAGAAGCAGTTACAAAATATACCGGGAATCGTTATACTCAACATAGTACAGGGGTTCGCGATGGCGTTGAAGGTTTTGTAGAATTCTTCGAACCGTTTATTGCTCGTAATCCAAAAAGAGATATCCAAATCGTAAGAGGATTAGTTGATAAACAATATGTATTTATTCATGCTTTTCAAAGTCTTAATGATGGTGAAGCAAAATGGGTGACTACCGACTTTTTTGATACAGACCAAAATGATAAAATCATTGAACACTGGGATGTTATCGGTGAGTATTCAGAATCAAATCCTTCTGGAAGAAGTTCCGTTGATGGAGCAACTGAGTTAACTGATTTAGATAAAACAGAGGAAAATAAAGAGCTTGTTCGCAATCTTATTAAAGATGGTTTAATGAAAGGCGGTAATCCTGCAAATTTATCCAACTACATATCTGAGGAAAAATATCTTCAGCATAATAAAGAAGTGGGAGACGGTCTAGCTCATTTTCAGAAATTGGCTAGCCTGCCTAACCCACCATTGACCTATCAAGAGATAGTACTTTGTGTTGGGCAGGGTAACTTTGTCGCAACCTTATCTAAAGCAAATTGGAACGATGGTAAATTAAACCAAGACTACGCTCAAGTAGATGTTTTTAGAGTTGAGAATGGTAAAGTAGTTGAACATTGGGATAATGTAGAACCCGTACCTGAAGAAAACGTAAATAGTGGTAAATTTTAATTATATAAGTTAAAAATGAAAACCTAAAATTGCCCTGCATGCAATCTCATAGTTATGGAGACAACAGGTAGGGCAAAACTATTATTGAACAGCTGCTCTTTAAAGTAAAAATGGGGTTTTTCAGCAAGTTCATTCACAATGGTCATTTAGTACGGTAATGTCATCTAACACTTCCCAAATTAGCGAATTAAAATCCATAGGGGAAAACTTAAACAGAAGTATTAGTCTAGTTTTATTTTCACAATAAAGCAGACTTACCTTTGTATAAAGTAGCATCATTTGCTTATTATACCTGCCTTCATATAAATAGACAGCTCCAAGAAATTCATTATTTAAATTATTAATTGGTGATTTGAAAGACACTTTTGTAGGTAGAATACTAACACCATTTTTAATGTTTTTAATATTCATTAATCCATCGAAGTAGGCCTCTAATTGTAATTCCAAGTCTTGAGGCGACAGGTCTATTGTTTTTTCTATTTTCCAAGCAAATGCATAAGACCAGAATTCAATACTTTCTTTATTAGACCAGCCTTTTGGAAAGACAGCTTCTTCATAGCCCTTATACGGTATGGTAGGTGCAAATTTTATTGGAAAATCAAAAAATTCAGATCCCCAATTTGTGGTTTTTAGTAATGATTTGTGTTTTGCCTCTTGGGCATAAGAAAAACAAAGAATACAAAACACAATTAGACTTAAACAGTTTGTTCTCATGCTTATTATTTAAATTGTAAGAAAACATCAAACTCAATTGCATCAGAAATTGCGCTATCTTTATATTTACTGTCATAGGTAATACCCCAGTCTTTCCTATCAATTTTAAATTTAGTTTTTATCGATCTTGTTTCAGCATCAGCGAATGCTCTAATCATAATCGTATTAGTGATGCCCTTGATAGTCAATCTTCCTTCAAATCTATGCTCATTATCTTCCTTATAATACGTCACTTTTGATAGTTCTAAATGGGCTTCAGGGTAAACAGAAACATCAAAAAAATCACCATTTTTTAGATGTTCTACAGGACCATTATCTGGGTTCTTTTGGTATTGTTCATTTGTAATACTGGTCATGTCAACAACAAAAGAACCACCGGTAATTTCATCTTTATTGGTATAAAGCTCCCCGCTTTTAAAATTTACAATACCGGTATGTTCTGAAAATTGAAATAAGTAGCTTCCTTTCCAGGCGATATTACTCTTTACAATATCCAGGTCATAAGTTTCACTAAAAACTTTAGGTATTTGTTTTTGTGGATTTACAGTAATAACAGTGCTTATAATCATCCCAAGGGTAAATAATATATTTTTCATATGTGTTATAATTTGAGGATAAAACTAATTCGAGCTTGATGTTGAATATGTCAAAAGAATGTAAAAGAAGTGTCAACGGTTGTGAAAAGTTCCTAAATAAGCTGTTCTTTGCGACTATGAATCATGTGACTAAGTACACATATTTTTTTGTAGTTCTTTTTTGCTTTATAAGCTGTAATCCTTTAAATGAAGAAGAAAGCATAGCTGATGAACGTATTAAAATTGGCGTAAGAGAAGCAGGGAATCGACTATTGCTTTCGCAAGGTGATAGCACTTCATTAATTTTACCCGTTGAAAAAATTTCAGAATCAAAATACCTCCTACGTTTTAAGGACAATCATTCTTTTGAGCCAAATGCCATTGTAAATACAGTAAAAGAAAGTTTTCAGAAAGGACAGTTGCCCTCTCAATACATTGTTCAAGTTTTACAGTGCGAAGATCAAAAAGTTGCCTACAGCTATGAGATGCATAAAGAAGAGGAAAAAACTTTAATTCCTTGTGCGGGCAGAGCACTACCTTCTGACTGTTATATGTTTGAAATAAGGCTTTTAGGTGCTACAAAACCCAAACCGGGGGGAGGTTTATGGTTTCTGCTTATTATACCATTAGTTATAACAGCTTTAATGTTTTCAAAGAAAAGGAAGAGCAAAAATTTAAATTTCCAAACGGAATCTTTTAATCGTATTGGAAGCTTTAAGTTTTACCCTAATGAAAACAAATTAGTAAAAGAAACAGAAGAATTTGCTCTTACTAAAAAAGAGTGTGAAATACTTTCATTGCTTATTGCACAGCCGAACCAAGTGATTAGTCGAGAGCTTTTAACCAAGAAAATATGGGAAGATAATGGGGTTATTGTGGGAAGAAGTTTAGATACTTATATTTCTAAGCTGCGTAAAAAACTAGCTAGTGACACCACTATTAAAATCACAAATATTCATAGCATTGGATATAAATTAGAGGTTTTAGCTATCGAAAACTAAGGATGATATTAATTTTCATTTTTTTTCCTTAAAGCTCTCGAATTTTCATATTTCGAAACCAAGAATTGAAGTACCAATTTTGAAGTGCAATTTTTCCCTTAATTGCTTGAGCAAAACCGGTATTATCCTTAAATCGTGATATGGCAACTTTGTTTTTCCACTCTTCTGAGGTAAAGTCTTCTTTAGCAGTTATTTTTCCATTAAGGTAAAATTCAATTTTTCCATTTTGCTGTATGATTTTAGAGGTATTCCATTGACCAGAATTATTCACATCGACTTCATTTAATTGAGGAGAGACCCCCCATAAACAACCTGCTTTTTTCAAAGGTGTGTTAGTATCTGAATGATTAGAATCTAATAATTGGAATTCTGGCCCAGTATTGTAGGTAGCGTTGTATTCGGGAGTTTCCTGTACATTAATGAAAACTCCTCCGTTGCCGCGGATATCCATTTTCCAATCAAAAACAAGTTCATAATTTTCGAATACTTTGTCAGTTGTTAAATCACCAAAAACCTTAGTTTCATTGGTCGCGTCGCAAAAAAGTGTTCCATTTTTGACTGTCCATCCCGAAAATTGAGTGGAATCTGATTTCTGGTATAAGTGCCATCCATTTAGACTTTTACCGTCAAAAAGAAGAGTCCAGCCTAGTTCTTTTTCCGTACTTGTTAGTTGGTTGTGAATTTTATTTTCTACAACCCATTTCTTTGTATGCCAAACTGGTTTTTCAGATTTTATATCCGTTTGACAAGAGACAATAAAAAATACAATTATGGGTAAGCTTATGAAGAGTTTTCGCACTATGAATTTATTTAAAAGGTAAAAATTACAACATTATTTGGATTACCTATAAAAAATCACTTTTCTTCTTAAACCAGCATTTGGTAACTCTAGTATTATGGGCTTTAGATTTATGGAATAAACGGATTGGCATACTTTTCATCTGAAATAAAGGACTCATCTGTTAGGGTATTTAAAAAGTCAATTAAAGCTTGTTTATTGGCTTCAGATAAGTTTAAACGACGGACGTTATTTCCTTGTGTCAACCTGTTATCTAAATTCGGATTGTTTTGCACTCCACTATTATAATGCTCAATAACTTCTTCTAAAGTCTCAAATCGTCCATCATGCATATATGGGGCCGTCAAGGCAATATTGCGTAAAGACGGGACTTTAAATTCACCTAATTCATTATTGTTTCCGGTTATACCTCCAACACCTAAATCTGTAATTACAGCATCAAGACCATTGTTTCTTGCATTATCGCCTACAAATACATTGGTGTCGTGACAATCAAAGCAACGGGTCTGATTACTCAAAAAAAGCTGTTTACCTCTATTCTCCGAAGCAGTAAAATTGGTAAAATTATCCTCTATATCTTGAGTTTCTGCTAAGCCTTCATCAAATTTAGATTCAAAGGAAACCATAGAACGAATAAACTGTGAAAGGGCTAAAGCAATCCTTTGACTGGTCACTTCATTATCTCCGAAAGCATTGGAAAATAGGGTGGAGTAGTAGTCTTCTTGTGCTAATTTAGATTCCAGCTCAGGTAAGGTCATTCCCATTTCAACAAGATCTTGAATAGGCATTAATGTTTGGTCTTCGAGTGTTACGGCTCTTTCGTCCCAAAAGAATCTCCCGTTTTCATAGAATCTTGCATTGGCCAATCCCATGGAATTTCTTTCGGTCAAGGCACCGTCGAAACCAGTACTGAACTGATCTGGGTCTGAAAACCCATTTTCTTGAATATGACATGAGGCACACGAAATGGTATTATTTAATGATAGCTTGGTATCATAAAATAGTACCCTCCCCAGCGTTGCACCATTATCTGTTACTGTATTATTATTTGGCGTATTGTCTTCATCTTGAACATCATTGTCAAGGAAAAAATCTGGAATTACGATATCGGCATAATTAAAAGGGGTAGCAGGTAGGTTTAAAAAGGCTGATTCAACAATCGTATTATCTTCTTGAGCTAAGTCTTCATCAGTCAAAATTTCAACATAATCATCATTACTACAAGAATTTAATAGAGAAAATAAAACACAAAGGGGTACAAAATACTTTTTCATTTACGAACGATTTAAATTGATTTACAAAAGATTAAAAAGTAATTGTGTGTCATATACTTTGAAGGGTTAAGATTTGATAATGTGTTTTATGAAGTAAAAAGCTTCGCATATTTTGAGAAGCTTTTTACAACAATTTTAAACAACACGATTAAGGTTTAAACCAAAACTTTATAGGTCGGGACCAAGTGTAATATTATTTACAGCATCTGAGATTTCATAGCCAAGACGTAATCCCTCTATGGCATCTTGTTCAATATGCACTCCTAGTGGAACTCTTGAATAGGCATTTTCACGGGCCATTTCAGTAAATGAAGAAAAACTTCTTGGAGCACCGTTGAAAGGAGTGTTTCCAAAATTCGAATAGGTAGTATCCGTGAAATCAATATTATCTGTACCAAAAAAGGAAATGAAAACACCTGCTGAGACTCCTGCAAATGTTGCATGACCAGATGGATAGCTTGGGAATGCAGGATTCACTCCATCAATAAATCTCGATAAATTAGTGGTAAAATCTTCATCAATATATTCTCTTATATAGTTACTTGGTCTCTCGATGTTATAAGTGTATTTATCGTCCCAAGCAGAAACAGCGGCGTCATTTAAAGCAAAGCCCAAACGTAGAAGTAATTCCAGAGCCTGGTCAAAATCAAGCTCATTTCGTTCTATTAATTGATTAGCTATAGAGAGTTGTCTGCCGGGTGGGCTAATCATTAAACCTTCTACATCATCCGCCCAAAACTCTGCAACCCATAAATCTTCACTGGCGCCTGTTGCCGCTCCTATAGTTATCTCGTAAACCTCAAACATCTGTTCATAGTATTCACTTGAAGGATTTGTGCTATAACTTAAGGCAGCGTCAAAATCTACACTGCTTGTTTGATTAGGACTTATAGCAAATGTTCTAACTTCTCTCCAGTAAGGGAACCAAGCATCTTCATTAGCTGCTGCTGTCCATAAGCCTATTCCCTCAGGAGCTATATAGTCATCCGGAGTTTGATTTACAATTTGCTCTTCAGCAGCTTGATCTGTTTGACTATAATTTATGACTCGTTGTGCAACATGTCTTCCCCAACGTTCAGAGTTTTCAATTTCCTGTTCTGAAAGGCCATCTTCTAACTCATTTTCATGATTATTTTGAAAATTGGATATGGCTTGTCTTTCTCCAGGTTCAAGGCTAAACATAAAATGATCTATTGCTATGGCGTATGCAGTATGTAGTGCTAGGTCTAAGTTTACATTGTCTTCAAAGGCATTCTCATTTAGGTTGAAATTGTTTATTCTTTCCGTATTAGACGAATAACCACTCATAAACGGAACGGCGGTCTCATAACCTGCTAAATGTATGTAAGCCAAAGATCTTGTAACAATATTCGGTCTCATACCAACAGTATGTTGATCTAATTCTAACCACAACTCATTCCAACCTAAAATGAGTCCGGCAGTATCTTCAAAAGGTTCAACAGTTCCATTTTGATTATTTCTAGCTGCTTCGTCATTTGTTTCGTCGGCCTCAGTAGCTGCTGTTTCTGTTTCCTCCAATTCTAAAGCTTCTAATTCATCGGTAGCACAAGCTTGAAAAAGTAGAGCCGAAAGGGCAATCATATAAACATGTTTTAAATAGGTGTTTTTCATAATTTTTAATTTTTCGAGGGTTAATGTTTAAGTAAAAAGTTATTTACTTATCGTTCCTTTATCTTAATACGATATGGCATACGGTTTACCCAACCCTTTAGTTTGAGAAAAATGAAAATTGTTTATGAATGCCTTTAAAAGCTAAGGTTGTAACGAATAATAAGCTACACTAAAACAAGGCTTTTTAAAAAAAGATACTGAGTTGCACATTCGGAGAGAAGGTTATAGCCTTGCGATAAGGGCTATTTGGTGAAGGTGCATTTTGAAATAAGTTGACGATATTATCTTGATTGTAAAGATTGATAAAAGAGAGTCCTACAATACCTTTCCAAGTGTTGGCTTCATTAGAAAATGAATAGGTGGCCGATATGTCTAATTGATGTTGATTAGGAAAACGTTCGGAATTTAACAACTCCAGATCTGCCAAGGAATCGTTTCCTTCATCAAAATCAGGAATCACCACGGGCATTCCTGAAAAATAACCCCAGGTAAAAGCAAAATTGAAAGGGTCTAAATGCCAAAGTCCAGTAAAATTCAAAATATGTCGCTGATCAAAATATACCGGAGAGGTTTCCCCATAATTGGTATTTATACTGCTAAGAGAATAGCTGAATATGGTTTCTATATTATGCCATTTTTTTTTGATAAAAAGGTCTACACCTAATGTTTTTAATTCTCCTGTTTGAAGCATTTCAGTGTTATCTTGTAGCGTGATTTTATCTGTATTTCTTAGATAAAATTCTGTATCCAGTAACCAACCTGATTTCTCATATAGTACACCAACCATTGCCTGATAACCCTCTAATACGGCAGTGGTTCTATCCGGTAAAAACCAAAACTGACTGTTATTATTAAAATCATCAAAATCATCTCTTAATTTTTTTTGGATGAATTGATGAGAACGACCTGCAGATGTTTTAAAGAAAAGTGATTCGTTAAATCTAAAATTGACCATAATTCTAGGATCGGCATAAAGTCTCTGATTGGGATTATAGTAATCACTATGAAGTCCAATATTAGCGGTTACCTTATCACCCCAGTTTTTATTTAAAGAAAAGAAAGCACTGTGTACAGTGGCATTTTGATCTCTTCGATTGTTGACACTATTTTGATCATTACGCTCATCAAATCCAAGTTCATAGTCGGTTAAGGTGTAACCAGTTTCAAGTTTTGTGGTCGTATTTACTTCAAAGTCTGCCTCAACAATAAAACGAGTATCATCAATGGTATTGGTGTACTTTTCAAAACTATTTCTTTCAGTCTCCAAAAAGCCCTCACTTGTATTATCAATAGTTAATGAAGATTTACTAAATCTAGCTTGGGCTGTGAATCGTTCTGAAAATTTACCTTCCCATTTGGCTGTAACTCCCCAGTTGTCTAAATCTAAATCTCTAAAATCTTCTTGCTTACTATCTGAGTCCTTTAATGTTGCAAATAAACTATTCTGAATATTGATATAGCTAACGGTGGCTTTATGATTGTTGTTAATATCATAAATCAGTTTTGAGTTGATATCATAAAAGCCAACCTCAAATTTTTCACTATTTACATCATCAGCGATAACTTCTAAACGGCTACCTTGAAAATTAAGATTTGAAAACGCCGTTAGTTTTGGCGAATTAATACCCGGGTAGTTGGATCTCCCTGCAAAATAAAAAGCTAATTTATCTTTAACCACAGGGATTTTTATCGTTGCCCCCGCATAAACGGAGTTCGCTTGAAATGCATATGAGGTTGAATCTGCTATGATACTACTTGTAGTCATATTAATTAAACCGCCTACACGACCTCCCCATTTTGCAGATAAGGTATTCCTTTGTATTTCAATCTTATCAATAAACAAAGGATTGTATGGAGAAAGTGCACCAAAAAAATGCCCGTTGTGATAAATAGGAATATCATCAATTTGAATTAACGATTGATCAAAAGTGCTTCCACGAAAATTAAGACTTCCAGGTTTTCCGCTAGGCGAATGTACCCCAGGAATGTTTTTGATAACATTAAAAATATCACCATCTGTTTCTCCAGCGAGTAGCCCTAGCGAATTCATATCAACTTGAATGCTATTATCACTAATTTTTGAATCAATTCCTCGAGTTAGATAATCAATAATTTCAACTTCATCTAGATGAATCATTTCTTGTTCAAATTTCAAAGGACCCTTCATTTGCTGGAGGTCCGACGCCTTAATGTGAACGCTTTTGTAATAGGGAGCATGAATATGAATTGAATCTAAAGCGAAAATATTCTCGAGTACATATCCTTCTTTTTTAGGGTAATAATACCTTTCAATACCATTATTAATTTGAACATTGATACCATTAATTGCTTCATCGGTAATGGCATCAATTATGGTGAATTTTAAATCATTTCTAATAGGAAGCACCATATAATTAGAAGTACTACTGGCCTCAAACGTTATTGGTATGAATTCATTTAGCTCCTTAAGACAAGTTTCTAAAGTAGTGCAGTCAGATGATTTTGGAATTTCAATTTGCCCTAAAACGGAATAATTATAAGAAAAATCTACTCCGAATCTTTCTTTAAGTCGTTCTAAGCGATCGGCAAATTTTTCGTTTTTTTCAACATCTTGTGCCTGCGCCACACCCATAAAGGAGAGACATAAAGTCAAAAAAAGCACATAAGATCTAAAAATTTGTAATCGCACCTTTGGGTTTGTTATTGTTGCCACGATTGGAGAGTGCATATTAATAAAAAATAACCTTATTATTTTCAAGGGTATAATTTATTTCCATGGTTGTGAATACTGTACTCAACGCACTATTTAAAGTATCGTGGGTCATAGTACCTGTAAATTGTAGTTGTTCGTATTTTTCAGGCAAAGCTATTTCCACTTCAAAATAACGCTGCATATCAGAGATAACATAGCGTAGGGGAGTTTTATCATAAGTGCTAAATCCTTGAATCCAATCAGGTGCGTCATTTTGATGATTTGATTTTATAAGTTCATCATTCATCAATTCAATACTTTGACCTTCTGTAATTATTTGAACTTGGTTTTTATATGAAACCTCTATTTTGCCCTCATAACAATAAACTGAGAATAAATCTCCATTTGTTTTTATGTTAAACTGGGTGCCCAAAACGGCTACTTTTGCTGTTGTAGTGCTGACCACAAAAGGTTTCCCTTTTGTAACATCAAAAAACGCTTGTCCATTAAGTACCAACTCCCTACTATTTTCCCAATCTTTTTTATAATAACTAATGCTTGATGCAGCATCAATTTCCACTATTGAACCGTTAGGTAATTCAATCGTATTCTTTTCTGCAATTCTGGTATTTTCTAGTATTTCATTAGAGCCTGATAAATACCAGAATAGTCCGCAAGAGATAAGTATTAGTGCGGTTGCGGCATATTTCATCCAATGAGTTTTTTTGGCTTTCCTTAAAGGTATTACCCCGCTTTTTTTCTTTTGCAATTCTGCTAGGCCTGCTTCAACATCAAAAGGTTTTACTTTCCAAGTATCAATATCATCAATAACAGTTTTGAGTGCGTCAAGTTCACCAGATTTTTCTATGCTTTCTTGTTCCTCTGTATTTAGGCGTCCGTCCATCCAACGGGCAATAAAATTTTTATTTTTCAAATACTTGCTCACAATAGTACTACGTTTAATAAATCATTTACCCAACCCTCTAAATTGAATATTTTTTTATTTCTGTAATTGTTTTTAATTTGATTAAAGCTTTTGCAATACGTTTTTCAATAGCCGTTTCACTAACCTCTAAGCGTAAAGCGATTTCTTTGTAGGTTAATTTATCAATTCTATTCATTAAAAAAGCCTCTCGTTGTTTTTCTGGTAAACTTGAGATGGTTTCTTCTATTTTTTCACGAAATTCTTTGGTTCTTAAATGAAAATAGGGGTCTTCATTATCTTGAATAGGTATTAGACTCTTTTCAAATTTTAATGCCACCCTGTTAGAACGGATATTGTCTATCATAAGGTTTCTAGAAATTTTATATAAGAAACCAGCTACTTTTTCATAAATAACGGAACTGCATTTAGACCAAAGTTTTATGAAGGAATCTTGAACAATATCTTCGGCACGTTGCATATCACCAAATTTATAATACAGATAGTTACGAAGACTTTCTGCATGAGTTTTATAAATTTGATTGTAAACCTGCTCTTCGCAGACAGATGGACTTTTCTCCATTGTAATTCTTAATTCTAAAAGACTAGCAAAAACAATAGTAACTTCCTAAATGTTGTTATTGCCATTTAAATGCAAGATACCTTATTCTCTTTAATAACTATTTCTTTAGAGATTTTTTACAATTTGAGAAATTTATAAATTTACTTGCTAAGTTTCTTCTAGTAAAATTGTTCACTTAAAATGCTGCTGAAGAAAATTAGGCGACTTATTTTTACGACCAACTACATCCGCTGATATGAATCACATCCAATTAATATTTTTTTTCATGATTTCTAGCTTTGCCGCTGCACAGCTTCAATATACACATACTCCAAATGGTGAAATTGTTTATGGTAATTATGATACCTTTTTAAACGATGAATATGGTGGGCTGAACTTTTTCTTTGAGGGTAGTGAAAACGCTTACGAAAAGGGTGTTTATTTTATGAAGGGTAGTGAAAATGGTATCCCTGCCCTCATAAGACTTCAAAAAGAAAATAAAATTAGGGTTAAGAATAATCTTTTTGTTGAATCGGTTAAAATAGACGCTGATGAATTAGACTATTATACTACTAAAACAGATTCATTTTTTGTTACTAGTAAGATTTCATTAAAAGACAAGCCAATTTATGAACCCACTATTTTACAATATCTTGGAGACTCTGAAAAAGCAGATTATGCCATGTACTATAAACTTAAAAATGGATATGCTGTCAAAAAGAAAATTCTTCATTTGAAAAAATCAGAAGGTGAATATTGGGAAGAATTAGACTTAAACGTAGAAGATCCAAAGAAAATTGAGGTTCTTTTTGGATTTTACGATAAGATAAATAGGCTTAATTCTGAACAAGAGTTGACCATTGAAGAATTTCTAAATACATTAAAAATTGAGGAATACTACCGGCACTATAAAGAAGGCACACGTATTTTTTATGATAAACTATGGAGAGAGGTTAAAAAACCAGAATTAGCCCTATTTAGCGGTAAAGTGACAAAAATAGTTGATAGTATTTTTTCGGTAACTATACATGATGACCAAGGACAAAAAATGTATGAACTCAATTATTCTTCTTTACATCCATTAAAAAGACATGATACACTTACAGTTTATGAGACTGGGGCAATTAAGATGAAACGTACTTATAATCATGGTGATTTGATAAGGTCAAAGCGTTATCGAGATGAAGAATTATTCTTGGCATTTGATTATTTCAAATTTGAGAGGGAAGAAGGTAAATCTGATGTTATGCGAAGAAAAGGATCATTAATAGGAGATGAACCCATTAATACCTATGCTAGCATTTCTTCGACTGTGGAGCATAAGGGGCAGTCAATTCGATATGAATTCGACAAAAAAAACATGGAGATGGCTCAAAAACTGACTGATACTGAGACAACGTATCTTTATTCAAATTACACGGAACCTATTAACCTGGATAACCTCAGTACTAGATTAAGAACATTTTTTGAAAGTAGTTCAGGATACAATAACTCAGTAGTTTCTACTGACCTTGAGGGAACCATGTTGCTCCAAATTAATACCGATTTTAAGGGAAGAGTTATAAGCTATGAAATCTTAGATTCTAATAATGAAGCCTTGCAAAAATTAATAAAACCGTTCTGCGAATCTGCTTTAAAATCTGATGGCCGTTTTCCTATGCGTTTTAAAAATATAAGGTTTGAAGATAAGAATGCGCAATGCACCTTTTTATTGCCCATAAGTTTTGAACATCGACAGTTTTATAAAACTTTTTCAAGACCCAACTATAATAATTGGAATTGGCATTGGCAATGGCAACAACAAATGATGTGGCAACAGCAACAATTTATAAATAATAGTCTTCCTAAGTTTTAAAGTTAATTCCTTTAAAAAAAGGGTTTTTCTTAACCTTGATTAACGAAATAAGTATTGTCAATCTTTATGGAATGCCTAATATTTTTAAAAATAATAAATAATTGGAGGCCTTGAAAAGTAGGATTTAGAATAAACTTCTTAATGTCGATATTGAAAGTTTAAAAGCGTAACATAAACTGGGTTCCTTGGTTTAGTTCGCTTTTACATATCATTTCACCACCATTCATTTCTACAAAATCCTTTGTAATTAGTAATCCAAAACCGGTTCCTTGTTCTCCATTGGTGCCTACTTTTGTCTTGGGCATACTACCGTTTTTAAGATTTTCATACCATGCTGTATTCATACCCACTCCAAAATCTTGCACACCAATTTCAATATGGTCTGAATCCTTTCGAGAAGAAAGGATGACTTTACCGCCTTTTTTACTGAATTTAATAGCATTAGAAGTCAAATTACGTAAAATGGCTTTGAACATGTTTTCATCAATAACGAGATTTGGATGAGAAATTTCAAACACTAGAGTCACCTCTTTATCCTCTGCTATTTGCTCAAATTCCTGTGCTATGGAATCAAACATTTCTTTAATATCACAACTCGTTTTATTTAGTTGTATTCCTTCAAGCTGATTATACGACCATTCTAATAGGGCATTTACCATAGAAACTCTATCGTTGATTTTATTTTTCAACTTCTTTGTTATTCCCTGTAACTCACTAGTATTTAATTGGTCTTCAATAATTTGTACTAGTTCAGTAATGTTATTTAAAGGTCCTCTAACATCATGAGTAAGCAAAGAGAACAATTTGTTTTTAATGCCATTAATCGTTTCGAGTTCTTGATTTTTAATTTCTAACTCTCCTTTTGCTGTTTGCAGATTTTTGGTCTGCTTATCCACTTCGAGGGTAAGAATTTTATTGGTTTCAATCTGGGTTCTTATGTTTTCATCTTCAATAGCTTTAAACTTAAATCCCATTAAGATGGAGTATAAGATTAATTGTAGAGTAATTAATATTGATGTAGTTAATAATACTAATTGAGGAACCACCAAATTACTATTTTTCAAAAACCATGCGCTTATATAAATTATTGCAGCAAGTAGGAGCGGGGTGTAAGAATACAAATAGTACTTATTGAATTTTTCTTCTTTAAATAAATGTACCCCTGAAAATATATTTAAAAAAGTAGACAGCGCGGCCGTAATTGCCGCAAGCATAACAAGTGAATTAGTGAGCCAGTCAATCTTGAATGTCAAAACATTCAAAATATATAGCGTCGGAATCAAAACTGCACTATATTTTATAAGGGTATAGCACCTAGTTAATCTAGGATGATTGCTTTTATTAATATTTAAATAATTAATAGTGAACAAAACAAAGCCATATGTTGTAATCATTGCGGTAATGAGCGATGCTTTACTTGCAACCTCCTCAATAAAATCTAAAGGAAATAAGTACCAACTCCAATGAAGCGTAATACCAATTATCAGAATACAATAATAACCTAGTAATTTATGTCTTAAAATTAAATAGGAGACAAAGTGGTAAATTCCAAAGACACCAAAAATAGCAATGAATACTACAGTTATTAGATATTGTAAATCAAAACCATTCATATAGTAACCGAGCGTTGGTTATGAATATAATAAGAATCATTCATTAATCAAATTTATATGTCAAGCTTAGTCATTAGATGCCTGTTAATAAATCGATAAACAAGTTATCGATTCTGATTTAAGGGTAAAGTTTGATTTGGTAAAAAAATGCGTGATTTTATATTTAATTATTAAAATCAAAGGATCCTAGTTTTGATTTTATAATAACACTTAAAAATTAGGCGAATAGTACTTAAAATTAATCACTTAGTGCTATTTTAGAGGGTCTTGAAAACAAAAAATAAATTAATACGAACTGAAATTTTAGCAGGGCTGAGCTCTTTTCTCGCCACTTTTTATATTGTAATTGTAAACCCTGCTATTCTTTCTGACACTGGAATGCCATTTTCGGCGGCAGTAACATCAACCGTACTTGTATGTGCCTTCGGTAGCGTTTTAATGGGTGTTTATGCTAAAAATCCATTCGTAATTGCACCAGGAATGGGGCTTAACGCATTCTTTACCTACACTGCTGTTCTAGGCTTAGGTCTGAGTTATGAAACAGCGCTAGGCGCAGTTTTTTGGTCAGGAATACTTTTTCTGATTTTGAGCATTTTAAAAATACGAGATAAAATTGTACAGTCAATTCCACATTCATTGCGTTATGCTATTGCCGCTGGTATAGGTCTTTTCATTTGTTTTATTGGATTTCAAAATGCGGGCTTCATCATTGATGATTCCGCAACTTTAGTGGGTATGGCTTCCCTTAAAAACCCCATCTGTTTGACGTTTTTAATTGGATTAGGTCTTACCGCTGTTTTAATAGCTAGAAAAGTACCTGGAGCAATGATTTTAGGCATTCTTTTCACTACTATTATAGCCTGGCCTATTGGAAGGTGGTGGGGAGAAGGAGCAGCAATGAGTTCAGAATTACCAACGCTTGTAAACTATTCAGGTATATTTTCTATGCCAGATTTTAGCACGTTTTTGAAGGTGAATTTAGTTGACTCCTTGCAGTTTTCATTTCTTCCTATAATTTTTGTTTTTGCCTTTACCGATTTGTTTGATAGTCTTTCTACTATGGTCGGGCTTTCAGAGGCCTCAGATTATAAAGATGCTGATGGTAATCCTAAAAACTTAAAGAAATCACTTTTTGTTGATGCACTGACCACAATTTTTTCAGGTTTGGTAGGTACCAGTTCAGGTACTACTTATATTGAATCAGCTGTGGGAATAAGAGAAGGAGGTAAAACGGGACTTACTGCTATAACTGCAGGCCTGTTGTTTTTACCCTTTTTGTTTTTCTCTCCTTTATTGTCTATTGTGCCTAGTATCGCAAGCTCTATTGCTTTGGTGTTAGTAGGTTATTTTATGATGAAACCCTTAACTAAAATCGATTGGAGTTTACCCGATGAGGCAATTCCTGTATTTTTTACTATGATTCTCATGCCATTGACCTATAGTATTACTACGGGAATCATTTTTGGGTTTTTGAGTTACACACTCTTGAAATTCTTTGTGGGTAAAAAGTCGGAGATTAATCCTGTATTGCTCATCATCAATGCCTTTTCACTTCTTTTCTTATGGCTTTAAAACAAAGCATAGTTCTAGCCTTCTTTTTTGTTATTTACATGGCACAAGGGCAGCGAGTAGCTATTATGGGTGCTATGGATAAAGAGATTGAGTTTCTAAAATCAGAGTTAGAAAACAAAAAGAAAATTCAAAAAAGCGGAGTTACTTTTTTTACAGGAAAACTTAAAAATAAAAGAGTAGTGCTATTCAAATCTGGAGTAGGTAAAGTGAATGCTGCCTATTGTACTGCAATTTTAGTAGAAAATTTTAACGTGACGAGTCTCATTTTTACAGGAGTGGCTGGTGGTTTGCACCCTGAAATTAAACCAGGTGATATTGTGATTTCAAATAATTTGATTCAATATGATTTTGGAAAACTGAAAAATGGAGAATTCGAAATTTGGCCCACAAGAAATTTAAAGGAAAAAAACAATAGAAACCCACTTTATCTTGATGTTGACCCAGTTTTATTTAAAAAGAGCGAAAAGGTTTCTTCACGATTAAAGTTGAAGCCATTCAATAATAGGCTACCCAAGTTCTATTTTGGCACCATTGCTACCGGAGATAATTTTATAAGTGACACGCTAAAAGCTAAAGAATTGAATACAAAATTTAATGCTATAGCTACGGAAATGGAAGGGGCAGCAGTAGCTCAAATATGTACAATGCTAAATTTACCCTATATCATTATTCGTAGTTGCAGTGATAATGCAAATACCAAAGCACAAACAGATTATTTAAAGTTTGTTGAAGTAGCTGCTTTAAATTCTGCTCATATGGTACTAGGTTTGCTTGAAGAGTAGAATTTTATAGATTTAGGTTTTTACTAAGGTTATTTCAACTTCCACTTCTAACGGGGAATCCCATTTGTGCCCAAACCAAGATACCTTCATCTATAATCGCAGTATTTTTATAGCCATAACGCCTTAGGGTAGCCAAAACACGTTCTGAGGCAGCATGTGGACAAGCGCAATAGATAACTATCTGGGTGCCATCGTTAGGGATGTCATCAATAAACTCATCAGGTTCTGAATAGTAGGGCACAGGGGCTGCTCCCGGAATGTGCATTTGTCGCCAAGCCACTTCAGAACGAGCGTCAAGTATAATCATGCGCTTCCCTTCTGTGAATGCCTTATTAACTTGTTCGGCGGCCACAAACTTATTTTCACGCAGCTTAAAAACTGGAGCTATGCTATCCGGATTTAGTACATATTCTTCAGGCTCTGGTACTTTGATAGAATCCAGTTCCTGAGGTTTGTCCCAACCAGAGGCCCGGCTTCTAAGAAAAGCAGTCACATTATTAATGTCTTTATCCGAAAGTGAGTCTTTAAACGCTAACATTGGAGTACCGTCTCTTCCTTCTGCTATGGCATATCTAAGAAAATCATCGGTTGCTGTTGCCAGTAGCATCGGGTTTGCAAGGGCCGGAGCTGTAATACCTTCTCCTTTATTACCATGGCAGACAGCGCATTTTGCTTCGTATAATCCCGCTCCTTTTGTGATATCACCAGCAATGGGTTCTCTAGAAAGTTCTATCGGACTCTCCACTTCTGCCATCTTGTTCAAATAGGCTAGTAACAATTCAATTTCAATATATTCCATTGGACCGCCTTGTTTATCCAAGTAGCCACCCATTGCTGTGTTAGCCCTTCCAAATTGCACGGTATAGCGTAAAAAATTAGTATTCATACTGGTGCCCAGCAAGGATTTTGAGCGTAATGAAGGGGCATGATCCGCAGTATAACCCTGACGGTCATCACCATGGCACAAGGCACAATATTTACTATACAGACTGGCTGCATGATTTACGGCCAGCGTATCCATTTCACCCATAAAGGAATAGGTTTTAGCAAAAACAGCCTGACTTTCCGGTTCTTGAACGAATTCTAATTGCACGCCAAAAGCATGTTCTGAGTTAATAGTTAATCGATCTGCGGTTTTGCTATAAGCAGTTTCAGGTAGTTCAGTCTTAAAATATTGGTATGTAGAGTCAATATCTGCCACATCAAACTCTAAGGCATACACTCCATCGGTGCGGTTGGCCAAATAGTTTTTAGCGCCTTTGTCTTGTTCCGCAGAAACCAAATGCAACTCCTGATTCTTAAAAATCGAATACCTGACAATAGAATCGGTGGCTTCAAGAATTTCAAAACCCATAGTATTATATTGCATGGCAATCGAATCAAGATGATGTACGGCAACCTTTATGGCTGAAGTACCCACAACACCATTAGGATGTGTACCATACATCCGAGTAAATATGTAGTAACTTTTCCAATCTTCTCTAGCTTTAACATAACTACTGCCTATTCTTTCTATAAATCGAGGTAAGTAAGCCGGAGGGGCTTCAGCATCAAAATCGAGACTCTTGCGTTGTGACTCGCCCGTATCCCTTGACCAGCCCTCTGCTGGGGCTGAAGAACGTCGATATTCTTTAGTGGAATCTAGTTGCATGCCAACGGATGAGAGTCCTGCAAAGGTGGAGTCAACCGAAGAACTAGAAAGCGCAAAAAAGCGAATACCATTTGGAGTCTGATTTCTCAGTATGGGTGCTATACTGTCAGCTATTAGCGTATCGTTTTTAGCCAGTAACTCAAAGGTGGTCATATCGCCCATGCCAATGGCCATGGTTAAAGAACCTTCAAAGTTCCCTTCCGATGCTTCCCCACGAATAGAAAAGCCAAGAGAATCACGATAAAAAGTAATCGCTTCTTCAATATTGTCTACCTGCAGTGTTGTTTTTTCAATGCCCATACCCAAGCCCGTTAAAAAGGGTTTAGGTTCCTCTTTAGATTCACATGAGACAATAAAAACAAGATTAACAAGGGCAAAAACTAGTTTTAGTAGCTTTTTTAAGCTTTGGTCAAAGGTCGGTTGGTGGTTCATTGGTATGTGGTTATACTAGTAAATATAATATTTTATCCTTTTTGATATATGGTATATGTCAAAGCTTAAACCTATCATAACAAAGCTATTAGCTCTTAAGTCAAAAATTTAAGAAATTATTAAAAGAAAGAAATGGTAACTTTGAATAGCTATCGCTGAGAACAGATTCATTTAAATATGTTGCTATGAAATCTTTGAAAACAAAAGCCAGCTTTTTAATGCTTATAGTGCCGATACTATTGTTGAACGCGCAGGGCGAATTTAACTCGGTTGAGGGTTATACACCGCAGATTGGTCAAATGGTCTATATGTTAGAAGATTTAAAAGAACGTATTACCGAAGAAGTTAAAGACTTAGATCAATCACAAACTGATTTCTTATATGATGCTGATGCGAATAGCATAGGCTCGTTGGTCATGCATCTGGTCTCAACGGAGTCGTATTACCAAATAGCCACATTGGAAGGTCGAGACTGGACAGAGGAGGAGCTTGCTAGGTATGGAGTTGCAGGGGAAATTAATGAAGACGTCAAAAGTATGCTCAAAGATAAACCGATTAGTTATTATTTAGAATTATGGGATGAAGTCCGTGCAAAAACTTTGACAGGACTCAAAACCAAAGATGATGAATGGTTCGCCTCAAATTTAGAAGACGGATTGAACTACCAATATATCTGGTACCATGTCATGGAACATTCAGCAAATCATATGGGGCAAATAGCAACGATAAAGAATCGTTTGCCTAAATAAGTACAATCTGAATCTAACGTATTTAAGTTAAAGTAACCGCTTTTGCTAAATTCGTTCTTGAAATCACCACTATTAAAAGAATCAGAATATGTCTTAAACCTTACGATGTTGGAGTATTCATTAGATTCTTTAATACTTAATTGTTAAGGTTCTTCATCTTGACAATTGCTTTTTGAGCACATGTTTATGAAAAATTCTTTGTCCCTTATATTTTTAGCTAAAAATATTCGTTATTCAAAATAACTCTTAGGAATTATTTTTTTTGCCACCAAACTAACCAAATGGTAAATAACCTGTCTAGTCTGCTAAAAACATCTTTTATCCTTTCCGCATTGTTTATTTTAAACTTTGTTCCATTATTTGCCCAAGAATTGTCTTTCGCAAAGAAAGCGGGTAGTGATTCGGTCGATTCTACCTTGGATCAAGGTTATTCTATTGTTTCAGATGATTTGGGTAATAGTTATATCACCGGAATTATGTCGAGTGGATCTACTGGTTCTATTTTTGGTGAAGGTGAGATTAATGAGACTATTTTAACTGTTAATGGAGCTTTTATTGCAAAGTATGATGCATTTGGTAATTTACTTTGGGCACAACAAATTGAAGCAAATAATAGTGGCGTAGCTAGTAATGTAATTACCCTAGATACAAATAATAACATTTTAATAGCTGGTTTTTTCGGTAGTGAAATTACTTTTGGAGTCGGAACTGCCGCTCAAACAACATTTGCCGCTCCAGCCGGCAACCGAGACGCTTTTTTTGCCAAATATGATGAAGATGGTAATTTTCAGTGGGCAAAAGTTTTTGGAGGAGAAAATGATGATGCTCCAGGGGGCGCTGGATTAAAAACAGATTCGTCTAACAATATTTATTTAACAGGTGCCGTCAATGGCAATGTTACTTTCGGAGAAGGCGAAGTAAACGAAACCACATTATTAACTCAGAGTTTAGATATTTTCCTTGCCAAATACGATTCCAATGGTAGTCTTCAATGGGTTGTGAAAGCGGGTGGGGAAAATCCTGATGGAGCCAAAAATCTAGATATTGATGACGCTGGAAATATTTATATCACAGGAAACTTTTTTTACACCTGTACATTTGCTGAATCTTTACCAGAAGAAACTTTCTTGAGTGGTGTCAACGAGTCTGCTTTCATCGCAAAGTACAATTTGAATGGTGTTTTACAGTGGGCAAAAAGCCCTTTTTTACAGACAGGTCCTGATATAAGTGGTGATATTAAGGTTGTAGGTTCAGACCGCTTAGTTTATACGGGGGCCTATGCCTGGGATAGCGATCTCACAGAGTGTGTAAGCGTTGAGGCTTTTTCTGATGATGAAATTATCACAATACTTTTTGATTTAAGCGGAAATTATGTGTGGCACTCGACCATCAAAAGTATTGGCGGTGATAGAGGCGTAGCAGTAGCTGTTGATAATATTGAGAATATATACGTAGCTGGATATTATGGTGGTGAGGTTATCATAGATCAGGGCAAGTGCAATGAAACTTTCTTGCCACATGACGGTGCAGGTGACTTGTTTATCGCGACCTATGATAACAAAGGACAATTCTTAGGTGCTGCACGAGCGGGTTCTAATGATTGGGAACAAGCCGCAGCCATTGATGTTAGAAATGTTGGTGAGGTTTACGTAACAGGGTATTTTAGGAATACTCTGATATTGGGTGATGGTGAACCAAATGCGACCATACTATTAGAAAATGGTCCAAATGAGATATTTATGGCTAAATATAGTTTTGATATGGGTAGCACTTCAGGTAGACGCTATGCTGGAGAAGATAATTGCATTTCCGTATGCGAGTCTGGAGCCCCTTTTAACTTATTTGACAGCCTACTTTATAATCCGGATACCGGTGGTAGTTGGTCTCCTAATTTGACCAATAATGGAGATACATTTAATCCCGGTTCCGATATGCCAGGAGTATATACTTATAGCGTTTATGACACAGACGGTTGCCTTAGCGATTCATCCGCAGTAACAGTTGAATTTAATGGGGAGCAAGGTCTGACGTTAAATGATGTTGATATTCAAATTTGTGCATCAGGGTCAAGTTTTGACCTAAGAACAGTTTTTTCAGAAAACATAACTGATTATGAAGGAGAATGGAGTCCAAACTTAATTAGTGGCACCAATATTTTTGACCCTCAAATTGATATCGAAGGGACTTATTCCTTTACAAGCACAAATGGCCCATGTGGTTTAATAAATGGTGATGTATTGGTGAGTATACTACCTGGAGTTAATAGTGGAGATAATGGCTATATTGAGTTATGTCAGAATAATAATTCTTTTAATCTTTTTGATGCCATGACTGGTAATCCAGATATAAATGGTATTTGGAGTCCATCTTTATCTAGTGGGACCAACATATTCGACCCAGACCAAGATATCGCAGGTAGTTATGAATATATCGTTTCTAATGGTCAGTGTACAAGCAGTTCAATTATTGAAGTGGAATTTATTGCCGTCCCCAATGCAGGTATGAATACAACTTTGGAAATTTGTAATACAAGCCCTCCTATAGACTTATTGAGCCTAATAGATGGAAATCCTGATATTGGTGGGCAATGGAATCCTAATTTAAATAGTGGAACATCAATTTATAATCCTACAGAAGATACCTTTCAACAATATACCTATACAGTAAGCAGCGCTATTTGCGATGTAGAGACAAGTGCAACTATTACTATCACAAATATTGATGCTATACCTATAACTGACTATCAAATTGAGGTTAACGAATTTAGCAGCAACAACAGTGCAACCATTATTATTGATTCTCCAGCAATGTTTGAATATTCCTTAGATGGTATTGAATTTCAATCAAACGAGACATTTGATTCATTATTAGGAGGGGATTATAATTTATTTGTTAGAGAAATAAATGGTTGTGGATTTCTAGAGACCACTTTTTCTGTATTAGATTATCCTAGATTTTTCACTCCTAATAGCGATAATATTAATGATTTCTGGCAATTAAATGGGTCTACTAATAGAGAATTTACGCTCTATATTTTCGACCGATATGGTCAATTAATTAAAACTATAAATGGAATTGATGATTCATGGGATGGCACTAATAGTAGGGGCTTAAGAGTGATGTCAACTGATTATTGGTTCAAAGTTGTTTTTGAAGATGGTTCAATAAAAACAGGGCACTTCAGTCTTCTTTATTAAATCAATTATTTCCAAATTAAAACTCATTGAGGAAAAAGTTTGGTACTTTCTATCTTCTTTGATTCTTCAATTCTAAAATCCTCATAATCAATCGTCACCTTTCTTTTTCTTGCGTAACGAAACCTTGTAATCGTCTATAGTGCCTTGAATCTTTAGATTGAGAAATTTGGTTTTTCTGTTCGGGTCTACTTCAACAATTTCATCTACCTGGTCTTGTTCAATAACAGTATCCTTTTTGCCGCCAAACAGTTTTTGCCAAGTGGCCTGTCGTACGGTTTTCCAAGGTATACGCAAGTAATAGTCAATATTTTGATTGCTATCATGCGTTCCGGAGAGTTCCATATGGCCAATGGTAGATTCAATTGCCATTGCAGGAATTTTGATTTTTCCTTTATCAATAGCCAAGGTATTTTGTAAGGTATCAAACCGAATATTACGCAAGTTTTTATCACCCATATAATCTGATAACGCTAACATAGGGTCGTAATTCTTTAGTTTCCCGTTCAGTACTTTTACATCCATTTCAATGGAGGACTGGTCTAAATCAGGCACTAAATCGGGGTATACTCGTATTTTGCCACTTATTTTAGAGGTGAGCTTTCCTTGTAGATTTTCAGAAACTAAGTGGTCTTGCCCAAAATTTTCAAACTTAAAAAGTAATTTTTCCAAATCCACATCAGTCATAACCAAATCGGGCTGCATATAAATGTGTTTGGGGTCACTACCATTAAAGTATCCGTTTAAACGAATATTTCCACCAGCAGCATCCATGCTCAGCGTATCAACATAAATATAATGATCTGGGGTCGTTCTTAAAGCTGCCTTAATGTTCTGCAAGTCAATCTTATGATATATAAAATGAGCAATATCCGCTTTAAAGCGCATGTCAGTAAATGGCAATTCATAAATATTGAAAGCCTCTGCATGTTCAGCAACATCTTCGGTAGTGACTTCTTCAGATACTGTTGTTGGTGGGGGACTTACATTAAAATCAAAAAGCGCATCAAAATCTATATAATTTGCACTAATCGTAAGGGAATTATCACGCTTTTTTACCGATTGGTCTTCTCCTAAATAGTAATTCAGGTCCACATTAAAATTGGTCATCCCGATTTCGCCATGAAAATCAGTAATTACTAAATGGTCATCGGCGTACGTAATGTTTCCTTTAAAATCATGAAAACGCTGCGGATGCAATTCCATCTTCGTATCTAACTTGTCTAGAGCAATAGCAATGGAACTCAATGAAGAATCGGTATACTGCATTTTAGAGCTAAAGTGTAGCGCCAAGTTGTCAAAAATTTCGTGTCGGTATTCTTCAGGTACATAGTTTTCACCCTTGTATGAGAAAACATCTTCTAAACGTAATTTTTTTGAAGTAAGATTAAAATCTAGGTCAACAGTGCCATTCCGCTCTGGTTGCATCCAAAACGCATACTCATGAATCAAGCCATCAAAATGAAAATCGCTATCATCAATATAGCCTGTAAAGTCTACAATGTTCAAATCTTGGTCATCTAGTAACACATCAGCATGAAAATCATGCAAACGATGGGGGTAATGCTTTAACTCGGCATTGAGACTGTCTACAAAAAATTCACCTTTCGGTAAATATTCAGATTCGGTAAAGTCTTTGGCAGAGCCTACAAAAGAAAGTCCAAGGCTTAAGTTCTTCACCTGTTCATCAAATCCGGTTTGTGTGGAGTCTTGAGCAGTAAATCCTGTTAATTCGGCAATATCTAAGTAGTCCGATGTGATATCTAAATGCGCCTCAACAGGTATGTTGGTATGGTGCACTATGGACGGTAGGTCAGACAGAAAGCCATTAATAGCAATGTCTGAATTACCCATTAGCAAATCAAATTGTTTAAGGGTAGCCGCTTTGCCCTTCATGAGCAGGTTTACATTTAGGCTATCTATCGGAACCATTAGATTCTCTGCTTCTAAATGGAGGTTCTCAACTTTCAACGATGCGTAGTAAGCCTGATTGAGCTGCTGCAAGGCCATTTTCGGATTATCAATATCAATGATATCATGAAAATTCATTTGCAGTTTAATATTCCCTGAGGCGTTTTGTACCTGTTGCAGCTCAAAGAAGTCAGCAATAAAATCAAGGTTAAAGTCTGCATCAACTTGCATATCAACTTCGGGCGAATCAAAATTCTTTACCAAGAGCGAACCTTTAAACTCTCCTTTTTCTAAAGAAGCAGTCATATCGGTCAATGAAAATTCCATGGTGTTAGCAGCTCTGTTGGCACCATTGCTAAAATGGCCGCTAAAGCCCATATTATCTATTTTTTTAGCACTCGTTGTATTCTCTAAAAAAGCTTTACCTGCACCAAATTCTGCATTAATAGCAGGTCTGTTACCCTTATTTGCGGCACCTTTGATGCTAGCGTTAAAATAAATCTCCCCAGCATTTTTGTATTTCTCTAAAAACGGAATCACATCGGGTGGGGCAAAAGCAATTAGCATATCAAAGTTGGGCTTGGTCCCTTTTATGTTCAGGTCAAGGTCTACATCGTTTTTGGTATCGATAGACCCTACAAGTTCAAAATCACCATTTTCCATAGCAATACCTGAAGGTGCTATGTCAAGTATCCCTGTTGTTTCATTAAAAACGATATCGGTGTGTATTTCAAAATGTTTTTTACGGATAAAAGTAGTGTCGCCATCTTTGATAACATTCAGTTCTAATTCGGTATCAATATGGCCAGCAATGATGTTGTCACTCATACGAAAACCGCCTTTGCCGTCATAAATAAATTTCTCTACATCGGTCTGGGTAGCCTCATCAAGGGTGTGAATATCCAGGTCTTTTAAACGAATTTTATTTAAATGAATATTGGTACTAGCTGTGCCATCTTCAGTGGTGGTGGCTAAAGAATTTTGGATGTTTGAGGTGTTGTCTTCATGGATGACAATATTAAAAACACCATCTTCTATTAGTAAGGAGTGTATGTCATAGTTACCACTGGCAATATCCCAAAGATTAAAGCCCACATAAATATCTTTCACACTCATTATCAGCGGGGCATTGTCCGCTTTAGTCTCAAATATTTGAACATCATACACTTTGATGGACAGGTCAGGAAAATTGCCAAATAACGATAAGTTGCTATTGCCTATGGTAATAAGGCCTTTATGCTCTTGGTTAAGTAGGGCAATCTCACCTTTAATAATTTCTGCTTGGTTGCTTTGCACATAGAACAAGACTAGTGCAATAACGATGGTAGGGACCAAGATGATTGCTAATAGTATGCGTTTCCAGCGTTTTTTAAGCCTCAAAGCAGTTTCATTTGAATTAGTAGTGCTATTGTCTATTAAAAGTAACGAATTCGAGGGGCATCCTATTGTTTGGTGGAAAATATTAGTAGTTCTGTAAGTTTTTAAAATATTTCTACGACAACCAAAGCATTATGAAAATTTGTGTTGGTAAAGCAAAGTGACTGGTGCTAAACTTCCTTCTAAAGTTTTATTCTAAAAAGGTAATGAAACCGAGGGCCAGGTTTTGAAACAATCAAAATTGATTTTTTCCGAGGTTCATGAATACCATTAAAAAACAATAAACAAGCAATGAATAAACACTTATTATGCGATCCGACGATAGGAGCGAAGTGGTAATGTGTATGGAATGGAAATGATTAGTGTTTAGTATCCTTTATTGATCTCGGGTCATTTCCCGGCTTTACAGTATCGCTATCTCGAATTGGGCCACCATTTGGTTTGTGAATTCTAACTTCTCCACCTCCATTATTCTTTGAGAATTGTTTTGCAATTTTCTCAGCCTCTCTTTGAGTTGATGCTTTTGCCGAAGCTCTCTGACCGCCTTCTTTTTGAACATTCCAATCTTTTTGTCCTTTTTTTTGGGTAATATGATAATTTGCCATAATTCTTAATTTTAATATTATACTCTTGGTACGACTCTAGTTGCTGTTTTTATGTCTACAGTATTTACTCCTAATGATTGCAGTGTCTGTCGCATATCATTAAATACTGGTTCTTTTTTGTTAGGGTCAGAAATAGTTAAGATAGCTGTAAATGGTATTCCATTTTGAGGAATCCGTGCACCATCTCTCGCCAAATATTCGATATCCAATGACCAATCTGTAGTTGGCCCAACTCCTTTAGGAAATGTCTTTTCATAAACTTTAACTGGGCTCCATTTAAAGGAATGCTGAATTTGATCTTTTTCGTATAAACTACTGTTGCCATCGTCAGGTGTATAAATAGCCTTAAGTCTCCCTTTATAACTGCCATTTTTATCTTGTTGCCTAAGAAATCCATCAATATTGACTCGAACAAATTCAGTCCCATATTTATAGTCGAAATTAGGTGTACTCACAACAGTTAATTTAGCTTGACCGATACATTTACCATCTTTTACTAAGCTTGACGGCCAAGTAAACCTAAAGCTCATTTTATGTCTGTTTATAATCCTGTTAGCAAAAACTAAAGTTATGGCTGATGGGTCTCCTTCTAAAATTGCTTCTGATGCACTCGGAACACCGAAACCTATCAAATCTTTAGTTACACTTCTTAAATTTTTGTCCTCCAAAGATGAAGGTAATGTTGCATGATGTATTGCAAGGCCAATTAGGGTTTCTCTTGATACCATTCCTTCAATTTCATTGTCTATACTAGCGATAGTCTTACTTACGTTTGGAGCAGCATAGCTAGTTCCACAACCATCTATAATTTTGCCACTAGAGTTTAATGAAAATAATCCATGACCATTACTAGGGTCTTTGGTGCCAGAACCACCGATATGGGCAAGGTCAGGTTTTAATCCTGCCTTTAAACCAGGTCCTCTGCAGCTATAATTACTTAGTGCATATGGGATAGTATCTTGAACATTAGGAGGATTTAAAGCCGTTACGCTAATATTTCTGCTACTTTCAGCTGGTGTTTTGATTGTATCATTTCTTGAACCCGCCAATATCTTTAAAGCTTCAAAATGATCCACTGGCCATTCTTTTCTTGTTGCCGCTTGTGTTGTATTACCTGCGGACATTATGAAAATAATATCATTCTCCTCGGCTATTCTATCCAAGATTTGGGCAGGAAGACTGTATCCTGAGGTACTAGCATGTTGTTCAAAATTTAAACTAAAATTAAAAACTCTTACGCCAGTTTCTTCTTTTAGTGCTATTACTGCATCTTCTAATTCATTAAAAAATTCTAGAGGCTTTGTATAATAAGAAGCATACTTCCCTTTTTTTGGTAGTAGGTCTAGGTCAATTATTTTACACCCATCAGTTTCTTTACATATGTCATTTCCATTCAAAGCCTTGCCTACAATAGTAAGACCAGCTATAAAGGTTCCATGATCTTCATCTTTATCTGATGAACTTAATAATCCCCAACGTGCTTCAATCCATTCTCCAAACACATCGGATACTCCTCCATCTACAACGCAAATTTTTGGATAAACTTGATCTTCAATAACGTCTGGAACCTTAAAGTCTGCATCGATTTCTGGAGAATTAATTGAATTGCTTTTCGTTACAAGAGGAGGTAAATTAATTCTTTTAACTAAAGGATGATCCCCTAAAAATTTTAGAAGTTTGGTATGACGTTCAATGCTTAAATCGATTTCATTTTGTTCTAATTTACCCGCAGAGGAGGAGGATGCACTAAGTTTTATGATTGGAGCATCAGAAGTTTTCTCAAGTTTTACCCCATAAATAAAAGAAGATTCTACTCCTTCAAAAAATCTAGATGCATATAATCCGTTTCCAAATTCTTTTAGTCCTTCTACAAAACTTTTGAATAATAATAATTTATAATTTGGTAAAGTATCCCAATCTTTTTGCGGTGGTGGCGTGTCAAATAATTCCACCACATATGCACCACCTGATTGTGAGTTTTTTAGCCAATCCAAACCTTCAGTAACTGAAAATTTTCTTTTGTCACTTTCGGTGTACGGAAGTATTTCGTCAATAGCTCCTAATTCACTCCTATATATTGAAGGATTAGCTTTTTGTTGCCCATCCTTCTCTTTATACCTTGTCTTCAATTCAGCTCTTTCAACTTTTTGATGTATCTCATCAATACTTTGGGGAGTCAATTCCACAAATAACTCTCCTAAATCTCCTGCACCAATAACCGGTGCTATATCTGGCTTGAAAAGCTGTGAGGTAGGACGGTGAGATTTAGCTAGAGCTGACTGCCTTAAAATAACCTTTGCATAAGTAACAGGTGCAAATCGGTTTCTTACCTGTATAGTTTTAATACTTTCAAGTTGCTCTTGAATATTTTCCTTATGACCTAGAAACTCAAGGTCATTTCCCTCAAAGAAATCCTTATTTGAGCCGCCTGGATTTCTATCCCAAGCTTGTATAAAATCATTAGTATTTAGAATTACTTGTACGGGACTATTAGACATAGCTTAGATTTTTTCTGATTCTTTTAATTTTGAAATTTGTTTACTCAAAGAGGAGGCAGTCATGCCAAAAATTGGGGCTAAATCTTTTTGTTTGAATGAATAATTTTTATCAGCTAAAAGAGCCGAAATGAAATCTTCATCACTATGAAGCATTATTTTTCTTTTAATTGGGTCCATTCTTCCAGAATTAAGAAGAGCAAAACGCCTCATGATTGTTACTAAATTGGTGTTTTTATCTAATACAAGAGCTCGTTTAATCCAATTAGACATCATTTGTGCATCGGCTCCTGAAGCACCCTCAACACACCAAACTAAAAATTTAAGTTCACTTTCCTTAAAAACCAGTGGTTGCAAGAAATTTTTCAAAAGGGAAAACATAACCTCGCTAGAAGGTACAGGGATTTCCATCTGAATATCGAAACGTCTCCAAATTGCTGGATCTAACAATCCTTGATGATTGGTAACTCCGATAGTAAATCCTTTTTCTCTTCTAGAGTCCAAACATTGAAGAAGAGTGTTTACAACTCTTTTTACTTCTCCCACTTCATTTGGGTCATTTCTTAATTTTGCGATAGCATCAAACTCATCAAGTAGTAAAACACAATTATATCTATTTGCAAAGGCGAAAAGATTGCCAATATTACGAGAAGTAGTTCCTAAAAAAGATGACATTAAACCTTCTAAACGGGCTAACACCACTGGAATTCCTATTTCTTTAGAAATCCATTTTGCTAAATGGGTTTTACCCGTGCCAGGAACACCATAAATCAAACAGGAACTTGCAGGCATTGCATCTATTTCTAACAATTTATCATATTGTGTCCACTCATGAATAATGGACTTAATTCCATGCTGTATATTATCATCAAATAATGGTATTTCTAGTGGTAGTTCAGAATTAAAAAATACTTCTGCCAGCGGAGTAGAAGTTTCTTTATCAACAGGGAGAACAGTTTTAGCAGTAATTTCTTCTTTCCCTCTTGCAACAAAAGATTTTTCAATTCTGCTAGGTGACATTTCAGCATTCGTTTGAGATGTAGACAATAAATTCGTCAAAGATTTCGCTTCTTTCTTATAACCCTCTTTTTCATAACTATCCCTTAATCTAGATATCTGATGTACAATAGCATCACTAGGATTAGACAAAGCAGACCTGCACAAAGCTTTAATTATATTGAAGTTTTTAACCATTTAAAAATACGTATTAATTTTCATCAAAAATAGAAATATATTTCCAATAAACGTTTTTTATTTCCATAAAAAAACTATTTATTTCCAATAACACCATATTATTTCCATTTTATGTTAATATATATCCATTTCAAGCCACTGATATACTTCTTGTTAAATAGTTGATTCAATTACAGATGAATTACAAATACTTATTTACCGACATATTTGTTGAAATTTTCCATGTATCTAAAGGCCTAATAGAATTTTAGCCAAACAATGGGCGAGGGGGAGCGGCCATATTTTAGAGGGCTTTTCAAATTGTAAAATATGAAAAACATATTATTTGTTTGTTCAGCTAATAAGGACCGCTCAAAAACTGCCGAAGATTATTTTAGCAAACATTATCCAGATTTGTCTTTTGATTCTGCAGGAACTAATAAAAAGACTTGTAATACGCTTGGAACAACTTATATCACCAGAGAACAATTAGATTTAGCAGATGACATATTTGTAATGGAAAACAAGCATTTAAAAGCTATCAAAGAACTTTTTGGTGGTAAATATTACACTAAAACTACTGTACTAAATATTAAAGACATCTATACTTATGGTTCTCAAGATCTAATTGAAGTTCTGAAAGCAAAAATATTATGTAAAATAACATAGTATAAAGAACAGATTTGAGGAGGGGTTTATTTGGTGATTTTTTCTTTAGTCTCCTTAATACGATCTCTTATTTCGTAGGTGTTTACATCTAGCTCAAGAGCTAAATTAAATTTTTCTAAAGCTTCTTTATAATTGCCCGTATCATAATAATAAACTCCCAGATTCATATATGCATAGGCATTGTTTTTATCTAAACTCATTGATTTGTCAATATCCTTAAGACCTTCATCGGTTCTACCTAATTTTATTTTTGCTAAGCCACGATTATTATAAGGATAAGGATGGTCTGGTTCTAATGCAATGGCCTTATCAAAATCAATGATTGCTTTCTCATATTCCTCCATTAAATTATAGGTATAGCCTCTATTATTAATCGCCAAAGTGTTGTCTGGTTGGAGTTCTAGCGACCTCTCATAATCTTTTAAACTTTTGGAGAAATCTTTAAGATATGATTTTACAAGTCCAGAATTATTATAGTCGTGAGTATCAAAGTTCGCCTTGTTATTCTTTTTTTCGAATTCTTGGTTTATGAGCTTGGCTTTGTGATAATCATGAGCATTTAAATAAGCAGATATTGCCAAACGATAGATATAGTCTTGTTTGTGATTCAAAGCAATAAGTTCATTAAATAGTTCACCGGCTTTAAAGAATTGCTGGTCATCATATAGATTGATGGCTTCTTCATATTCAGGCGGAAGTCTTTTAAATTTTAGCAAATCTAAGATCGCCTGACCGTCATTATAGATAATTGTACCATTATACAATTCAATGGGTGTCTTGTTCGGTATAATATTGGCGAAAAAATCAAAATATGTTGATATTCCAAAAAAGAACAGTACAGAGACATATGCATCATTCCAATTAGCGAAAAAGACATTGTATGTTACTAGTAATGCTAATAATAAGGACATTATAGGCCCCATGAGGGTTACAAAAATCTGATTTTTAATAGAAATATTCTCATCATGCATTTGACAAAGACCTATTTTCCAATGAAAAGGATTCTTTCTAAAGAACACTTCCAATCTGCCAATATTGATTTTGATACTGTCCTTTGGGTCGCCATATGAACCTATGTATAAGGTGACTTTGCCTTTTGTTAATAGCAAAGCCGGGATGCCATGCCCAAGTTCGTGAATAAGTGTAGAAATTGGTCTAAGAACAACAACAAATACTAGTATTACAATTAAGTACGTATAAAACAATAATCAAGAGTTTTGATTCATGAAATCAAAGCTAGTAAATAGTTTTATAAGATAAATTTGGTGCCGAGACGATGTGGCTGGCTTAAAAGGAATATAGATAAGCATGTCGTAGTTTCGTTTTTACATAATTGCTTTGTTATAATCCACTTACAGGGCTTAAAACGCAACTATATCAAATAGCGCTGAGATGCGCTATACACGAAACTAATATAATTGTTCTATAATGTTCCGCGTTATGTAACTTGAGCTTTGGTTAAAAGCGAAAGTTGTTACCATTTTCATTGATTTTTTTCTTTCCAAAGACTTTCTTTTTAAAAGGTAATGGAATACTCTTTGCCCGAAGCGACGGTAGGAGCTAAGTGGTAATGTGTATGGAATGGTCAATATACCTTTGCACAGCCATTGCATCTAGAATTTAATATCTTTGTAGCAATGAAATTTATAAGCTTCATACTAGCAGTTACCATGTTCACTTTGACCGCAAAGCCATGTTCTGATGGTCAAAATTTTGAAGACCAACAACAGCAAGAGTTGAGCATAGACCATAATCATCAAGAAGATAATGATGATTCTTGTCCTATAACCTGTATTTGTAATTGTTGTGGTATGTCAATAGCATATGAGCCTTTAGCCACATTTGAACTCAATTTTTACACCAGCATTTCTACAAAATCAATAGCTATCTATCAGTCAATTTATAGATTTGATTTTCATTCCAACATTTGGCAACCACCCCAAGTAATTAGCTAAGACTTCTAGATTCTTAAATCACTTTTTTAGTTAATTACAATCATATTAAATGAACAAACACATTTTGAGCGTAAAGCTCATGTTTTTGCTATGCCTATCGCTACAGGCACAAAAATCAGATATTCAAATAACCGTCTATTCAGAGGATGAAAACGAACCCTTAATAGGTGCTACAGTTTACTTTGATACATTAGAAAAAGGAGCTATTACCAATTTTGATGGTATAGCAGAATTTGCCGAAATACCTAACGGTCAACATTCAACAGTAATTTCATTTTTAGGCTTTCAAACATTAGAAACAACAATTCAAGTACCTAGTGATGCGGATTATATTTTTAAACTTAAAGTAGATGCTAACGTATTAGATGAAGTGGTACTTCAATCTACACGTAGTACAAGGACTCTAAAAAAGATACCAACACGTATTGAGTTTATTGGCGTCGAGGAACTAGGGGAGAAAGCAATAATGAATCCTACTAATATTTCTATGGTACTTCGCGAAAGCACAGGTATACAAATGCAACAGACATCATTAAGTAGTGGTAGCACCAATATTCGTATTCAAGGATTGGATGGTCGGTACACACAACTTTTGAGAGATGGGTTTCCATTATATGGTGGTTTTTCAAGTGGTTTAAGTATTTTACAAATTCCACCTTTAGACTTAAAACAATTTGAGATTATAAAAGGAAGTTCATCAACCCTTTATGGTGGCGGTGCTATTGCAGGATTGGTAAATATGGTATCTAAAACACCTGACGAAGAACCTGCATTGGATATTATGCTAACTCAAACACAAGCATTAGGAAGCACAGCGAATGTGTTTTATAGTAAACGAAATGAAAAGTTTGGTTTTTCGCTTTATGGTTCTGGGCACTATCAAAAAGCTTACGACCCAGAAGATGATGGTTTTAGTAACCTACCAAAAACAACCTCAATTTCTTTCAATCCCAAATTGTTTTATTATCCATCGGAGAAAACAACCCTGTGGTTTGGTTTAAATGGAACATATGATGATAGAATAGGTGGAGATATTACCAAAATTGAAAGTGGCGAAAATGGTATTCATCAATATACAGAAGAAAACAATTCCAAAAGATTAAGTAGTCAATTGGTATATCAAACACAATTAGATTCTGTTAGCTCATTAAAATTTAAAAATAGTATCTCTTTTTTCGATAGGAACTTAAGCGTCCCTAGTCTCAATTTTGATGGGCAGCAAACAAACACTTTTACTGAAATCACATATAATACGGCGTCAGAAAATACAGATTGGATAATTGGCGCAAATTTATATACCTCAAACTTTGATGAAAATGATAATGCACCTTTACAGCGAGACCAAAAAGATGTAACCTTTGGTGCATTTGCTAATAACATCTTTGATATATCCGAAAAATGGATTTTAGAAACAGGATTAAGAGCAGATTATAATGCCGATTTTGGTTTTTTCCCACTACCAAGAATATCATTACTGTATAAAAATGATAATGGATTTTCAAGCCGAATAGGTGGTGGTTTAGGATACAAAATACCTGATATTTTTACAGAAGAAGCAGAATATATCAATTTCGAAAATGTTCTAGCAATAGATAAATCAACTGTGGATGCAGAACGTTCTTATGGAATTAATTTCGATGTAAACTATCAAACACGCTTATCCGATGAGATTGGTTTTTCAGTAAATCAATTGTTCTATGCAACAGCGATAAATAAAGGCTTGCTATTAAATTCAACAGATAATGGTTTATTTCAATTTGAAAACGCGCAAGATGAAATTTTTAGCAAAGGAGCAGAAACCAATATTAAATTTACTTACAAAGATTTTAGATGGTTTTTAAACTATGCACTTATCGACACCAAACTAATTTATTTGCCAGGTAACCCACAAAAACCTTTAACCGCAAAGCATAATGCGGGTAGCGTTTTAATGTACGAGTCTGAAAAGTGGCGAATTGGCTATGAGACCTATTACACGGGAAAACAATTTTTATCAAACGGTACTGAGACAACCGATTTCGTAACTATGGGCTTACTGTTAATGCGTAATTTTAAACGGGGAAGCGTATTTATCAATTTTGAGAACTTCACAGATAGAAGGCAAAGTAGATTTTCTCCTTTGGTTTTACCACCACATGAAAATCCTGTTTTCCCCGAGATTTATGCACCCACGGATGGTTTTATCTTTAGTGTAGGACTTATTATTAAACCATTTGGAAACTTAGACCACGATTAATTATGGAAACAATTGAACAATTATTAGAATCAAAAGATATTCGTGTTACGGCAATGCGGTTATTGATTTATAAGTTTCTTGCGGAAAACAAGGCAGCTGTAACGCTGAGTAATATTGAAAATGCTTTTGAAAAGGCAGACAGAACTACGCTATACAGAACTATAAAAACCTTTGAGGAAAATGATATCGTGCATCAGATTGATGATGGAACAGGAATCACAAAATATGCACTTTGTGAACAAGGATGTAGTTGTGATATAAAAACAGATTTACACTTACATTTTCATTGTAATAATTGCAATGAAACCGTTTGTTTAACAGAACATAAGATACCTCAAATAAAAGTTCCTGATGGCTTTGTTTCGGAAAATGTAAACTTGGTTGTAAAAGGTATTTGCGATAAGTGTAGTGGGCAATAAATGCACTTCCATTGCACTAGCTATTAAACTAATTTTATCCAAAAATTAATAGATATGAAGTTTAATACTAAAATACCTAAACATCTTAAGCAGGCTTATAATGAAGAATTAATACAATATAGTTCCTGTTTAGAAAATAAGGAATACGGTAGTGCTTGGTATCATTTAGAGCGTAGTCATATCATAGGACAATCTTACCCGATTGAGCATACTTATTCACATTGGCTAATGCTAAAATTTGGGTTTAGACAAAAAGATACTAAAGAAGTAATAGGTCAAATTATTAGGTTGCTTGTGGGTGGTTGGAAATCATTTATAAATCACGTTCCTCTTGGTAATACTGGTGGAGCAAATGTGCCACCATTAAAACGAATGCCTATTCCAAATGACATTGAAAAATTATTAGATATTAAATGAAAAAAAAGAAAGTCAATTTAAGAGATTTAAAACCAAAATCGGAAGAAGAACATAATCACGATGATGGTCACGACCACGGAGATGAAAGTGCATTCAAAACGTATGTTCCAGCAATTATAAGCTTTGTGATGCTAATTGTAGGTATCGCTGTAGATTATTTTGATGCGATTCCTCAATTTCAAGGATGGATTCGAGTAGTTTGGTACACTTTAGCATATATTCCAGTTGGGTTTCCTGTAATTAAAGAAGGATGGAAAAGTCTTATAAAAGGCGATGTTTTTACCGAGTTCTTTTTAATGTCAATCGCAACAATTGGTGCATTTATCATTGGTGAATATCCTGAAGGTGTTGCAGTAATGCTATTTTATGCAGTAGGAGAATTATTTCAAAACGCAGCAGTTAATAGAGCAAAAGGAAACATTAAAGCTTTATTGGATGTTCGACCAAAAGAAGCTAATGTGTTTCGTGATGGTGACTATATAAGTGTATCGCCCGAAGATGTGAATATAGGAGAGAAGATTCAAATTCGTGTAGGTGAGAAAATTCCATTGGATGGTATTTTATTATCCGAAAAAGCATCTCTAAACACCGCAGCATTAACAGGCGAAAGCAAACCAGATTCTATTCAGAAAGAAGCAAAGGTTTACGCAGGTAGTATCAATTTAGAAAGTGTTATTGAAGTTGAGGTAACCAACACCTTTGAAGATAGTTCTATTGCGAGAATATTAGACTTGGTTCAAAATGCTATAGCACGTAAATCTAAAACAGAATTATTTATTAGGCAGTTTGCTCGTATCTACACACCAATCGTTGTATTCTTGGCTATTGGTGTTACTTTCATACCTTACTTTTTTGTAGATGATTATGTGTTTAGAGATTGGTTATACCGAGCATTAATTTTCTTGGTAATATCTTGTCCGTGTGCGTTGGTAATTTCAATTCCATTAGGATATTTCGGTGGATTGGGAGCAGCTTCCAAAAATGGAATCTTATTTAAAGGTGCTTCATTTTTAGATGCTATGACCAAGATAAATACTTTGGTAATGGACAAAACAGGAACCGTAACCAAAGGTGTTTTTAAAATCAAAGAAGTAAAAGCAATCGGTTGGAATGAAACCGAATTTATGCAATACCTAATGGCGATGGAAGAGCAATCTACACATCCAATTGCTAAAGCCATTTTAGAGTATAAAGCTGAAGGAGAAGATTTTGAAGCACAAGACGTTTCTGAAATTGCAGGTAAAGGATTAAAAGGCATTGTAAATGGCAAAACTGTTTTAGTAGGAAATAAAGCCTTAATGACTGCGAATAATATAAATGTTCCATCTGAAACGGAATCTATTGTAGAATCGATAGTATTAGTTGCAATCGATAATCAATTTGCAGGTTATGTAGTTATAGCAGATGAATTAAAAGAGGATGCAAAAGAAACTATTACAGAATTACACAAAGTAGGCATTAAAAAAATTATGATGCTTTCCGGTGACAAGGATTCCATTACCCAACAAGTTGCAAAAGAACTAAATATTGAAAATGCTAAAGGTGGTTTACTACCAGAAGATAAGTTAAACGAAGTTGAGATTTTAAAGAAAAATCCTGAAAACACAATAGTTTTTATAGGTGATGGTATAAACGATGCACCTGTTTTAGCAGCAAGTAACGTTGGTATTGCAATGGGTGGTTTAGGTAGTGATGTAGCTATTGAAACAGCAGATGTCATTATTCAAACAGACCAACCTTCAAAAGTCGTAAGAGCCATTAAAATAAGTCGTTCCACACGTAAAATTGTTTGGCAGAATATCATTTTAGCTTTTGGTGTTAAAGTTATTGTTTTGGTTTTAGGAGCAGGTGGTTTAGCCACAATGTGGGAAGCAGTTTTTGCAGATGTAGGTGTAGCATTATTAGCAATTTTAAACGCAGTCAGATTACAACGGATGAATTGGAGTTAGCACTTATATCGGTTACTATTTTGTCCTTGGCCTAAGAGAATTTTGGCAAAACAATAGGCGAGGGGAGCGAAGTGGCAATCTGTATAAAATGGAATACTAGTCCAAAATATCTACAGTATTTTAGTATTTGCTTAAATAAGAAAATAATTGTATTTTTGATTTATGAAGAATGACATTTGCATAAGGCTAGAAGCCGATGCCAAACAAATAATGAATTGTAGAGAAGTTGTTCAAAAATTAGATACTTCTTTTCAAGACCTTTCAAGTATTTTAAGTTTAACTGGAAATTCGGTTAGATTGAAACTATTGTATTTGCTGAATAAAGAAGGTCGTTTATGTGTTTGTGATTTAAGTGACGTTTTAGAAATGAATGTTTCGGCTATATCACAGCATTTGAGAAAGCTTAAGGATAGAAACCTTATTTATTCTAAAAAGGAAGCGCAAACAATCTTTTATTCAGTTTCGGAAGACAAACTAACATTGTTGACTCCATTTTTTGAAATATTGGATAAGAGTAAAGTTTTAGAAGATAGTGAATTATGAGTTCAGAAAAGAAGTTAATCGGAACAACCATTATTACTGCAATTGCAGCTTCATTATGTTGCATTACACCTGTATTGGCATTAATTGCGGGAACCAGCGGAATTGCATCAACATTTTCGTGGATTGAACCATTTAGACCGTATTTAATAGCGATTACAATTTTGCTCTTAGCAATAGTTTGGTATCAAAAATTAAAGCCTAAAAAAGAAGAGATTGATTGTGAATGTGAAGATGATAATCCAAAATTTATTAGCTCTAAAAAGTTTCTGTTTTTAATTACTCTTTTTACAGGGTTAATGTTAGCATTTCCTAATTATTCAGAAATATTCTTTCCAAGCGATAAAAAGGAAGTTGTTTACGTAAGCGAATCAGATGTCAACGTGGTCGAATATAAGATAAGCGGAATGACTTGTGCTGGGTGTGAAGTACATATAGAAAGTGAAGTAAATAAGCTCGATGGAATAATTGAAGTTAAAGCTAACTACGAAAATGGTAATACAATAGTAAAATTTGATAGAGGAAAAGTTACCAATAATGAAATTGAAGTTGCCGTTGGCAAAACTGGATATAAAATTATAGAATAATGGAAGTGCTCCTGAAATCCACAATTACCTGCCCAAAATGCGGTCATGAAAAAGAGGAAGAGATGCCTATAACGGCTTGTCAATTCTTTTATGATTGTGAAAATTGCAAAGAAGTATTAAGACCTAAAGAAGGTGATTGTTGTGTATTTTGCTCCTATGGAACCGTAGCTTGTCCTCCAATTCAAGAAAACAAAAGTTGTTGTAATTAATGGGCTATAAGGCTAAAAATATAAGAACGTTTATTGGTGCAAAGAGATATGATGAATCTAGAACGTTCTATCGAGAGCTTGGTTTTGAAGAAATCATTTTAAATGATAAAATGTCCTTATTTAAAGTCAATGAAAGTTTGGCGTTTTATTTGCAAAAGTATTACGTCAAAAAATGGTTGCACAATTCAATGATATTTTTGGAAGTTGACGATATAGAATCTTGTGAGAAAGAATTACTTGCAAAAGGTCTTCACAACAAATATAAATATGTTCGTTTTACTGAAATAAAAACTTTTGATTGGGGAAGGGAACTGTTTATGCATGACCCTTCTGGTGTTTTATGGCATTTTTGTCAATTTAATGAATAACCTTGGCCTAAGAGAATTTTGGCAAAACAATAGGCGAGGGGAGCGGCCATATTTTAGGGGGCTGGTTACTAGTTTTCTTGGCAGTTGAAATTCTGCTGTAATCTACAAGCAGTCTTAAGAGTTACAATGGATCCTAAAATATAGCGACTGAGCCGTACATTGTTTCCAAAATTATCTGTAAGCCTTGATTTTTTTGTTTCTTTTTTTATCAAGAAAAAAAGATAAATAAAACCTTACTGGTTACCATGTTGAAAGTCTATTTTACATAATGTTAGAAACACGCTCAAAAAAATTATAAACAAGACGAGAGGTTAGCAAGGGCTAAGAATTTTGCTCGCAGAGAAAATTTTAGCTGTTGCGGCAAGCTACCGTGAATGTCGTAGAAAAAAATCTTCCACACATTTCCTCGAATACACGAATTTTGAATGATTCTAAAAGGCTAGCTTTTAAATGGCGTTGGCAAGCGATGGCAAATTGTGTTTAAAATAAATTGCCTGAGCAATTTGATTTTAAAAAGCAATCGAGCGCTTGGTAGCGGCTATTTTACATAACGGCTAATTATGGTACAAATGAAAATATGCGTCGCAGACACCGCTTAAAAAAGTTTAATGACCCTGTTCTAAATTTTAATTGATTCTCAGAGGGTTAAGGGATATTTTACATAATATAGAATTATGAATTACAACTAAAGTGTTGACCCTGAAATACTTATGTTTATTTTTGTGTCATAATTTATATTATGTAAAATAGAATATTTAAGACTTCAGAAATCTACGCCCCATCTCACCGACTTTTTAAATCATCCTACTGGATAATCCAAAAAGCTCGTGTATATAAAATAGAATTATTTAGAACTAAACTATTCCTTCCAAAACGGAAAACTCATCCAGCCGTCAGAAACCTCTAGACTGTCTTTTCCATAACGCCGGTTTACATTTACAACGTTTCTTCCCATTTTAACGGTATCAACTGCGATATATGCTAAATAGCCTTCTTCGTCCGTCTTTGGATGCGTATACCGATTCCATCGTACAGAATCCAGTACTTTTTCATTCAATACTACCTCAAACATGGTATTTAAGGTCTTTTGGTATTTGATACGTTGTTCATCAAAAAAAGCACTTCGTATAGCGTCATTTTCAAAACTGGGTATTTCCTTTTTAAAATCTAAACTGTTAAGTACGCTATCTTTAAAACTATCAAACCAAAACCAATGCACCACAAATAACTTTAAATGCTTGTCTTTAATAAGCTCACTCTGTATGCCTCCCCTATAAAACACTTCATTTTTCTTTAAATGATCTTCATAATAGCGATTTTTCATGCTATATATGGTTTTCTGCTCATAGGTTTTACGGTCATCGAATACCTTGACATTAAAAGTACCCCCATAAAAGAAAGCTCCTAGTTGATTAACGGATATTAAAGTAGCCATTACAATGTAAAAAACACCAAAACTTACTAAAATCCATTGTTTGCTATTAGATCTGAGGATTAAAAGCTCTCTTTGGTATAAAAACGAGCCACTACAGTAGTAATAAAGTTTATTTAAAAGTGATAAACTCTTGTCGATAACTGGCTTACCAGTTTTAGTTGCTAATCGCCCCAAAACGCCCAAATGCGCTAAGAGCACCACCCCTGCTAAAGTATAATTATAAGTAACGTTGTAGACTAAGCTTTCTAATTCTAACACTTCTAATAAAAAAGCATCGATAAGTAAGCATACCAAAAGGGTACTTATGACGAGCATGGCAAATAGTATTGCAAAGCTAAAACTTAAGCTGGCCCATTTTTCTAAAGTTTCTAAACGGTTCTTGCGGCTATACCGTGCTTTGAGGTTCTTTTTTCGGTCATCGCTTAGCTTGAGTTTATCATAGTTGACTCCATTTGGGTACCAGTTGTAAATAGCCATATAGGCTACCCAGATGGTTCGTAATAATAAATTAGCCCCAAACCCTATAAGTAAAGTTCGGGTGAGAATATACAGTCCAAAAAAGAGAATTATTTGGTAGTGGTCAAAATTCAGAATAGGTTGTGTCTGAATAAAGAAATTTTTAAAGAAATCGGTACTTGTAAATAAGGTGTAGAATAAACCACCGGCGATGATAATCTCTAGCTGCCAGCTTATAGAACGGTACCCTAATGCATCATTGTCTTTCAAAAAACAAGTGTATACCCTAAATATACTCTACTTTTTTAAATACTAAAACTGTAGAGGCTTAATCAGCCTTTTTGAATGTCGAGTACATACCGTGCAATATCCCGATCTAGTTGCTTATAGCGCAGAAAAATAGTCTCAAATATGGTTTCAGATGTTTTAAAGTCAAACTGTTGCTCTTTTACTTTTTGGAGCAACTCCAATTGATCTAGGGTTAAGTCTTTTAATTCGGTTCTTAAATTCCTTAAACGTATAAAACCTTCATAGTCTTTCGGTTCATATCGGTATGATGTCATTTTTCTTTGAAGATTTAGTGCACGATTATAATTTCGCTTTAAGCGAATTTCAAAGACATCATTTGTAACTTGAATGTTTGAAGACATGATAAATACTAGGTTTTTTGAACAATGAGACTACTTTAAAAGTACGAATTTTCTTCGTAAGCTTCAAGCGGAAATATGAGAATTACTAAAAGATTAACATCTAGGCTTAAACTTGAACATATTGCTAATTAATGGTTTAAAAATCATTAATTCTAAGTCTTGCAGTCCCTTTGCTCCCTCCTTTTGACCTGTTGCAGTAAAAAATTAATCCTACAGTTGCTTAATTAAGTGTTGTAAAAGGAATTCTGGAGTGATTTTTGTTCTAATTTTAAAAAGAAAAAACAGCAATGAACAAGACACTAATTCTATTCTTAATATTCGCTTATAGCATTGCTTTAAGCGCACAGAACAGCACTATTCAAAAAGCAAGCATTGACTTTGTGTTTGTAGATAAAGACGTTAAGGGTAGTATCTCAGGTTTTAAGTCCACCTCCAAGATTGATTGGAACAATCTTGACAATTCCTTTTTTGAAGGTTCTGTAGCCGTAGAAACGCTTGATACCAATAGCGGTCTTCGTAATTGGTCCTTAAAAAGTGGGAAGTATTTTGATAAAAGTGATTACCCACGTATCTATTTTAAAAGCTCGAAAATCACTCAGAAAGACCAGCAATACCTGGTTGAAGGTACTTTAACCATTAAAGACATTAAAAAACCTATCACCATTACGTTGAAGCAAGATGGTAATCAGCTAATAGGCACTACCTCGCTCTACTCCTACGATTATGATATTAAGATTAAAAAGAAAAGAGAAGAAAACCTGGTAAAGGTTACTTTTCGTTTTGAGCTAAAGTAACTGGTGTTTCTTCGACCTTATAGGCGTCAACAAACTTTTTCAAACGGGCTGAAAATGGATCATGAATAGCGTCATGCTTCAATTTATCGCGCATTTTGTCTTTGATGATACTCGAAGTATCTATAAGTACTAAAAGCTCTTTTCGCTTTTGTTGGTTTTGCTTTCTAAGTTCTGTACGCTCAGCGGCAGTCATGATCATTGATTTCTCAAATCGCTGCACCATTGTGCGATCGCTGTATTCTTTCTTCTTCTTCAGCATGGATTCTTTTGCACTGCTTTGGGCTGCTACACCACTCATCATCAATACGGCAAATGCAAATAACAGGTATTTGACTTTCATAGTAATTCATCTAGTGTTCTGGGATAAAAGTACTACTGGGTCATAAAGTGGCCTGAATTTCACCTAAAAAAAACCATTCACCGATCCAAATTAAAGGCTCGTCGACAATATTCTATTATTGGTCGAAGTTAGATTCTATAAAGTGTTGTAAATCAACGATGAAATGCAATCACTTTTTATTGAAAAGTTGATAGATTTTATGCACTCCCCAATTTCCTAAAGGAAAGTAAAGGGCAAAGAATAAGGCCATACCCAAACTGAAGTTTCGTTCATTAAAAAACTGGTCTAATATGTTGTTTGGATACGCGTAGGAAGTTTCTAGGGCATAACCCCCAAATTCAAGCAAGCCCATTGCTACTAATCCGTAAGCATATTGTGCGTGAAATGGTAATCCTCTTAAAAGCAGCGAAATAGGCACCATATATAGAATATAACAGGTAATGACCTGCCACCAATAGGTGAATTTGGCAATACCTACTTCTGCTCCGAACCAGTTCATGAGTAGGCCCCATGAAAAATAAACGATACAGTAGGTGAATATTAGTTTTTTATCAACCTTAAGTTTGGTTAAAGCCCAATTGTAGAATTCTTTCATTTGTCGCTTAGCTTAGTTTCAATAATGCTTAAGGCGTCTTTAACCGTGAGCATGCCATCCATGTCTTCATTCTCCAAACGAATATCAAAAGCATCTTCAACATCTAGCACAATGTCTACCAGATTCGCGGAGTTGATGTTTAATTCTGTCGTGAAATTGCTTTCGGGTTGAATTTGCTCCACCGAAACGTCATCAGGCAGGTATATTTTTACAATTTCTTTAAGGGTGTGGTACTTTTCTTTTTCTGTCATAATTTACTCCGTGTACGTGCTAAAAATGAGGCAGGCATTGACATCACCGAAACCAAAGCTTGCTTTTGCAATTATTTTTACTGGAAAATTAAGGGTTTTCTTTGGAATTTTATCGGTAGGAACAAGTTTTAAAATATCAGGATGTACATCTTCACAATTGGCATTTCTAAAAAGCACTTGTTGGTCCAATTGTAGCATCGTTCCCACACATTCAATACTGCCCGCTGCAGCTAAACAATGGCCTATTTGGCTTTTAAAAGAGTTGATATAGGGGAACTCCCCTCCTTTTCGTTGCAGCGCTTGCTTCCAGTTATCAATTTCAACAGGATCTTTAGAAGTTGCTGTCAAATGACCGTTTATAGCATCGATAGCATCGGCGCTAACAGCAGCATTGCTAAGCGCTTCTTGAATGCAGCGCTGCACGGCTGTGTTGTTGGGGGCTGTCATACTACCTCCAGCTCTTTGACCGCCGCTATTAACAGCACCACCGAGTATTTCTCCATAAATTTTAGCTCCTCGTTCTAAGGCACTTTCTAGGGATTCAAGAACCAAGGCCCCTGCCCCACTTCCAGGTACAAATCCTGCCGCGGTGGCACTCATTGGTCTACTGGCTGCTTCTGGATTGTCATTATAATTTCTTGGAAGTATGCGCATGGCATCAAATCCGCCCCAGACATAAGGTCCACTATCACTACAACTACCAACCAACATTCTTTTGGCTTTTCCCTCTTGAATGCGCTCAAAACCCATTAAAATTGCTTCCGTACCCGTAGTACAGGCCGAAGAATTGGTGGTAACTTGATTACCACAACCTAAAATACCTCCTAAATAAGCACTAATGCCGCTGGCCATGGTTTGAATGACCGAGGTGCTGCCTAATCGCCTAACATCGCCTTTATCTAGCTTGTAAATGGATTCCCTAAACTTATCTACCCCTAAGATTCCGGTTCCGAATATGATTCCGGCATCCCAATCGGGAGTCTCCGCAGTTGATTTCTCTAATGTGGCATCGTTCCAGGCATCAACCCCAGCGATAACACCATATAAAAGACCATTTGCGTTTAAATCTTTCAACTGAACTTTACTGAAGTATTGGTTTAAGTCAATATTTTCAATATTTGGTTTTCCAGCAATTTGACATGAAAAATTAAGCTCTTTTAATTCGCTGAAAAATTTGATGCCAGATTGTCCTGAATTTAAGGCTTTAGAGAAGTTCTCTAAACCTACGCCATTAGGCGCGCAAACCCCTAAACCGGTTACCACTACCCTATTTTTCATTTGGAGTCGCTTTAAACATTCCTGATAACAGTCCTTTGCAAACCAACTCTTCTTCTTGATTATACATTTTCACCTTGCACTTGAGCTTTTGAAACCTAAAATAGACCTTTTCAGACACTACCTGTACTTTCTCGCCAGGATAAACGGGCTTTAAAAACTCCATTTCAGCACTTGTAAATCCTATTTGCAAAGGTTTCTGTTGTTGGTCATTCAGGAGAAATATTCCTAAGCACACTAATCCAATCTGCGCACAGCATTCTGTGAGGATAACTCCTGGAGTTACCGGATGGTTTTTAAAATGCCCTTTATAGAAATCAGCTTCTTTGGCAAAAGTATAATCGCCTTGCACCCCATTTTCAGTGACTTGCCGTAATTCACCAACAAACAAGAAGGGTTCTTGATATGGCAAATGTTTTTTTATATAGCTGAATTCATTTTTATGCGTCATTCTAATCCTTATTGTAAACTCTCTCCGCCATCCGCTTTAATTACTGTGCCAGTAATCCATTGTGCTTCGGGTTGTGTCATTAAATAAACCACATCGGCAATATCTTCTGGAGTAGTAAGCCTTTTGTTCGGATTGCGTTGTAAAGCAGCTTGTTTTAAATTTTCGCTACCCGGTATCATCTGAAAAGACTTAGTATCTGTCACTCCAGCTTGAATACAATTCACTTTGAGTCCTATTGGTGCGAATTCTAAGGCTGCATTACGCATGATGGCTTCAAGAGCTGCTTTAGCGGCAGAGACTGCAGCGTAATTGGGCCAAGCCTTGGTATTGCCTTCGCTGGTAAACGCTATTGCTCTGGCGTCTTCTGACAACAGTTCATTTGTTACTAGTAATTGTAGCCAGTCGTGAAAAGAAGTAGCCATAGCATCAATAGTGAGATTAAAATCTTGATTTGCTAGAACCTCTTGGTCTTTTGAGAACATAGGCTTTAGATTGCCTTTGGCAATACTATGCACTACTAGTTTGATTTTATCGGACCCTAATTTTACCGCTATTTCATCTACAAGCTGTTGTTGTTTATTCCCATTTGTAGCATCAGCATTAAATGAAATCAGCTTCGAACCACTTAAAGTAATTTCTTGAAAAGAGGTATTAATCTGCTCTATATCAGTTCTTCTGTCTCTATGAATGATGATAATATTGAAATTATTGGCAGCCAACTTCTTGGCTGTAGCAAGTCCTAAGCCACTACTACCCCCGAGTATTAAAGCCCATTGTTTTGCAGTACTATTTTTCATTCCTACCATTCAATTAAAACTCGTTGTGCTGAAAACCCAGGACCAAAGCTTAGAATTAATCCTTGCTCTCCTTGCGCTATCTCTTTTTCTAAAAACCGTTCGAGCACGTATAGCACAGTACAGCTGCTCATATTGCCATATTCTTTAAGTACGGCTCTGGTTTCATCTATTTCCTTCCCTAATTTACCAAACAATTCCTCAACAGTTTGCACAATCTTTCTACCTCCAGGATGAAATATCAAGTGATTGACCTTCTCAATGGAGGAATCATGCTTTTTTAAGAAGGGATGGACGATATTAGGGAAATGGTCAGCAATTACTTCAGGGACCGAAGGGTCTAGAATCATTTTTAAGCCCGTATTTGTTAGGTCAAAGCCCATCATATGCGTAGCATCTTTAAAATGATACATTTCATCACCAATAATGCTTGGACCGTCGCAAGTTTCCTCGGATGATAACAAAACAGCAGCTGCGCCATCACCAAAGATAGCTGCACTTACCATATTTGCCATGGAATAATCATTAAGCTGAAATGTTGCTGTGGGACTCTCGACGGCTACAATGGCTGCTCTTTTACCAGGATTATTCTTTAAGAAATTAGCAGCGTAGATGAGTCCTGATACTCCAGCCGCGCAGCCCATTTCTGTAACTGGTAAGCGCACAACGTCTTGCTTTAAGCCTAATTCATTAATTAGAAAAGCATCAAGAGAGGGTATCATGATTCCTGTGCAGCTTACAGTAATAATGTAATCAAGACTATCGGCTTGCCAATCTGCCTTACCTAATGCATTTGTTAGTGCTTCAGAGCCTAGTTTTTTAACTTCACGAGTGTAAATAGCGTTCTTTTCTTCAAAGGAGGTGGCGTTAAAAACCTCTTCAATACTCATGATTCCGTAGCGTTTATCCACCCCAGCACCTTCAAATATCTTTACCACCTTTCTTCGAAACCGTTCCTCTTGGTTAGCAAGCCAAAGATTTACATATGGAATAATATCATCTGTTGTTCTTGTAAATTTTGGTAAAGCCTTGGAAACTGCTTTGATTTTTGCTACAGCCATATACTAATTTAGTCGATTCATTTGCATTACCCATACATACCGAAATGCCCATTTCCATTTTATGAGATGTTCTGCCTGAGTTAATTGTTTAGAAAAGGAGGTTAAATCACTTTTTTTAAAGCCCTTTCTAATTGAAATTAAACCATCAATTTTTGCGATTTCGGTTTTGATAAAAAAGAAACTGAAGAGTTTAAAAAGTTGGTAAGAAATTTTACTCCGTTCCAAATCATTGATTACAACACCAACTTTAGCTAAGGAAACAAACTTATTTAGAAAAACCTTGATTTGGTCGTTGGTAAAATGATGCATGGTTAGCGTGCAAAGGATAATATCGCAATCAAAATTGTCCTCAATGTCAAGAATGTCTTGTTTTATAAAACTGACATTGTTGTAGTCCGTTGCTTTGGACCGCGCAATATCAAGGACATCATCTCTTAGGTCTACCCCAATTAAGTTTAGACTAAAACCTTCATTATCAATAACTTTTGAAATTCTTCTAAGCATTTCACCGTCTCCACAGCCCATGTCTAAAATCGTATACGATTTTTTTGGATGGCTTCTAAGGAGTTTTTGAACTTCAGTTATGGTGATGCCGTAACCGCCAAGCAATTTATTGCATCTATTGATGTCAAGATAAGCTCGTTCGTACTTTTCAGCATCCATATTGGGGTCATCCATCAATTCGAGCTGAGTACTACGTGTAGCAAAATCCATTACACTAATATAGGCTTTCCGTGGGTACGCTTAATCATGAATTGCAACAATTTTTTAGATTTTGTGAGCGTTTTTAATGCAATTTTTGAACGTGCTTCATTCATTAAAACATGTTGTAGCTGCCTACCCATCCAAAGTCTTGAGGTAAATTGCTTTTTCCAGGCTTTGCTATACCTTTGCTCTAGAAGATGTCTTGATTTAGTGTGATACGCTATAAAGCAATCCGCTGCAATTTTTGCACTATGAATAGCCATGGCCATGCCATTGCCACAAAGCGGATGTATAAGGCCTGCACTGTCACCGCACATGATGATATGGTTTTCAACAGGGGCTTTTTTATCAAATGAAATTTGGGCGATACTGATTGGTTTTTTAAACACCGGTTTAGCATGCTGCAAAAAACGTTCTAGGTGAGGATTGCGCGATACTACCTGGCTATTAAACTCATGAACGTCTTTGTATTTTTTAAAACTGTCATAAGTGGCTAAATAGCAAAAGTTAACCAGGCCGTTCTCAGTTTTTGAAAGACCGCCGTATCCCCCATTAAAATTATGCAGCGCCACTACGTCATTCGGAAAGTTATCCAGTTCATAATGGCATTTAACACCAAGCCATGCCGATTTACGGTTTACAAAATCACGGTCTAAACTTTTATCAATAATAGAGCGCTTACCATGAGCTCCAATAACCCATTTTGACTGAAACTCATGGTTCTTTGAAGTCTTAACTGTGAATTGATTTTCTATAAAATTGATGCTTGTTGCCAAATCAAAAACAAAGACTACCCCCTCTTTTTGAGCGGTTTCATACAATTGTTCGTCTAAAGCGTATCTGCTGATACCGAATCCCCCTAAAGGCAGTTTTGTGGTAATGCTATTGCCGTGATGTGTGCTTAGCTCAAGAGTATTAATATCCGCGTAAGGAATCTTATCTAATGGAACACCAAGGCTTTTTAAATACGGCTTGACTTCATTGGATACATACTCTCCACAGACCTTGTGATTGGGATATTCATTTTTTTCTACAAGCAAAATATTAAAACCGGCCTGCTTTAGATGGATAGCAGCTGTTAATCCTGCTAATCCGCCACCAACAATAATCAGGTCATAATAATTCACGAATTGAATTTAGCTGTTTTCTAATAAGCTTGTAGCGCTTTCAATGCTTCCTCAAAGCGTTGTTTTGGTAAATACTCATTCTCTAAATTTTTAGCGAACGGCACGGGAGTTTCTAAACTTGCCACACGCTTAATGGGAGCATCTAAATATTCAAAACAGTGCTCTGTTACCTGAGCAGCTATATCGCTCGCGACACCGCCAAAAAGACTGTCTTCTTGCAGAATAATGAGTTTACCTGTTTTTTGTACCGATGCGTATATAGCGTCCCAATCCAGAGGTTGCAAGGTTCTTAAGTCAATTAGGTCGGCTTCTAGTTCTGGCATCTTCGTCAAGGTTTCCAAAGCCCAATGAACTCCTGCTCCATAAGTGACAATGGTTAGGGCTTGACCTTCTTTTATTAGGCTGGCTACCCCGAGTGGTAGGGTGTAATAATTCTCTGGAACATCACCATAAATACTTCTATACAAACCTTTATGCTCAAAAAACAATACAGGATTCGGATCATTAATAGCAGTAGTTAAAAGACCTTTAGCATCTATTGGAAAAGCTGGATACACCACTTTTAAACCAGGGGTTTTAGTAAACCAGGCTTCATTTGTTTGCGAATGAAAAGGTCCGGCACCAACACCACCCCCACAAGGCATTCGAATGACCACATCGGCATTTTGACCCCAGCGGTAATGTACTTTTGCTAGATAATTTACCACTGGATTAAATCCAGAGCTAACGAAATCTGCGAACTGCATTTCAACCACAGCCTTCATGCCATTAATGGATAGTCCCATCCCGGCAGAAACAATGGCCGACTCACAAATTGGAGTGTTGCGCACTCTTTGCTTCCCGAATTCTTTGACAAAGCCTTCTGTGATTTTAAAAACCCCACCATATTCCGCTACATCTTGCCCCATAATTACAAGATTGTCATGTGTAGACATCGCCTGTTTTAAACCTTCAGAGATAGCATCAACAAAGCGTATATTTTTTGTTTCTTTATTAGGTTTAATATATTTATAATCAAATGATTGGTATACATCTTCTAATTCTTTAGATGAACTAGATTCCATTGCACTTTCATTAAAAGCTAGTTCCAAACTTGTATTGATTTCATCTGTGATTTTTGACCTAAGAGCTTCAATTTCCTTTTTTGAAAGTAGTTCTTCGCCTAAAAGAAAATCTTCATAATTTGAAATAGGGTCTTTTTTGGCCCATTGCTTCATTAATTTCTCAGGAACATATTTGGTGCCACTCGCCTCTTCATGCCCACGCATTCTAAAAGTTTTAAATTCTAATAGTACCGGTCTTGGTCTTTTTCGAAGCGCTTTACAAAGCTCACTTACTTTTGAATAGACTTCAAGAATATTATTACCGTCTATAATGCGACTCTCCATTCCATACCCCTTTGCACGATCCACCAAATGCTCACAGTTATACTGTTCTTTGGTGGGTGTTGATAGTCCGTATCCGTTGTTTTCAATACAAAAAAGAACAGGTAAATTCCAAACTGAGGCAACATTTAAAGCTTCATGAAAGTCACCTTCACTTGTTGCCCCTTCGCCCGTAAAAACAGCAGTTACTCTTTTCTTTTTTTTGATTAAATCGGCTAAGGCAATTCCGTCTGCAACACCAAGTTGTGGACCTAAGTGTGAAATCATTCCCACAATCTTGTGCTCTTGTGAGCCAAAATGAAAGCTTCTGTCGCGACCTTTAGTAAAACCACTTGCTTTGCCTTGCCATTGAGAAAACAATCGATTTAAAGGGATTTCTCGTGTTGTGAAGACGCCTAGGTTTCTATGCATGGGAAGAATATACTCTTCGCTTTTTAAGGCTGCAGTGACACCAACGGAGATGGCTTCTTGGCCAATGCCGCTAAACCATTTTGAAATTTTTCCTTGACGAAGTAAAATTAACATCTTCTCTTCTATCATTCTTGGCTTAAGCATTAGTTCATAAAGCCTTAAAAGAGTGTCCTTATCAAAATCACCTACATGATATCGCATAAATACTATTTTCTACTTGCTAAAAGTAGTAAAAAAGCTAAGCAAGATGCTATTCAGAATAAAAGGTTAATGAAGATTGTTTAAATTTGAATGCTTAAAATCTTTTTCATTATGAATGCTATTCCAAGTGTAAATCTAGAAGACTTTATATCAGATAATCCGGAACGTAAATCCAAGTTTATTCAAGACATTGGAGGAGCTTTTGAGAATATTGGCTTTGTGGCCTTAAGCGGACATTTTCTTTCTGATGAACTAGTGCAACAATTATATGATGAAATTAAAAAGTTCTTTGCTTTACCTCAATCTAGTAAGGATTCTTATGAAATTCAGGGCATAGGCGGCCAACGCGGTTATACTTCATTCGGAAAAGAGCATGCTAAAGGTAAAAAAGAAGGAGATTTAAAAGAGTTTTGGCATTTTGGTCAATATGTGGAAGATAATCCAAAGTTAGCTCAAGAATACCCAGCAAATGTCATGGTTAATGAGTTGTCTGATTTCAATAGTGTGGGTGAAGAAACCTATAAAATGCTTGAAAAAACTGCTAAATATGTGCTTAGAGCCTTAGCCTTGCATTTAGATTTAGAAGAAACTTATTTTGACGAGTGGATTAAAAATGGCAACTCTATTCTACGACCTATTCATTATCCACCAATAACAAAAGAACCGCAAAACGCGGTCCGCGCGGCTGCACATGGTGATATCAATTTGATTACCCTTTTGATGGGTGCTCATGGTAAAGGGTTGCAGGTAAAAAATCATGAAGGAGAATGGATTGACGCTATTGCCCAACCGGACCAATTAATGATCAATGTTGGTGATATGCTTTCACGATTAACAAATAACCAATTAAAGTCAACCATACATCAAGTGGTGAATCCTCCAAAAGAATTATGGGGAACTTCAAGGTATTCTATTCCTTTTTTCATGCACCCAGTAAGTGAAATGCCATTAAACTGTTTGGAACACTGTGTTACTAATGAGAATCCGAAACAATTTGAAGATATTGCTGCCGGTGAATACTTAAATGAGCGTTTAATTGAATTAGGATTGGTAAAGAAATAGGGAATGGACATTAGCGATCAATTAAAAAATCTTTTTCCCGACCATATACCTGAAGAAAATCCCATTGATAAAACGGAGAAACCTGATTATTGGATGCAAGACGCCCCTATCATTTGTAAGTATGAAAAGCGCAAAGGAAAACCTATTACAATTTTAGAAGGATATACCGGAGCCGATGCTGATTTTAAGAAACTTGCTAAAGAAATTAAATCCCTTTTAAGCGTTGGGGGCAGCTATAAAAATGATACTATCATCATTCAGGGGGATTATCGAGATAAAATTATGAACTTCTTAGAAAGCAAAGGATTTAAGGTGAAACGTGTTGGTGGATAAGGGATTAAGGGTTGCTTAGGTTTTAGGTTTATTCGACGAACTGTTAAAATCACCGATTAACTACACACGTTTTTAGCTAATAATTTTTGTTTTTTTTGTTTAAAGCTTACATTTAGAGCTTCTAACCAACGAAAACTCAACTGAAAATGAAATCACTGTTGCATATTACCAACGGGGACAGTTTCACAAGTAAGCTTAAATCGCTCCCCCTTAAAGGCGATATCATCACCTGGAGAGAAATGCTCTGTGAAGGTAAAACGCTCTGTAATGTTGGAAGTGAAACCTTCTGGAAAACTCGTTTCGAATTTCTCAATAAAAATTACAAAGTTTCTAAGTCTTGGTTCGTTGAAAAGACCTTAAAAGAATACCGTTCGCTTTGTAATCATAAGCAGCAAGACCAAATTGTTTTGTGGTTTGAATATGATTTGTTCTGCCAAATAAACATGTTAGCAGTTTTAAGTTGGTTAAAGACTCATAGACGTCATGCGGAGATTTCCTTAGTATGTAGTGGTAAAGAAGATCATACCGATAAGCTCTATGCCTTAGGTGAGCTTAATGACGAGAAATTGTTATCACTTTATGAGAATCGTATCATTCTAACACAAGATGATATTGAATATGCCGATTATGTTTGGCAATTGTATTGTAGTGACAATCCTATTAGGTTAGAGAATTTAACTGATTTTGAAAATTATCAGTTCGATTACCTTTCAGAAGCAGTTGCAGCCCATTTGAAAAGATTCCCAAGCATAAAAACTGGTTTAAACGCAGTTGAAACTAGTATGCTGAATATTGCAATGAATCAAAAACCAAAGAATAAAAAAGAATTTTTACGTGATATATTGACTACGCCAAACCTTTATGGGTATGGTGATACGCAATACCAACGTTTACTTACATCTATAAGGCCTTTGTTTTCATCTTTTAGCCCAGTTAGGTTATCTAAAACCGGAAAAGAGGTTCTTGCTGAGAAAACAAATTATTACGCTTATTTGCGTGAAAATGATGCTTTCTTAGGAGGAGCACAGAAATACAATTTCTTATACAATACTGCGACCGACAGAATTTTAAAATTATAATATGCCCATAGCAGAGTCAGAGCTGATTCTCAATGCTGATGGGAGTATTTATCACTTAAATCTTTTACCTGAAGATGTAGCCGACACAATAATTACGGTTGGTGATCCGGACCGTGTGCCTGACGTCTCTAAGTATTTTGATTCCATTGAATTAAAAAAAGGCAAACGTGAATTCATTACCCACACCGGGGTTTTAAATGGTAAACGAATCACTGTAATTTCTACGGGTATTGGAACCGATAATATTGATATTGTCATCAATGAATTAGATGCCTTAGTCAATGTTGATTTGATTTCTAGAAAAGTAAAACCCACTAAAAGGAATTTAAATATTGTCAGAATCGGAACCTCAGGAGCGCTACAAAAAGATATTCCTGTGGATTCCATAATACTATCCAAAACCGCAATTGGTTTAGATGGTCTTTTACATTTTTATCAAAGTCAAAATACTCAAAATACTGCACTTGTTGAAGCCTTATCCAAACACTTAAACTGGGGTCGTTATAAGATTCACCCGTATGGGTTTAATTGTGATGAAAATTTAGCTCAAACCTTAATGGGAAATCATATACGATTGGGTATAACCATCACAAACGCTGGTTTCTACGCCCCGCAAGGGAGACAAATTAGATTGGAGCCTAACCTCACGGATTTTCATAAAAAGCTACAGAGTTTTGTCTTAGAAGATGAAAAATTGACTAATCTTGAAATGGAAACAGCTGGCATTTATGGTTTGTCAAAATTACTAGGTCATAAGGCCGTTTCTATGAATGCGATTTTGGCCAATAGAGCGACTGGAGCATTTTCAAAAGAGCCAAGTAAAACAGTCGATTCCTTAATTAAGTATTGCTTACAACAATTGACTTAACATTAGCTTTAACTTGCTGGTAATTCTAATAACTATTTTTGGGAAAATGTAGTTATGCAAAATAGAAAACTTAAAAACCGTGATGTCAATTGGTTGTATTTTAATGAGCGTGTTTTGCTCGAAGCTGCTAATAAAACCACCCCCCTACTCGAACGCCTCAAGTTTTTAGCCATATTCTCGTCTAACCTTGATGAGTTTTTCAAAGTTAGGATCTCGCAGTTGAGACAATTAAAAGCCGTCGATAAAGAATTAAGAAAAAAACTGGTTCTCAAAGCTAATAAGAAGTTGAAGTTCATTTTGGCTAAAGTTTCTGAACAACAAAATCAATTCGGAAAGATTATTGAAGATACTTTAACGGAACTTAAACAACATGATATATACATTAGAAATAACAGTGAACTTAATCAAGAGCAGTTAGATTTTCTAGATACTTTTTTTGATACTTCAATACTAGCGCATTGCAAAACGATTGATATCGATAGCCCAGCTGATTTAAAAGATGGGCATTTGTACCTTGTTGTTCAAATTAAATCAGATGATTTTGATGTCATTGAAATTCCAACTAAGGAATGTTCAAGGTTTATTCAAATTCCAGGAGCGGGAAGCAATTATATCTTTTTAGATGATGCCATCAGACTTAATTTACACAAAATCTTTCCGGGGAAGACTGTGATTAATTCTTATGCTATCAAATTATCTAGAGATGCTGAGCTCTATTTAGAAGATGATTTTACAGATGCTGCCTTAGTCGAAAAAATATATCAGTCTTTAGGCAAAAGAAAATCGGGACAACCTACCCGTTTATTGTTTGATATGAACATGCCAACGGAATTGCAAGATGTCTTAAAAAAACAATTAGACATCAGTGATGTTGATATGTTCTTAGGAGGAAAATATCACAATATGTCTGACCTTTTTGGGTTTCCAACCCCTGAAAATAGTACTGAATTGCAATATTTACCTAAACCACCTTTAAGGCACCCTTCCTTATCTCTAACTAAGAATATATTTAAAGTTATTGCGAAAAAAGACCAATTGGTCCATTTTCCATATCAAGAGTTTGAAATGGTGGAGCGTTTTATAAATGAGGCCGCTTCCGATGATACTGTTTCCAGCATAAAGATGTCCTTATATAGAATTGCAAAAACGTCAAAGCTTACAGACTCCATTTTAAAAGCCTTGGAGAACGGAAAAAAAGTGCTATTGTTCGTTGAAGCGCAAGCACGTTTTGATGAAGAAAACAATATAAAATGGGGTAGAATTTTTGAAGAAAAAGGTGCGACTGTTTTATTCAGTGTGCCAAACATCAAAGTGCACTCAAAGATTGCCTTGGTAGAGCGACTCATAGATAACAAAATCGAACGTTATGCGTATATCGGTACAGGAAACTTTAACGCAAAAACAGCAAAGTTATATTGTGATCACGGATTGTTCACTGCTCATCGTAAGATAACAGAAGAGCTATCACAAGTTTTCGGCATTCTTGAACGCAAACTTATAATTCCAAAACTGAAATACCTTCTCGTATCTCCATTTACTACACGTAGTACGTTATTAGAACTGATTAAAAATGAAATCGACAATGCAAGACAGGGTAGATTAGCAAAAATCACCCTTAAGATGAACAGTTTAGAAGATTCTAAAATGATTTCAGCACTTTATGAGGCCAGTGAGGCAGGAGTAGAAATACGTTTATTAGTGCGCGGTTTTTGTTGCCTGATACCCAAAAATGAGTCTAAATTACTTCTAGGAGAAAAACCAATTTATATCACCAGTATCGTAGATCGATTTTTGGAGCATGGCAGAATCTATGTTTTTGAAAACGGAGGCAAAGAAATCATGTACATTGGTTCTGCGGATTGGATGACACGAAATTTAGATAAACGCATTGAAGTATTGACCCCTATTTTAGATAAGGACATTTTCAAGGAGTTAAAAGATATTCTAGAAATTCAACTTGCCGATAATGTAAAAGCCCGTATTTTAGATATTGAAGACTCTAACACTCGGGTAAAGAAAGAACCCAATGAAAATTCGATACGCTCGCAATATGCGATATATGATTATTTGAAAGATAAACTTCATGAAAAAAGTTAATATTATTGGTGTACCTGAACATTTCAACTTACCATGGCATATGGCAATCAATGATGGTGCTTTTGAAGATCGCGGTATTGAATTAACATGGACAGATATTCCGGAAGGTACGGGGCGTATGGCCAAAATGTTGGCAAATCAAGAAACAGATTTGGCCATAATATTAACTGAAGGTCTCATAAAAAGTATTTCAGAAGGTAATCAGAGCCAAATTGTTCAAGAATATATTTCTTCACCGCTTCTTTGGGGAATTCATGTAGCTTATAACAGTTCTTATCAAAGCCTTGATGATTTAAAAAATACTAAAGCTGCAATAAGCCGAATAGGAAGCGGTAGTCATCTTATGGCATTCGTCAACGCTCAAAATCAAAATTGGGAAACGGCTAATTTGCAATTTGAGATCATTAACAATTTAGACGGTGCCGTAGAAGGATTGACGAATGGCTCAGCAGATTATTTTATGTGGGAACGTTTTACCACCAAACCATTAGTAGATAATAAAACCTTTAGAAGGCTTGATGACTGCCCTACTCCATGGCCCTGCTTTGTAATTGCTGCTACTGCCGATTTTATAAAAGAAAAGAAATCAGTTCTTGATCATATTCTTGAAGTAATACATACCTATACTTCAGAGTTTAAAATGATACCTAGTATTGATAGAACTATTTCGGTAAGGTATGAGCAACAAATTAACGATGTAAGGGATTGGCTTTCAAAAACCGTTTGGGGCCAGAAACAAGTAATAAAAGAAGACGTAATGAAAGTTCAGAATAGATTAAAATCTTTGGACTTAATTGCTGAAATTAAATCAAGCGAACACTTTTTAATGAGTTGATTACGAAAAGTGTTTGTTAATGAGGTTACGAAAAATTAAATCGGATAATGGTTTTTGAGCAGTATCAGAGACATTAGGGTTTTTAATAGCTTTCGCAACAACTTCTTCGGTATCTACTGCCGTTAACATGACAATGACAATCTTATTCCTTATTTTTTCATCAATCTTTTCCTCAAAGGTATCTAGAAACTCCCAACCATTCATAACTGGCATATTAGTGTCTAGCACCAGTAAACATGGCGTTATATCTTCAGCATTTAGCAATAAGAACTCTATAGCTTCTTTGCCATTCAATGCAATATTCACCTCGCAATTAGCGTCAAGTTGATTTAAAAAAAACTTATTTAAGAAATTGGTCGTGTCGTCATCATCAACCAATAAAACTGTTTTTAATCTCCCCACCAATTAAAATTTTATAACCTAATACTTTTCAAACGTAGTATTTTTCTTATTGTTTTAACAAGATTAAAAAAAATATAATTCACCAACTTATTAACGTTTCGTCCATTTTGGTCAAAAGTTCGTTGGTTTTACTAAAATGTTTGTTACCAAACCAGAACCCTCTATTAGCGCTTAAAGGTGATGGATGACCTGAAGTAAGAATATGGTGTTTGCTCACATCAATAAGCTTAGACTTCTTTTTTGCAAATCCGCCCCACAATAAAAATATGATACCCTCGGCCTGAGAAGAAAGTTTTTGAATAGCTGCATCTGTAAATTGCTCCCATCCTTTTTTTTGATGACTTCCGGCTTCGTGAGCTCGAACGGTTAGTGTTGCATTTAAAAGCAGTACTCCTTGTGAAGCCCATCGTTCTAAATTCCCACTTTGAGGATAAGGAATACCAAGGTCTGTCTCGATTTCTTTAAAAATATTAACTAATGAGGGAGGATGCTTTATATGCTCTTGAACCGAAAAACATAAACCATTGGCCTGATTTGGCCCATGATACGGGTCTTGCCCTATAATAACTACTTTAGTTTCTAAAAAAGGACAGTGGTCAAAAGCAGCGAAAATAGCTTTTCCTTCAGGGTAACAGGTATGTTGTTTGTACTCCTCTTTTACAAATTCAGTAAGCTCTTTAAAATAGGGTTTTTCAAACTCTTCTTTTAATTGGTTTTGCCAAGATGGATGAATGGAGACCTTCATGAAATCTTATTTCAACAAATTTAATCTTTGGTTTCATTTATTCTTGAATTCCCAAATAAATTCTAATACATTAGAGTATCCTATTAAAAAACCAACTATGCAAATAGCATTTCAAACCGTTTATTTAAAAAAATTATACCCCTTACGAATTAGCCGTGGGGTACGCGATGGGCAATCTAATTTATATATATCGGTAACTGATGGTGGACATACCGGTTGGGGCGAAACTTCTCCAGGTATTTCAGAGGGTGCTGGTACTCCCGAGGAAGTCCAGCAACAAATCGAATCTTTCCTGGCTACCAACCCAAACTTAAGTGCCCCTTTTGAAACCTATGATGCTGGCATAGCTTACGGTTTGGCACCTTGTGCTTTAGCTGCTCTCGATATTGCTTTATGGGATTTGTTGGCTAAAAAAGCAAACATGCCTTTGTACCAATTACTAGGTTTTCCAAAACCAACAAAAGCAACTTCAATAACCTTAGGTATCATGACACCCGAAGAAGCAAAGGTTAGACTCCCATTAATTTTAGAAGATATGGGTATCAGCACATTGAAAGTAAAACTAGGGAATAACGATGGTATTGAGGCGGATAAAGCCATGTATAATGAAGTGCTGGCTTATCATAAAAAAAATCCTATTGCGATTCGTGTTGATGCCAATGGCGGATGGTCTTTAGATGATGCTAAGCATATGATGCAATGGCTTTCGGAAAGAGAGTGTGGTTATGTAGAACAGCCCTTAAAAGAGGGTCAAGAAGATGATTTAATTGAATTATACAAAGACAGACCTTTACCCATTTTTGTTGATGAATCTTGCAGGTTTGCTACGGATATTCCCAAATGGGCCAATGCCGTAGATGGCGTCAATATGAAACTAATGAAGTGTGGTGGAATTTCTGGAGCTTTACGCATTATTTCCACAGCTAAAGCCTTTAAGTTAAAAACCATGATTGGTTGTATGGGAGAATCTTCAATTTCAATAGCAGCTGGGGCAGCCGTTTCTGGTGTATTAGATCATATTGATTTGGACTCGCATCTAAACTTGAACCCTGATCCTTGTGAAGGAGCTCCATTAATAAACGAAATTACAATGCCTAAAGATGTTCCTGGGCATGGTGGACAATTCAAATCTTAAATCCTTAAATATGTTCGTTTCTTCAAAAAAAATGTGCATTTATATGGAAGGTGCACTTGATAATGATTCTGGTAAAATGGGCTTTGGCCTAATGCGATTTTCAAAACACCCCATTGTAGCGGTAATAGATTCTAAATTTGCAGGTATGACAGTTCGTCAAGCTGTTGGCCTACCTTATGATATTCCTGTGTTTGGTGCAGTTGAAGAGGGGGTAAAACAAGGTTCCGAAATTATTGTTTTGGGTATTGCTCCTTCTGGCGGGCGTTTTCCTTCAGAATGGGATGAACCTATTTCCACTGCTTTAAAATCAGGGCTTTCATTAATCAATGGATTACATGACGATTTAAATGCACGGTTTGGGCATTTACTCACCAATAAAGAGCAAATTATATGGGATGTTCGTAAACCAGCAGGGTCCTACCCTATTGCTAAAGCTAAAGCGGCAGAACTAAAAAGCAAGCGGGTTCTCATGATTGGTACAGATATGGCCGCTGGTAAAATGACCGCTGGATTGGAATTGTATGCGGCGTTAAAAGAACAAGGTCTAAAAGTAGGTTTCGTTCCAACCGGTCAAATCGGAATTACATTAATGGGTAATGGCATTCCCCTTGATGCAATCAAAGTGGATCAAGCCGCTGGGGCAGTTGAGCAAGCTGTTTTAGAACAGTCAGATAAGGATATCATAATTATTGAAGGCCAAGGGTCTTTAGCTCATCCTGGTAGTACGGCTACCCTGCCTTTACTTAGAGGTTCACAACCTACTCATATGATTCTATGTCATAAGGCGGCACATTCACACTTAAGATATCCTGTTTCCCACGTATCTATCCCGCCCTTGGATGAGTTTATCGCATTAAACGAGGCCGTAGCAAAAGTATGTGGCTCGCTACATACCGCAAAAACGGTTGGGGTGGCTTTAAATACAACAGGATTAAACGATTCTGAAGCAATGCAGAAAGTAGCTCATGCAGAAGAACTTACAGGATTACCGACTTCAGATGTTGTTCGATTTGGAACCGATAAATTGGTGAAAGCCGTTGTACATTAACTCATGATTTCAGAACTTCAACAGCTTCTTGAATTAGAATTCGGATTGAAAAATCCCTCTATAAAAAAGATAAATGGTTATGATAATGCCAATTATCGCGTTCAATCAAAAGAAAAAAGCTTCGTTTTAAAAACCTACACTTTTGATGACGAATTGTTTGAGGTTTTAAAAGCCGAAAATGAAGTCTTGCTATTGCTGAATTCAGCAAACTCGGAATGCTATCCTAAACCGATGTCTTTTAACGATAATCAGTTTATAAAACTTGTAAAGCTTAATGGTGAGAGAATTATTATTCGGATGCTGACATTTTTAGACGGTATTTTTCTCGGTGACCTAGAGGCTAACAAGAAAGTTTATCAGTCATTAGGTAGTTCTCTTGCAAAAATGAACTTAGCGCTATCCGAGCATTCTAGTACCGCCTTAAAAGCTAGAAAATGGGAGTGGGATTTACAATATTTTGAGCTCAATAAAAAGTATTTAAATGCCATACAAAACCCGAAAGACAGAAGCTTAGTCGCTTATTTTTTTAAACAATACGAAGTGCTGGTTACACCAGTTTTACCCCATCTTCGAAAACAGGTAATTCATAATGACGCCAATGAATGGAATGTTTTAACCACGGCTGAAGCCGTAACTGGTTTTATTGATTTTGGTGATTTGGCATACGCTCCACTTATTAATGAAGTGGCTATTGCCATGACTTATGCCGCTTATGATAAAGAGAATTCCTTAGAATACGCTTCCATTGTTTTAGCTGCATATCATGAGGTTCTATTCCTTTTTGAAGAAGAAATATCTCTACTCTATTATTTGATGGCCGCAAGATTAAGTACCTCGGTTTGTAATTCGGCATACGCAAAACAACAGCAACCAGAAAACAGCTATGCTTCCATCAGTGAAGAAAACGCTTGGATAACCCTTGAAAAATGGATCGCCTTAAATCCAATACATGTTGAAAACACATTTAGGGTTGCAGCAGGGTTTTCTCCAAAAAAAGCTATTTCCATCGATTTGGCACTAGAAAAAAGGTCAAAACATATTAGTTCCATTCTTTCTGTAAGCTATAAAAAGCCTATTCAAATGGAAAGTGCAGCATTCCAATACATGTATGATGTTCATGGTAATGTATTTTTAGATGCTTACAATAATATTCCTCATGTGGGTCATTCACACCCCAAAGTGATTGAAGCTGGGCAAAAACAGATGGCAAAATTGAATACCAATACGCGGTATGTGTATGACTTACTAGCCATATATGCTGAAAAACTGGTTTCAAAATTTCCAGATGGCTTAAACAAAGTGTTTTTCGTGAATTCTGGCAGTGCAGCAAGTGATTTGGCAATTCGTATGGCTAAAAATCATACGGGTAAGTCCCAAGTTTTGGTTATGGAACATGGGTATCATGGTAATACCCAAACCTCAATAGACATTAGTGATTATAAATTCAATAATAAAAAAGGGCAAGGCCAAAAAGACTATATATTGAAGACCGCATTACCCGATGCTTATCGCGGAAAGCATGGGAACAATGGTCCATTTTATGTGAAAGATTTGCAACAGGAAATGTCTGGTCAATTAAATAATATAGCGGCCTTTATTACAGAACCGGTTGTGGGTTGTGGTGGTCAAATTCCATTAGCTAAAGACTATTTAAAACATGTATATCCTGAAATTCGAAAACACGGCGGGGTTTGCATAAGCGACGAAGTACAAACAGGATTTGGACGATTGGGCGACAAATTTTGGGGATTCGAGTTGCATGATGTGGTACCTGATATTGTAGTTTTAGGGAAACCTATGGGTAACAGCCATCCTATTGGTGCTGTTGTGGTAACCGATGAAATTGCGGCTTCTTTTGAGAATGGAGTGGAATTCTTCAGTAGTTTCGGGGGCAATCCTGTCTCATGTGCTATTGGTTTAGCGGTTTTAGAAGTTATTGAAGAGGAGTCATTACAAGAGAACGCTAAAGAGGTAGGTGATTACTATCAACAAGAGCTTAAAAAGTTACAGCAAAAGCATGCAGTAATCGGAGATGTAAGAGGATCAGGACTTTTTATAGGTATCGATATCGTTCATGCAGGAACCAAGAACACCAACTATGAACTGGCACAACATATAAAAAATGAATTACGTCAAAAGCATATATTGATCAGCACCGATGGACCGGATGATAGTGTTTTAAAAACAAAACCTCCTTTATGTTTTACTAAAGCTAATGTGGATACGGTTGTTAGTGCTATAAATACTATTCTTCTAAAAAATCAATTTTAACTAGAATACTTCTAATTTTACACATAAATCAAAAAAGATAATGGACAAATATTTGAAAATAGTTGTAATAATTCTAGTGTGTTTGATAAGCTGCAATGAAGATGAGGATACCAATTCAGATACCGGTGACCGCAGTGAATATAGATTTTTTCAAGATTCTAGCATATCGATTGGAGAATTTGATTTTGCACTTATTGGAAACGGAACAAATCTTGTTTTTGAATATTATTTCATTGCGGATGATGAACCAAACATAGCAGATGATGAATATTCTGAAAGAATTATTTTTGAAATACCACCTAACCTAAACGAATTTTCGTTTTCAGCCTCTGAACTATCCAATGCAAACACTTTTTTTGATAAATACTGTTTTTGCGTAATTGAAGGAAGTATTCCTATTGAAGTTGGCTCCATTTCAGGAATAAAGATTGATGATACAACTTGGGAGATTACTATAGATATAGCTTTTGAAGATTTCGTAACTCAAACTAGAACTATATCTGAGCAATTTCAATTAGCTACGCGTTAGCACTATTACTTGCTATATTTGCATCGCTAGAAAAAGAAAATGCACCAAATAAATACTAAAACACTTCAAGATTTAGAATTTCCCACTGTTTTGCAGCAATTAAAAGCTCGATGCAATACGGAAATGGGTAAAATGGCCGTAGTGAATTTAACTCCCGTAAACGACCAAGAAGCCATTCTTACCCTGTTAACACAAACTTCAGAATACTTAGCCTCCTTCGAAAATGATAATCGAATTCCTAACCATGGTTTTGATGCTATCGATACTGAGTTAAAATTGCTCAAAATTGAAAACACAACTTTGGAGCTTTCGGGCTTTCGCCGCATAAAACAGATTTGTAATACCATAATTACACATAAAAAATTTTTCAAAAAGTTTAAAGAGTACTATCCTGAACTATTTAAATTTTCTGAAACTGTTGAAGAGAATAGCAGGATTCCAAATAGTATAGATAATGTAATTGACAAGTTTGGCGAAATCAGGGATGATGCCTCTTTTGATTTGAAACAAATCAGGCATCAAATCAATCAAGTTCGAGGAAAAATAAATCAAAGCTTTGGAGTTGCGCTTACACGGTATCAAGCCTCTGAATTTTTAGATGAGATTAGAGAATCGGTGGTAGATAACCGTCGCGTATTGGCTGTAAAAGCAATGTATAGAAAAAAGGTTCGTGGTACCGTTATGGGCGCATCAAAAACCGGAAGTATCGTTTATATTGTTCCAGAAGCGACTTTGCAATTCTCCCAAGAATTAAGCAATCTTGAGTTTGAAGAAAAAGAAGAAATTCAACACATACTTAACGAACTAACGGATAGTATCCGACCTTTTCAAGAATTTCTAGCAGCCTATCAAGAGTATTTAACGCAGATTGATATTACTTCAGCAAAAGCGAAATACGCAAATGAAACCAAGGCTATTTTGCCAGAAATTAGTGAAGAACGACGCTTGTTTTTAAGAGATGCTTATCACCCGTTACTGTATCTTAACAATAAACAGAAGAAAGAGAAGACTTGGCCACAGACCATTGAATTACATCAGGAGAATAGAATTATTGTCATTTCTGGTCCTAATGCAGGAGGTAAGAGTATTACCCTTAAGACCATTGGGTTGTTGCAGGTGATGTTGCAGAGTGGTTTGTTGATTCCTGTTCATGAACGCAGTACTGTTTGTTTTTTTAATAAAATACTGACGGATATCGGAGATAACCAATCCATTGAAAACCATTTAAGTACATATAGCTATCGACTAAAAAACATGAATCAGTTTTTGAAGAAGTGTAATAGTAGCACACTCTTTTTAATTGATGAGTTTGGTACAGGTTCTGATCCAGAATTAGGCGGCGCTTTGGCGGAGAGTTTTCTAGAAATATTTTACGAACGTGGGGCCTATGGCGTAATCACAACACATTACGCTAATTTAAAACTGTTGGCAAATGAATTGCCGCATGCCACCAATGCCAATATGCGTTTTGACAATAAGACTTTACAGCCAACATTTCAATTGATATTGGGTGAAGCTGGAAGTTCCTTCACTTTTGAGGTAGCGCAAAAGAATGGCATCCCCTACTCCTTAATCAATAAGGCCAAAAAGAAAATCGACCGAGGCAAAGTTCGTTTTGATGCCACCATATCCAAATTACAGCAAGAGCGCAGTAAAATGGCCAAAACAGGTTCGCGATTACAAGATGAAGAAACCAAAGCACGTGAAGAAGCTAAAAAATTAGAAGCCCTTAACGCAAAGGTGAAGTCAAAGTTGGAAAACTATCAAGAGCAGTACGATCACAACCAACGGATGATTTATTTGGGCAATAAACTGAATGATGCCTCCGAGAAATATTTTTTAGATCATAAAAAACGACCTCTGATATCGGAATTGCTGCGGATTGTAGAAACGGAAAATAGCAAACGTAAAAAGACCACAGCAAAACAAGCTAAAGCAAAAAAAGCGCAAAAGAAACAGGTAGCAAATGAATTGGAACAGAAAATAGTCAAGGTTCGAAAAGAAAAAATTGTCAAAAAGAAAAAGGCCGTTCAAGCTGAAAAAACAAAACCAAGACCAGTTTTTAAAATTGGTGATCGCGTGCGACTTTTTGATGGTAAAGCTGTTGGAACTATTGATAAATTAGAAAAAAATAAAGCCGTAGTGAACTACGGCCTTTTTACCACAAATGTGAGTGTGGAACAGTTGGATTTGGTGGAAGCTAAAACAAAATAACAGCCGACACCAAGCTGTTGAATCACAACTTAAGGTGCCGACTGCATGACTAATAAATAATTAATTCACTATTTAATTCTTTCCACAGTAAAGTTTCCATAGAGCGTATGTAAGGATACCTCATCAAAAATTAATCTATAGGTTCCCGAATTTCCGGCATCTCCTATATCAGTTAAAGGTATTTTCAATGACCTGACGCCTAAGTTTTCGCTTGAAAATAAGTCTTTATCATTGACGTCACCTGATAATTCTACGTAATCATTGTCGTAATCAGGTCTGTACAATTCAATGTCGATACTCTCATTAATTAGATGAGACCGAAAAAGTGAAATCTGAAGGTCATTAGTGCTTGGCCGTACCCACCGTACTCGATCTGATTTGCTATTAATTTTCCCTTGAACGGAACCCCATATTTCTAAATGAGTTCCTTCGCTACCTACTGCCGGTGTTTGAGCCACATATAAATCATTAATTGTAATTCTATATTTTGGGTAGGCCAAATCACAACTCCTAATATTATATTCTGTAGCTAAAATTACTTTTGCAACTGGAAAGCCTTGTTTAACGTATCTTAATTTATAGGCTAAGGGAGCTCCGGGTGAATCTTTTGAGTAGTTGCCCCCTTCCGAAATATAGTCATAAACGCCCTGAGGTCCATTTACCACCTGGGTAGCACTGGCGCCCGAACCTCCAATTACCGTTGCTTTAACAGTAGATGAATTGAAAAGGGCTGAATATGAACCCTCTGCACTAATATTACCCTCAAATCCTGCATTAATTGCCCCATTAAAAGCAGTTCTTACTTGTGTAATTGACGAGTCTGATTCAACTGTATATAAAACCATCCGTCCGTACGTTACTGATGAGACGTATACTGGGCTTGTGGAACCTAGACTTTCCGAATTGGGTAATTGGGTAAATAAATCACTTGGTGATTGACCTGGTGTGTCTAAATCAAGTGTGAAATATTTTTGAATGAATTTTAAAACATAGGTGTTTTTTCTTTCTGATCGGTTAAAGTCGACACTGCCGCCAATACTTTTGGTCAATCCTCTGTAATTGGCGCCGATGGCAACAGCCATATGCTGTTCCGAATACACCTCTGATTCTTCAACAACCAGATTTGCAGGTGTGGCACCAGTCACCTCTCTGGCCAATAGTTCATTGATACCTGCTCGTACCGTACTGAGTTTATTCGGATTTTCAATGGTTACCGACGGACTACCTGAGATATTACTAAATGAGGTGGATACGGTAATAGGTGCTCTTTCAGCGTTTATTGCGATGTATTCACCAGTTGGGATAGATTCACCTTTTAATAAGGCGCCTGGATATATGACATCTGTGGTAGGGTCTAACATAAAGAGTTCATTAAAACCAGGTGCTCCGTTATAGGTTCTGGTAAAACATTCAAACTCAGTTTCCCCTTCACGTTCAGGATTAGTTGCCCCAGATTCTGCTATGGAAGATTCAGTAGGCTGATCAAAAGCACTTAAATTAGCGACTACAGTATTAAATTCATCGGCATCATTATTAGAAAATTGTGGTTCATCAGGATCATCAGGGCTAACTTCATCTTTGCTACAAGCAGATATCAGAAATAACAGAACTAATGGTACTAATTTTAAAATACTTTTTAATGGTAATTGATTTGTTTTCATAATTTCTTGTTTTTAAGATTCAACACTCCAAAACTAGAAGCACACGCCTCTTAAACCTAAAAATAGAGCTAGACAAATCCTAGACAGATTTGTACTTGTGCATCTAGACGGGTGGTTTTCCTTAAAATTCAAAATCTGTTCAAAACAAACAATATCAATGATTTACAAACATTCGAATTATACATATATAGTGAATTGTCTTGATTTCACATAGACAGCTTTAAATTTTGGCCGTATTATCTTCTTAAATATTAGTTACCTTGTGAAAAATTCATATAACCTCAAGATGACCCAAAAAGCTACTTTGTTATTAACTGCTATAAGCATTTCTTTTCTTTGTCTAGGACAACAAGAATCTAAACTGGACAGTCTAAATCTTGCGATAAAGAATTCGAATGATATTGCAGAAAAGGTGGAATTACTACGAGACAAATTTAATATTCAACTTTACAGTGAAACTGGCAGTGCAAAAGAAATCGCTCAAAAAGTATTGACTATTTCAATTAAAGAAAATTATCTAAACGGAATTGCCATTGGCAATTACTGCCTAGGTAATTATTTTTACATCAGCAATAATTTAGATTCTGCTAGTTTTTATTATAATAAAACCATCAAAATTAGCCAAAAGCACAATTTGAATAAGCAATTAACTATTGCATTATCAGGTAAAGCCATTATCAAAGCAGACACCGGAGACTACTTTGGCGCCATTCAATTAAATGATTCAATTCTTCCTCTATATAAAAAGATGAATAACTATTTGGGCTTGGGCATTACCTTGGGCAATTCCGCCAGATCATACCAAACCATGGGACAGTATGATAGAGCCATGGCAGGGTATATAGATGCATTAAAAGTTTTGGATACTATTGACAAAGAGCCATTTAGAAAAGCCGATATTTTAATGGATATCGGAAAAATAAATTATTCGCAAGGCAACTACAATCAATCTATTGAATACTACAATCAAGCACTCGAAATTTATGAGAATACTACAGATTACCTGTATCAGGCCTATTTACTGAATCATATGGCAAATACTTATGTAGAATTGGGAGCGTTGGAAATTGCGTTAAAAACGTACCAGCAAAGTCTAACAATAAGCAAAAAATTTAACTATTTAAACCATACAGCAGATGCCCTAGCGAATATCGGAATTATACAAAGAAAGCTTGGAAATTATGAAATAGGGTTGAAAAGTCAACTTCAAGCACTGCAAATTAATAAATCGAGCAATACAATCGATAATGTAGTAAGCGTATTGGGTGAAATAGGAAAAACCTACACAGAATTGAACGATTTGCCAAATGCTTTCAAGTTTTTGAATCAATCCATTCATTTGGCTGATTCTATCAAGACCGCCAATTATCTATTGTCGGGGTTAAACTATAGGGCTGCTGCTTTCGAAAAAGCAAATAAATACCGAGAGGCCAACATTGATAGAAAAAGATACCAGAAATTGAATGACAGTATTTTCAATGCCGATAAAACAAAGCAAATTGAACAACTCAGAACCCTATATGAAACGGAGCAAAAAGAAGCCGAAATCGCTTTACAGCAAGAAGAAATAAAAACTTTAAATGAAAAAGCTAAGGTAGATAAATTAAGAAAAGGACTTTATGCGGGAGGAATGGCCTCTGCTATAGCCCTATCTGGGCTATTGGTCTTTGGGTTTCGACAGCGCATCAAAAAGAACCGTATTGAAAAAGAAAAAATTTCTGAACAATTGGAGCATAAACAAAAAGAATTGACCAGTCAGACCTTACATTTGGTTCAAAAAAGTCAATTCATTGCAGAAATAAAAGAAAACCTTGAAAATTTAAAAAACTCCCCAGAAAAGTTTAAAGTTGAGTTTAAACGTATTGTAATGCTCCTAAAAAAGCAGAATGCAGCAGATAAAGATTGGGAAGTATTTAAATCGTATTTCTCTGAGGTACACCAAGATTTTGAAGAAAAATTAAAAGCAATAACGGATAAAATTACAGATAAAGAATTGCGTTTGGCATCTTATGTGAAAATGGGTCTCAATAATAATGAGATTGCGAATATTCTTAACGTGTTACCATCAAGTATACACACCTCAAAATATAGACTAAAACAAAAATTAAATATTGATAAAGATCTTGATTTTGATGGTTTTATTAAAAGCTTGTAAAATAACAGCCGACATCAAGTTGTTGAACCCAACCTGAGCGGCCGACTGTAGCTAAGCCAAAACCCTAATTACAGGTTACCTTTTGGATTTCCAAACAACAACCTAGGAAGCCCGTAGTGGCCCTATGGCAACTGTTCAAACTTGATGTAGTATCTCCTATATCGTATTGGTACACGTCCTTTTCATCTTCATCCTGCACATATAAGCGAATATCATAAGCCCCGTTTGGTGGTTGTAATTCATTGATGCTCCCACTTACATCAACCTGTACCCAGCCCCTATCTGGATCGGTAGCTAATTGCGCTTTTGAGATACTACCATCACTTCCTTGTAGATTATTTTTGTAGGTCAACCCGACACGGAAAGAGCGCCCCGTATCATTGATGAAATCGACGGTTCGGTGCTCCACCCCTTCGCTACTGCAGTTTTCGGCTGTATAGCTTTCCGTGTAGCCCATTTTCGCAAGGGTATTGTCTTTTAAGAAACGTACCGTATACGAAATGGGAGATCCAGGATTATCTCTGCTGTACACCGCATTGGACCCTTGTATGATCGGCGCCAAATCTCCAAAATCACGGGCTGTAACCGCCTCGGTTGCCACTTCGGCATTACCTCCTATAACCACCGTTGTAATACTGGAGTTGGCCAAAATACTCTTCAATGTTGCTTCGGTCTCTAATTCAAGGCTATTGTTTTTTCCTGCAGCATATCCTAAGGCGGCTTCTAGCTGAACATCAGTTGATTCATAATTGGTTTCCAATCGGAACATAATGATTCTTCCATAGCTCACTGATTGTATGTATCCCGGAGGCGAACTCGAACTAAAGGTCGAAGCTACATCTTGCGAGCTCAAATCTTCATTAAACACTGCGGTGGGCGAGGCCGGTGGAACCATGGATACTGTATAGAAAACTTGTTTAAATACCATATTGGCGACCCTTCTTTCCTTGGTGCTTTGAAAATTGAGTTGCGAGCTAAAGTCAGTTGAGGCCCATTGAATATTAATTCCCAATTCCAAACTTACTTGCTTTGAACTATAAGCCGTTTTTTCACTTGAAAATGAACTTCCTTCATTTACATAACCTTCATCATAGGCATTGGCATTCCACCATTCCAGTGCCCTATCAATACCAGCATCTACAGAATTAAAAGTCGGGTTATCTACAGCTACATTACCATTTTCTCCAATACCTGGTAAATCTACTCTCAAATCAACAGGTGCCCTGCCCAATGTTACTGGAGTAGGAAGTCCCTTTCGAAGTTCATTATCAATTTTCACCAATGCTCCTGGCCAAATGATACCTGCATTCGCTTTCAAAATGGCAATATCCTCAAAATTCGTTTCTAAACTATAAGTCGTCGTCGTACAATTTGTCGTGACGTTGTTCTCAAATTCAGGAGGGGCATCCTCAGTATTTACGGGTACTTTCTCAGTGATAGTGCTACCAGTGCCCACAACCCCTAAAAGTTGATCTGGGTCATAAGAAAGATTGGCAACAACATCATCTATGGTTTCTTCATTGCCCATAGGTACTTCATCATCAGAACCGCCAACAGGTTCTATAACTTCATCGCTACTACAAGCAACAATGATTAATAAGAGCATAAGGGACAATACCCTCATTGCAATTTTCAATTGTGATTGATTTGTTTTCATAATTTTTAGTTTTTTAGATTCAACACCTCAAACCTAGTATAGAAAACACCCCTTCCCTAATTTTGTCCATGGACAAAGTATGGACAGCCTACATGGATTTCAACTTAACTACCTATGGACAATTCATAAAATAGATAAATTTATATTTTTACGAAAAGTCAACAAATTCAATGTATTGATGGTTATAATCAACCATATACATAACTAATATTTTATGGACTTTTTATGGACAATAGGCTTTTTATGATTTAAATATATTTTGAATCAGTTCCAATTATTATGTACCTTGACAATCATAAATCTCTTTAACCAATGAAAAAATATTTAGTCTTTACTCTACTTGTATTCCTCTTTTCGCAGGTATTAAGTTCTCAGAACCAAGAAATTGTAGATAGTTTAAAGCAATTGTTAGCAAATCATCCAACCAAAGACTCTGTAAGAGCAGATATCCTAAGCGATTTACATGAGAAGTTAATGTTTGCCCAACCACTGATTGCTAAGAAATATGCAGAGGAAGAACTTAGTATATCCAAAAGAATAAACTACAGAACAGGTATTGCGAAAGGTTACATGCATTTGGCAGATTTTTACGTAAATAGAAATAGCACCGATTCTGCACTTTTTTATTATGATAATGCAAGGAATATTTTCAAGGCTCTAGATTACGCAAGAGGTGTTGTTTTTGTGAATTCTTCAGTTGCAGATATAGAACGAGGTTCGGGAAATTTTGTCAAAGCAATTGAAATGTTAAACCAAAATTTGGTGTTGATTAAAGAAAATGAAAAGAATCCAATAGCTATTTCTAAGTTTTCAGGTGCTCAATATAATACTCTTGCAACAATATATATGGACAAAGGAGATTATAGAATTGCTGTTATTGAAGCCTTAAAGGCACTAGATTTATTTTCAGAAATTGATGACGAGATAAGGAAAGCTGATGTATTAAAGTTACTTGGTGATTTAGAGTATGGTCTAGAGAATTACGAAAAATCAATTCAGTATTATGATGCCGCAATAGAAACATACACTAAGTATAATGATGACTTTTACCTAGCCTACGCTAAAAGTGCTGCAGGATTAGCCCTAAGAGAGCTAGGAGAATTAGAAAAAGCCAAGAACTATCAAAAACAAGCTATTGAATTGGGCAAAAAAAATGACGCAAAATTATCTCTCTCCCAATCTTTAAATAGTTTGGGAGAGTTAATGGTGCTAGAGAAAAACTATATATTGGCGAAATCTATATTCAAAGAATCTAAAGAAATATCAGATAATGAAGGCTTTAAAATACCAAATATAAATTCACAGATAGGTCTTTCTAAGGCCTTTATAAATAATCCAAAGGAATCCATAAAATATGTTACTTCGGCTATAAATAATGCAAAAGCTATAGGAGCTATGTCCAGTTTACAAAGTGCGTATGCTTTAAGGTCAAGAATTTATGATAAAAATAACCAAGATCAAAAGGCCATTAATGACCTAATAAGTTCTCAACAAATAAATGATAGCTTGTTTAATTTAAAAAAGGCTCAACAAATTGAAGAATTAAAAACGATTTATGAAACAGAAAAAAAGGAAGCCGAAATAGCTCTGCAAGAAGAGGAAATCAATACCTTAAATGAAAAAGCTAAGGTGGATAAACTTACCAAAGGACTATATGCTGGTGGTATGACCTCTGCCCTAGCCTTATTTGGGCTCTCTGTTTTTGGGTACCGCCAGCGTATCAAAAAGAACCGTATTGCAAGAGAGAAACAAGAGGAAATCTTAACAAAAGAAATTGAACATAAACAAAAAGAACTTACTAGCCAGACCCTCCACCTTGTACAGAAAAATACCTTTATTCAGGAGCTGATGGAAAACTTGGAGCATGTAAAAAACTCCCCCGATAAGTTTAAAACGGAGTTTAGAAGAATAGTCATGCTTTTGAAAAAAGAAAATGCCTCCGACAAGGACTGGGAGGTATTTAAAACCTATTTCGCAGAAGTCCATAATGACTTTGATCAAAAACTAAAAACCCTTTCTGCCGATATCTCAGAAAAAGAAATTCGCTTGGCCGCCTTTTTAAGAATGAATTTGACCACCAAAGAAATTGCAGCGACTTTAAACGTTTTACCTGATAGTATTCTAAAGTCGAAATACCGTCTTAAAAAGAAATTGGGTCTTGATAAAGAAACGGATTTGACCAGTTTCTTAAATACATTATAAAATTTAGGTCTTCCTTAAGCCCTAGCGTATCTTTGCAAAGTGAATGACGATAAGAAGATTATCCTTTTTGATGGGGTTTGCAACCTCTGCAATACTTCAATTCAATTTGTTATCAAGCATGATGATAAAGATGAATTTAGGTATGCAGCCTTGCAAAGTGAAGTGGGTCAGCAATTAACTTCAGAAAGAGGAATAGATACTTCGACTGTTGATTCAATTGTCTTGATAGACCCTGGCGTAGCCTATTACACCAAATCAGATGCTGCTTTGGAAATAGGAAGTAACTTGAAAGGTTATCGGACACTTTCTAAGTTCTTTAAGCTTTTTCCAGTCGGATTCAGGAATATGATTTATGATTTTGTAGCACGAAACCGCTATAAATGGTATGGTAAGCAAGATGCTTGTATGATTCCTACACCTGAGTTACAAGCCAAGTTTTTGTAGTCCCTCACTCAAAAGGTTACTTTACTTTTAAAATAGTTGGTTTAAATCATCCATGATTTTATAACTTCTTTTATCATCCTAGGTTTGAGCAATCTTAAAAACCAATCCGATGAAAAAGTTTCTATTATTTTTAGTTCTGACTCCGTTTATTCTCTTTGCAAATGATAAAAAAACACCTTCAAAGATTAAGGAGGTAACTGTTTATTTGAGCGGAGCGCAAATTCAACGTAATGCCAATGTAAACTTAGCTTCCGGGGTTTCTGAAGTCATCTTAACTGGGCTTTCTTCAAAAATTGATGAAAATAGTATTCAGATTTCGGGACTACAATTAGTTTCTATTTTATCAATGACCTATGATATTAATTATTTAGAAAAATCAGAGGCTAGTCCTGAGCTTTTGGCATGGGAGTCAGAAATTGAGAATACCCAATTAAAAATTAGCCTGCTTAGAAATCAAATATCAGGATTAGAAGAAGAAGAAAACGTTATCACTAAGAACCGGATTATTGCTGGTAATAACTTGGCATTAGATATCCAAAGAGTTAAAGAAATAAGCACTTATTATAGAGAACGAATTACCGCCATTAAAAATGAAATTTATAAACTCAATTTAGAAATCAACTTGTTGAATAAATCGATTAGAGCTATTCAAAATCAAATGGCCGAGGTCAATAATGCACCTTCACAACCACAGGGCGAACTAAAATTAAAACTGGACGCACCGATAAATATGACCCTAAACTTAAAAATTTCTTATTTTATTCCTGATGCCGGCTGGATTCCAAACTACGATATAAAATCTAAAGCCTTAGGCGAACCATTAGATTTAGCATATAAGGCAAATGTGTATCAAAATACCGGAAAAGACTGGGATAATGTGCAAGTAACATTATCGACCGGTAACCCCAATTATAATGTTGCAAAACCGCAATTAGAATCGAAATACCTCAATTTTGTAAGTCCTTTTAAAAAACGGTCACAGGTTACCACTAAAAAAAGAGGGTATTCCTATAATCCAACAGTAAGAAGGGTTATTGGAACAGTAACCGATGAATCTGGTCAACCGCTACCAGGTGTCAATGTTGTAGTTAAAGGCACAAGTATTGGTACTCAAACTGACTTTGATGGAAACTATGCTTTAGATGTCGTTAATGGACGAGAACTGGATTTTAGTTATATCGGACAAAAAGCTTTAAACCAAACGATATACTCTTCCGTTATGAATGTTCGGATGGAAGAAGATGCGACAGCTTTGGAAGAAGTAGTTGTCAGTGCCTATGGAATGAAACGAGAAAAAAAGGCTTTAGGCTATGCAGTTAATTCTGTTTCATCTGAAGAAATCAATGAGTGGGGAGAAACAGATGTGGCAAGAACTTTAGCAGGAAGAGCAGCAGGTGTGCAAATAAGAGGGGCTTCAAGCATATTAAACTATCAACCACCTTTATATATAATTGACGGCGTTCCCAGTGATGATTATGATATGGGAGACTTCGATGAAAGTGAAATTCAACATATGGAAGTTTTAAAAGGCGAGACTGCCAGTTCTATTTATGGTAGTAAGGGTCGAAACGGGGTTGTCGTTATCACTACTAAGAAGAGTACCCTGCAAGATGATTTAACAAACACTAAATTCATCATTAAAAAGCCCTACTCTATTGCATCTGATAATGACATTACCGCTATTGAAATTAATACTTTTAAATTGGCAGCCGAATACGAGTATCTGGCTGCACCAGTACTTAATGAAAATGTTTTTTTAACTGCTAGTTTTAAAAATTGGGAAAAATACCAATTACTACCTGGTGAAGCGAATGTTTATTATGAAGGTACGTATGCCGGTAAAACAACACTAGATCCTTTTACTGTTCAAAAAGAAATGGTATTGTCATTAGGGATTGACCCAAACATCACCTTAACTAGAAAACAACAACGGAACTTTAAGAGTAAATCTTTTACAGGAAGTAACAGAATTTTAAATAGAGTGTATGATTTAGAGGTCAAGAATAATAAAAATGTAGCTATCAGCTTAAAATTAATGGATAGAATACCTAAATCACAAAATAAAGAAATAAAAGTGGATGATATTTTGACCTATAATGCTCAGTATGATAAGAAAAAAGGATTGTTAACTTGGGATGTAAATTTAAAACCTCAAGAGACCCAAAAAGAGAGCTTTTCTTTTATTGTGAAGTACCCAAGAGGAAGGTATATTTCTTTGTAGCTAAGTTATTATTAGAAATAATAGAATTGAAAGTAGTTGAATTGAAGAGTTTGAGACTGTCTTTTTATTAGATATCATAACAATTTAACTCACTTAAATGCGGTATGATTCGTTGCTACTCTTCAGAATGACAATCACAACTTTTGTTTTGTCGTTCTGGATGTAGTGAAGAATCCCACATAAACTAGCTCAGAATCTAATTTTTAATGGAAAACGAGATGCTTTTTGCTTGAGCATGACAAATAAAAAAACAGTTCAAATTACTTCAAATTATTCAATATAAAATTTAAAGTGGAATTGGTGTTTAGCTTTTGTTGAAATGTATGGCTTTTGTGTTTAATCGGTTCTACCAAACCTAATTGTTTCATGTATATCATGGAGGGTTCATTATCTAGAGCAACCTTTCCGGTAAGCAATATATCTAAAGACTCTTCATTCTTATAGCGTTTATAGATTTTTCTCAATCCACTGAGATATAGACGGTCTTTCGTAAATCCACCCCCTCTATGCGCTCTTAAAGTAATCGCAAAAGCTTCATCACGGTTTAATTTGTATTGACCGTGAATAAGATCAAAGGTATCTGCAAAAGAATAGCCCTTAATCAAACTATCAGCAGCCATCACACGGTATGCTAATTCTTTAAGGCGTTTTAAAGTTAAAGCACCGCCCATGTATTCACTCAATACAGCAAGTCCTTCTTGTGTTTCAACATTTTTAGGTAATCCATTAGAAAAAATACTTAAAGGCTGTGCTAATCCATTATAGGTAGTTACCAAATGCACGCCTATTTCGTGGTGAGCCAAGGTTAGCAATTGGTTTTTACTGAACTTAGTGTTCTTTTTAATGAAAAGTGTTCTAGTGGCATTACTGACCATAGCATCGGCCGAAATATGAACTGAAAACTTCACATTTAAGGGAAAATCATATTGAGCTGCGAATTCTTCAAAGTAATCTTTAGCCTGTTCTGCAGAATATACCTTGTCCATTTCAATACCAGAAGGTTCGTCGCTATAGTGCAAAATGAACTTCGCATTATCAACATCTTTTTCGGTAGGGGTACCATATACCCGTAATGAATTGTAATAGAATTTTTTTCCACGCCCAATAGTTTCAATACACTGAATCATATTGGCATAGTAATAAACAACATCTTGATAAAACTTATGAATGGTGTCATCTTGAATTCGTTCTAATCGCTGTGAAAAGAACAAACGTTGGAGTTTATAAGGGTCAAACTTTAGTTTAGGGTACTTAAAAGTTGGCTCCGAGGTGAATTTTGAAGAGAAAAAGCCTTGTTTCTCTTTTTCGATATTTAGAGGATTTACATAGCTCAATAGTTCAATACGCTTGACCAACCTGTTTAAGTTGGAGTCTATATCAAATAATGCAGGGTACTGGCTTTGTAAATCGTTCTGTTCTTTTACAGGAATCATATTTGCTGTAGAAATTCTTCAGTCTGCAAAGGTATCAATTCTTTCAACTGTTCCTCCACAGTTTTAACCACTTCTGGATAAATAACGCCAGTTAATTCATCACAGTATATTTTTGAGATTTCTGTAGCCAGTACAAGCGTGTTCTTAAAATTTTGAGTGATGAACTTTAAAAAATACCCATTTCCTTGAAAAGTGTCATTAATCAAAGAGGTCTGTGGTAAATCATGTGGTAATTTAATAGCACCAAGCTTTGTGCTCCAACTACTTACTATATCGCCAAAACGGTCGTTATCAATATTTGTAGTACCTAAGTTCCAGGTAGGAACCTCCCTATCCCACCGTTTCCAGTTATAACTATGCATATCATAAACAATAGCTTTACTGTGCATTTTTTCTAGCTTACTGACTAAAGCGTATACTACTTTGTAGAAATTAGCGTGTTTAGAAAGGCTTTGATTTATTTCTTTTTCGCTCAAAGGCTTCTGCCAAAGTTTTTTGCCCCATGCAGTGTCAAAGACTGCTGATTCTGGTGGTCTGTTTAAATCGTATTCAAAACGACTATCGCAACCAGCTAAAACAATTGGTTGAGATTGCACCATTTGCTTAGTGCAAGGGTCTTCTTCATACCAACGTTCATATTCGGTATGAATACAATTAGACCACAATGATTTTCGGAATTGATGTCCGTCATGTACGGCTGCACAAATAAAGGGCTGGTATTTATCAATTTTAAGAGTGAAAGAATAGTCTTCGGCAACAGCATCAAATACTTCTTCTGAATTTATCTTTTGAATAATTTCAGAAACAGAGAGCCTAAGCATTTTGAACCTCGTTACGTAAGCGAGAACGTCTATTAAAAGCCTCTAGCTGGTCTAAAACCTTACTTTCAACAAAGTCAATAACCTTGCATTGAATTTTAGTCTTGTATACTTTGTTCATATACGTAACACCACCTGGAGACATAACGTTTACCTCAACTAGTTTACCGCCTATTACATCAATACCAACAAAGAATAACCCGTCCTTAACCAATTTTGGTCCTATTTGTTTGCATAAGGCTTTTTCTTGTTTGGTCATAGCATGTTTTGCAACGGTACCCCCTGCCGAAACATTCGAGCGGTGGTCATCAGAACCTGGTACGCGTTTCATTGCTCCAATCGGTTCTCCATTCAATAAAAGAATACGGACATCGCCTTGGTCTGCACCTTCAATGTATTCTTGAAGGATGACATAGTTAGAGCTTCCATCAGAGTTAGTTACATAAAAATCTAACAATGATTTTATATTACTCATTGCCGATTTTTCAATAAGAATCACACCTGATCCTCCAAAGCCATTTAGGGGTTTTAAAATCATTTTATCAGCAGCAGACTCTTTGATTTGCTGCACCAAATAATTCTTATTCTTAGAAACATGTGTTACCGGTATAATATTGCTATGGCTATCTCCAAAAGCTGCGGTGTATAATTTGTTATTTGCTTCACGAAGCCCTTGTAATGAATTGACAATAAATACATCATCCTTTACAGAATCTAAGAAGTTAAGCATGATGGGGTCTAAAGGCGGATTTGCTCTCATAAACAGAACATCAAATCCTGCTAGAGGCAACATCTCCTCCCTTAAACTAGCTTGTTTATAGAATGTTTTTAGATTATTTGAAACCTTATCCATTCTATTGACAACAGTACAGAAAGCGTTGGTAACACTATTTCGAATAGTAAGGTTAACAGGGCTACAAAGCGCTACACCGTGCCCACGTTTTACACATTCATGGATTAATGCAAGACTAGTGTCGTTCTCCGGGTCGATTTCCTCCCAAGGATACATTAAAAAACAAATATTCATAACTTCTCGTATTGATTGATTATTTCACTTCATCGTAATGGTCATCCCAATTTTTTGGTTTTGGCTTATGCAATTTATCAACTGATTTGGCCACAATTGTTGCTACAGTAGCATCTCCTGTTATATTCACTACGGTACGCAACATATCTAAAGGCCTGTCAACAGCAAAAATCAAAGCAAGACCAATGGCATATTTTTCTGGTGGAAACCCGACAGACTCTAGCACTATTACTAACATCACCATACCTGCTCCAGGAACGGCTGCCGTTCCAATCGAGGCTAATAAGGCTGTTAAAACAATGGTTAGCTGAGCGCTAACCGGAAGATCAAAACTCAAAGCCTGCGCAATAAAAACCGCAGCAATGCCTTGATACAGGCTTGTTCCATCCATATTGACAGTCGCACCAACAGGTAAAACGAAACTAGAGACTTCTTTATCAACCCCAATATGCTCTTCTACACGTTCCATAGTTACTGGTAAGGTGGCAGCACTTGAACTCGTTGAAAAAGCTAGTAATTGTGCAGGACTTAACTGTTTTAAAAACCAGAAAGGGTTTTTCTTCGCAAAAATTGACACTAAAATACAATAGAACACTATCATTAAGAATAGCCCTAAAACCACGACTCCTGCATATTTCAATAGCGCTAATAGAATTTCAGGATCACTTGACGAAACCACTACGTTAGCTAATAATGCAAATACCGCATAGGGTGCTGTTAGCATTATTAAATCGACCATTTTTAAAACTACATCATTAAGCGAATCAAAGAATTTTTTTAATGGTTTTGCTTTTTCCTCTCCAATAAGCAACATCGATATTCCCATAAAAATGGTGAAGAAAATAACCTGTAGCATCAACTGATTATTACCTAAGGCACTTACTGCGTTATCTGGAACCATATCTTCAATAAACTTCAAAGGGCCACTTTCTTTTTGGCGAGAAGCTTCTGCAAGCTTAGCCGTAACACCTTTATCATTGGCATAAGTAGACGTTAGTTTCTCTATAGTTTCTTCAGAAACTCCAGTACCGGGTTCCATAACATTTACTAAAACAAGACCTAAAATTATGGCAACAGTTGTAGTACCTACATAAATACCTATGGTTCTAAGACCAATATTTCTAAACTTTGAAATATCTTTTAAATCAGATATTCCTTTAATTAAGGAGGCTAAAATTAATGGTACTGCTATGAGTTTAAGAAGCTTAATGAAAATAGTACCAAAAGGGGCAATCCAGTTCGTAACAAACTCTTTTCCGCCCGTCATATAAGTCATACCGAAACCGAACACCAGTCCCAATACCATACCTATCATTATTTGCCAATGTAATTCTAGTTTACGCATATTGAATATTTGCGTAGTAAGATACTATTTTGAACGGAAAACCACTAATGTGAAGAATTAGATTTTATTGGTTTTGGCCAATAACATAAAATCGGCTAAAACCAAAGCAGTCATTGCCTCAACAATAGGAACGGCTCTTGGTACAACACAAGGGTCATGTCGTCCTTTTCCTTGTGTGGTAACTTTATTACCTTCTTTATCTATAGTATCATAAGACTGTAAGACTGTTGCAACAGGTTTGAAAGCGACACTAAAGTAAATATCCATTCCATTACTAATACCGCCTTGTACCCCTCCACTTAAATTGGTAATAGTGCTTCCGTCAGTATTGAACTGATCATTGTGCTGACTGCCTTTCATAGCTACACCTGAAAAACCACTACCATATTCAAAACCTTTTACTGCATTAATGGACAACATGGCTTTGCCTAATTCAGCATGCAGTTTATCAAAAACTGGTTCTCCAAGACCAATAGGTACATTTTTGGCTACACAAGTAATAATTCCGCCAATAGTATCCCCTTGCTTCTTGATGTCTTTGATGTAGTCTTCCATTCGAGAAGCCGTTTCCATATCTGGACATCTGACTGCATTACTTTCTATTTGACTAAAATCAAGCTCTTGATAAGGAACTTCTAATTTTAGGTCACCTACTTGAGACACAAATGCATTTATTTCAATAGCATTTAAAAACTGTTTTGCAATAGCTCCAGCCACTACTCTACTTGCAGTTTCTCTCGCTGAACTGCGACCACCACCTCGATAATCACGAAAGCCGTATTTTTTATCATACACAAAATCAGCATGTGAGGGACGATAAGAGTCTTTAATATGAGAGTAGTCTTTTGACTTCTGATTGGTATTATGAATGGCAAAACCTATGGGCGTTCCCGTAGTTTTTCCTTCAAAAATTCCAGAATAAATTTCGACTGTATCCGGTTCCTTTCGTTGTGTTACAATCGCTGATTGACCTGGTTTTCTTCGGTTTAGTTCATTTTGAATTGCATCTATATCTAAAGTAATGCCCGCAGGACAACCATCTAAAACCCCACCCAATGCTCTACCATGAGATTCTCCAAACGTTGTTAACCTAAAAATTGAACCAAAAGAATTGCCTGCCATGAGTTACACTTAGAAGTTTTCAAAGGTAATTTTTATAAATTTTACACAAAAACAAAAGAAGAACTTAATGATTTTGAAACAAAAAAAATATACCGTAATGTTTTTTTAACAATATGCTGACAAACTCTTGACCTCAAATCAAGCTACAGTTTATTCCTACACCTTTACTTTGTAGATAAATTCTATTGTATTGAAAAAAAGGAAGATAGAGCTAGCCATTATATCAGATGTACATCTTGGAACTTATGGCTGTCATGCGGATGAGTTAATTACGTATTTGAATAGTATTCAACCCAAAAAGTTAATACTTAATGGAGATATTATTGATATATGGCAATTCAAAAAACGATATTTTCCACCCTCCCATTTAAAGGTTTTAAAAAAGATTATTGGAATGGCCTCAAAAGGCACCGAAGTCTTCTATGTTACAGGTAATCATGACGAGATGCTTCGCAAATTTGCATATACCTCAATGGGTAACATAAAGATTGCCAATAAATTGGTTTTAAATTTAGATGGCAAAAAAGCTTGGATTTTTCACGGTGATGTTTTTGATGTATCTATTCAAAATGCCAAATGGTTGGCTAAATTAGGTGGGTACGGTTATGATATGTTGATATTGATAAACCGTTTAATTAATTGGTTCTTGAATAAGTTGGGGAAAGAAAAGTATTCGCTTTCAAAAAAGATAAAGAATAGCGTAAAAGGTGCCGTCAAGTACATAAATGATTTTGAAAAAACAGCTGCTGACTTAGCAATTGAAAATCACTATGACTATGTCATTTGCGGCCATATTCACCAACCAAAAAAAGAGGTTTACGAGAACAAGCAAGGAAAAACCATGTATCTTAATTCAGGGGATTGGGTTGAAAATTTAACGGCCTTAGAATATTCCTTTAAACGCTGGAAAATATATCATTATAATCATGATAAGCTTTCTCCATTTTTTATGGATGAAGACTTGAAAGATATGGATATGAATGAACTTATAGCCTCAATCACTGACAAGAATGATATTAGTGATATTGAGGTGAAAACAACAGAGGATGAACCAAATTCATTTGATAAGCAAGGCTTGTCTCAAGATACTGACGGGGTGTAATGCCGTTCGTTGGGTACCATCTTTAATTTGATGTCTACAGCTTGTGCCATTCGCTGAAATAATGGTATCCTCCTTTGCTTTGCGAACCGCAGGAAACAATTTTAACTCCCCTATTTGCATACTAACTTCATAATGTTCTTTTTCATATCCAAAAGAACCTGCCATTCCACAACAGCCAGAAGCTATGATGGTCACTTCATAATTTGTTGGAAGATTCAACATATCAAAAGTCACTTTTTGATTAGATAGTGCCTTTTGATGACAATGGTTATGAATTTTTACTTGTTTGCTTTCTTTTGTAAATACGTCTGAGGTTATGCTTCCTTTTGATATTTCATTTGAAAGAAACTCTTCAATTAAATAACAGTTGTCTGCTATTTTCTCTGCGATTTCTGGGTCTTCAAAAAAGCGTTTGTATTCATCTCTAAAAGATAAAATGGCAGAAGGTTCTAAACCAATAACTGGTAAACCCTGATTTTTAAACAATTTTAATGCTGTGACATTCTTTTTTGCTAAGGCCTTTGCTTGATTTAAGAAGCCTTTTGAAAGATAAGTACGTCCACTTTCAGCAAAAAACAATTGCACCTCATAACCTAAGTTTGCTAATAGTAAAATGGCATCTTTACCTACTTCAATATCTAAATATCTTGTAAACTCATCAATGTAGAGCACAACTTTATCTTTTGATGGTTTTTTCGAAGCTTGATTTTTTAAAAATTTTTCAAAATTAAAGCGATGTACTTTGGGCAAACTTCTTTCAATAGCAACACCGCTTGATTTTTTTAGTAGTGTTCCAACTGGAGAATCGTATACGATATTAGTTAAGCCTGCAATCTTGCTTGAAAGTGCATTTATTCGAGTGTTATAAGCAAAAAGTTTACTTCTGGCTGAATACCCATTCGTTTCTTGATACTGGTATTGAAATTCAGCTTTTAAGGTTGCTACATCGACATTACTTGGGCATTCACTTGCACAGGCCTTACAGCTTAAGCACAAATCAAAAACCTCTTTTAATTCTTTATGGTCAAACTGATTGGGCTTGTCTGAATTTGTCAAAAATTCGCGCAAAGCATTGGCTCGACCACGTGTCGTATCTTTCTCATTCTTAGTAGCATGATAACTTGGACACATACCACCAGGCATTTGATGTGATTTTCTACAATCTCCACTTCCATTGCACTTTTCCGCAGCCTTTAAAATACCTTCGCTATCTGAAAAATTAAGTAATGTTTTAACTTCAGGCTCTTCTCTATCAATTTCATAACGTAGCGATGCATCCATTGGTAAAGCATCTACAATTTTTCCAGGATTAAAAATGTTAAATGGATCAAAATAGCTCTTTACTCTTTTTAAAAGTTGATAATTCGTTTCACCAATCATTAAAGGAATAAATTCTGCTCTTACAATACCGTCACCATGTTCACCGCTAAAACTACCCTTATACTTCTTGGTCAATTTAGCTACATCTGTAGTAATCTTTCTAAACAGCTTTACATCTTTTGATTTCTTCAAATTCAGTATGGGCCTTAAATGCAATTCTCCCGCACCTGCATGAGCATAATACACGGCACTTTGCTTATACCCTTTCATAATTGCTGTAAACTCTGCTATAAATTCTTTCAAGTCTTCTAAGGCAACAGCAGTATCTTCAATACAAGCAACCGCCTTTTTATCTCCAACCATATTACCTAAAAGTCCAAGCCCAGCTTTACGCAGTTCAATCGCTTTCTTAATATCGTCTCCATATAAAACCGGACTAGCATAGCTTAATCCTGAAAGAGTTATGGTTTTTTGTAATTCACCAATCTTTTTTTCTAGTGCAGCTTTACTCTCTGCTTTTAGTTCTAGCATTAAAATAGCGGCCGGGTCATCCTTAACGAAGAAACGGTTAGCTAGCTGCTGTCTATTGTTTTTGGTACAATCCAAAATAACCTTGTCCATCATTTCACACAGATGTAAAGGGTGTTTCATGACTGGAGCAACATCACTTAAACAGTCTTCAAGGGTTTTATAATGCGTAGCAACCATAGCGGCATGTTCAGGGGGTAAAACATCCAATTGCAGTGTTATTTCAGTGGTAAAAGCCAATGTGCCCTCACTCCCACTGAGTAGCTTACACATGTTAAACTGCTCTTTGCTAGAACTAAACACATCATTTTTTAGTAATTCATCAACAGCGTAACCAGTATTACGACGATGGATATTCGCTTTTGGAAATTCTTTGATGATATTATCTTGTATGCCAACATCAGCAAGTTCATTTTCTATGACTTTATATAATTTACCTTCTAAGGTTTCTTCTTGTGTTTTTAATTTAAAAGCCGATTTTGAAATAGCTTCGAATTTTGCTTCACTACCATCATAAAGCACAGTTTGCATGGACACCACTTTATCTCTTGTTACGCCATATTGTATTGAAGTGGTTCCAGAAGAGTTATTACCTACCATACCCCCAATCATACACCGGTTGGAAGTTGATGTATTTGGGCCAAAAAAAAGACCAAATGGTTTTAAATACCGATTGAGCTCATCACGCACAACCCCTGGTTGTACGACGACTTGTCGTTTTTCTTCGTTTAAATGTAAGATTTTTGTAAAATACTTAGAGGTATCTACAATTATACCTTCGCCAACACATTGTCCGGCTAAAGATGTTCCTGCTGTTCTCGGAATAAGACCAATCCTATTTTTAGTAGCAAAATGAACTAAAATCTTTAAATCTTCACTATCTTTTGGAAAGGCAACTGCTAATGGTATCTTTCTATAAACCGAAGCATCTGTTGCATAAATTGTTTTTGACAAATCATCATAAAACAACTCGCCTTTTAATTCTTTTTTTAAGTAAACCAATAAAGATATATCCAATTTGGAACAATTTTTGACTACCAAGTAGAGTTAAAACATAATAGTTAGAACAAAGCTATTCTTAATTTTCAATTTAAAGAACAACTTATGAAGATTACCACAATTTTTACTTGCATTTTCGTTTTTGCAACAACTTGGGTTAGCGCACAAAACATATCTGAGCATACTCTAGGCCTGCGTTTGGGTGATAGTGATGGTTTCGGAGCTGAAATTTCTTATCAAAAGTCTATTGGAAGATACAACAGAGCTGAATTTAATTTAGGTTGGCGCGATAGCCGTGAATTTGATGCTTTTAAACTCGCAGGCGTATATCAATGGGTTCGAAATATTGATGGCGGATTTAATTGGTATTATGGTTTTGGTGGCGGCGTTGGTAATTCTGATTTTGAGGCGGTGCCCGACAGAGATAGAGATGACGGTCTTTTTGTATTTGCTGCAGGAAATTTGGGCATAGAATATGATTTTGATATTCCTCTTTTAATTTCTTTAGATATGAGGCCCGAAATTGGCTTACTTGGCTTTAGCGAATTTGACAATGACTTCTTATTTGATTTTGCTATCGGTCTCCGATATCAGTTCTAATCTTAAACACATATGCCTTAAAAGTGATTGTTCATACAAGCACTTTTTTTTTGCTTCTCAATATTCCTACCTTTGAATAAAATATTTAGAGCATGATCAAAAGAGTATTTCTACTTGTCATTATTGTCGTAATAGCCAGTTGTAGTTCAAATTCGGATGGATATACTGTTAATGGAGAACTTAGGGGTGAATTAAAAGATTCAACTCGAGTATTTTTAAAAACAACAGATTCTTTGGCCAGAACATTGATTGACGTTGATACTACTTTAATCGAAAACGGTTCATTTACATTCACTGGACTTGCTGACGATTTAAAAGTACACTATATAATGATTGAAGGATTCTCAGGGAATGCGCCGCTTATTCTGGAAAATGGTAAAATTTCTTTTAAAGCACAAAAGGATAGTTTAACATTTCATAAAATCAAGGGTACAACTCAGAATGACCTTTTTATGAATTACTTAGAAGAGATTAGAACCATAAGTTCTATGTCTAAATCGATGAATGCTGAGTTTAAAGGAGCTCGCGGTGATACCGTTTTAATGAATTCTTTACGAGAAGAGTTTATGGAATTGCAAGACCGAGCAAAAACCTTTGATCTTGATTTCATCAAGGAAAATCCAAATGCATTGATATCGGTATTAATTTTAGAAAAAGCAGTATCTACCAAAACACTACCGGCTAATGAATTGGCGCCGTTATATGATGGTTTAAGTGAAGAAATAAAAGGAACACCTGCAGGTATTAGAGTAGGAGAAAAAATTAATAAAGCAAAAGGTACGGAGATTGGTTCTGTAGCTCCAAATTTCTCGGGTCCTACCCCAAATGGTGAAACTTTGGCTTTAAATGATGTAAAAGGAAAAATAACGCTGATAGATTTTTGGGCAGCCTGGTGTAAACCATGTCGCGCTGAAAACCCAAATATTGTTTCGGTTTACGAAAAGTATAAGGATAAAGGATTGAATGTGCTTGGTGTTTCTTTGGATAGAAAAGAAAACGATTGGTTAAACGCCATTGAAACTGATGGTCTAGCTTGGAATCACATTAGTAATTTACAATATTTTCAAGGTCCTATTGCACAATTGTATAACGTGAACGCCATACCTGCCGCTTTTTTGTTAGATGAAAATGGTGTTATAATTGCTAAAAACTTAAGAGGTCCTGCTCTAGAACAAAAGGTTGCTGAGCTGTTGAATTAAATAAAGAATTTTTTCTACAATAAAAAAGCCCTTGATAATTTTTAGGGCTTTTCTTTTTGTTATTACTAGAACTTATCTTGTATGTCATCAAATGTTCCGAGAACATTTGCATTGTTAGCACCGGTGACATTGCCAAAAATATTAACTCTTGAGGTGTCTCCTATAAATTCAACTGTAGCATTATCTTCAAGAATAAGGTCACCGTATATAGTAAGATTACCTTCAATCCGTAATGTGGCATTTTCTCCGACAGTTAAATCACGTCTTCTATTGTTTCGAGCAACTATAAAGGTCCCTCTCATTTCAAAAAGACCATTATCCGCAATAGATACCGCATTGTTTACCGTCCAAGTTCCACATAATAATAAAGAACCCGATACGGAAATAGATCTAAATCTTCTAGAACCGCTATAAGCCAAACTTTGGCTAGCTGCTACGTTTAAATTAGCATTCCCTGAATATGTCGGCGTCCCAGAACATTTTTCTGCAAGGTCTTCAGAAGGTTTATTCATTTTAATAATTTGAAGTCCTTCACGACCAGAAGCTGCAAAAATATAATCTCCTTTTGATGCTACGTAGTTCGTAGAACCATCTAATTCAATAACACCAACAGTACTCAATATATCATCCTCTTCTTCTGCCAAACCAAGGCCAGCACCTCCATTAGCCATTAAAATAACACCTTCATTATAGGCAGTAGCATTAGTGACTATATCACTTTCGATAACATCAGCAGGGTTAATAGTAATTGGAATATATTCTTGAAATGCACCAGTATTGATATTGTATACACCCGCACCATTTCTTCCTTCAGCTACAATAACCTTATCACCCATAATATCTAGCGTTCTTTTATCGGCTTCTCTAAAATCAGAATCTATTTGAATTTGAGAAGTTTCTTGTAAATCGGAATTTAAAATTCTAACTCCAGCACTCGCATCCAAGACTAAATACGTACCATCTTTAATAACGACTGAGCGTAAATCTTGAAAAGGAACTTCATTTACTATTTCTAAACTACTAGTATCAAATTCAGTAACATAACCGTCTCGACCACTAGTCACATAAAGACTACCATTGGCCACAAGCACATCATTAGCATTAAATCCTTCTTGATAATTATATGTCAAATCAGAAGTATCAAACCTACCATTGCTAGCTGCAACTTTAATTACTACTGAATTTGCAGAGGCTAAAGCAGATTGCTCTGCGTCTACACCACCTACAACATAGATATAGCCATTACTATAATGTATTGCATTTAAATCTTTATCATAAGAATAGGCTCTACCTGTTAACCTTGGTGCAGCAGGATCACTTACATTGACAATATCTACAGCTCCCTTATAATCGGCACCAGCAGTGTTATATGATATATAAGCGTAATCTCCATCAATATGGATATCAGTTGCCGTTAAATTTTCGGCACCACTAAACGATGGTGGGGTAACCTGAGCCACTAAAGCTAATGGATAATTACCTGCCTGTTCATTAGCAAAAATGGATTGTGCTCCGTTTTGAAAATTCTCTTCATAAATTTCCATGGCTCCACTTTTATCATAAACAATACTATTGGTTAAAACTGTGGCATTAGTTTCATTTCCAAAGCTAGCTTCTTCTTGCTCAAAAATAGTTGTGCTATCTGTACATGAGGTAATAACTATAGAAACCAAAAAGGCATAAAGTAGAACTTTTTTCATAAGAGTTGGGCTTTAATTCGTTTGGTAAATGTTAAACGATGTAAAAACCTACATCTTATGTAAAGTGTACAATAAATTCGATGAAATACACCAATTCTTTGAAATATTCTTAATAAATAAGAATATTCTTACATAAATTGATAATATATTTTAAATTTTACCTAATTTTTCTAAAACAAAAAGGATAATAATGGGCAAAGCCAACAATACTACAACTAGCGTATCCGTTGCTAATAAACTGGGATTGAATAGCAATGTAATCAAATACCCCCCAATTGCACCACCAAAATGAGCCGTATGTCCAATATTACCCAATCTCTTCTTCATTCCATAAATAGAATATAGAAGATATCCAATACCCAATACATAAGCCGGTAAGGGTATAGGAATAAAGAAAAAACCTAAGGTCATATCTGGATATAATAGTATCGCAGAATATAAAACCCCTGTAACCGCTCCACTAGCCCCAACTGCGCTATAGTAAGGTTCGTCTTTATGAAAGAACAATGCCAAAAGACTGCCCGCTAATAGGCTAATTAAGTAAATGATTAAAAACTTCGTCGGACCAAATGAAGAAATAACTACATCTGCAAAAAAATATAAGGTAAACATGTTAAAAAGTAGGTGTGAAAAATCAACATGTAAAAAGCCAGAAGTAATGGTTCTTTCTTTCTGACCAGCCTTAATACCTCCAATACTAAACTTGTAACGTTCAAAAAAACCAATGTCGTTGAACCCTCTAATAGAGACCAAAATATTTGCAGCGATTATAGCAATTGTTGCTATGTGTAAATTGTACATTACAAATAAAGTTAAGTGTCAAATATAGCTATATTTGCGCATACGTTTTTTACATGCAACTACTGGCTTTTCTATTAATTTATCCACTAATTTGGATTATTTCACGTTTACCATTTACACTTCTTTATTTTATCTCTGATGGTCTTTATTTGTTGATGTATCATGTTATTGGCTACCGGAAAAAATTAGTAAATAAAAATCTGCATTTAGCTTTTCCCAATAAGTCGGAAGAAGAAATTCTTCATATTCAAAAGAAGTTTTATGCTCATATGTGTGATAACATGTTAGAAATTATCAAAACAATGGGCATGACAGTAGCCCAGATGGATAAACGTTTTATTTTGACCAATGAGCATATCATTAATGAATATGCTGCTCAAAATAGGAGTACGGTTTTATTGGCAGGACATTATGCGAGTTGGGAATGGCTTCTAGCACTGAATACAAGGCTTAAACCCAAAGCCTTTGGTATCTATCAGAAAATTAGCAATCAATATTTTGAGAAACTCCTCAAAAAAATTCGTGGAAGATTTGGTACTACTTTAATACGAACCGTAGAATCAAGACAAATAATAGCCGACCTTGTAAAAAACAAGCAGAACTTTGTTTTAGGCATAGCAAGTGACCAGTCTCCTATGCTCAACAGACCTAGACATTGGAAAGAATTTTTAGGGGTTAACGTTCCTATTCATGTTGGTGGAGAACGTTTGTGTAAAGAACACAATCTAGTGCCTATTTTTTTACAAGTACGAAAAGTAAAACGAGGATACTATTCTGCTACTTTCAATGTCATAACTGAAAGTCCAAGAGAATTGCCGGATTATGAAATATCAGAACGTTTTATGAGCGGTCTTGAAGCGTCTATTCGTGAGGCTCCTGAATACTATTTATGGACGCACAACAGGTTTAAACATATGGGCAAAGAGCATAAAAAGTTCGATTAGTATTTTCTAGTTGCTAATTCGTTTATTTAGTATCTTCAAATCATATAACCAGCTGAAATGAATGACTTAGATATTGCTCGTAAAGTTACCCTAAAACCCATCTCAGAAATCGCTCAAAGAACAGGCATACCTCTTGATTCCATTGAGCCATACGGGAAGTATAAAGCAAAGCTTCCAATTTCACTAATTAACAAAGAAAAGGCTTCAAAAGCTAATCTGATTTTAGTGTCGGCCATATCGCCTACCCCAGCAGGTGAAGGAAAAACCACAATGTCCATAGGTTTGACTGAAGGATTAAATAGATTAGGTAAAAAGACCACGGTTGTTTTACGCGAACCTTCTTTAGGTCCTGTTTTTGGTATTAAAGGTGGGGCTACTGGAGGCGGATACTCACAGGTTTTACCAATGGAAGATATCAATCTCCATTTTACTGGAGATTTTGCGGCAATTGAAAAAGCTCATAACCTATTGTCTGCTTTGATTGATAATAATATTCAGAGTAAAACCAATTCTTTAAATTTAGACCCAAGAACCATTTCATGGAAACGTGTCGTTGATATGAATGATAGGTCTTTACGGCATATTATTGTTGGATTGGGCGGCACTGGTTCGGGTATTCCAAGAGAAACTGGTTTTGATATTACTGCAGCTTCTGAAATAATGGCCATATTATGCCTTGCGGAAAATCTTTCTGACCTTAAAAAAAGACTGGGAAACATATTTATCGGCTACACTTTCGATAAATCACCAATATATGCCAGAGATTTGAAAGCTGAAGGCGCAATGACAGCCTTATTAAAAGATGCAATACAACCAAATCTAGTTCAAACTATTGAGGGAAATGCTGCTATAATCCACGGTGGACCATTTGCAAATATTGCGCAAGGAACGAATTCAGTAATCGCTACAAGAATGGGGATGACGTTTTCAGACTATGTAGTTACTGAGGCCGGTTTCGGTTTTGATTTAGGAGCGGAAAAGTTCTTTGACATCAAGTGTCAAAGCGCAGGTTTGTCTCCGAAAGCTGTAGTATTAACTACAACCGTTCGTGCTTTAAAATATCATGGTGGCGCTCCTTTAAGCGACTTGAAAACCACGAATACCGAGGCGCTTTTAAAAGGCATTCCGAATTTAGAAAAGCACGTAGAAAATATTAAACAATTTAATGTAAGTCCGGTAATTTCAATTAATAGGTTTCTAAGTGATGCTGATGAAGAAATTGAAATCATTAAAAACACTGCTAAAAAGCTCGGTGTACAAGTAGCTATCGCCAATGTCTGGGAAAAAGGCGGTGAAGGCGCTTTAGATTTAGCAGAGAAAGTAATTGCTATTGCTGAAAAGACTACTTCTGATTTTACTCCAATGTATCAATGGAAATCTTCCGTTACGGATAAAATTGAAACTATTGCGACAAAAATTTATGGTGCAAAACATGTGGATTATTCTGCACAAGCAAAAAGAGATCTGAAAAAGATTAGTGATTTAGGTCTAGATCACTTAGCTATTTGTATTGCAAAAACGCAAAAATCATTATCAGACAACCCTAAACTTTTAGGTAGGCCGAAAGACTTTATTATTACAGTTCGGGAGATTGAAATAGCTGCCGGTGCCGGATTTTTAGTCCCAATTACCGGTAACATTATGCGTATGCCTGGGCTACCGACTCATCCTTCTTCAGAAAATATTGATATCGATGAAAACGGGGTTATTAGCGGCCTTTTTTGATTAATGTTTAAAGTGTATAGTTCATCTAAGTTGTTATTAAACTTATCATATTTGTGCACAGAGCAAATTTATGTGGGATTCTTCACTAAGGTCAAAATGAAAAAAGAAATTAAACCGAATTAATACCATGCTAAGGCACAAAGCATCTCATGTAAAAGGGAATAAAATTCTACTTGAATATTTGGGTTATAATCCAGCAACAGCTTTAATCTCTGCAATAATTTTATCGGCCAAAGCATTAGCATCGTCTTGGCTTTTAGCTTCGGTATAGATTCTAATGATAGGCTCCGTATTTGATTTACGAAGATGAACCCAGTTTTCAGCAAAGTCTACTTTTACACCATCAATGGTAGATAAATCTTCATTTTCATATTTTTTAGCCATTGTACTTAAAATACCATCCACATCTAATTCAGGAGTGAGTTGAATTTTCTTTTTGCTCATAAAATAACTTGGATAGCTTGCTCGTAATTCAGCAACAGTACCTCCTTTTTCAGCCATCAGCATTAAAAACAAAGCAGTACCGACTAAAGAATCTCTTCCATAATGACTTTCAGGATATATAATTCCTCCATTTCCTTCTCCACCAATAACTGCGTTGTTAGCCTTCATCTTTGTCACCACATTGACTTCACCAACGGCTGCTGCCTCATAAGTACCACCGTGTTTTTGGGTAATATCTCTTAAGGCTCTAGATGATGATAAATTTGAAACTGTGTTGCCTTTTGTTTTACTCAAAACATAATCTGCACAAGCGACAAGCGTATATTCCTCTCCAAACATTTCGCCATCATTGCTTATAAAAGCCAAACGGTCCACGTCTGGGTCAACTACAATACCAAAATCCGCTTTCTCTTTTACCACCAAATCACATATATCACCCAAATGTTCTTTTAAAGGTTCTGGATTATGCGGAAAATGCCCTGTTGGGTCACAATACAATTCTACCACTTCAACACCAAGCTCTTTTAATAATTTAGGGATAGCAATACCTCCCGTAGAATTTACGCCATCTACTACCACCTTAAATTTCTTTGCTCTTATAATGTCGGCGTCAACTAGTGATAAATTAAGTACTTCATCAATATGAACATCGATATAAGCGTCATTCTTTGTTATATTACCTAAATCATCAACTTCTGCAAAATCAAAATCTTCTTTTTCGGCTAATTCTAAAATGATAGCTCCCTGAGCAGCATCTAAAAACTCACCTTTCTCGTTCAATAATTTTAGCGCATTCCATTGCTTGGGATTGTGACTTGCAGTTAAGATAATACCTCCATCAGCTTGCTCTAATGGAACAGCAATTTCAACAGTAGGAGTGGTCGACAAGTCTAAATCAACAACATCAATACCTAATCCAACTAGAGTAGAAACTACTAAATTCTGTATCATTTCACCAGATAATCTAGCGTCACGTCCGATCACAACTTTTAGGTCGTCTTTACCAGCATAGCTTCTAAGCCAAGTACCGTATGAGGCTGCAAACTTTACTGCATCAATTGGTGTTAAGTTATCACCAGTGTTACCTCCTATTGTACCTCGAATCCCTGATATTGATTTGATTAGTGTCATATTGTTTAAAAAGTTTTTGCAAATATAAATTGATGGTTCTTAAATCGTGTTTCGAATTTGTAAATTCAACCAATGAATTTTTTAGCTCATATTTATCTTTCTTTTGATAATCCAGAAATTACGCTCGGTAATTTTTTTGCAGATCATATAAGAGCGAATAAATACAAGCATTTACCTAATACCGTTCAAAAAGGCATTTTATTGCATCGTGAGATTGATACTTTTACAGATTCACATGCCATTCCTAAAATAAGTAGTAAAAGGCTTCATAAAAACTATAGTCATTATAGCCGCGTGATTGTTGATATTTTCTATGATCATTTTTTAGCTAAGAACTGGAAAAACTACTCCAAAACGCCTTTAGATAGTTATGTAGAGTCTTTTTATGATTTACTTGAAGATAACTTTGATATACTTCCCTTGGGCACCCAGCGCATGATGCCTTATATGATTGCCGATAATTGGTTATACAATTACTCGAATTTAACTGGTATTTCAAGGGTGTTAGATGGGATGAATAGGCGCACCAAGAATAAATCTAAAATGAACTTTGCCATTTTAGACCTTGAAGAGCATTATTCAGATTTTGAAACCGAGTTTACTTCTTTTTTTGAAGAATTGATTACCTTTTCCAAACATAAATACAACTCACTATGCGAAAATTAATACTGTTTTTATTCCTACTCCCCTTAATCAACTGTAAAAAGGCACCAGTACTGCCAACCGGTGAAATTGCGGAAAAGGCCATGGTGGTTTCGGCAAGAGAAGAAGCATCTAAAATTGGTGTTGAGATTATGAAAAAAGGAGGTAACGCTTTTGACGCTATGGTTGCTACAGAAATGGCGTTAGCAGTTTCTTTTCCTTTTGCTGGTAACCTTGGTGGTGGTGGTTTTATGGTATATCGTAAAGCTGAGGGAGATATTGGCGGATTGGATTATCGTGAAAAAGCGCCGTTAGCCGCACATCGAGATATGTATCTGGATTCATTGGGTAATGTAATTCCTAATATGAGTACAGTTGGTGCTACTGCTGTTGGAGTTCCTGGCACCGTGGCTGGAATTATAGAAGTACATAAAAAATATGGTTCTCTTTCACTAGAAGAGACTTTACAACCCGTGATAGATTTAGCCTATAGAGGTGTTGTTGTGACGGAGAAGCAAGCAAAAAGATTGGAAGGCTACAAAGAACGATTTATCGAGGTGAACGGAGATAGCACTAAGTTTGCGCAAGGTTTCAAAGCTGGAGATACGATTAAATACCCTCAATTAGCCAAGACCCTAACCAAAATAATGAATGAAGGTCGAGACGGGTTTTATAAAGGAGAAACAGCACGAAAATTAGCTTCTTTTATTCAGGAAAATGGAGGCTTTATTACTGAAGAAGATTTAGAAAAGTATGAAGCAAAATGGCGTTACCCTGTAACTTTTAATTATAAAGATTTAAAAATTATATCTATGAGCCCGCCAAGTAGCGGTGGGGTAACAATGAATCAGATATTTAAAATGATGGAGCCTTATGATTTGGCGTCCTTTGGACATAATTCTGAAAAAACAATCCAATTATTTACTGAAGCTGCTCGCCGTGCCTATGCGGATAGAAACTATTTTCTTGGTGATCCGGACTTTACAGATATACCTTTAGACGTGATTTTAACTGACGATTACTTACTGCAACGAATGGAAGGCTTTTCTTTTGACAAAGCCACACCATCTTCAGAAGTGAGCCATGGTGAAGTAGAAATCGTTGAAAGTATGCAAACTACCCACTACTCTATTGTTGATAGTCAAGGTAATGCAATTTCAGCAACGACAACACTTAATGGTGGTTATGGGTCTAAATTATATTCTGAAGAATTAGGTATCTTTTTGAACAATGAAATGGATGATTTTAGCTCTAAAATGGGTGTTCCGAATATGTTTGGATTAATTGGTGCTGAAGCCAATAGTATTGAGCCAGAAAAAAGAATGTTAAGCTCCATGACTCCTACCATTGTAGAAAAGGATGGAACGCTCTATATGGTCGTTGGAACCCCTGGTGGATCAACAATAATCAACTTTGTAGCACAAACAATTTTAAATGTTTATGAATTTGACTTTAGCATGCAAGATGCTGTCAACGCTCCTCGATTTCATCATCAATGGCTACCAGATATGATATTGTTTGAAGAGGAAGGATTTTCTGATGAGTTAAAGACCAATCTTAAAGACAAGGGTTATAATCTTTTTGAAGGACCTGCTAGAATTGGAGGCAAAGTAGATGCCATTAAAATATTGCCAGATGGTCGCTTAGAAGGTGGTGCTGATAAACGTGGTGATGATAAAGCGGTTGGATATTAACATTTAACTGTAGTCATCATTAATATGTTTGACATCACCCTTCTTACTGAATCTCGATACATTAATCCAACGAAAATTAATGCTTTTAATAAGAATATTCTTTTAGAAGATGAAATCGTATTAAAAGCTCTTGAGGCGTTAAATCTTAAGGTTAATCTTGTTGCTTGGAATGATACTAGTTTTGATTGGAGCTCAACAAAAAACGCATTATTCAGAACTACATGGGATTATTTTGAACATTTTGAAACCTTTAAGCAATGGATTACAGAAACTGCGGTTAAGACTAGGTTTATCAACTCTGCATCACTTATTACTTGGAATATTGATAAACATTACCTTAAAGCGTTAAGTTTAAAAGGAATTCAAATTCCAAAAACACTATTTATTGAACCTGGTGAGAATGTAAACCTTCTTCAAGCAATTCAAAAGGCAAAAAACAACTTCAATTTTAATTCAGATGAGTTTGTTTTAAAACCATGTGTTGCTGCTGGCGCTCATCATACCTACAAATTTCATTTTTCAGAATGGGAAAAACATGATGCAGTTTTTAAAGAATTAATAACTAATGAAGCTTTGATGCTTCAAGAATTTCAAAAGAGTATTGTTCAAGATGGTGAAATTTCTATGGTGCTTTTCAATGGCCGATTCACACATGCTGTTGTTAAGAAAGCCAAACAAGGTGACTTTAGAGTTCAAGACGACTATGGCGGCACTGTTGCTTTATATGAGGCTTCCAATGAGCAAATTAAATTTGCAGAAGCTGTTATTGATGCTTGTCATGAACAACCCATCTATGCACGGGTAGATATTTTTGAAGATAATGAAGGTGAACTTGCCTTAGCTGAGCTTGAAATTTTTGAACCTGAACTTTGGTTTAGATTATACCCAAAAGCATTGCCGATAATGGCATCAGCCATAAAAGAAAAAATGAGCTTATGAAAAAATTCTTAAAAGTTACCGGTATCATTATAGGTCTTGGCTTGTTACTTCTCATACTGTTTGGATGGATAAAAAGTGAGTCTTTGCCTGAAGGAAGTAAAAGTCAAGAAGCTGATTTGTTAGCAAACAAGATGCTAACAGCACTTAATATAGAAGCCTATAAAAACACTCGTTTTTTAGAATGGACTTTTAGAAATGGAGCCAATCAGTTTGTTTGGGATAAAGAACTAGGGATTTGCGTTGTAAAATGGGATACTTATGAAGTTCGTCTTAATCTCAATAATACAAGTCAAAATAAAGTGATTGAAAATGGAGTAGCCATAAATACAAATGATAAACAAAAACTAATTAAAAAGGCCTTAAGTTATTTTAATAATGATTCCTTTTGGTTGGTGGCCCCCTATAAGATTTTCGATAAAGGAACAGAGAGAAGCATAGTTGATTTGGAAGATGGTAGTAAAGGCTTATTAATTACCTATACCACCGGAGGAGATACACCTGGTGATAGTTATTTATGGCTTTTGAATAAAAATGGTTTTCCAAACAGCTATAAAATGTGGGTCTCTGTAATTCCGATTGGTGGGTTGAAAGCAAGTTGGGATGATTGGATAATCACTGAAAGTGGTGCCTTTCTTCCAAAAACGCATGAATTTGGTCCATTGACAATGGATATGGGATCAGTAAAAGGCTATAATGAATAAAATTAGAATTACTTCAGAAGCATTAGAAGGAACTGAAATATCATGGTTCGCTCCTATTTGCAACGGGGATTTTGAATATTTAGGTCAATTTGATGACCATTTAAAAAGTGATTGGAAAAACACCTCTACTATTGTTCAAACCGCTGATCAATTGGGCTATAGAAATGTATTATGTCCAAGTTCATATCAGGTTGGACAAGATACTTTGACTTTTGCTGCCGCACTCGCACCACTAACAAAATCAATTAATCTGCTGGCTGCAATACGTTGTGGTGAAGTTCACCCCCCTATGTTAGCAAGAGCATTAGCCACTTTAGATCATATTCTTAATGGACGTTTAACCATTAACATTATCTCCTCAAACTTACCTGGTGAAGATTTGGATTCTGAGAACAGATATCAGCGCTCCAGAGAAGTGATTCAAATATTAAAACAAGCATGGACCCGAGACGAAATTGACTTTGAAGGTGAATTCTATAAAATAAAAGGCTTAAAAACAGAACCTGTACAGCCCTATCAGCAAAATGGTGGTCCCCTGCTCTACTTTGGGGGATATTCCCCAGCGGGGGTGGCACTTTGTGCAGAATATTGTGATGTTTATCTTATGTGGCCAGAGACGAAGTCTAGACTGCTAGAATTAATGCATAATATGAGTGCAAAAGCCGCTGAAAAAGGAAGAACTGTTGATTTTGGTTTGCGAATTCACATGATAGTTCGCGAGACAGAAGAGGAGGCTCGAGCACATGCAAAAAAAATAATGTCTAAGATTGATATTCAGCAGGGTGATGAAATTCGAGAAAGGGCGCAAGACGCTAAATCTTTAGGAGTTTCAAGGCAAAGTGAAATGCGAGAATTAGCAGATATGGATGGTTTTGTGGAGCCCAGCTTATGGACAGGAATTGGAAGAGCGCGATCAGGTTGTGGAGCTGCATTGGTCGGTAATCCAGATCAGATATATCATAAAATTCAAGAGTATATTGATATGGGCATACGTAGCTTTATTTTCTCTGGTTATCCGCATCATGAAGAGTGTAAGCTATTTGCTAAATATGTATTACCTAGATTAAAAACAGTCTCTTTACCTGAAGCATATGGTCGAAGACCAAAAAACCAGCCCTTAACACCTTTGGCAAAAGGGAAACGAAAATAAGCATGGACTTAATTGTAGTAGGAATCTATTTTGTTTTAGTAATGGTTATTGCTTTGCGTGGTCGACAAGATAAAGATGCCACTATTGATGATTATTTTTTGGGTTCCCGCAAATTAAAATGGTATTCCATAGCTTTTTCAACAATTGCAACAAATGTTCATGGATATCAGTTTTTAGGCATGATGGGGTCTGCATATCTATTCGGTTTGGCGCAAGCAAATTTTGAAATCAATGCCATACAAGGCCTTTGGATGGCTGCCTTCATTTTTGTTCCCTTATATCTAAAAGACCGTGTAGTTACCATCTCTCAATTCATAAAAAACAGACTTGGTAAAACGGTCTCGCTTACCTACTCTATTGCTAATATTATAATGTTCGCATTTTTAGGTATAGGTATCGCTTTAATGTGGGGAGCTTATGTTGCAGAATTGGTCTTTCAAGATGAATTACTTTTTATTAGTGAAAATCGTTTAACAAGATTAATCGTTCTAATTATTTTTTTAGGAGTGTTCTCGGCTATATATACCTATTTTGGTGGGTTAGCGGCCGTAGTACGAACTGATATTCTTCAGTTTGGTATTTTAACTCTTGGCGGAATATTGATACTTTGGGTTTCTATTAAAAAATTAGGAGGTTTCGAGCAACTCTATGAAAAAACACCAGAATTAATGCACTTGCATTTACCTATTGATCATCCACAATTACCGTGGTTAGGTATGTTAGGTCTATTTTTTTTAAATATAAATTATTGGTGTGCTAATCAATCTGTCATTCAAAGAAGTTTGGCCGCTAGGACCCTTAAAGATGCTCAAACAGGACTTATGGTTGGTGGTGTTATGAAATACTTAATGGCATTAATAGTAATTATTCCAGGTATTGCTCTTGCTGGTATTTTGGGACCCGAAGCACTGGTAGACGAACCGGATAAAGCGTTCTCGTATATTGTTACTAATTTTCTCCCCACGGGATTACGAGGTATCATGCTCTGTGCAATTTTTGCTTCTTTGATGAGTACTATCGATTCCGTTTTCAATTCTTTAGCCACATTATTTTCTATAGATATTTATAAAGGTATTTTAAGAAAAGAGGCAACCGATCAACAAGTAGTAGCTACGGGTCGTAAAACAATTTTAGTAGGTTTGATTACAGGAATTATAACCGCTATTTTTCTTATTTCATATAAAATAGCCAACGCAGAATCAGCCTTTACTCATGCTTTGAACGATTTGCGCTATATTTTTAATACAGGTTTTGTAGTTATTATATGCGTGGCCGTTTTCTTAGTCTTTCCAAAAAATAAGCTGGCATTACTGGGTTTTATAGCAACTCTTCCAATTAATTTGCTCACAAGATGGCTTTATCCTGATATGAATTATCTAATCCGAGCATTAGTTATTATAAGTGTTGCACTGTTGATTGTAGCCATACCCACAATTATTCAAAATGGTAATAAACCTGTCAAAGAATATGTTCAGTTTGGCAATAAAGGTGTGAAATGGTTTGGTTTTGGTTTGTTGATTTCTTTGTTACTGTGTCATATGATTTGGCATTAATACCATTTATAATATTTTTAAAATTTCTAAAAATGCGTAAGTTCTATATAATTTCTTTCATTGTTTTAGGCTTCATATCTAATAATGCAATGTCTCAAAAACTTAAAGTGAGTGACAACAAAAGGTTTTTGGTCACGGAAGATAACAAACCCTTCTTTTGGTTAGCGGATACGGCTTGGGAACTTTTCCATCGCTGTGATAGAAACGAGGTACAAATGTATCTTGACAAAAGAAAATCACAAGGCTTTAATGTTATACAGGCCGTTGCATTAGCTGAAATTGACGGTTTAAATACTCCTAATTCTTATGGTGAGAAACCCTTGCTAAATAATGACCCAACAACCCCGAACCAAAAATACTTTGAACATGTAGACTGGGTTATAAAAGAAGCAAAAAAGCGTGATATATATATAGCCCTACTACCAACATGGGGAGATAAGTTAGACACAAAAAGTTGGGGAGTTGGTCCTGAAATATTCACAGAAGAAAATTCCATTGTTTTTGGAGAATGGATGTCAAATCGGTATAAAGATTTTGACAATATTGTATGGGTGCTTGGAGGTGACCGTAATCCAAGGGCAAATTCAAAGGATATTGATGTCTGGAATGCCATGGCCAAGGGCATTTTATCGTCTTATAATGCCTCAAATAAAGTCTTAATCACCTATCATCCGCAACCTAAGGAAGACGGTGGTTCATCAACATGGTTTCATAATGAAGAGTGGCTCGATTTTAATATGCACCAAACAGGGCATTGTGCAAACCAAGGAACTTACAAGCATATAACACATGATTACGAACTTCAACCCACAAAACCTGTTTTAGACGCAGAACCTTTATATGAAGATCATCCTAATTGTTTTAATGCAAAAGAACTAGGGCACTCTTCTGCAAGAGATATTAGAAGAATAATGTATTGGAATGTTTTTGCTGGTGCATTCGGTCAAACTTATGGTTGTCATGCTGTTTGGCAGATGTTTGATTTAGATAAAGAGGGTATTAATCAGCCATTACGCCCATGGAAACAGGCCCTAGATTTACCTATGGCCAATCAAGTTAAACATCTTAAAAATCTTATGCTCTCGAGACCTTTTTTAAATAGAATACCAGACCAATCAATGATTATCGATAATCAAATAGATGATAACAATTACACTATAGCAACACGAGATAGTGATGGAAACTATGCTATGATCTACTTTCCAATGGGGGAGGCAATAAGTATTACTTTAAAAAATTTAAAAGGCGACAGTTTTACAACATGGTGGTACGATACAAGGACAGGGACTAGTTTTAAAGGAGAAAACATTCAAGTAAAAGAATTAAAAATCGCACCCCCATCTTCTGGCTTAGGTAATGACTGGGTTTTAATAGTAGATAATCCTTCTCGCAACTATACAAAACCTAGCCCAACAAAGTGAAATTACCTTCTTTAAAAAGACTAATTATTGAACCGTTCACTGCTAAAGACGGTGAATTTATGTTTGAACTGATGAATAGCCCAGGCTGGTTGAAATATATTGGCGATAGAACAATTAAGAATGAAACAGATGCTGAAAAGTATTTAGTAGCTAATATCATTCCTTCTTATAATAAACACGGTTTTGGACTTTATAAAATTAGTTTACGCAATAATTCAAAAGTTATTGGCATATGTGGTCTATTACAACGAAATTACTTGAAAAGCCCTGATTTAGGTTTTGCAATCCTACCAGATCATTCGGGACATGGATATACACACGAAGCTTCAAAGGCTATATTGGATTACGCTAAAAAAGACTTACTGATTGAAATCATTGAGGCTATAACTGTTGAAGATAATCATGCCTCTATTGGACTTCTTAAAAAATTAGGTTTTCAAAGACAAGAGCTTATTACAAGAGGTAATGAGCAATTACTACTGTTTAGAAAGTATTTATAGCTCGGTTAAACCAAATTCTGATAACACAACCTCCCACTCTTGTGTTTCAATTATTTCGAGTATTCGTTGTGAAATGGCCTGTTCTAGTAATACAGAATCCTTCTTTATACCAAAAGCATAAAACTGAACATCAAATTTAATTGGTAATAACTCGAGCTTGCGTAAAGAAGAATCTTTTCGAATACGGTATTGTAAAATGGGTTCGTCATAAATAAAAGCATCTATTTTTTGCGCATTTAAATCTTGTAAACCCGGTACAACCCCCTTATATAAATTAATATCTCTAAAAAAATGTGTTTTCAAAAAATCATCAGCTTCAGAACTTTTAACTGTGCCCACTGCCCTTTTCTTAAATGAATTAAAATCTTCACTGCTATTGGCTAATTGATTCACTGTTAAGCTCGAGGCAATACTTGCTGTTAATCCTGATACGAAAAGTAAACCACTAAACATCAATCCCAAGGCGGCGACCTTTCCCATTCTTGTTTTAGGCGCCTTATCTCCATAACCAACTGTTGATAGGGTCACCATTGACCACCAAAGTCCATCCCATAAACCCCGCCAGCCCGGTCGAAAATGTTCCGGATTTCCTTTATGCTCTGCCAACCAAGTTATGCAACCAAAAAATAACAACATCACTAATAAAAAAAGGAATCCACGTAAAAAATTAATGTGAAAGAACGCACTAAAAAAATGTTTTACACGCTGTAAAGAGGATTGTTGTGCTACCGCAATGGTGGAATGCGATGCAAAAAATGAGTGGGTAAACTCCATTTCTTTACTACGATCACCTGTTATGGTCAAAGGGTTAATACTAACATCTAAATTGCCTTGCTTTAATGAATCAAGCATATCAGCAAAATCTAGTTGTACCAACTCATAATTCAGTTCTAAATCATCCGCTACCTGCTTCCATAGCCATACGTTTATACCTTCTAACAATCCATCTTCTTGAATAATAAAAGGAGGTGCCGTAGTAAAACCAACCTTTAAAGTGTCTTTGGTTACCTGAGCAAATTGCGGTTGAAAGGTGCATAAAAGAAATAGAATCGTGAAAAATCTAGACATTAGATAAAAATGATTGATTTATGTCTTAAAGATAGCCTATCACTGTCAATTCTTAACCTGCCCTACCTGTCTTTTTAATTCTTCCATGGACGCTTGAAGCTGTCTTAATAGCCCTGTTTCAGTAGTAGCATCAACATTAAAGGTTAATTTACTACTAACCTCCCAAATTTCTTGAATTTGAAAAGGCTTGATATCATATGGTGGATAAGTTTCGTTTAAAGATACTAAGGTGATATTATTAGAATTGGGTGGTCTTTCAATTTTTTTGACCATTACAGAATCTTGTAAAACAACAACATACATTTTATTGGCACTTACGTGGTCAATATGTTCGATGGCTCGGGCAAGTACCCATTCTCCTGAATGTAGATTTGGTAGCATGCTATCTCCTTCTACTTGAAAACCTCGGTACGTAGCATTTCGAAATTCAGGAATCGGCATATCAAAAGCTGGTAATTGTTGGTACCAACTTGTGTCAGCAATATTTTGTGGATAACCTGCCGCAGCCTTTGCATTAACTAAAACCATATTGTCTTGATCTGAGCTATCTACAGTAACCACTTTTGGGATGACACTTGTATTCGAAGTTTCTAAATGTTTTGCTTCATTTTCACCAAAGAGCCAAAGTGGATTAATTTTAAATTGCTTCAATAACTCCATCACTACTTTACCAGAAAGTTTGGTTCTACCTCGCTCAATATCTGCCGTAGTATTTGAAACTCCTAAAAGCTCAGCAAATTCAGTTTGAGTATACCCCAAATCTCGCCTTACTTCTATAAATCGTTTTAAAGTGAGTTCATTTTCCATATTCAAATATAACTAATTTGGATTATTTCCAAAATATATTTGGATAATTTCCATTAATTGGATTATTTCCATATTTTTGATAGGAATTTATCCAAGTATGAATTTTGAAAGAGTAAAAGAAAAACTAAATATCCTTGCAGACGCCGCTAAATATGACGTATCATGTTCAAGTAGTGGTAGTGATCGTAAGAATAAAAATAAAGGCCTAGGTGATGCATCTAAAATGGGAATATGTCATAGTTATACCGAGGATGGACGCTGTGTGTCTCTTTTAAAAATATTATTGACTAATCATTGCATTTTTGATTGTGCTTATTGTGTAACACGAAAGAGTAATGACGTAAAACGAGCTGCCTTCAAAATTCAAGAGGTGGTTGATTTAACCATCAACTTTTATCGTAGAAACTATATTGAAGGGTTGTTTTTAAGTTCAGGCATATTTAAAAGTCCTGACCATACCATGGAACGGTTAATAGCTGTTGCGAAAAAATTACGTGAAGAAGAAAACTTCAATGGATATATTCATTTAAAATCCATCCCTGGTTGCAGTGATGATTTAATGTATGAGGCCGGATTGTATGCTGACCGTCTTTCGGTTAATATAGAAGTACCCACCATATCTGGCCTTAAATTACTAGCTCCTGACAAAAAGCATGAAGATTTTACCAAACCTATGCTAAAAGTTAAAAATGAGTTGATACGCTATAAAAATGAGCGTAAGATTATTAAAAGCACCCCTAAGTATGCTCCTGCCGGACAAAGCACTCAAATGATTATTGGTGCCACTGGTGAAAGTGATAAGGATATTATGTTTTCCGCTACCCACTATTATAAGAACTATAACATGAAGCGGGTTTATTATTCAGGCTATGTGCCAGTGGCTGAAGACAATAGATTACCCGCAATTGGTTCTCAAGTACCTATGCTTAGAGAAAATAGATTGTATCAGACAGATTGGCTTTTACGGTTTTATGGCTTTGCAGTTAATGAAATTGTGAATGATACACATCCAAATCTTGATGTGGATATAGACCCAAAATTATCATGGGCTTTAAGAAACATGCAATACTTTCCTGTGGATGTAAATAAAGCCGATAAGCGAATGCTAGTCAGAATACCAGGTTTGGGCCTGCGTTCTGTTGGTAAAATTTTACAAGCACGAAAATTTAGAAAACTGAACTGGGACCACCTTAAAAAAATTGGAGTGGCTCTCAACCGAGCTAAATACTTTATGATTTGTGATTCTACAAATTGGCAAGCCAAAGATTTAGAAGCGGATAAGATTAAAGGAATGATTCTGCAAACCTCGAGTGGAAAGTTTAGGAATCAGTATAGTAATCAGTTATCACTATTCACAAGCAATTAGAATACGATGAAAAGAACACTTGAAAAACAAAGCTATTTGGAGCGCAAACGCCAAGCAATTTTAGACTTAGGCTATGATTACATCAAATTCAGAAGTAGATCAAAAAAATCACTTAGAACTTTAAAGAAAATAATACAAAACAACACCTACCATTTTGAAGAGGCATACGATTAAGTAAAGTGCCTATCAAAATAATATTAAAAAAGAAGAATTATGAAAAATTTCAAAACACTTATTTACGACGGTAGCTTTAATGGCTTTTTAACTGCAGTATTCATAGCCTTTGAAGAAAAGATTGAAGTAGCCGATATTCAAAAGAATGGACAGGCCCAAAATGGATTATTTTCAGAATCTGAAACTATTTTTACCAATGTTACCAAGGCTAAAAGGGTCTGGAATGGTGTACGATCTAAAAGCCATAATGCCATCTCTAACATTTATTTTGCTTTTTTAAGTGAGGCGGAAGGTATAGAACATATGCTCTTTAACTACATTAAAATGATAATGGCTACCGCTACCAGAAAACAGTTAGACTTTTCAGATGAAACTGTTCTTTATATTTCACAATTAGCAAGAAAGGTTGGTCGAGAAAAGCATCGTATGGAGGCCTTTATACGCTTTCAGTTAACCAAAGATGACATATACTTTGCGAACATTGAACCCGATTTTGATGTGCTACCACTAGTTTCTAAGCACTTTCGTAATAGGTATGCTGACCAGCAATGGTTAATTTATGATGTTAAGCGTAAATACGGTATCTATTATAATGTAGAACGGGTTGAATTGATTTCGCTAGACCTATCTGAAATACATTTTAATAGAACTAATAAAAGTAAAACCTTTACTGAAGGAGAGTATGATTATCAAGCACTATGGAATAACTATTTTCAAAGTACCAATATTAAATCTCGAATTAATAGAAAACTACATACCCAACATGTTCCCAAGCGCTATTGGAAGTATCTTAGTGAAAAGAAAGAAGCGGTTTAGTTAATGATAGTAAGTAGGTAATAGCTTCTTATATGACTTGAAACTAATTTAATAATAAACGAACTCCTGAATTGGATTTTACAATATTTTTGCTGAATTCATCGAATTGCGTTAAGAATGTCGTTATAGTGTATACACGAATCGAAAAGTCAAAAACCGGGGCTGTATAAATTTTTAGTTGGTCACAATAATCCATTTTTTTAAACTTTCATCAATTTCAGATGAAAGTTCTAGGGTAAGTGAACGCGACATATAAATACCAGCGGCAGAACTTACACTTCCAGCTGCAAGGCAAAGATTTGTATTTTCTTCTGGATTAAACTCTCCGTTTTCAGCATTGTAAACAAACTTCTGATTAGGTGTTTCCGTATCACTTTCAACAAGGCTTAAGCTTGCCCCTTCTAGAACGCCTTCAGACATTTCTACGCAGAAACCAGTAAATTCTACTGAGCAAATTTGAAGGGTTTCTTCATTGTATGTAAACTGAACATCACCACCACTTGGCTTACAAGAATGGGTGTGCAGTACTTCATTAAATCCATTACCTCGAGTGTCAATACACCATCCAAGTTGGTCTTGTTCATCTAAATTGTCTTCAAGATGAATTAATGGTGTTGGAGTTTGAATAATTGGTGTGACCAATTCCATATCCTCAGATTCTATAATTATAATAGGTTCCTCTTCTTGACTAGAACCACAGCTCGAGATAAAAGTGAGAATAATTGCTACGAACAATCGCATATCTGTTATTTGGTTATTATTGATAGCTTTTACCTTTTGACTAACTTCTTTCATATGCTTCTTTTTGACTAATTATATTGCTAAGACTACGCTTTAGTAAAATGGTTTAATCGAAAAAAAAGAAGGTTTGCTAAACTAAACTACAATTAAGAAGATCTCTGATTAAACCTTTTACGATAAATAAAGTCATACAGCCAATTACATTAAACTAAAATTGATGAATAATAAGAAAAACAGTTTCTTTAAGAGGTTTAGAATTTGTATAAATTTCAAAATTATATTTGGTTTTTTAATTACCCTGGTTTTATTTTCATGTGATTCTGAATCCCTTGAAGATAACACTATAGTAGATGAAGTCGTGGATGATGTGGATTCCATCTATCCCATAAGTCTAGCTTATAAAGAATCTCCAGGAGAAACAATTGTACATTATGTAGGTGGTGAATTGGTTTCGAATAGTCTTGAAGATTTTAATTCAATTTTTGATGGGACTGATGGTTTAGAAATTTTTAACGAAGAAACAGATGTGTATTGTGAAAGCGCGAAAGTTACTTTTAATACTGATGATGAACTTACTTTTGAATATAATAATCTGTCTTTTGATTACAATTACTTTTTTCAAAATGACACTTTAAAACTCAACCTAAATAACCAAATAGTTGATTTGGCTATTGGTGATAAACAAACTTTAACCATATATGGCAGTTTGTACCACTTTATTACCGCTAACGAATCAGTTGGAAGTAGTGAGGCATTCCTAAAATTTAACTTTAATGATCAGTTTTTTTTTAATGCACGCGAAGATCGCTATATTCCAATAACAAACCCTCAGTTCATGGGTCCTCAGGATGAAGCAACGTTCTTCAACAAAGCCTATCGTTTAGAAGAAGTTGATTAATGTTTATTTATTTGAGATGGACTCTATTTTAGCATAGTCAATATGGCTTTTTTACACCAGTTTAAGGTAACAACTACATAAAATATTATTGACTTATTAAAGCAAATAGATACTCTTTAATTAGGTCTAAAAAACAGTGTATACAGTGACCCTGTTCCGCCAAGCCCAACTCCACCACCAAAATTTATTGCAATAGAGCCGTCTCCTTTTAAATCGCCTACATAAGATATAGAACGTGCAAAACGGTCATCGGGACCAAGAACCAAGTCAAAACCACCTTCCGTTGCACTAATTTTATCAAATGTTTTTACGGTTTTATCTTCATTTAGATAGAGGATATACCCGTTACCTTCATTTTGCTGATTGGCTCCCGTAACTAAATCTGCTATTCCATCACCATCAATATCTCCAGCTGCGCACATAGCATGCCCAAACTGCGCACCAAAAGTACCATTGGGGTTCTCTTCTAAATCAAGTGTTTCCGTAAAACCATTTAATCCTTCAGTAATTTTAAGTTTAGATTCCACATTGAACGTGGTATTATTTAGAGAAAGCATCCAAATCGCTCCTTTGCCACCATCAGAAGTGAAAGCTCCTACTGCCATTTCTAATGTTCCGTCATTATCTATGTCTCCTAGCATAGCTACTTCTCTACCTCCAAATTGATCATTGTCCTCAAGCCCTTCTCCAAAACCACTAGTACCAGATCCGATATTTACAGTGCTTCCAGGTACAACCTGTGAATCATCGTCTAAAAATAATATGTTGATAGCACCACGACTAATTCCACCCAAATCTGAACTAGGTTCACATGCCACCAAATCAATTCTACCATCATTGTTGATGTCACCAATAGCGGAAAGTCCTTGTGCAATAATGTTTGAGTTTTTTACGAAATTCTTAACTGTTCCATCGCTATTTAGATGAATAATGTACAATGCTCTGTTGGTTGAATTTGTAGCTGAAGCTGCAATATCTGGTATTCCGTCATTATCATAATCACCAATGCCTGCAACTCCATAGCCAAAGAAATTGCCTTCAAGCAGTGTTTCATTAAATCCGCCTGCTAGGTTAGATATTTTTTGATTAGATGAAACAGAACCATCACTATTCATAAACAAGATATATACCGCTCCGGCATCAATCTCTCCATCATCATCTGATCGCGCGCCTATAACGTAATCTATTACCCCATCTCCATCCACATCTCCTATCGCATCATGATCTCTCGCAAACCTGTCTCCAGCATCCAAATCAGCATCAAGTCCTCCCAAACCATTCTCTATTTTAATAAACCCTTCAACTTCATAATTGTATTCCAAAACGGGATCAATTACTTCATCATCAACTTCTTCCAATGAGTCTATTTCTGGGTCATCATTGGTATTTACAACAACATCATCACTGCTACAATTAAGGAATGTAAATGCAGATAAAACTATACTTAAAAACGAATTGAATTTTCTGAGGTTTTTAGGCTTATTTATCATGTATATATGGTTAGTTTAGAGTAAGACCTCGATAAAGACAAAAGGTTTAATTTGGAATTAAAGAAAACAGAAAGATTGATCTTAAACCTACTATTAAAAAGGAAAACAAAGCATAATGCAATAATGAATTAAGATTCTCACAGCTACAGGGTGTAGACAAATCGAAAAGTCAAAAACCGGGGCTGTATAAAAGTTTCAGAAGAGAAAACGGATAAATTATTAGCTGAATTACGTACTTGAGAATCAATATCCAAAATATTCGTTGCTTTTAATTCATACTCCCATTTAGCTTCTCGGTTTTTGCGATAACTTAAGGTAGCATCCCAATTTTGAAACGATTGCGAATTACCGTCGCCTAAGTCTTGGTTGGTATACGTATAATTAGTTCTAAACGTAACTGCTTTCCAGATATAAGCATCAAACTCTACAGAAGGTGCATTGGTCGTAAAAGTAGTTTCTCGCCCTCCTTGGTCATTATTAGTAACGCTATAACGATACCTCAGGTTAATGTTTGGCGCTACTTTAAAATTAGTTCTTAGTCCTGGAGTATAGGTTTGTGTAAAACCTTCATTTAACGACTGATTTCCTTGAATAAACTGGTTTATTTTACTGTAGTTAAAACTGGCATTAAGTGTAGCTCGTATTTTACCAAAAGTGCGTTGTACGCGACCAAAAAGGCTGGCATTTTCATCAGCAAAACTAGAGTTGAAAAAGGTACTTGTTCTAATAACATTATCAAAACTGGTTAGGCTACGTACTTGGTCGATATTACTTGAATAAGCTGCCCTAGCAAAAACGTTGGTGTAATTAAACAAGTTGAAACTACTATACAACAAGCTAAAGTTATTTGATAGGGCATTTTGTAAGTCTGGCGTACCAAATTGAATATCATTAAAATTATTTAAAACCAAACCTTCTGCAAGTCTTGTAACGTCGGTAAACTGATTTTGCATGTCATACCTGAATGTAAGTGACTCACTTTTTTTCAATTGAATTCGGGTTTCAAAATCTGGTAAAATTCTAAAGAAGTTATCTTCAAAGGTTTCACCAAACTGTATATTCTTATTACCATAAGCGTGTACTGAAAAACCTGGAGTTATAGTAAACTTACCAGTCTTTACGCGATAATGTACGCCTAAATAAACATCACTAAAGTTATACTCTGTGTCATTGACTGCAAGGCCGTCATTTATCGTAGGTGTTGGTTCAAAGCTCGAACCATCTTCTAAAAACTGAAAAATATTGGAATTGAAAACTTGTCTACTTAAAATTGTACCAAGCGTAAAGTTGATATTACTCTTAGTATTCAGAATATTGTAGTAATCTAATTTAGCGTCTACTTGATTACTCTTTATTCTTCTGTTTTGAGCTAGGTTGTAGGTATTTAGGGTGTTGTCCAAACCTAAGGCATCTGCAGTATCATCAAAAGCATCATTACCAGCCGGATCATTAGCTAGAATAGCATTGTAAAAAGGATCTTCATTCTTCAATAAGTGTTGCGCTTCAAAGGCAAAAATATTATCCTCGTTTAAGGTATAATAGTAATTAATATTTTGATTAATACTATATGGTGTAACTTCATCTAACTGTGTGGTATTGCCTATCACTGAAGAAAACAAATTTTGATTTTGTCTATCATTAGAAACACGGGCCAGTACATCATAATCTAATTGATTGCTAAAATTTGGTTGGAATGAAGCGCTTAGTTTAAGTAGTGCTTGATTAGAACGTTCTCTACTTGATTGTTCTGTAAGCTCATCTGGTATGCCCAAACTAGAGTCAGTATACTGTATAAAACTCGTTTCTCTAGACAATATTCGACTACTATTGTAGATTAAAAAACCACTAAAATCAATAGTTTCTTTTGGTGAATAGCTAAAGTTTCCTGTTGCTAATTTGTTTTCAATTTCAAGGGCATTTGCCTGCGTCGTTAAAAAGTTAAGACTATTATCACCTAAATTAATATTAGTACCACTATTTCTGCTTGGCGACCGAAAACCGCCTCCAAAACTTCTAATATCTCTTCTTGTTAAGGCAGCTTCTCCGGTATTATTTAAGTCACCTATAAAATTTAAACTGTATTTGGGAGTGTAATAGAATAATTTTGGTTGTAGAATATAAAGTTCTTTATCCGGCGCAACTCCTCCCCCAGCAGTGATATTTCCGAACCAAAAATTTTCTTTTCCTTCTTTCAATTTAATATTCAATGCAAAGTTATCTTGATTATTAGTAACCCCACTTAATTGACCAACTTCTGAGTAATTTCTAAGCACTTGAATTTTATCAACTGCTTTAGATGGAATGTTCTTAGTTGCGAGTTTTGTATCACCATCAAAAAAGTCTTTTCCATTGACCATCAACTTATTAACAACCTTGCCTTCTACTTCTACCTGACCATCTTCATTAATCTCAACACCAGGTAACTTCTCTAAAACATCTTCTAATTTTCGTTCGCTTCCGTTCTGAAAAGAATCAGCATTATAACTAATGGTATCACCCTTAATAGTAACAGGCATTTCATAAATCAACTCAACTTCATCAAGCTGATTTTCTGACTGCATGGTATAGTTTTTAAATATATCAGCCTCCTGTGTTGTTAATACTTCTTTCAGCATTTTCATGCCGACATAACTGATTTGTATTTCGTAGTTACCGTTCTTGCCTAGCTCTAATTTAAACTTACCTTCATCATTTGTTATTCCGTAAGATTCTAAGCCGCTAGTTTCTTGGTTTATAGCGATAACATTAGCCAGTTCGAGAACACCACCAAGACTATCTTTTACAACACCTTCAAATTTAATTTGGCCACTAGTTGTTGTAGCCACTAATAGCAGCACTATAAAAAATACGTTCTTCATATTATTTGGAATACTTGGCGCTTAGTAATTGCAAAAAAAACTTACCTACTTCTTCTTCTACCTCTATTATCGCGCATTTCTTTCATTTTGCCAGTGATGGTTTCTTGATAGGCCATTTTAGTAATCTCCTTACCCTTACTTGGTGCTTCAAGGTCTAGATTTCCTTTCGGATTCATTACTATTTTGGTACAAAGCATTGTGGTGTTGCCTGCGTTTACTTCTAGAATCAAACCTGGAAGTCCCCAATATTCTGCAGGACCATGTGAAACAGGTATTTGCGGTGTATACCAAGCTTCTATAGTGGTCATCTGAATTTCAGGTGTAGTTCCATCTTCTTTAGGGGCAGCATTTCTAAGGCTTCCCCATGAAAAATCATACCAATTTAACTCTGTTGTTGGGACTATCGTTGAGGCTTTAAAACACATGTACTGTCCTATCTGCTTGGACTCTTTTCCCATTACCCAATTGAATTTTTGTAGCTCGTCCTTCACTAAAAATTGTTTGCCATAAAATTCTTGGTTTTGCACTAAGGCATTATCCTTTACATTCTTATATTGTTCGCCACGAGCGAAATTCTTTCCCCAAGAATCAGTAGCTCCAGACATGGCGTCTAATTTGTCTTCTTCATTAAATAAAGATTCTTCTTTATTAAAGTTTAACACGTAGGTTTTTTCAAGTCTATTCTTTAGTCTAGCTGCAACTTGCTTTTTTTGAGCTTCACTCATTCGCGCGCCCCAGCTTCCTAACTCCATTGATGACTTACTTGAATAAAATGCTTGTCCTTGAAATTCCTGAACATCAGGTTTGTTTGAAAGCAACAGAAAGACAGCTAAAAAGCAAATTTTAAAGAGAATAGATTTCATGATTGGCTGTTTAAGATATTAATGTTTAACGAATTTAAATAAACATTGAACATTCATATCGTGTTTATCAAAACATTAACACGCGATTGAAGTGGTATAACCACTTCAGCTACATATTAGACTTCCTATTTTATGAATGGTTTAATATGAGATGAAGTTATTTGCTACGCTCGCCTACAAAATGGTCACTTTTAGCTTTAAATAATACGTTAAAACTAGTTAGAGAGCCATAAATTCGTGTAATATATTGCTGTAAGTCTATTTTTTCTTGGTCATCCAAGTTTTTGCTGCTGTTTATTTTTTGTTCCATTACACGGATACGGTCACGGACCATTACTATTTTATGGAAAAAAGTATCAATGGGCATTTCTTTATTTGCCGTAGTATCTCCAGGTTCTAAAATCAGTTTGCCCTTACGCCATTTATCGGCTATAGCAACCTTTTCATGGGTGTCGCTCCACTTTTCCAATATTTTGACCAATGAGCTTTCAACATCAAAAAAGCTTACGGCATCAACATCATCTTCTAAGGCCTCAATTACTTCAAAATCATCGTCAATTTCTATAGTTTCTAATCCCTTATCCATGAAAGTAACCCAGTAATGAATAGACGTTACATTGGTTATTACTCCTTTTCCAAATTCAGGATGATCAATTCTTGAACCTATACCTAGTATTTTCATATCGCATCTTATTAATAATTATGAAATCAAAAATAAAGCTTCACTTAACAAAAATGCAACAAAACCTAGCTTCATTTTTAAAGTCCAATTGCGTACTTTAGCAGCTTGTGCTATGATTAACTACGAAGAAAATATTGAGGTGCGTGGAGCGCGTGTTCACAACCTTAAAGACATTGATGTTACTATACCAAGAGAGAAACTTGTTGTAATAACTGGCTTATCAGGTAGTGGTAAATCGTCTTTAGCTTTTGACACAATTTATGCTGAAGGACAACGACGTTACATTGAAACCTTTTCAGCATATGCACGACAGTTTTTAGGCGGATTAGAACGACCAGATGTTGATAAAATTGATGGATTATCGCCAGTAATTGCCATTGAACAAAAAACCACTTCAAAATCTCCTCGTTCTACGGTTGGTACCATTACAGAGGTCTATGATTTTCTGCGCTTACTGTTTGCAAGAGCAGGAGATGCATACAGTTATAATACTGGTGAAAAAATGGTCAGTTATAGCGATGAACAAATCAAAGCTCTAATTGTTGATTCATATGACGGTAAAAAAATCAATGTTTTAGCTCCAGTTATTAAATCAAGAAAAGGCCATTACAGAGAACTATTTGAACAAATAGGTAAACAAGGTTTTGTAAAAGTTCGCGTTGACGGAGTGGTAGTTGATATTACTAAAGGTATGAAGGTAGATCGGTACAAGGTTCATGATATAGAAATTGTGATCGATCGTCTTAAAGTAGGCTCAGGTGAAGATTTTGATAAAAGACTAAGCGAAACCATTAATACAGCGATGTATAGCGGTAATAATGTGTTAATGGTATTAGAAGAAGGTGAAAAAACCCCACGTTATTTCAGCAGAGATTTAATGTGTCCTTCCTCTGGTATCTCCTATCCTACTCCAGAGCCCAATACCTTTTCTTTTAATTCTCCGAAAGGAATGTGTCCTAATTGTAATGGCCTTGGGCATGTTTATGAAGTAAACGAAGATAAAATATTCCCAAATAAAAAGTTATCCATTAAAACAGGCGGTATTGCTCCTCTAGGTGAACATAAAAAATCTTGGGCTTTTAAACAATTAGAAACCATAGGGCAACGCTATAATTTTACCATTGAAACCCCAATTGATAAAATCTCTAAAGAAGCAATAGAGGTCATACTTAAAGGTGGGAAAGATAGCTTTACCGTTGATTCTAAGACCTTAGGGGTTAAACGCGAATATCGCATTGATTACGAAGGGATAGCAAACTTTATCAAATCACAATTTGAAGAAGCCAATTCAACCTCCATCAAACGATGGGCTAAAGAATATATGGACAAGATTGAATGTCCGGAATGTGATGGAGCACGTTTAAGAAAAGAGTCACTTTACTTTAAAATTGACGAAAAGAATATTGCTGAACTTGCCCATATAGATATTGGTGAACTTGCTGAGTTTTTTAATGAGCTTAATGAGAAGTTGGAAGGGAATCAAAAGAAAATTGCTGAAGAAATAGTAAAAGAAATAAGTACAAGAGTTCAATTTCTATTAGATGTTGGTCTTGATTACCTATCGCTTAATAGGAGTTCAAAATCATTATCAGGTGGTGAAGCACAACGCATTCGTCTAGCGACGCAAATTGGATCACAATTGGTTGGAGTGCTTTACATATTAGATGAGCCAAGTATAGGTCTACATCAACGTGACAATGAGCGGTTAATTAATTCCTTATCGTCTCTTCGCGATATTGGTAATTCAGTGATAGTTGTGGAACATGACCGCGATATGATTGAAGCCGCAGACCATGTAATTGATATTGGTCCTAAAGCTGGTAAACATGGTGGCACTATTATTTCAGAAGGTCATCCATCTTTATTAAAAGACTTTGATACGCTCACAGCGGACTATATTACTGGAGATAGAGAAATCGAAGTTCCAAAAACAAGACGAAAAGGAACTGGTAAAAAAATAGTTTTGTCAGGGTGCGAGGGAAACAATCTTAAACAAATTACAGCTGAATTTCCTCTTGGTAAAATGATTGGGGTTACAGGCGTTTCTGGTAGTGGAAAGTCCACTTTAATAAATGAAACATTATATCCTATAATGAATGCTCATTATTTTAATGGTGTTAAAAAGCCAATGCCTTATAGAAAGATAAAAGGCTTAGAACATATTGATAAGGTGATTGATATCAACCAATCCCCTATTGGGCGTACTCCTAGATCCAATCCGGCTACCTATACTGGTGCCTTCAGCGAAATTCGCTCTTTATTTTCAAAAACTACTGAAGCGACCATCCGTGGTTATAAACCTGGTCGTTTTAGTTTCAATGTACAAGGTGGAAGATGTGAAACTTGCCAAGGTGGTGGTTTAAAAGTTATTGAAATGAACTTTTTACCGGATGTTTATGTAGAGTGTGAAACTTGCAACGGAAAACGTTTTAATAGAGAAACCTTAGAAATAAGATATAAAGGTAAATCCATTGCTGACGTTTTGGAAATGACGATGAATGAAGCCGTTGATTTTTTTGAGAATATTCCTAAAATTCATCGTAAGCTTAAAACAATTGTAGATGTTGGTTTAGGCTATATATCGCTCGGACAACAATCTACTACCCTATCTGGTGGCGAAGCCCAGCGCGTTAAGTTGGCAACTGAACTTTCAAAAAGAGATACTGGTAACACCTTTTATATTTTAGATGAACCTACAACTGGGCTTCATTTTGAAGATATTCGAGTTTTGATGGAAGTATTGAACAAATTAGTTGACAAAGGCAATACCGTATTAGTGATAGAGCACAATATGGACGTTATTAAAATGGTAGACTATATTATCGATATTGGCTATGAGGGTGGTCGTGGTGGAGGTATGATTGTAGCTAAGGGCACACCAGAGCAAGTAGCGAAAGACGTTAAAAGTTATACGGCTAAATTTTTAAAGAAAGAATTAACCCCAAGAGCAAAAAACATAGCCAAAGCAGTTTAAATTTAAATTATGGGCAAAAAGCAACATCACAAAGGCTGGAACGAGATTAAAACAAATGATTCATGGGCCATATTTAAAATCATGGGTGAGTTTGTTAATGGTTTTGAAAGAATGAGTCAAATTGGACCTTGCGTGTCCATTTTTGGTTCGGCTAGAACAAAACCCGGTGAGAAGTATTATGATTTGGCAGTAGCAGTAGCTGAAGCAATTGCAAAAGCTGGTTATGGTGTCATTACAGGTGGTGGACCCGGTATTATGGAAGCAGGTAATAAGGGAGCGAACCTCGCTGGTGGAACCTCCGTAGGTTTAAATATAGAATTACCTTTTGAGCAGCATGACAATCCATATATAGATCCAGATAAAAGTCTTGATTTTGATTATTTCTTTGTGAGAAAAGTAATGTTTGTTAAATACTCACAAGGTTTTGTGGTTATGCCTGGGGGTTTTGGTACGCTTGACGAACTATTTGAAGCAATAACATTAATTCAGACCAATAAAATTGGAACTTTTCCGATAATACTAGTAGGTTCGGAGTTTTGGGGTGGATTATTTGATTGGATTAAGAATACCATGCTAGATGCTGGTAATATTAGTCCTGAAGATCTTGACCTAATTAAACTGGTTGATTCAGAAGATGAAGTAGTTGAAATTATTGATGCGTTCTACAAAGGACGCATTATGAGTCCGAATTTTTAAATTAAGTTAAAAGTATTGAGAAAAGCCCAACTTCTTTTTTTATGTACCAATCTCGCATTGGTTTTATTTGCATTTTCTAGTTATGGGCAGCATATTAATGAGCTTACAGCAACTCTCGATAGTACATCACACCAAATTGAAATTAAACAACGGTTTGTTTATGTAAACAATTCAAAGACAAACTTGAGTACTTTGTATTTCAATGACTGGAACAATGCTTATGCAAACAATACCACACCGCTATCTAAGCATTTTAGTGAAGATTTTGATCGGAGTTTACATCTTGCTAAAAATAAAGAAAGAGGTTTTACAATTATAAAAAGTATTGTAAATAAAGAATATCAAGGGCTTGATTGGGAAAGAACCAATATGCAAGACCTGATTAAGATTACCTTAGAAGAACCACTCTTAGCTGGTGAAAGTATTGAGTTATTTTTATCATATACAGTACAATTGCCAGATGCAAAATTCACAAAATACGGCCATCGTTCAGATGGTAGTTACAATCTAAAAGATTGGTATTTAAGTCCAGCTGTTTTTGATAATGAATGGAAATTATATTCCAATAAAGGCTTGGATGATATATATACAGGTATCGCCAATACGAAAATCAATTTTATTTTTCCAGAAGGGTTCTTCCTTGCTTCAAACTTTGACTACAATTTGGTGACAAGTTTTCCTGATGGACAACAAATAAGTTTGAGTGGTTCAAATAGAAAAAATTGCGACATACTTTTAACTATTGAAAAACAATTTACGAAGCACGTGACTGGTGTTCTTACCGTTACAACTGATATCGAATCGTCTAAATATAATGAAATTTCCCAAGGTATTTCTATTAACAAAGTTGCTCACTTCTTAGATGAGAATCTGGGTAGGTATCCTCATCAAAACTTATTAGTTAGTGAATTAGAATATAGTAAGAATCCGCTTTACGGTTTAAATCAGCTACCCTCTTTCGTAAGGCCTTATCAAGAAAAATTTCAGTTTGAAATGATGTTTTTGAAGACTACCTTAAATAGTTTTTTACAAGAGACCCTATTTTTAAACCCAAGAAAAGAACGTTGGGTAAATGATGCCATTGCAAACTATTTAATGATTAAATATGTTGAAATTAACTATCCAAATCAAAAGCTAATAGGCAAACTTGCCAATGTTTGGGGTGTTCGTGGATTTCATTTGGCAAAAATGGATTTTAATGAGCAGTATAACCTTTTACAAATGTTACCTGCCAGAAGAAATATTGATCAATCACTAATAACATCTAATGATTCTTTAACACGGTTGAATCAAAAAATAGCCAATAGATACAAAGCCGGTCTTGGGTTAGCCTATCTAGCAGATTATATTGGAGAGGAAAGAGTAGACAGTACTATTATAGATTTTTACGATGTTCATAAATTACAAGCAAAAACTAAGGTTTCTGATTTTAAACAAGTTTTAAAACAATGTTCTGATGATGAGATAGATTGGTTTTTTAATGAATATGTTAGTACACGTAAAAAAATTGATTTTAAAATCAAAAAACTAGAAAAGACTGAAGATTCAATCACTTTTACCTTAAAGAATAAGCGAAAAACTAATGTGCCAATTTCGCTATTCGGGCTTAAAAAAGATTCCGTTGTATCGAAATATTGGTTCTCTGATATAGATAGCTCTAAAACCTTTACAATTCCAAGATTAGGAGAAGATAGATTGGTTTTGAACTATGATCAAAAAATACCTGAGTTCAATCAAAGAGACAATTGGAAAACCCTTAATGGTTTTTTCTCAAGTAATAAAAAACTGCAGTTCCGATTTTTTAAAGATACCGAAGACCCCTACTATACCCAGGTTTTTTATGTTCCAATAGCCAATTTTAATATCTATGATGGAATTACACCAGGTTTAAGAATTTATAATAAAACTTTTTTAGAGCGACAATTCACTTATGATATTGCTCCGCAATACTCTTTTTTAGAGCGTACTATGGTTGGTAATGCCAGTTTAAGGTATCGAAAATATCATGGCGATAGTAAACTTTTTGTTTCAAATTACTCTATAAGCGGTGGTACAAATCATTTTCAAACAAATTCAAGATTTACAACTATTACACCTGCTATTAGTTTTGGTTGGCGACCGAGTGATTTGAGGTCTAATAGAAGACAATCATTACTTTTTAGGCATCGCAATGTATTCAGAAGTATTGATGAAGGTGTGCTTTTAGATGATGGTATCGATTTGGACTTAGAAAATAATCCTGATTACAGTGTTTTTAATATTCGGTACAGAAACCTGGACAATAACATCGTCAATTATAAATCTTCTTTAATCGATTTTCAGCATTCTAGCGAATTTACCAAGTTGGCAGTTGAATTAGAATATAGAAAGCTATATGAAAGTAACAGGCAGTTAAATTTAAGATTCTATGCCGGTAAGTTTTTAAGAAATAAATCAGACTCTGATTTTTTTAGTTTTGCTCTAGATAGACCTACAGATTATATGTTTGATTTAGGCTATTTAGGTCGTTCAGAAGATAGTGGACTAACGAGTCAGCAAATAATTATTGCTGAAGGTGGGTTTAAATCACAGTTTGAAGATCAATTTGGGAGTGATTGGATAGCTACTACAAATGCAAGTTTTAATTTATGGCGCTGGATTGAATTATATGGAGACGTTGGTTTCATCGGAGATAAAGACGAACGTGCTCGATTTGTTTATGACTCAGGGGTAAGGTTAAATCTTGTTACTGATTATTTTGAATTATACTTTCCTATTTATTCAAATAATGGTTGGGAAATTGCACAACCAAATTATGCAAATACGATAAGATTCGTTGTAACTATTAGCCCAAGAACACTTACAGGGCTTTTTACCAGACGTTGGTTTTAATTGTTGAATTGATAAAATACCTCTCATTTTTAGGTATTATTTTTTAATATTCTCGTTATTTATAACAATATTTTGTGATTTTATGAATAAAATGGATTGAACTTGATTAGCATAAAAGCACTCTTTTTTGTAATTTTGCACAAATTCTTCAAAGTTTAATGAAAACTGACCCAAATACAAGTACCGACATTTCGTTTGATGACTTTCAAGCTCAAATCTTAGGTGATTATAGGCTTGCTGTTTTAAGCAGAGAATGTAGCATATTGGGAAGAAGAGAAGTACTCACTGGGAAAGCTAAATTTGGAATTTTTGGTGATGGAAAAGAGTTGCCGCAACTAGCTATGGCTAAGGCATTTCAAAAGGGCGACTTTAGAAGTGGTTACTATCGGGACCAGACTTTTATGATGGCATTAGGACATTTGAACCCAAAAGCATTTTTTCATGGACTTTACGCCACTACGGATATCAGTAAAGAACCAATGAGTGCCGGTAGACAAATGGGCGGGCATTTTATGACTCATAGTATCAATGAAGACGGTACTTGGAAGAACTTAACCAAACAAAAAAATAGCAGTGCCGATATTTCCTGTACCGCTGGTCAAATGCCTAGATTATTGGGCTTAGCTCAAGCTTCTCAATTCTATCGTAATGTTGAGGGTATTGATCAAGATAAATTTTCAAATAAAGGAAATGAAGTAGCTTGGGGTACCATAGGTAATGCTAGCACAAGTGAAGGTCATTTCTTTGAAACCTTTAATGCTGCTGGTGTTATGCAGGTTCCAATGGTTATAAGTATTTGGGATGATGCATATGGGATATCAGTACCTGCTAAGTTTCATACAACCAAAAGCGATATTTCTGAAATTCTAAAAGGTTTTCAACGTGATGAAGAAAACAAAGGGTTTGAAATATTAAAGGTACCAGGATGGGATTATACCGCACTTATTCATGCTTATGAAAACGCATCAGATATTGCTCGTGAAGAGCATGTTCCAGTAATGATACATGTTACTGAACTTACCCAGCCACAAGGGCATTCTACTTCTGGATCTCATGAAAGATATAAAGATGCTGAAAGATTAGAATGGGAACGCGAAAATGATTGTAATAAACGCTTTAGGGAGTGGATATTAGATAAAAACATAGCTACTGAAGAACAATTAAATGAGATTGAAAAATCTTGTAAACAAGAAGTCCGAAATGCAAAACAAGAAGCTTGGTCAGAGTTTCTTATTCCTCATAGGGAAAACAAAAAAGCTTTAGTTCAGCTCCTAAATAATGCTGCAAGTAAAAGCCCGAATAGAGTATTTATTACTAAAATACTTAATGATTTAATTGCACTAAAAGAACCTTTAAAAAAGGATTTAGCTTCACATGCGCGAAAGGCATTACGCTATTTAATAGGGGAAAGTACGAATGCCAAATTAGAGTTACAAAATTGGATTAATCAGTTTGTTAATCAAAGTCAGATAAAATTCAGTTCAGAACTTTTTAGTGAATTACCTAATAAGGCAACCAATATCAAGGAAGTTAAGGCCATATATGATTCAGAACCTGAAAAGATAGATGGCCGAATGGTATTAAGGGATAATTTTGATGCGTTGTTTTCAAAATACCCAGAAGCCTTAGTTTTTGGTGAAGACACCGGAAATATTGGTGATGTTAATCAAGGTCTTGAAGGATTGCAAAAAAAATATGGCAAATACAGAATTGCCGATACTGGTATTAGAGAAACAACGATAATTGGTCAAGGTATTGGTTTAGCGATGCGGGGTCTAAGACCAATTGCTGAAATACAATACCTAGATTATATCTTATACGCTATCCAAACTTTAAGTGATGATTTGGCTACCTTACGATATAGAACGGTTGGAAAACAAATAGCACCACTTATTATTAGAACTAGAGGGCACAGATTAGAGGGTATTTGGCATTCTGGATCGCAGATGGGTGGTTTAATACACTTATTAAGAGGTATTTATATTCTTACCCCTCGTAACATGACACAAGCAGCAGGTTTTTATAACACTTTAATGAAAAGTAATGAGCCTGCAATAGTTATTGAAAGTCTTAACGGTTATCGTTTAAAAGAGCCTAAACCAAATAACCTAGGTGAGTTTTGTACTCCAATTGGCGTTGTAGAAACAATGAAGGAAGGTACAGATATCACTATATTATCATATGGTTCTACCTTGCGTATTGTTCAAAAGGTCGCTAAGGATTTACAGGAGGTTGGTATTGATTCTGAGGTAATTGATGCGCAATCTTTACTCCCTTTCGATTTGAATCATGATGTCGTCAAAAGCTTACAAAAAACAAATCGTTTGTTGGTTGTTGATGAAGATGTACCAGGCGGGTGTTCTGCTTATTTAGTGCAGCACATTATGGAAAATCAAAAAGGTTATCAATATTTGGATAGTGCTCCACAAACCTTAACAGCTAAAGCACATAGACCGGCCTATGCAACGGATGGTGATTATTTTTCTAAACCTAATGAAGAAGATATTTTCGAAAAGGTTTATGAAATTATGAATGAGTCAGATCCGAATAATTATCCCAAACTTCGATAAAAAAAGCGGGGCAAATGCCCCGCATATATTTTAATTTTTTATCTCAGTATCTGTTTTTACTGCTGGCACAATTGGTTTGCCATCTGCATCAATTTCTATGATATTATCAAAGCCTAATTGATCAAGTTTACTTGCGATTTTAGCTCTATCACCTACCATAAACCAATTTACAGCTTCAGGTTTTATAACTTGTTTACTGACTTTTCTAACATCTTCTACAGAAAGTTCCCGTACATTTTTATCATAGTTTTGATAATAATCATCAGGTAGATTATAACGAATCATATTCCTAACCGAAGCATTGACAGAGCTGTTCGTTTCCCATTGTCCAGGTAATTTCAAAACTTGATTTGTTTTTACCTTCTCAACTTCTTCCATGGTAGCCGGTCGTGTACTAACAAATTCAGAAACTTCCTTTCTGATTTCAGTTACCGATTCTGCCGTTTTATCAGTTTGAACTGAGGTATATACAATAAACGGTCTTTCTTCCTTAGAGCCCAGGACAAGTCCTCCAGCTCCGTAAGACCAGTGCTTATCTTCTCTTAAATTCATATTTATTCTGGAAGTAAAGTCTCCCCCAATAATACTAACCATTTGATCCATTGCAACTTCAGAAAGTCCACCGTATTTTTCGGTTAAATGACCTGCAATAATAATGGATTGCTCCGATTCAGGTCTATTCATTAAATACAAAGTATTTTTTGAATTAGTCTGGGGGGCTTCAAAAGAAACAGAAGGAACGGCTCCTTTCTTCCATTTACCAAAAGCCTTCTGTAACATTGGTTTTAAATCATTCATATCGATATCACCAGTAACTAAAATGGTAGCATTGTTTGGTTTAATCCAAGTATCATAAAACTTAACGGCATCTTCCCTAGTCAGTTTTTCTACCGTTTCTTCATAACCTGTACCTGTATATGGGTTGCTATATGGATGATTTTCACCATACATATATTTGTTCATTACTCGTAAGGCCATTGAAAAGGGTTGTGATTTTTCTCTTTTTATATTATTAATCTGTTCAGCACGTAAACGACTAAATTCACTTTCTGGAAAAATAGGATTTAAAATTACATCTGCAAATAAGTCTAAACTTGAATTAAAACTTTGTTTTAAAGTCGTCATGTCGACATTTGATAAATCTTGATTCGAAAACGTACTTAATGATGCACCTAGCAATTGTAATTTCTCATTAATCTGCAAAGAAGACATGGATTTAGTGCCTTCATCTAATAAATTCATTGCTAAAGCAGCACTACCTGGACTAGACAAATAGTCTGTTTTATATCCTGCATCAACAATAAGACTCATTACTACTGTTGGCACCCCTGTTCTTTTTGCAAGAACAATATCTAAACCGTTCGACAATTCAGCTCTTTGTAGCTCTGGAAATCTTGAATTTTTCTGTGGTCCTAGTTCAGGTAGTTTTGAGCGGTCAACAGTCGTTTTCTCCACAGTGAATTCTGGAAAAGGATTACAAACTAATATATGTTTACCTCTAGTTAACCATTTTTTAGCAGTATTCTTTAGATCTTCAGCTGTTGCTTCTTCAATAAACTTTAGTTGTGTTTTATAATAAGCGGCATCACCATGATATGTAGCGTTAGAGGCCAGAATATCAGAAACACCACCAAAGCCACCGATTCGCTCAAGCCCTTTAATAAATCCTGAAAAATAAGCTGCTTTGACCCTTTTTAATTCTTGCTCTGTTGGTCCATTAGCAATGAACTTATTGATTTCGGCCTCTAACTCAGTTTTTAATTTATCGGCATCTTGGCCAGGTTTGACATTTAAATAAGTGACAAAATTACTAGCTATTTCAGATGAAGCCTGAAAAGCTACTGCACTACTTGCAGTTTGATCTTCGTATACAAACTTCTTATAAAGTCTAGAATTCTTGCCACTTGAAAGTACCGAAGAAATTAAATCAAAATGTAAATCTTCTTTAGCTCCAAATTCTGGTGTATTCCAAGCAAACAATACCCTAGTTTCTGGCACTCTATCTTGGTATACTTGATATGTATCGCCATTATGGATGGGAATATTCACTTCTTGTCTTTCAATGGTTGGCCCGGCAGGTATATCACCAAAATAATTTAAAACCTTTTGATATACTTCATCTGGATTGATGTCTCCAGCGACAGCTACCACAGCATTTGCCGCACCATAATAGGCTTTAAACCACTCTTGAACATCTTCTAAAGAAGCAGCATTCAAATCTTCCATTTCACCAATTACTGTCCAAGAGTATGGATGTCCTTTAGGGTACATGGCTTTCGTAAGATAATCCCATTGCATTCCATAAGGCTGATTTTCACCTTGCCTTTTCTCATTTTGCACGACTCCGCGCTGTTCATCTAAACGTTCTTGGTCTATAGCACCTAGTAAATGCCCCATTCTATCAGATTCTAGAAACAAAACTTGATCCAAAGCAGATACAGGTACGTTTTGAAAATAGTTCGTACGGTCATTATTGGTTGTTCCGTTTAAATCCGTACCACCAATACTTTCTAAGGCTTGAAAATAATCTTTATTATAATTTTCACTTCCATTAAACATCAAATGCTCAAATAAATGAGCAAACCCACTTTTACCAGGCTTTTCATTCTTAGAACCAACATGATACCATACATTCACAGCCGCAATAGGTGCTTTATGATCTTCATGAACCAATAAGGTTAACCCATTTGGTAAAATAAATTTTTCATAAGCAATTTCAATGTCACTGGCTTTAAACTCAAAGTCTTGACTTAAACCTAATTGAACAATCGATAGAAGGACTATCGAAAAGGAAATAATTTTTTTCATTTTTAAAATATTTGATTGATAATTATGATTTCTACAAGATAACTAATTGTTCAGTTCTTAGCAAAGCTTACATTTCACAGTATTTTCTATTGTAAAAAGAAATGGAATTATTACATTAGAAATAAGTCAACAAATTATTGTGTTTTTAGCTTTTCCAGATTTTAATATTCGTAGTACTCCTCTACTAATTCTATCGCTTCAGGGCTTAATATTTGCCTTTCTTCTATTGAATAGATATTTCAAAAAGAGGAATCTGTCTGACTTCTTTTTATTTTTAATTCTGTTTATCACTTGCTATCAACAAACCTGCTATACTGTTGGATTTATGGGATGGTATAATACTTTTAGAAATACTAAAATCAATTATTTTTTAATACCTATGTCGGTAGCTATATTGCCATTAATATATCTATACTTGAAATCAATAACGATGACTGCTTTCAAGTTTCGGAAAAAAGATTGGCTCCACTTTACACCAGCAATAGCTATCATAATTTACCGGCTTGTTATTTATGTTTATGATTCAAGTTTATCAGGATTTAATGATACTCAAAATGGCTATTTAAAAATTAATTTAGATGAGCTTTATGTTCAATCCATTTATGGCATATTTAGTTATTTTCAAAATCTCTTGTATTTGGCGTTTACATTTCAATTATTTTATATCTACCGGAAAAAAATTAAAGAGTTCTTTTCTAATACCTATAAGCTTGAATTAAACTGGATTTTGAGCTTCTTGATTTTATATGCGATCCTCTTTTTGTATGATTTTATACAAACAATCATTAATGAGTATATTGTTGAATTAAGTTATTTGCAGCAATGGTGGATGAATTTTTACATGGCACTTATAATAATTTATGTCGGCGTAAAAGGTTTTTTTACAGATACCACTAAGCTTCAAAAGCTTAACTTTTCTTTTGCGCCTAATAGAGTTAGTATTCCTGAAATATCTGATAAGGAAAAACCCTTTTCAAAGGAGGCCATAACCGATCTTCATACGTTGATGATTGATCAAAAGCCATACTTAAACCCCGATTTAAATCTTGCCGATTTAGCAAAGCAGACAAATATGACCAGAGCTCAGTTATCAGAAACTATCAATTCTGGCTTTGGCATTAATTTTAATGACTTCATTAATAAATACCGCGTAGATGAGTTTAAGCAATTATTAAAAGAAGATAAACATCAAAAGCTTTCATTATTAGGTTTGGCTTTTGAATGTGGTTTTAATAGTAAGGCTACATTTAATAGGGTGTTTAAAAAAATAACTGACTTCTCTCCAACCGATTATTTGAAAAGCAAAAATGTAGTCTAAAAAAATAATTTAAGACGTCTCAAATCGTATTTGAGACCTACTATTTTTATTTGAGTCGCAAGACTCCCTTTCAATCATGACATTTGACTCATCAAAATAATAATAGTCATGAAAAATATTCTTAAAACTTTAATCACCCCTATTTTACAAAAGCATTGGTTTGCAGATTTAACATTTGGCATCATCAGATTCATATCTGGCATTTTACTTGCCATAGATTTTGGAGCAAGTAAATTTGGGATGCCGTGGACTCCAGATGGTCAAAATCTGAACTTATTTGAAGTTGCAGCTTGGTTTCCTAAAGACGTAGCAGCCTATGGGGGTATATTCGCTTTAATGCCAGTTTTCTTTGCATGGATGGGAGCCTTTAGTGAAGCCGTTGGAGGATTGTTCTTGGCATTCGGATTAAAAACTAGATTAGCTTCGTTTCTAATTATGTGCACAATGCTGGTAGCTATTTTTATGCAAAAATGGGGACAAGGAACATGGAGCATGTTACCAGCCATGAGCTTTTTATGGCTCGCTATTTACAATCTGTACTTTGGTTCTGGCCGCTTTGGTTTTGATTATTTAATTGCTAAAAAAATTAATAAGTCTTAACTCATGAAAAAACTAATAATTCTAAGTATTTGGGCTTTAAGCAATGTTCTTTTATCACAATCAAATATACTTACCATTCAAGATTTCAACTTTTTAAATAACAGTAATTGGCAGGGTAGTTTAATGTATGTAAACTATAGTGACAATAAAGAAGTTTTTATACCAACTTCGCTTACTATTTCAATCAAAAACAACACTGTAAATCTACTCACAACTTACCCAAACGAACCTAAAGCCAATAGTAAGAGTGTAATCAAATTACGCAAAAAAGGAACCTATTTTGGTAACGAAAAGGTTGATAATATAGAAAGAAGACAAGACGGAAGCCTTCTAGTGAAAACGAGTTATAATGGAAGGGATAATGGACAGAAAGCTATTTTTTACAAATTTTACGAACTGGGGGTATCGTCAGTAATAATAACTAAAGAAGTTCAATTAATTGGAACCCATCAAACTTTTATAAGAAACAAAATAACATTAAAAAAGATTAAACTATGAAAACAAAAATTGCAATTTTGAAGATATTCTTAATAGTCTTAATGCTCACCAGTTGTGTTCAGAAAGAGCACTTAAAAGAAGTCACATTTGAGGTTGACATGAATGAAACTACTCATAATAATCAAGTTGGGTTAAAAGGTGAATTCACGAGTCCACCTTGGTCAGAAGTTGTACCTATGGAAGACAACAATGGAGATGGTATTTTTGAAGTTACACTATCACAAAAAACTGCTCAAAATAGTGTAGAATTCAAGTTTGTGAATAATGGCGAAGAGATTGAATTAAATGGTCAACCCAACCGAAGAATACGCTTTGAATATAAACCAGAACGTATTACTTACTCGGGTATTTTTAACAAGGAAAATGGAAAGCAAATTATAAATTAAACTATCATGAAAGCAATCACATATTTACTTTTTTTTATTTCAATAAGTGGCCTTGGTCAAGTAAAAGGAAACAAAAAAATTGATACAAGATTTTTTCATGTAGAGAATCTTGAAGAACTTGAGATAGGTTTATACGCCAACATTATAGTGGATGTTGCAGGCAAAGAAGGAATGACCATTACGGCAGACAATAACCTTTTTAAACATATTGATGCTGAAGTTGTAGATGGAAAACTAAACTTAAGCCAACTAAAATGGATTCAGCCTTCGGTAGAAATGATTATTAAAATAGGTGCCCCAAATCTAAATTGGATTCAAAATGGCACCAATAACGACATCGAAATAAATAATGTATCAAAAAATAATTTTGCTGTTTCGGCATTAAACGGAACGATACGCCTAAATGGTAAAGTTGAAACATTAAATGTAAATGCTGAAAATGGAACTGTTGATGCTTCAAAAGTAAAGTGTAATACTGTTAATTTAAATATCTGGGGAGATGGAAAAGGTATAGTAGCCCCTATAGAATTACTAAATGCCAAATTAAGTAACTCCGCCGTTCTTGAATTAAAAAGTAAACCAAATAAAATTAAAGGAAACATTAAAGAAGCTCTTAGCAATAATTCAGCTGTTTCGGAGATCCGATACATTAATTTTAAAATTAAAAACAATAGTAATAATCGTTATAATTTTTATGTGGTTGGCCCTAAACCCAATGGGAGAAAATTTAGCTACGGATTTCCGATGATGCCTGGTAGTACACGAAAAGAGAGCTGGACCACCGGAACTAAAATTTATAAAGTTGGAACGCTAGGCATGAAAACACTCATCAGAAAGATTAAATTTTCTGATGAAAATAAAATAGTAAACCTTTTTTAACGCTTTTAATTCCTTAGAATATCTATAATGCAATGAATTTCTAGGGTTTAATAAAAAAAAATATATTTGTAACATCAAATCCCCCCGATTAGATGAAATCAAAAGATTTACAGCACATAGGTTTTGCACTCTTAAGAATTGTTCCTTCAGCTATGATGCTGTTCGTTCACGGTATTGGTAAGTTTCAAAAATTAATAGCAGGAGATTTTGCTTTTGCAGATCCAATAGGCATTGGACAGGCTCCTTCTCTGTTCTTAGCAGTGATTGGAGAGGTGGTTGCACCAATTTTAATTATTGTTGGATTTAAAACAAGATTTGCTGCGATACCAGCCTTTATAACCATGTTTGTGGCAGCTTTTGTACAACATGGTGCAGATCCTTTTACAAAAAAAGAATTAGCTATTTTATATGCGGTGATTTTTCTTGTAATTGGATTGATAGGTCCAGGAAAATATAGCCTAGACAGAAAATAATTAAAATAAAACAGTCAAGAGTTCTTTCAATAAATCTTGCTGCGACATATTTTGTGAACCTACCCCTTTGCCTTTTAAATCAAGCTTTCTTAAACCAGATACGATACCGCTTACACTTCGCATGGGATAATTCTTTGCAGCCGTTTGATATTCTCCAACAAAATAAGGACTCACTCTAAGCACTTGAGCAACAGCTTTGGGTGAATGGTCATTCATTCCATGATATTGCAATAATTGGGTGAAAAAACTATTTAAAAGAGTAATAGTTACAACAAAAGGATTGTCTTTCGGGTTTTGGGCAAAATAATTAATGATTCGAGTTGCTTTTTTTATATCTTTTTTCCCAACTGCTTTTTTTAATTCAAAATTATTAAAGTCTTTACTTATTCCAATATGTTGTTCAATATGGCTTGGCGTAATTTCTGTTTGTTTTTCAATAACCAAGAATAGTTTTTCAAGTTCATTGCTGATTTTACTTAAGTCTGTTCCCAAAAACTCAACTAATAATGCTGCTGCTTTGGGTGTTATTTGATAGCCTTTAGCAGTTAATAATCGCTTTATCCAATCAGCCACTTGATTCTCATATAATTTTTTGCTTTCAAAAACAACTCCGTTCTTTGATAAAATCTTATACGCGGCTTTTCTCTTATCTAACTTTTTATATTTGTAACACATCACCAAGATAGTAGTTGCTTGAGGTTTTTCAGCGTAACTAGCCAGTTGCTCAATGGTTCTTGACAAGTGCTGTGCTTCTTTAATAATTAAAACCTGATAATCTGCCATCATTGGGTAGCGCTTTGCATTTGAAACGATTTCATTTACACTTGTATCTTTCCCATATAAAACCATTTGATTAAAACCTTGTTCAGCTTCAGTCAATACTTTTTTAGCGATAAAATTTGAAATTGCATCAATATAAAAGGGCTCATCACCCATCAAAAAATATATTGGTTTTAGATTTCTATTTTTAATATCGTTTAGAATGCGCTTAGCTTCTTCCATTTAAAAAAAATCATCAATTTTGTGATATGCAGGGGCTCAATTTTCCATCATATCATTTCCGCCTTAAAAATACCGAAAATAGCACCTATATTTTTGATGTTATCCGTAAAAAATTTGTGGTACTGCAACCCGAAGAATGGGTCAGACAACATGTTATTCATTTCTTAATAGAAACCAAAAGGTATCCAAGGAGCTTAATAAATATTGAAAAGCAGCTTACTATCAATGGATTAAAAAAAAGATACGATGTAATAGTATTCCATGCCCAAGGTGATATAAATATACTTATTGAATGCAAAGCTCCTGAAGTTGAAATTTCTCAAAAGGTTTTTGATCAAATTGCAATTTATAATGTAAAATTAAAGGCAGACTATTTAATGGTTACTAATGGTCTGAATCATTATTATTGCCAAATGAATCATGAAGAAGAAAAATATACATTTCTAAAGGAATTTCCTGATTTTAGCCGTTAATTTGCTCACGTTTTGAGACTAGCAATTGTTATATTGAATTGGAACGGTGTAGAGCTGTTAAAAGAATATCTTCCTAAAGTATTGGAATATTCTTCTAATGCTTCAATTTATGTGATTGATAATGCTTCCACTGATACTTCTGTGAAACTTCTCTCAAACAATTTTCCTGAGGTATCAATTATTCAGAACAAAGAAAATCTAGGTTTTGCAGGAGGTTACAATGAAGGCCTTAAACATGTAGATAGCGATATCTTTTGTTTATTGAATTCAGATGTAGAGGTTTCCGAAGATTGGACTCAAGCTGTTATGGAACTCTTTACAACCAATAAGAAAGTCGCAATTGCCCAACCTAAGATTTTAGATTTAAAAAATAGAGAATATTTTGAGTATGCGGGAGCTGCCGGAGGATTCATAGATAAACTCGGCTACCCTTTTTGTAGGGGGCGTATTTTTCAATCCTTAGAAAAAGACACTGGACAATACGATGATATTACTGAAGTGTTTTGGGCAACAGGTGCTTGCATGTTCATTAGAAAAAATGTTTTTGAGGCATTAAATGGTTTTGATGCATCCTACTTTGCTCATCAAGAAGAGATAGATTTATGTTGGAGGGCTAAAAATATAGGTCATAAGATCTATTACACGGGTAAAAGTCATGTTTATCATTTAGGAGGATCAACTCTAAAAAACTCAAACCCTAATAAAACCTTTTTAAATTTTAGAAATTCTTTGTACTCTATTACTAAAAATTTACCCACAAAGAATGCTTTTAAGCTCATTTTCATTCGTTTATTGCTTGACGGAGTAGCAGCATTACATTTTGCTTTTCAACTAAAACCAAGGCATAGTTTTGCGATTTTAAGAGCCCACTTCAGCTTTTATAGAAATTTCTCTAGAGTCTTTAAGCAACGTGAAAAAGCTAATTTTGTATTAAATTATCATGTTACGAAGTCCATTGTGTGGTCTCATTTCGTACATCAAGTGAAGAATTTTAACATTTTAGTAAAAGATTAACGGTGTTGAAAACTTGACAATTTGCAATTGTTATAATTTTGAACCTTATTGAAATTAAAGTGTATTTAATTAACCAGTATAATATTATTCATTTATGAAAAAATTAGTTTTAGGTACTCTAGGTGCAGCAGTCTTACTGACATCTTGTGTGTCACAGAAAAAATATGCAGAACTAGAAGCTCAGCATAAAGAAGCTCAAGATTTGTTAAATTCAGCAACAGTAAAACTGAATGATTGTTTAGAAGAAAAGGCATCAGCAACTTCGAAAATGGAAGCATTAGAAGATCAAAATGCATTCTTACGTGCTAACAATCAAGAGTTGATTAATAACATGGGAGATTTAACTACCTTAACAGCAAAAGGTGCTGAAAACTTAGAAAAATCTTTAGAAAGTCTTCAAGAGAAAGATTTGACCATACGTAGATTACAAGATGCGGTAACGAGAAGAGATTCAGTAAACCTTTCTTTAGTTCAAAGTTTAAAAGGTGTTTTAGGAAATCTTGATGACGAAGACATTGAAGTAAGCGTTGAAAAGGGTGTTGTTTTTGTTTCTATCTCAGATAAATTATTGTTTAGTAGTGGTAGTTATAACATCACAGCTGCTGCAAAAAATGTCTTAGGAAAAGTGGCTAAGGTAGTTAACAATAAGCCTGATTTTGAGTTCATGGTTGAAGGCCATACTGATGATGTACCTTACAGAAAAGGTGTGTTACTAGACAACTGGGATTTAAGTGCAAAAAGAGCAACTGCCATCGTTCGTATTTTACAAAATGATTATGGTGTTGACCCTAAGCGTATGACCGCTGCTGGTCGTGCAGAATTTGTTCCTGTTTCAACTACAGACAAGTCTAAAAATAGAAGAACACGTATTGTTGTACTTCCAAAAATTGACCAATTCTATAGTATGATTGAAGAAGGTATGAAAGACCCCGCTATCAACGAATAGACCTTTAATTATAATACATGTAAAGAGCGACCTAACAGTCGCTCTTTTTTTTTGATAATTTTTTAAATAGAATCATAGAATATCTAAAGAACCCTTGCCTTCTCTTACAACTTCAGGTTCATCTGTTGATAAATCGATAATTGTTGAAGCTGTATTATCACCGTAACCTCCGTCAATTACAATATCAACCAAATGTTGCCATTTTTCAAAAATCAATTCAGGATCAGTAGTATATTCCAAAACATCATCTTCATCATGAATTGATGTAGATACTATCGGATTACCTAGTTCCCGCACCATGGTTTGAGCTATAGTGTTGTCTGGAACACGAATACCAACAGTATTTTTCTTTTTAAAATCTTTAGGTAAATTATTATTACCTGGGAGAATAAAAGTATAAGGTCCAGGTAAAGCTCTTTTAAGAATTTTAAATGTTGCTGTGTCAATTTGCTTTACATAATCAGAAAGATTACTTAAATCTGCACAAATAAAAGACCAGTTGGCCTTGTGAAGTTTGATTCCTTTTATTCTGGCTATTTTTTCTAAAGCCCTTGACTTGGTGATATCACAGCCAAGGCCATAAACTGTATCCGTTGGGTATATCACTAGACCACCACCCCTAAGCACCTTGACCACTTTATCTATCTGATTAGTACTAGGGTTGTTTTCATATATTTTAATGAAGTCTGCCAAGCTTTTTCAATTGAATAAAACAGTCGTGAAAGTAATCATTCTTGATTATAAAATGGTCAGTGTAATTCTGATGTAATGACCTAACGTTTTATATTCATTAAATCTCCGGACTCTTGCAGCATTTTTATATTATCCGGAGTTAAAACATAATAAAGACTATCAATATAATTTTCAGTTTTGTCAATATCTCTTACTCCTGTTAGCTTGTTTGTTTCTAAACTATTATAGTTTACGTAAATACTGTCATCAAACACTTCAAGTACTTTAAAAGTTGAATAGTAATTTTGTTCAGTTCTGAAGGTATATACATCAAACATAGCGGGCTGTTCCAAATATTCAGCAGTTCGTGCTTTATCCTGTGAGTTGGAATAAAAAGCAAAAGCAATAACAATAGCTATCAAAGCTAATCCCGAATATTTCCAAATTGGTGTTTTTACCGAGCCTTTGAAATTCTTGTAAGCCATTTTGCCATCATCGTTCAATTCTTTCTTTTTGAACCCTTTATGACAATGTTGACATTCAAAAACCCCCGTTTTACCAGCCGGAAATAAAGGTATCCAGAAAATATGGACATGACGACCATAAACACTGGCTGTCATTTGATTTGGCGTTTCACAATTTGGGCATTTTGTATTTGGTAATGGAGCACTCTTAAGGTGTGTAGAACGATATCCGTATACTATCATTTGGTTAGGTTTTTAGTTTAAACGTGATAATTAAATATTTGTTTTGAATAACCAATCAGCAAAGTTCAATTATTTAGATACATCTAAATTCCCTGAAATCTGATAAAATAAAGTTGACTGAAACTCTACGATACTTAAGTAATTGGCTTTAACTTTTAATCACCCCGTCCTAAATAGGCTCTGATAGAAACAATTTTGGAACTAGAATTAAAAGAAATTACATCTACAACATAAAGTTCCTCTTTTTTATCTATTGTTATTTTAAGCTCGGCTACAATTGTATTGGAGCTTTCATACATTGATAATACCTCAATGGTAATGGAATCAACATTGTTAAAGTTTTTCTGTGTTTCTTTTAAAGCTTCGTCTTTACCAACAACGCTAATTTTCCAATCACGCAAAACGATGGTATCATCAAAAAGGGCTGCTACTCCATTAATATCTTTTTTCGCATACTTTTTTAAATAGAAAATGCACAATTCTTTGTTAGAAAGACTTTTCATTTAAAACAAGACTATTGACGATTAGTATATAATTCGAGAGCCTGTAAATACTTTGAAGCTCCTTCCTCTGTTTGATCATAAATAAAACCTTTAAGTTCTGGTTGGTTTTCATCCATCCAGTTTAAAAGATTAGTTCTGTTTTTCACAAATAATGAATCATTGAATACTATATACTTAGTGGTTTCAATGCTTGTAATCTTATCTTTATCAAATCGGATGACTTGATTGGTAACAATTGGTTCTTCGTGAAGAAACAAAATTCTTTTGTCAGTCTTTGAAATCTGAGCTTTTACGATATCACCTTCAGAAACAATATCAATAATTTCATATTTGGGTTCAAACATTGCGTCCCATTTAAGCCAATCCTTATACTGCGCTAAAGAAAATGTTTGCTCGTAATCGTATTCTGTTTCTTTAGTCAAAAGACTATCTGTTAATAATGAAGCAATCTTCGAATCGTCAGAATTACTCAAAACCTTATAGTACTGTTTGGCAATTTGAAGTTTACTTAGCTTTTGATTTTCACTTTTACATGAAATAAATATGATTGCTATGAATAGAAAAACTAATTTTTTATGCATTGGAGTATATTTAATTCAATATTCCGATTTAAAATTTAGCTTTCCTTTTGAACTAAAAAATACAGGTTTAAGAAAGCACTTCTAATTTAGCAAAACGAAGTAATAATTTTTTTATATCACCACGTTCAAACTTAATTTCAGCTTTTTTGTCATTGCCTACACCTTCAATTTTTAATACTTGACCCTTTCCAAACCTTGTATGATTTACTAATGATCCTTCTTCTAAATTCGGGTCAATGACATTGGTGCTTTTTGAAGGTTTACTTAATTCAGGCTTTAGCTTACGAAGTTTTCGTAGTTGATTTGCATTAGGGGATCCTACTGGTGGTGGTGTTCCGTTCTGTGGTTTGACTTGACGCAGTTTACTTTTATCAACTTCACCAAAAATATTTGCATCAATCATTGATTTATACCTGTAACCATCATTTACAGGGGTTAAATTATCCACATATTGTTCGTCAATTTCTTCTAAAAATCGACTAGGTTCCGCATCTATTAATTTACCCCATCTATATCGGTTCTGAGTATAGGTGAGGTAGGCTTGTTTTTCTGCTCTAGTTAAAGCAACATAAAATAATCTTCGTTCTTCTTCTAACTCACTTCGAGTGTTCATGCTCATAGCAGAAGGGAATAAATCTTCTTCCATCCCAACGATATATACGTAAGGAAACTCTAGGCCTTTTGCTAAGTGAATTGTCATTAATGCCACTCGATCATCATCACCAGTATCTTTATCTAAATCGGTAGCAAGAGCAACATCTTCTAAAAATTCTGAAATGTTACCAGTAGCATCAGCAAGTTCTTTTTGTCCCTCAACAAAATCTTTAATTCCATTCAATAACTCTTCAATATTCTCCATGCGGCCAATGCCTTCAGGAGTTCCATCTTTTTTAAATTCTAATAATAGGCCGGTTTTTTTAGAAACATGCTCAGCCAAGGTAAAAGCATCTGAACCTTCATTCATAATTTGAAAGCTCTTAATCATGGTTACGAAATCTTCGAGTTTTCTTTGCGTACCTGAGTTGATTTTAAGATTCAACTTAGGTAAATTATCCATTACTTCAAATATGGAACGACCGTAATGATTAGCGGCTACAACCAATTTGTCAATGGTCGTCTGTCCTATTCCCCTTGCTGGAAAATTTACCACCCGTTTTAGTGCCTCCTCATCTTTGGGGTTGATGACTAAACGCAAATAAGCTAAGACATCTTTAATCTCCTTTCTTTGATAAAACGAAAGTCCCCCATAAATTCGGTAGGGAATATCTCGTTTACGAAGAGCATCTTCAATAGCCCTTGATTGAGAATTGGTTCGGTATAAAACTGCAAACTCACCATTCCCCATTTGATGATTCATTCGATTGTCCCAAATGGAAGAAGCTACATACCTACCCTCTTCAGCATCAGTAATACTACGATGGATAATGATTTTGTTTCCTTCATCATTCGCAGTCCAAACAACTTTTTCAAGTTGATTTTTATTATTGGAGATTATAGAATTTGCCGCATTAACGATGTTCTTAGTGGATCTGTAATTTTGTTCTAAACGATACATGCCCACATCTTCATAATCTCTTTGAAAATTGAGAATATTACTAATATTGGCCCCTCGGAAAGAGTATATACTTTGAGCATCGTCGCCTACAACGCAAATATTCTGATACCTGTCAGCCAAAGCTTTTACTATCAAATACTGAGAGTGATTGGTATCTTGATACTCATCAACCAAAATATACCTGAACCGGTCTTGATATTTCATTAAAACCTCTGGAAAACGAGTTAATAGCTCATTGGTTCTAAGCAATAAATCGTCAAAATCCATGGCTCCAGCTTTAAAACATCGGTCCACATAGTTTTGATAGATTTCTCCAAGCCTGGGACGCTTAGCCATGGCATCAGCCTCTACTAATTCAGGGTTTTGGTAATAGGCTTTTACAGTAATTAAACTGTTTTTATATGAGGAAATTCTGTTTTGAACTTGTTTGTACTTGTAAATATCTTTATCCAAGCCCATTTCTTTAATAATGGACGCGATTAATCTTTGAGAATCTTGAGTATCATAAATGGTGAAATTACTTGGGTAACCTAATTTGCTGCCATCAAAACGCAAGAGTTTGGCAAAAACTGAATGAAAAGTTCCCATCCATAGGTTCTTGGCCTCAGAACTACCTACAATATCAGCAATACGTTTCTTCATTTCGCGTGCTGCTTTATTCGTAAATGTTAAAGCTAAAATATTGAATGAATCTACTCCTTGCGCCATTAAATGTGCAATTCGATAAGTTAAAACACGCGTTTTACCAGATCCTGCTCCCGCAATGACCATTAAGGCACCGTCTTTATGTAAAACCGGCTCGCGTTGAGCATCGTTCAATCCTTTTAAATATGCTATTTCTTCTTCCACAAATAAAAACTCAATAAATTAACTACTTCAAATATAATTCAAGTAGTATTTGATAGCATACAATTTTAGACTCACAAAGAAAGTCTGGTAGCATTCTAATCACCATCATCGAGTGAAATTAGCCAATCTGTTCCGTTTCCAAAAACTAAGCTTTAAATACTTTTAAACAGGAATGGTTTTTCCTTAATATTTAAATATATTTAGACCTTATGATAAAATCACTGCCAGTATTTCTAACATTTTTTCTTACGTTTTTTCTTTTTAGCCAAGAAAAGAAAATGGGACCTATCATTAAAGATTATGGTAAAGTTTGGAGTATTAAAAACCTTGATTATCAAGTAAAATTAGATTCGGAGTTTAAGGTTGTTTTTGATATTATGAATAGTCCAAAAGATGTCAATCAACGAAATGCAAGTATTGAAACTGCTGCTCGTTTTTTAAATATGCATGGGCAAAGTGGAGTTTCAAAAGAAAATATGAAGGTTGCTCTTGTGGTGCATAACAAAGCGTCGAAAGATATTATTACCAATGAGGCTTATAAAGCTCGTTACGGAACCGACAATCCGAATGCTGAAATGGTACAGCAGCTAATAGAGGCTGGAGTAGAGTTTGTATTTTGTGGGCAGTCATCACTTTCAAGAAATTTTCCAATAGAAGAAACAGTCCCGGGAGTGCAATTATCCCTGTCAGCAATGACTGCATTAATACAATTACAAAATGACGGTTATCGTCTTATAAAATTTTAAATCCAACAGTTATGAATAAATTAGTACTAATCGGCATTTGTCTTTTAACATCAGGTTTGTTTGCCCAAGGACCTAACCTTGAAAAAGACTATGAACAAATTGAAAATAAAGTTATAGAATGGCGTCATGACATTCATCAAAACCCAGAGCTCGGAAATAGAGAGTTTAAAACAGCTGAAAAAATTGCTAATCACCTTAAGTCTTTAGGGATTGAAATTCAAACCGGAGTTGCTTATACTGGCGTTGTTGGTTTACTAAAAGGTGACAACCCAGGACAAGTAGTTGCCTTAAGGGCTGATATTGATGCTTTGCCAGTTACAGAAAGAAATAATTTGCCATACAAGTCTAATGTTACGTCTGAATTTTTAGGAGAAAAAGTTGGTGTTATGCATGCCTGTGGTCATGATACACATACTGCTATTTTAATGGGTGTTGCCGAAGTTTTGTCTAAGAATAAAGATAAGATTAATGGTACCGTAAAGTTCATTTTTCAGCCAGCAGAAGAAGGACCTCCGCCAGGAGAAGAAGGTGGTGCTTTATTAATGGTAAAGGAAGGTGTGATGGAAAACCCTAAGGTAGACGCCATTTTTGGCTTGCATATTAATTCACAAACTCCTGTGAATATGATTCGCTATAAGTCAGGCGGAACAATGGCCGCTGCTCAAAGCTTTACAATTAAGGTGAACGGCAAACAGAGTCATGGTTCGCAACCATGGGGTGGCGTTGACCCTATTTTAATTAGTGCTAAGATTATTGACGGTTTACAAACCATAATCAGTCGTGAAACAGAACTGACTAATGAAGCTGCTGTAATAACCGTTGGAAAAATAAAAAGTGGAGTTCGTTTCAATATAATCCCTGAAAGTGCAGAAATGATTGGAACTATTAGAACATTGGATTATGATATGAAAGATAAGCTGAACAAACGAATGATTGAAATGGTAGAAACTATTGCCAAAGCTTATGGTGGAACAGCAACTTGTGAAATTAATGATGCTACGGATATTACCTACAATGACCCAGCATTAGTGACTCAAATGTTACCAACTTTAGAACGTGTTGCTGGTAAAGAAATGGTTGTTACTCAAAAAGCAATTACTGGGGCAGAAGATTTTTCTTATTTTCAAAGAGAAGCTCCTGGTTTCTTTTTCTTTTTAGGTGGAATGACCCCAGGTACAACAGAATCTTTTCCTCATCATACTCCGGATTTTTTGATTGATGATGCCGGAATGCAATTAGGAGTAAAAGCAATGACGGAATTAACGTTAGATTATTTATCTGCTGGAAAGTAGCTTATAATTTATTCGTATTAAAAAATTGAATCTGTTTATTGGAATTGTATATGGATAGTATTGGAACCTTAATTACTAGTATCCCTTGGTGGCTTTGGGTTATTGCCTTCATTGTTTTAGTAGCTATTTGGGATATTTTTTTTCAACGTTCTCATACCATTAAGCATAATTTTCCAGTAGTAGGTCATTTACGGTATTGGTTAGAGAGTATTGGGCCAGAAATGCGACAATATTTTGTTGCTAATAATCGCGAAGAGCTTCCTTTTAATCGTATCGAGCGCGGGTGGATTTATGCCTCAGCTAAAAAGGAAAACAATTACGAAGGCTTTGGAACCGATCGAGATATCTATGCACACCAACATATTTTCGTAAAGAACGCTATGATTGGTTATCAAATTCCGAAAGACCATCCGAATATTAATAATCCATACTTTTTACCATGCGCAAAGGTAATTGGTGGCTATAACAAAAGAGAAAAACCTTTTCGACCTGCATCCGTAATAAACGTCTCTGCCATGAGTTTTGGTTCGCTATCGGCAGCAGCTGTTGAGGCCATGAATAAAGGAGTACACAAGGCAAATGCCTATCACAACACTGGTGAAGGTGGTCTTTCACCGTATCACAAGCAAGGTGGTGATGTAGTTTTTCATTTTGGAACAGGTTATTTCGGGGTGCGTTCAAAAGAAGGTAACTTCTCTATGGAGAAAATGAAAAAGTTAGTTCATGAGAACCCTTGTATTAAGGCTATTGAAATAAAACTATCTCAAGGGGCCAAACCAGGCAAAGGTGGCGTACTTCCTGGCGCAAAAATAACCAAGGAAATTGCAAACATTAGAGGTGTTGAAGTTGGAAAAGATGTGTTATCCCCAGCAACCCATAAGGCTTTTAATTCTATATCAGAGTTATTGCAATTAATTGAGGCTATCGCAAAAGAAACAGGACTTCCTGTTGGTATCAAGGCAGCCATAGGTAAACTACAACAATGGGAAGAACTTGCTGATTTAATGGTCAAAACAGGAAAAGGACCTGATTTTATTACAGTAGATGGTGGTGAAGGCGGAACTGGTGCAGCTCCCCCAAGTTTTGCTGATCATGTATCACTTCCCTGGGTTTACGGTTTTGCTAGTTTGTATAAAATTTTTAAGAATAAAAATCTTACGGAACGAATTGTATTTGTTGGTAGTGGAAAATTAGGGTTTCCCGCTAAAGCGGCCATGGCATTTGCAATGGGCATTGATTGTATAAATGTTGCTCGAGAAGCAATGATGAGTATTGGATGCATTCAGGCACAAATTTGTCATACAAATAGATGCCCTGCTGGTGTGGCTACACAAAGTAAATGGTTGCAAAATGGTATTAACGTTCCTTTAAAATCAGACAGGCTTGCGCAATACTTTAAAACATTTAGAAAAGAGTTTTTAGAGATTACCAGAGCCGCTGGTTATGAACATCCTTCTCAATTTACCATGCAAGATATTCAAGTAAACGTAGATGATGACTATCTTAGTAGTGATTTAAGAACTGTTTACGGTTATGAAAAAACACCAGTACCTTTTACAGATATACAAGCCTTAATGGAGTGTGCGTATTTAGGAGGCCAATAATAAAAACCATTAGAGCATGAAAAGACTATTACCCCTTGTTATCTTATTAGTATTTACCAGTATATCGGCACAAAAAAAGAGTGAACTTATCGCTGAAATCGGAGAACTCGAAAAGACAATTATGTCATTAAATGATTCCGTGTCATTAGCGCAAAGACAAATAAACAAATCAAACTCAAAAGCCGAGCTATTTGAAAAAGAGAATGAAGATTTGCGGGCTGCTAATGCTACTTTATTACAAAATTTGACCAATTTTTCTAAAATTTCTAAGCAAAACACAGAATCAGTTGGTAATGCACTTAATAGCTTAAAGAAAAAAGAAGAACAACTTAGGGTAATTACAGATACATTTTCGCAAAACGATTCTATCGCTATTGCCATATTTACGCAAATAAAACAAACTATGGGTCCTGACGCGAAAGCCGGTGTTTCTAATGGCAGTGTGCTTATTTCAAATTCTTTAGATAATTTATTCGGATCAGATTCAGGTGCAACGCTAACTGAAATTGGACTGACTTGGGCCTCTAAAATTAGTGAGATTATAAAGGCAAACCCTGACCGTTCTATAATTGTGGAAGGTTTAAATATTACAGGAGAATTTGACGTCACTTATGCTCAAGCTAGTGCTATGGCAAATGCGCTGACTAAAACGGATGGTGTTGGTTCTGAAAGAATACAAGTTCTAGTTAAAGACGGTAATTTTAAAGAAGGTATTTCTATAAGAATTGCCCCAAATCATGCCGCATTTTATGAAATGGTAAAAAAAGAATTTCAATAGAATTCAATATACTTTTAGCCTAAAATTGGCGTTCTATTTTCATTAAAACCAAAATGAACCATGAGCGGAGATCAAGTTTTCCAACTATTTGCCTATTTATTGCCTTCAATTGTTACTGGTGCAATAGCTTTTTATTTCTTTAGAATGCATACGAATAATGAAGAAGGACGAAGAAGATTCTTACTTCATAAAGATTCACAAAAAGATACCTTACCTGTTAGGTTACAAGCTTATGAACGTATGGCTCTATTTTTAGAGCGTATTTCAATTAATAGTTTGGTCGTTCGTGTTGCTCCACAAAGTCAAGATAAAGCCAAATATGAAAACCTGCTTATAAAACAGGTGGAAAATGAGTTTGACCATAATTTGCCTCAACAAATTTATATGACTGACGAATGTTGGAATGTTATAAAAGCTGCTAAAAATGCAACTATTCAAATTATTCGTTCAGCAGGAATGAGCGAATCTGATTCAGCAGATAAACTTCGTGAAGATATTTTGAACAAAACTATGGAAAAACAATCACCTTCCGCTACGGCACTCTCTTTTGTAAAGAAAGAGATTGGTGAACTATGGTAAGCTTAAGTTTATAGATTATTCTTTTAAATCAGGAATGATTGGCATACTCTCTATATTTTTATTCTTAGCATAGAGATACCCTTTTTTCCACCAAAGCGTCATTTTTTTCTTATTGAAAATCAGGGAATTAACAGTTAATATTGTTGGTGTATAGTAGAGGTTAATTATAGCGTTTTTTTGATTTGCCACTAATTTGCCAATCCTAATGTTTTGGTGTTCAATTCTATCTAAAATAAAACTCAACATACTGGTCAAAAGCTCAAAAGGATTTCTAGATGGTACTCTATTCATATAATTTACCTCAGTATGCAATACGACAACATCAACTTCGGTTGCTCCTCTTCTAATTGCTTCTTCGATAGGCACTATACTGCCTAATCCGCCATCTGCATATTCACAACCATTTTTTCGAACCAAACTCATAAAGGGTATATAATTGGCAGAAACCCAGATCCAATCACAGAAATCATCATAATCACATTCCTTTATTGATTTATACTCTACTTGATTTAGAGATAAATTAGAAACTGTAATCACAACATCGGGACTATTAGCTTGTAATTGCTGAAACTCTTCAAAAGTTAAACTCTCTTCAATCAGGTTTCTAAGATTCTCACTTTCTCCAAATGTTTTTTTACCCTGAAAAAAATTTCGCACTACGTTCCAATGATTGATAGAAATTTCATCAATACCATATTTCTTTTTCACTACAAATGGGCAGCTATTAAAAATACTTTTCTGATTGACATTACTATATATTTCCTTGATTTTGTCAAGCTTGCCTAATGCTAAATGTGAAATCAAAAGACTACCAGTAGAAGTGCCCACAAAAATATCGTACTCCTTACCCAATCCTTCAATAAGGTATTGTGCGACGCCTCCTGCAAAAGCACCTTTGCTACCACCACCTGAAATCACCAATGCCCTCATGGATTTATTAATTTTTTAAGTTTAAACTGTTCCTCTTCTGCCATTGAATAAGAAACATTCAAAAGTCGTGTTTTCATCTCATTATTTTGGGCTAATTGTTTCAATAAATTTCTTGAAGACTTTTTAAACTGCCAAACATGATGATTCGTTGCAATAATAAGGTTCCTTAACGATTCATCACTAAATGCTTGGATTTGACTTAAATAACGAAAGGCTATTTGACGTACCTCAAAATGATAATGAGGAGCAGTATAACCATTTAATTCATTGTAATACTCCAGTTTCTGAGCAGATTGATATTCCGATGTTATTAAGGCCAAGGTCAACCAAAGCAATCGAATATTTTTATTAGGTAATCCTATATTCTCTTTCGTTTTTTCGAGGTAATCAATTCTATCATCTGGGAAAGATGTCCAAAGTTTGTATAAGGATAATTCTCTAGTTAAATAACTGGAATCATTTAATAAAGATTCAGCATCTTCTTTAAGAAGGTCTGACAAATTATCAAGAAGTTCAAGAGCTTTTAACCTAATTTTTGGCTCTTTATTTCTTAGTAATAACATATAATTCGCCTCAAGATACTTATCAAAATGTTCATTTATCAAATTCAATTTATACTGAATTGGTTCTTCGGTTTTGAGAAATTCAAAGGATACTAACTCCCGATTTTTTTCTATAAAAAACATGCGAATTGAGGAGCTTTTTGTCATCAAATATGTTTTTACTTCTTCCCATGGAAATTCCTCCGATTCTAACCATTTCTTCCTATAACCTGATAAATTTTGACCACTTGAAGATTCTAATTCACTTAGAAAATTGGCAATCGTCACATTTTCAAATTGGTGTTTCTCCAAATAGGCCTTTGTGCCATTTTTAAAAGCTTCCTCCCCTACTTCATCTTTTAGCATTACCAAAGCCCAAGCACCTCTTTCATAGAAAGTTAGACTATTGGCATTGGGGTTGGTTAATGCTTCACCATCACCATTTTCAGATAAATTATGAAGGGTTTTGGCCGTTTCATAAAGCTTCCAGTAAAAATGATCATCTCCAAACAAATGCTTTTCAGCTAAATACGCATAATAGGTTGCAAAACCTTCATGCAACCAATGATGCTCGCCACTTTCTTCTGTTACCAAATTACCAAACCATTGGTGTGCTAGTTCATGCGCATTAACATTAACATAGTTCTTATCTATGAAAGCAGTGGAGTCAATCATATATTGATTTGAGAAAATGGTGGTTCCAGTATTTTCCATTCCAGCATACATAAAATCTTGAACTGGGACCTGCTTGTAATTTTGCCAGGGGTACGGAAACCCAATCTCTTCCTCTAAAAAATCAAAAATTTGTTTAGTGTAACGATACGTTGGTTCGACTCTTAAGCTGTCTTTTGGTTCATAATACAGTTCAATTGGAATCCCCGAATTTGACTTTATGACTTTCTTCTCAAAATTTCCAATTACAAATGCGACCAAGTAGCTGCTCATGGGTTTCTTCATATTAAACTTCCATGTTTTCAAGCCACCAGTTATTTTCGAACTTGTTAATCTGCCATTAGCTATGACATTATAATTTGGATTAGAATAAATGGTCAAATCAAATTCAACCTTTTCATTCATATCATCAAAACTAGGTAGCCAATGGCTTGTATATTTCCCTTGGCCTTGGGTCCAAATTTGCTGATTATCATTTATTTCATCATCAAATCCTAAAAAATAAAGAGTCTGTCTAGGTTTCGCTGCAAAACCAAACTTAACTACATAGTTTCCTTGAATCAACTTTAGCTTAAGAGTTAGTTTCTTTTTATCATATTCTAAAAACTCGCTAACTTCTTTCTTATCAAGGTAAAATTGGGCGAATTCCATATCGATAGCGTCAAAAGAAATACTATCAATAGTCGAGTTAACAATAAAATCATATTTCACAATACCAGAAATACCATCTGAGTAGAGTTTTATCTCTGCATCAACATGAGTAAAATCCACATCAGGCTGCTTTTGAGCCAAAAGAGTTGATGTAAAAACGAAAATAAATACAAACTGGAAAAACCTCATAAAAGCAAAGTAGCAAAAGTCAATCCAAATTACATATTTTAGTTCTATGAATCCTAATTTCCTTCAAACCCCTTTGGTTTACTTAAAAGGTGTTGGTCCTAATCGGGCTGAAACCTTAAAAGTCGAATTAGGTTTGGAGACCTTTGGAGACCTACTTCAATTATATCCTAATAGATATTTAGATAAAACCCAATACTATAAAATTGGACAATTAAAAGATAGTGGTGCGGATGTTCAGATCTTAGGAAAAATAGTTCACTTAAAAACGGTAGAACAAAAAAGAGGAAAGCGTTTGGTGGCCTCTTTTGTTGATGATACGGGTCAAATGGATTTAGTTTGGTTTAGAAGCCATAAATGGATTCGAGAAAATATTAAGCTTAACGAACCTTATGTCGTTTTTGGAAGAGTAAATAGATATGGTAGTATTTTTTCAATGCCGCATCCTGAAATGGAATTACTTAAAGTACATCAAGCTGGGCTAAAAATTAGCATGCAACCTATTTATCCATCAACAGAAAAATTGAGTAATTCAGGTATTACCAATAAAGTTATCTCTAAACTAATTCAACAACTTTTTATAGAAACTAAAGCGGACTTTGATGAAACACTTTCACAATCCTTGCTTGAAGAATTAAAACTCATTGCAAGGGCTGATGCCTTATTAAATATCCATTTTCCAAAAAGTCAAGAGCTTTTGGCTAGAGCACAATTCCGTTTAAAATTTGAAGAATTATTCTTTGTGCAAATGCAATTACTTAATAAAAAAGCGGTTCGTAAGCACAAGATAAAGGGGCTTCCATTTGACCAAGTTGGAGAAAAATTTAAATTTTTCTTTACAAATCATTTGCCTTTTGAGTTAACCAATGCTCAAAAAAGGGTCATCAAAGAAATAAGAAACGATATGGGTAGTAGTGCTCAGATGAATCGTTTGTTACAAGGTGACGTGGGCTCAGGAAAAACAATTGTTGCACTAATGTGTATGCTTTTAGCAATCGACAATGATTATCAAGCTTGTTTGATGGCACCTACGGAAATATTGGCCAATCAACATTATAATGGTTTGAAAGAACTATTGGCTGATATGGAGATTACAGTTGCAATCTTAACTGGTTCTGTTAAAAAATCAGCTCGAAGAACAATTCATGAACAATTGGAAAGCGGAGAACTTAATATTTTGGTGGGAACACATGCTGTTTTAGAAGATAAAGTACAATTCAAAAACTTAGGTTTAGCGGTTATAGATGAACAGCATCGTTTTGGAGTAGCACAACGTTCCAAACTCTGGAGGAAAAATTCCCTTCCTCCCCATATTCTTGTAATGACTGCTACCCCTATTCCTCGCACACTTGCTATGAGTCTTTATGGAGATTTAGATATCTCTGTAATTGATGAATTACCTCCAGGTCGTAAAGCAATCAAAACGGTACATCGTTACGATGCCAACAGGCTAAAGGTATTTCGATTTATCAAAGATGAAATAAAAAAAGGGCGTCAAGTTTATGTGGTATATCCCTTAATTCAAGAGTCTGAGGCTATGGATTATAAAGATTTAATGGATGGCTATGAGAGTATTGCAAGGGAATTTCCGCTTCCAGATTTTCAAATATCTATTGTTCATGGTCAAATGAAACCGCAAGACAAAGACTATGAAATGGAACGTTTTGTAAAAGGCGAAACTCAGATAATGGTTGCCACCACAGTTATCGAAGTTGGTGTCAACGTACCAAATGCTTCGGTAATGATTATTGAAAGCGCTGAACGTTTTGGTTTATCACAATTACATCAGCTTCGCGGACGAGTCGGTCGTGGAGCTGAACAAAGTTTCTGTATATTAATGACCAGTCATAAGTTATCAAGCGATGCAAAAACTCGATTAGAAACCATGGTCCGAACTAATGATGGTTTTGATATTGCCGAAGTAGATTTAAAGCTACGTGGCCCTGGTGATTTGATGGGTACCCAGCAAAGCGGACTTTTAAATTTGAAAATAGCAGATATTGTTAAAGATAATCAGATTCTAAAATCAGCTCGCTATTATGCGATGCAATTATTAAAGGCAGATCCAAAATTAGAAAAAAATGAACATTTGGTCATAAGAAAGGCTTACGCCACTTTAGTAAAGGATAAAGCCATTTGGGGATATATTAGTTAAAGCATTCGATAATGCTCTTTGAGTAAGTAAAAAAACCTATGAACATATGAATTTATCTTTTAACCATAACTTGTTCTAACCAAGGTTTTCGTTCGAATTCATATTCATAGATAATTTCTCCTTCAAAATTCATAAAGATTAGACCAATAAAATCAGGATTGTCTTCCTGAATAATCCCTTGCGTAAAACCATGGTATAACACGGCAAAAGTTTGAGATTCTATATCAAATATATGTTGCTTTGGTTGTCTTATGGGGTTAGGAACAGGAATACCACTACTTCTGAAATATTCTCTATAGGCTTCGGAATCAAAACTTATCGAACTATTCGATTCAAAATCATATATTCCCGGAAAAATCTTTAATTCTTCTAAATTGAAAATCATTAACCCAACTTTGTTCCCTAAAATTTGGGCATTACCAATTGTTTCACCAATAATTAATCCTTCCGAAATGGAAACTTCATTTGAAAATAATGTTCGTCTACTTTCTAAATCAACTAAATCGAAAAGAGTAGATCCTTTTTTGACAATCATATTTTGATTATCTATGATAGGAATTTTTTTTTCTGATGTTCTATCCTCATAAATAATTTCATTAGATCTCGAATCATATACTATCAAACCATCTTGGTCCGTAGACTGACCTTGTGAATCTAGATTATCAAAATGAAAAAAGTAGTGAGTATCAGTGGCCCAGTTTAGATTAAAAGAATCTCCTATTCTGGCTTCAACTATTTTAGGTAAGATTTCGCTCTCATTAGTTGTGTAGTTTCTTATTATTGGAATTATACCTTCTATCTGCTCACAGTAATCGTTATTAAAGGAAATTATACTTGTAGAATTTGCTCTAAATTGCGAACCGATTGAGATACAATTTTCTTCGGATATCAATAAATCAGATCTTAACACAGAAGAAATTTCCCCATTATCCAAATTGTATGTAATAATTTCTTGTTGTTCAAATGTTGAACCTTGAATAAAACTTAGCACATTATCTTGTCCATTTTCTATAATAGATGCATTCAAATCCAAACTTGCTAAAGAGGTTAAATTTGTTTCGAAACTTGGATTATTTCTTGTTTCAATAAAATCAATATAAATAAATTCGCCTTCTCGAATTGAAGGGTTAGAGAAATTCTTGAGTACAATTGATAATGAAAAAGGAAATGAAAATGATTCTTCCTCATTTTCTTCAATAACTATTTCATCATCAGTTTGTTGTTCAACTTCAGGCTCAGTTACTGTTGAATCAGAACTACAAGAAATTAAAAGTGAAATCAGAAAAAGTGTTGAAATTTTTCTCATATTATAGCTAAGTTACCTAGTGTACAACGTGGAAAATACTAAAATAATATTAAGAAATCTATAGGCCTTGAGTTAACTGTCATATTTTTCTATTTCGTATTTGAACATCGTAATTTCTATAAGACCCCATACTGTTCAAAAGGCCTACAATTTTTATCTTAGCAAGTCAAAATTGAAAAGATTTTATAATGAGTAATACCCTCTTTGATAAGGTTTGGGATTCCCACGTAGTAAAGAAAATAGAAAATGGCCCAGATGTCTTCTTTATTGACCGTCACTTGGTTCATGAAGTAACAAGTCCGGTTGCTTTTTTAGGTTTAAAAAATAGAAATATTCCTGTTTTATATCCTGAAAGAACTTTTGCAACTGCAGATCATAATACACCAACAATTAATCAACACTTACCAGTCGCTGACCCATTATCTGCAAATCAATTAGAAGCATTAGAAAAAAATGCAGCTGAACATGGTATTCCTTATTGGGGCTTAGGTCATGAAAAGAATGGTATAGTGCACGTAATTGGCCCAGAAAATGGTATTACATTACCTGGTGCTACCATCGTTTGTGGAGACTCGCATACATCTACACATGGTGCTTTTGGAGCTATTGCTTTTGGTATTGGTACTTCAGAAGTTGAAATGGTTTTGTCTACGCAATGTATCATGCAGCCTAAGCCAAAAAGTATGCGTATTAATATCAATGGCAACTTAAACTTTGCAGTAACTCCAAAAGATGTTGCCTTATATATTATTTCAAAATTAACTACTTCTGGCGCCACTGGTTATTTTGTGGAATATGCTGGCGATGTATTTAAAAATATGAGTATGGAAGGTCGTATGACCGTCTGTAACTTGAGTATTGAGATGGGTGCTCGTGGTGGAATGATTGCTCCTGATGAAAAGACTTTTGAGTACGTAAAAGGAAAAGAATTTGCACCTAAAGGAGAAGCTTGGGACAAAGCAATGACCTATTGGGAAACATTGTATACCGAGGAGGATGCCACATTTGACAAAGAATTGACTTTTGATGCCGCTGATATTGAACCAATGATTACTTATGGTACCAATCCTGGTATGGGTACAGGTATTAGTAATGGCATACCAATGGCAGAAAGTCTTGAAGGTGGCGTTGCTACTTATAAGAAATCCTTAGCATATATGGATTTTAATGAAGGTGAAGACATTAAAGGAAAACAAATTGACTTTGTTTTCTTAGGTAGCTGCACCAATGGTAGAATAGAAGATTTTAGAGCGTTTGCCTCTATCGTAAAAGGCAGAAAAAAAGCAGATAATGTTACAGCATGGTTAGTCCCTGGTTCTCATAAAGTAGAAGATGCGATTAAAGAAGAAGGTATTCTTGATGTGTTACATGAGTCCGGTTTTGAGCTACGCGAGCCTGGTTGTTCTGCATGTTTGGCAATGAATGATGATAAGATTCCTACTGGCAAGTACGCTGTTAGCACCTCCAACAGAAATTTTGAAGGCCGTCAAGGCCCTGGAGCCAGAACTTTATTGGCTAGTCCTTTAGTTGCGGCTGCGGCTGCGGTTACGGGTAAAGTTACTGATCCTCGAGAATTAATGGAAATGGAAACTGCATAAGGCTTTCAAATTAACAACTACAATATTTAAACATGGCATACGATAAATTCAATATACTTAAAAGTTCAGCTGTTCCTTTACCAATTGAAAATGTTGACACGGATCAAATAATTCCTGCACGTTTTCTTAAGGCAACAGAAAGAAAAGGTTTTGGGGACAATTTGTTTCGTGATTGGAGATACAACGCTGATAATACACCTAAAGAACAGTTTGTTTTAAATAATCCTATTTATAGTGGAAAAATCTTAGTTGGTGGTAAAAACTTTGGGTCAGGTTCATCTCGTGAACACGCTGCTTGGGCGGTTTATGATTATGGATTCAGATGTGTTATTTCAAGTTTTTTTGCTGATATTTTTAGAGGGAATTGTCTAAATATAGGGGTTTTACCTGTTCAGGTGAGTCCAGAATTTCTTGATAAAATCTTTAAAGCTATCGAAGCGGAACCTAATACGGAACTTGAAGTCAATTTGCCAGAAGAAACTATTACTATTTTAGCCACAGGTGAAAAAGAAATTTTCGCAATCAACGAGTACAAAAAAGACAACATGACAAATGGCTTTGATGACATTGATTATTTGTTGAATGTAAAAGAAGACATCAAAACTTTTGCTGAGAGTAGACCTTTTTAAATTCTAGTAATGGCGAGAACCATTGAAATTATGGATACCACCCTTAGGGATGGAGAGCAAACCTCAGGTGTATCTTTTACGGCTTCCGAAAAACTAACGCTTGCAAAGCTTTTGTTAGGTGAACTTAAAGTGGATCGAATTGAAATAGCCTCAGCAAGGGTTTCGGAAGGGGAATTCAATGCTGTAAAGCAAATTACGGACTGGGCAATAGAAAATAATTGTATTTCTAAAATTGAAGTGTTGACTTTTGTTGATGGTGGAACTTCAATCAAATGGATGGAAAAAGCGGGTGCTAAAGTTCAGAACTTACTGACTAAGGGATCGCTTAATCATTTAACGCATCAACTCAAAAAAACTCCTGAACAACACTTTACAGAGATTGCTAAGGTCATTGAACTAGGAAATAAATCTGGTATTGATACGAATGTTTACCTTGAAGATTGGAGCAATGGAATGCGTAACTCACAAGATTATGTATTACAGTTTCTTGATTTTCTTACCGAGCAACCCATTAAAAGAGTCTTATTGCCAGATACATTAGGGGTATTGACGCATACAGAAACTTCTGAATTTCTAACAAAAATTGTAAAGAAATATCCGAATACTCATTTTGACTTTCACGGACATAATGACTATGATTTAGGTGTTGCTAATGTAATGGAAGCAGTTAAAGCCGGATGTCACGGACTCCATCTAACGGTAAACGGCATGGGTGAGCGTGCGGGTAATGCTCCTTTAGCAAGCGCAATTGCTGTAATCAATGATTTTTTACCTGAAGTTACCACAGCTGTAAACGAATCTTCCCTTTATAAAGTGAGCAAACTTGTTTCTGCATTTACTGGATTCGGAATACCTGCAAATAAACCTATAGTTGGCGATAATGTATTTACTCAAACTGCTGGAATTCATGCAGATGGAGATAGTAAGCACAATCTTTACTTTAGCGACTTAATGCCTGAACGTTTTGGTAGAAAACGTAAATATGCCTTAGGTAAAATGTCAGGTAAAGCAAATATTCAAAAGAACTTACAAGAATTAGGATTGAGTTTGAATGATGAAGAGCTTAAAAAAGTAACAACGCGTATTATTGAACTAGGTGATAAAAAAGAGCGGGTAACTAAAGAGGACCTTCCATATATTATTTCTGATGTATTAGATAGTAGTTCTTTTCAACAAAAGGTATTTGTTAAGTCTTATGTGTTGACACATGCAAAAGGATTACAACCTTCCACTACCCTATCTATGGAGGTTGATGGAAAGCTATATGAAGAAAATGCACAAGGTGATGGGCAGTTTGATGCCTTTATGAATGCTTTACATAAAGTATATGGTAAACTAAAGGTGAAATTACCCGAATTGGTTGATTACGCCGTTAGAATTCCCCCAGGTAGTAATTCAGACGCTTTATGTGAAACTATGATTACTTGGAAAACAACAAAGAATGATTTTGTTACTACCGGTCTAGACTCTGACCAAACAGTATCAGCAATTAAAGCAACTGAAAAGATGCTCAATATAATTTAAATAACACTCAAGACATTTTTATGAAAATGAATATCGCCTTATTGGCAGGAGATGGTATAGGACCAGAAGTAATAGATCAAGCTGTAAAAGTATGTGATACTATAGCGAGTAAATTTAAGCATGAAATCTCATGGAAACCTGCCCTTACAGGAGCGGCTGCGATTGATGCTGTTGGGGAACCTTATCCGAATGAAACCCATGCCATTTGCGAGGCTGCGGATGCAGTTTTATTTGGTGCGATTGGTCACCCTCGTTTTGATAATGACCCTTCTGCAAAGGTTCGACCTGAGCAAGGTCTATTAAAAATGCGCCAAAAATTGGGCCTGTTCGCCAATGTACGGCCAACCTTTACATTTCCTTCATTAATTGATAAATCTCCGCTAAAGCGTGAGCGCATCGAAGGTACCGATTTAGTGTTTTTTCGTGAATTGACAAGTGGTGTTTACTTTGGCGAAAGAGGTAGAAAGGACAATGGAGATACTGCATTTGATACCATGACCTATCAGCGTTTTGAAATTCAGCGTTTAGCTAAAAAAGGTTTCGAGGCAGCAATGACGAGGGGTAAGAAGCTTTGCTGTGTAGATAAAGCCAATGTATTGGAATCTTCTCGTTTGTGGAGGGAAACTGTACAAGCGATGGAAAAAGACTATCCTGAAGTTGAAGTTTCTTATGAGTTTGTTGATGCTGTTGCTATGCGTTTGGTTCAATGGCCCAATGAATATGATGTTTTGATTACAGAAAACCTTTTCGGTGATATTCTTACTGATGAGGCTTCAGTTATATCAGGTTCAATGGGATTAATGCCTTCCGCATCTTTAGGAGAAAAAACATCATTATTTGAACCTATACATGGTTCTTACCCACAAGCTGCAGGTAAAGACATTGCAAATCCATTAGCAACTGTTTTATCAGCTGCAATGATGTTTGAGACAGCTTTTAATTTACACGACGAGGCCAAAGCCATAAGAGATGTTGTCAATAAATCATTGGCGGAAGGCTATGTTACTGAAGATTTAGCTGAAGGAGGCAAAGCTTATAAAACAAGTGAAGTTGGAGATTGGTTGGCTAAAAATATGTAAGATTAAACCGCTTACAAATAAAAAACCCTGTGAAATTCACAGGGTTTTTTATTTAAACTATTATAATATATAATCTGTACTTAAAAAGTTGCTCACTTTAGCTTCTAATAACTGCTCAATCGTTTCGTTATTTAACTCATTATCTTTAAAAGCCACAAAGGTTCTTATTGAAAATGAACGTAAAGCATCATGAACGCTTAGGGTCGCTTGGGCAGAATCTTTCCGTCCAGTGAAAGGATAAACATCCGGTCCACGTTGGCATGAGCTGTTCAAATTTACTCTACAAACCAAATTTGCTAGTGTATCAATAAGTGGAGAAAGACTGTACACATCTTTTCCAAAAAGACTTACTTGCTGCCCGTAATTAGATTCCGCCATATCGTCGAGCGGCTCTGAAATGTCAGAAAACGAAAGTACCGGAATGATGGGTCCAAATTGCTCTTCCTCATATACTCGCATATCCTTTGAAACCGGATATAAGACGGCAGGCCAAATATAATTATCAGAATGCTCCCCTCCTTTTTCATTTTGAACACTAGCTCCTTTAGCTAAAGCATCATCTAAGAGTTCCTGAATGTAAGCCGGTTTTCCTGGCTCTGGCAGTGGTGTTAATTTTGCGCCATCATCCCAAGGATTTCCAAACTTCATTGCATCTACTTTAGCCGAGAAACGTTTTAAAAACTCTTCCTTAATATCATCATGAACATAAACTACTTTTAATGCAGTACATCGCTGTCCATTAAAAGAAGTGGTACCCGCTATCACTTCATTAATCGTAAGGTCTAAATCGGCATCTGGTAAAATAATTGCTGGGTTTTTAGCCTCTAACCCTAACACCAGTCGTAGTCGGTTACTTTTTGGATGCTGCTCTTGCAAGGCATTTGCAGATTTACTGTTTCCTATTAAAGCTAAAACATCAACCTTCCCAGTTTGCATAATTGGTGCTGCCACAGCTCTACCTCTTCCAAATAGAATATTCACTACTCCTTTTGGAAAACAAGACTGAAAAGCTTCTAACAAAGGAGTAATCAATAGTACTCCATACTTTGCAGGTTTAAAAATGGTTGTATTCCCCATTATAATTGCCGGAATCAATAATGCAAACGTTTCATTCAGTGGGTAGTTATAAGGACCGAGACATAAAACAACGCCGAGTGGTCCTCTTCTAATATGAGCATAAACATCACCCGATTTATGAAATTTTGCTGCATCCCGATCTAGTTGTTTATAGTCCTCTATAGTATCATAAATATATTCAACCGTTCTGTCAAATTCTTTTTGTGAATCAGGAAGTGATTTGCCAATTTCCCACATCAATAGTTTTACAATCTCTTCTCGTTTTGTCTCCATTTGCTTGACAAAGTTTTCCATGCACTCTACACGATCTTTGACTTTCATCGTGGGCCATATACCTTTTCCTTTGTCATATGCATTTAAAGCAGCTTCTAAAGCATCTATAGCTTCTGGTTCGCCCATATCTGGTATATTACCTAAAAGTGTTGGCTTGTAATCATCTGTAGAAGAAATTGTAGAATACACCGCTGTTGAATTACCTGACCATGATTTCAATTGACCATTGACTAAATAATGTCTTTGATCAATAGTTTCTTTTATTTGGAATTCTTCTGGTATGTTTTCTCTAGTGCTCATTGTTTTTAATTTTAATGGAACAAAAAATCCCTAATTACTTAGGGATTTAGTCGTTAAACAATCGGTTTCATTGCAGTCATCGATTCTCGCAATCTCGTTCCGACAATTTCAACCGGATGTTCTCTTAGTTCTTTGTTTATAGCTATCAATTTAGCATTGTCTACTCCATTACCCTCACTTGAGGTATACGGCGTACCTATAATATCCGTATCAACTGTTTTCATAAAGTCAGTTAATAAGGGTTTACAAGCATGATCAAATAAATAACAACCATATTCGGCAGTGTCAGAAATAACCCGATTCATTTCAAATAATTTCTTTCTTGCTATGGTATTAGCAATAAGAGGTGTCTCATGTAATGATTCATAGTAGGCAGATTCAGCTATAATTCCTGATTCCGTCATTGACTCAAATGCCAACTCAACCCCTGCTCTAACCATAGCGATCATCAATACGCCATTGTCGTAAAACTCTTGCTCTGAAATCTCCATTTTACCTGCTGGCGTCTTTTCAAATGCCGTTTCTCCAGTTGCAGCCCTCCATGAGTGCAGGTTTTTATCGTCATTAGCCCAATCTTCCATCATTGTTTTTGAGAAATGACCGGTCATGATATCATCCATATGTTTTTGAAATAATGGACGCATAATATCCTTTAACTCTTCTGCTAATTCAAATGCTTTTATTTTCGCTGGATTACTTAATCTGTCAAACATATTGGTAATACCTCCGTATTTCATTCCCTCTGTAATGGTCTCCCATCCATATTGAATTAATTTAGAAGCATATCCAGCATCAATTCCCTTCTCAATCATTTTATCAAAGCAAAGAATAGATCCTGTTTGTAACAATCCACAAAGGATTGTTTGTTCTCCCATTAAATCAGACTTAACTTCAGCTACAAAAGAAGACTCTAAAACACCTGCCCTATGGCCACCTGTTCCAGCAGCATAGGCTTTTGCTTGGGCTAAACCATGACCTTGAGGGTCATTATCTGGGTGTACAGCAATTAATGTAGGCACCCCAAATCCTCTTTTATACTCTTCTCTAACCTCAGAACCTGGACATTTAGGTGCTACCATAATAACCGTAAGGTCTTCCCGGATTTGCATACCTTCCTCAACAATATTAAAGCCATGAGAGTAAGAAAGTGTTGCACCTTTTTTCATCATTGGCATCACAGTGCTAACTACATTAGTATGTTGTTTATCAGGAGTCAAATTAATTACCACATCGGCATTAGGGATAAGCTCTTCATAGGTTCCAACATTGAAATTGTTTTCAGAAGCATTTTTAAATGATTGTCGTTGCTCTTTAATCGCTGCTTCTCTAAGTGTATATGAAATATCTAAACCAGAATCACGCATATTTAGACCTTGATTAAGACCTTGAGCTCCACAACCAATTATTACAATTTTCTTTCCTTTTAATGCACTAACACCATCTGAAAACTCAGAAGATTCCATGAATCTACATTTGCCCAATTGGGTCAATTTGTCTCTTAATGCTAATGTGTTAAAGTAATTTGCCATTTATTAAAAATTTAAATTTTTTTTCTCCACCGCAAGATGGAAATGTATTTATGTTCTATCTATTTATTTGAACTTTCTAAACAGAAATCTGCTGAAAGGTTATTTATCAATTAATTCGTCAAATGAAATTCTTTCAACATTGCTGTTATTTTCATTTCATCTTTAGTTACAGAAATACGTCCTGAACGAACAAACTGCATAATGCCAAATGGTTTTAATTGGTCGTGCATCTCGTCAATTTCGTGTCTTCGACCTGACTTTGCAAGAACAAAAAATTCTCTGGCTACCGTGACTATTTGTGAATTACTTTCTTTAATAATATTTTGAATTTGTCTTTCATCAAACAGTAAATCTGAGTTGATTTTAAATAAAGCAGATTCTTGATAAATGGTTTCATCATCAGTATGATAAAATGCTTTTATCACCTCTATTTGCTTTTCTAGCTGCCCAACAATATTATGCACCCACTTCTCTGTTGTATTTACTACAATAGTAAATTTAGAGACTTCATCTATCTCAGATTTTGAAACATTTAAACTCTCAATATTAATATGTCTTTTTAAGAAAATACCAGATATTCTGTTAAGTAATCCAACATTATTTTCAGAATAAACCGATATGGTAAACCATTCTTTTTCCATACGCTTTATTTTATTCTAACTGCTATTATCACACCAGTTGACCAATTCATTTTAGTAATATTAAAGTCTTGTCGTTCTTCTAAATATGAAACAAGTTTTTCTACATTTTTATCATGACCTTCAGGCCAATTAGGTTGGGCAGTCATATCATCAATAACATAAAAACCTCCGAGTTTTATTAAATCTAATACTTCATCTAGCTCACTGTACTTTCCAGGCCAGGCATCAGCAAAAATCAAATCAAATTTTGAATCCTTATAATTCTGAATCCAATCACTACCGTCCTCACAACTAATTTTAACTCGATTATCATTTCCAAAATATTGATTGGCAATGGTTATCAATTCTGGGTCATTATCAACAGTAATTAAACTTGATTCCGAATCCATTCCATCAATCATCCACGATAAAGAAAGACCAATACCAGTACCCAACTCCAAAAAGTGCCCTTTTGGCTTACTAGATATTAGTGTTTTCAATAGTGTTCCAATAAATAAATCTGAAGGCATCGTAAATCCAATTTCTTTGGATTTTTGAGCTATCTTATGATGTATAATCGGAATGTCTTGAATATTCGAATCGTTCATTTGGTTTATTTCAATCGTATATCTGAAACCGATGCTCCCGATGGTATCATCGGAAATACATTATCTTCTTTTTCAACTTTAACTTCCAAGAAATACGGCTTATCAGAAGCAATCATTTCTTGAATGGTAGCTTTTAAATTTTTACGTTCGCTAACTCTTTTTGACTCAATATGATATCCTTCTGCTATTTTCACAAAATCAGGATTAACCATTACAGTAGATGCATATCTCTTATCAAAAAATAATTCTTGCCATTGGCGCACCATTCCCAAATGGTCATTATTTAAGACCACAATTTTTACAGGAATTTGATGCTGAAAAATAACTCCTAATTCCTGTATGGTCATCTGATAACCACCATCACCAATTATTGCCACAACTTCTCTATCCATAGCACCTTGCTTAGCACCAATTGCTGCTGGAAGTGCAAAGCCCATGGTACCTAAGCCTCCAGATGTGATATTGCTTTTTGACTGTTCAAATTTTGCATAACGACAAGCAATCATTTGATGTTGTCCAACATCAGTAACAATTACTGCCTTATTCTTTGAAGCGATATTTATTTCTTCAATAACTTCACCCATTGTTAATCCCTCTTTGGTCGGATGAATATCGTTTTTGATTACGGTATCAAATTCAATCTGTGCTTTTTGTTTGAATTCGTCATGCCAAGCGTCATGTTTATTGTTCTTAACAAAAGGAAGTAATTTTGCCAAAGTAACCTTAGAATTTCCCAAAACAGCAACATCCGCCTTTACATTTTTATTGATTTCGGCAGGGTCTATTTCAAAATGAACCACTTTGGCTTGTTTGGCATAGGTATCTAAACTACCCGTAACGCGGTCATCAAATCGCATACCAATAGCCAAAAGTAAATCACATTCATTGGTCAATACATTTGGGCCATAATTACCATGCATACCAACCATACCAACATTCAACGGATGGCTTGTTGGAATTGCAGATTCTCCCATGATGGTCCACGCAGCTGGAATACCTGCTTTTTCAATCAATGCTTTGAGTTCTTCCTCAGCTTTACCGAGAATAACTCCTTGACCACATACAATAAAAGGTTTTTTGGCATTATTAATGAGCTCTGCAGCAGCTTCTATTGCAGTTACATCAGGTTTAGGTTCAGGATTATAACTACGAACACCAGTACATTTTTCATAGCTAAACTCAAATTCTTCAAATTGCGCATTTTTAGTAATATCAACCAATACCGGTCCTGGTCTACCCGATTTAGCAATATAAAATGCCTTGGCCATTACTTCAGGGATTTCTGAAGCTTTGGTGATTTGATGATTCCATTTTGTAACAGGAGTAGAGATACCTATAATATCAGTTTCTTGAAAAGCATCCGAACCTAAAAGATGTCTTGGAACCTGCCCCGTAATGCAAACTATTGGTGTTGAATCTATTTGGGCATCTGCCAAACCGGTCACCAAGTTCGTAGCACCTGGTCCTGAAGTTGCCATAGCAACACCTACCCTACCTGAAACTCTTGCATAGCCCTGAGCAGAATGTGTCGCACCTTGTTCATGTCTGGTTAATATATGAGTCAATTTATCTTGAAACTTATATAGTTCATCATAAACTGGCATGATTGCACCTCCTGGATAACCATAAAGTAAATCAACACCCTCAGCTAATAAGCAATGGATTATTGCTTCAGCGCCAGTTATTTTTATTTTGGTAACTGTTTCCGACTTGTCTTTTTTCACTTTTAGTATTTCCATAGCTTCACGGATTATATTTCATCAGTAACGCAACCTTGAGAGGCCGACGAAACCATTTTTGCATATTTATATAAGCTCCCTTTTCTTACTTTAAGTTCAGGTTGCTCCCAATTTCTTCTTCTATTGGCCAATTCTTCTTCAGTCAAATCAACCGAAATTGTATTATCTTCAGCATTAAGCGTGATGATATCACCATCTTCTAATAATGCAATATTTCCTCCATCTTGCGCTTCCGGTGCAATATGACCGACCACAAAACCATGTGTGCCTCCGGAAAAACGGCCATCCGTAATTAAGGCGACATCTTTACCTAAACCTGCACCCATAATTGCGGCGGTCGGTTTTAACATTTCTGGCATTCCTGGCCCACCTTTAGGACCTTCATAGCGGATGACGACAACATCTCCTTTTTTTACCTTACCATCTCTAATACCATCATTGGCTAGAAATTCACCTTCGAAAACCTTAGCAGGTCCAGAAAAATGTAATCCTTCTTTTCCTGTAATTTTTGCAACAGAACCTTCACTAGCTAAATTTCCAAAAAGGATTCTAATATGCCCTGTTTCTTTTATTGGATTATCTAAATCTTTAATTACTTTTTGACCCTCAACTAAATTAGGTACGTCCGCTAAATTCTCTGCAACTGTTTTCCCTGTTACCGTTAAACAATCACCATGTAACATACCCTTTTCCAGCATAAACTTCATTACTGCAGGTATACCTCCTACTCGATGAACATCTTCCATTAAAAATTTACCACTAGGTTTTAAATCTGCTAAGAATGGCGTCGTATCACTAATATGTTGAAAATCGTCTAGACCAAATTCAATCTCGGCGGCTTTTGCAATCGCTAAAAAGTGGAGAACTGCGTTCGTACTACCACCTAAAACAGTGATTAAGCGTACTGCATTCTCTAAAGATTTTCTAGTGATAATATCTAAAGGCTTGATGTCCTTTTCAATTAGTTGTTTTAATGCACGACCTGAAGCTATACAATCTTCTTTCTTCTCACCGCCTGTAGCAGGATTAGAAGAATTATAAGGCATAGCCATACCTAAAGCCTCAATGGCGGAAGCCATGGTATTAGCTGTATACATTCCACCACATGCGCCTGCACCTGGACAAGCATTTTGTATAACAGCCTTGTAGTCTTCTTCATTTAAAGTGCCTGCGACTTTTTCACCCCAAGCTTCAAAAGCTGAAACAACATCTAATTTTTTATCCTTTAAACATCCTGATGCAATGGTACCGCCATATACTAATACAGAAGGTCTATTTAATCTAATCATTGCCATTAAAGCTCCTGGCATATTTTTATCACATCCTACAACTGTAGCCAAACCATCATAGTTCATTGCCTGCACCACTGTTTCCATTGAATCTGCTATAATATCTCTTGAAGGGAGCGAATATCTCATACCGTACGTACCCATTGAAATACCATCACTAACACCAATTGTATTGAAAATTAGACCTACTAAATCAGAAGAATTTATACCTTCCTTGACATATTCAGAAAGGTCATTTAAATGCATATTACAAGGGTTACCCTCATAACCGGTGCTACCAATACCAATCAAAGGTTTTTTTAAATCTTCCTCAGTTAAACCAATAGCATATAACATAGCTTGTGCTGCCGGTTGTGTTGGGTCTTGGGTAACGTTTTTGCTGTATTTATTCAGTTCCATTAAAGTCTTCTTTCAAATTATAGTTTGTTCTAATACATACTACAACATTCAAAAATAATTTTTTCAAACATCCTGTAATTTTAACAGTCGGTGAACCGCTAAATTCATTTAAATTCTAAACCTTTTATATAATTGATTTTCAATTATTTAACTCATTTTAAAATACCATATTCATTCCTTTTGGAAAATTCATAAAAACATGTCTTTAGAGTTTTAGAACCATCTCAATTTTATACTTTTGAAATCTATGGAAAAAACGGTTAGTGAAGCAATCAATTACCGAAGGTCAGTTCGTATTTTTAAAGAAGATGAAGAACTTAATTCTGATAAGGTAAAACAATGTATACAGCAAGCGACTTTAGCAGCGACCAGCAGTAACCTCCAACTTTGGGAATTTTATCATATTACCGATAAGGCTATTCTTAAGCAAATGACTAAGGCTTGCTTAGGGCAAAATGCTGCTAAATACTCCAAGGAGATGTTGGTAGTAGTGGCTCGTAAAGATTTATGGAGAAAACGTGCCAAATCAAATTTTTTATTTTTAAAAGCAGGGATTGGAAATAAGCCTGAATCTGAATACTCTAAAAGAGAAAAGTTTGCATTGTCTTATTACTCTAAACTCATACCCACGGTTTATTTTGATGTTTTTGGCATTTTGGGCTGGTTAAAATATATCATATTTCAAATAATTGGCTTATTCAAACCAATCTATAGACAAGTAAGAAATTCAGATATGCGTATTGTCGCGCATAAAAGTGCTGGTTTGGCTGCACAAAATTTTATGATTAGTATGGCGGCTATCGGATATGATACATGTCCTATGGAAGGCAGTGACACCTTATTAGTCAAAAGAATTCTAAATTTAAGTAGTGGTGCTGAAATAAATATGGTTATTGGTTGCGGTATTAGGGATGAAAAGGGTATTTACGGAGAACGATTTAGAGTTCCGTTTCAAGATGTTTACCGTAAAATTTAATAAAGATTAAAACTGAAACTATCTCCAAACTTTTTTTGAGCTAATACACAAATAGCTTCTTGATTAAGCTGTAATATTCTTGGGTAACCTCCAGTGGTCTGTCCGTCTTTCATTAGTATTATCAATTTACCATTTGGTGTTAATTGAACTGTACCTGGTAGGGTGCCAGAAGTTAGCATAGTTACATTATGACCATCTATTAATTCATTTATTTGATATGCCATTCTATTATTCTCTTTGGCTATTGAAAACTCCTTGGTGAATAAAGATTCTAGTTGATCATCACTAAGCATGTCAAATTCTGGTCCTTTACTTACCTTTAGATCCTTCTCTTTATAATAAAAATCAATTTTTAACTCCGTAATTTTAGGCTCAAAATGTAAGATAGGGTCAAATGAAATCTGATCGCCATCTGAAATACATTTTCTAGAAGTTAACGGAAAATACTGCGAAGAACTACCTAAAACACTATTAGATTCTAACCCATTTTTTACAGCTAAATAGGCCCTAAAACCATTGGTAAGTCTACCATAAGATATGATGTCGCCTTTCTTTACTTTATAAACCTTATAATTATCTATTGGTAAATTATTTAACGTTGCTGACATTTCAGCTCCTGATAAACTGACATAAGTCTCCTCTTCAAATAATAATGTTGGACCAGTCATTGTTATTTCTAATAATGCTGCCTTGGGAGAGTTTTCTAATAAAGAATTTGCCTTACGTAAGGCGTTAGTATCCATAGCACCAGAGACAGGAACGCCTTTATTTCTAAAGCCAAAACGCCCTATATCTTGAATAGAAGTAAAAAAACCTGATTTTAAAACTTTAATCATTTAAAAGCACCTTTTTAGGTTTATAAATACCAACTTCAGCCTCAATTTTATGTAAGTCATAAGTTGCCCTAGAAATCGCTTCAAACTTAATTTTATCACCAACGCTTACAAAACACGGTTCTTCAGTATTTACATTAAATATGGCTACAGGACAACTACCAATTATGTTCCATCCACCAGGAGATTCTTGAGGATAAATCCCTGTTTGTTTTCCAGCTAAACCAACTGCTCCCTTAGCTACTTTTAATCGTGGAGTTTCTTTTCGAGTTGTTTCTAAGTTTTTAGGTAATCCACCCAGGTACATAAACCCAGGAAGAAAACCGATACCATATACAGTATATTCGTTTTCTGAATGACTTTGAATCAATTCGGAAACTGTCATATTCAAATTCTGAGATACTTCATCTAAATCAAGTCCAAATTCTGAATCATAACAAACCGGTAGAGTCCATAAATATCGTACTGGTTTTTCAGTATAATCTAGAGCTTTATAAAAAGCTATTATACTTTTTCTTATTTCAATCAAATTTAGATTGTTTGCTTCACCAATAATAGTTAAAGAATTATAAGATGGAACCAACTCCCATTTACCCTCTAACTTTCTTTTTAAGAAGTTGGTAAACTGTATGATATCTTCTAAAATGGAATCATTAACCTCGCTTGGCCACTGAACTAAAATAGCTTGTTCACCAAAGGCTTTTATAGTAATGGGGTAACTACTCACTTGCTAATTTCGATTTGGTTTTTTGGTAATTCTTGAGAAAGATACATCAATATTTGCAAAGCTGTAGGCGTGTCTCCATGAACACAAAATGTATGGGCTTTTATTTTTCTTGATAAGCCTTCAATAGTATCTACCGCTTCTTCCCTAATCATTTTCACCAAATGTTGTAGAACCAATTTTGGCTCATGTATTACAGCGTTTTCTAACGAACGAGAAACTAATTTTAAAGATGAAGTATAGTTGCGGTCTGCAAAAGCTTCTAAGTGAAACTTAAACCCTCTTTTAATAGCTAGTTGATGAATTTGTGATTGGTAAGGTAAATAAATAGGGATGTTTTTATAATTCTCAATAGCATCTAGAAATATATTGGCTAAATTTTCATCTTCAGCAATTTTATTATACAATGCTCCATGAGGCTTAATATGATTCAAAACACCTTTGTGCTGTTCAAGAATTTTCACAAAAATCGAAAGCTGTTCGTTTAAACTTAAAATAAGTTCCCTTGAAGAAATATTCATGACCACTCTTCCAAAGTTTTCTTTATCGGGATAACTAGGATGAGCTCCGATTTTAACCTGGTTATTCATCGCTAAACGAATTACATCAGCCATACTCTTTTTATCACCAGCGTGGCCGCCACATGCAATGTTACATGAACTAATTAAAGGAAGTAAATCAATCTCATTACCTACACCCTCCCCTACATCGCAATTAATATCAACAATTATTTTTTTCATTAATACAAACCCATAACCTTAAAAATACTTTTCAATCCTAAAAACAAAGAAAATAAAACGATTGCGTATCCAATCACATTTTGTGCTATTGAGTTCTTATTTGTTCCCATTACTGAAGCTTTGTTAACTATCCAAACCAAAAGTATAGCAATTGCGGGTAATAAAATACCATTGGCGATTTGAGCAAACTTAATTACCTCAATGGGTTTGATGCCAAAGGATAGAAATACCACACCTATACTTAAAATAGAAATCCAAACCATTCTAAATTTCCAATCTTTCAAACTCGCATTCCACCCAAAACAACTGTTAGCTACATATGCAGCTGCCAATGGCGCAGTAATAGATGATGTTATACCTGCGGCAAAAAGTCCTATTCCCATAAAATAACGAGCCATATCACCAAATAAAGGTTCTAAACCTAAGGCTAAGTCGCCTGCGCCAGTTACTTCATTCGATGGGATGGAAGCTGCTGCAATAATCACACACATGGATACTAAACCTCCCAAAGCGATTGAAATTATAGTATCCCAACGGGCAACCTTTAAATCAGTTTTTGATTTCCATTTTTCATTAACCAATGAGGCATGTAAAAACAAGTTATAGGGAACGACTGTTGTACCAACCAAAGCAATAACGGTTAGTAAACTATCAGATGGCATTGATGGTATAAATAAACCTGATACAATTCCACCCAAATCTGGTTTGGTTAAAATTGCTGTAATTATAAAGGAAAGACTCATTAATGCAATCAGAGCAAAAAAGATCTTCTCTAATGATTTATATGTCCCTAGCCATAGCAAAACAAAAGATACTATTCCTATAATAATAGGGTAAAACTCAACATAAGCTTTACCAAAAATTGCAGCTAAACCTAAAGAAGCACCTCCTATATTACCAGCTTCGTATGCAGCATTACCTATTAATATGGCCCCTAACACTATCGCAATGATTGTGCCTTTCACCCATTTATTTCTAAGCTCCTGTTTTATAACATCGGCTAAACCTTTTTGAGCTATGATACCCAATCGTGCGGCCATCTCTTGTAATACCATTGTGGCTATTATAGATAATAGCATTGCCCACAACAAAGCATAACCAAAACTTACACCGGCAATGGTACAAGCTGTAATTGTACCAGGACCAATAAAAGCAGCTGCAACTAAAACTCCGGGGCCTATTTTTTTAAACATGTTGAAAATTTACACCACACAAATTAATGGTTTCGCAACAAGCCACCTTGCATTTCATCTAAAAAAATGCATTTCATCTAAAAAGAAGGTGTCATACGTCGAATCGATATACGAATTAAATTTTGTCAAAGTTATAATAGTCCCAAATCGAAAAATTGACCAAACTTACCTACTTAAATGGCATGTATAGATTGTAACAAAAATATCGGCTATGAAACGTTCAAAAAATCAACCGAAGCCTTAGGTGTTGAATTATGTGAACGACATATCCGACTTATTGAAAAAGTAATATTAGAGAATGACACCCCCATTGAGGCCGTACAACTGTTTTACGCGCTTAAAGAGGCAGGTGCTAACCCTATGCTTGAATGGTGGGATGGAAATAAATCTGTCGATATCGCTATTTCAAGGGTTAAACTAAATATTGAAGTTGATACCGACTATCAATTAATAACCCACGAGCAAGCAATTCAAGACCTGGAAGAAGCTATGCATTCTTTTAAGAATGGATTTACAACAATCCGAATTCCTCATATTGTTGTCAAGTACTATTTAAAAGACACTGTCAATAATATTCTCGGAATTATTCAAGGGCTTAAAGCTAATATTAAAGTTATTTAGCATAAATACTATACATTGAGAATTTGTATCTTTTCTTCATAAATTTTATTTATGAAGACTTTAGACAGGAGACAATGGCTCAAAACGGCAGGATTATCAGGCGGTTTCGCACTTTTAGGTGGTGTAAACTCTTATGCTGGTAATTACCAATTTTCTTCAATTGCAAAAGAAAACGAGCCTTTTGCAAAACTAAATTCGAATGAAAATCCTTTTGGTCCTTCTAAAAGAGTTCGCGAAGCAATTACAAATTCTTTTGATGTTGCCTGTAGGTATCCTTCTATGGTTTTCCGACCTTTATTGGAGCAAATAGCAGAAACAGAGGGCGTTTCAATTGATCATATTGTTATAACAGGTGGTTCAACCGAAGGCTTAAAAGCAACAGGGATAACTTACGGAATTGACGGCGGTGAAATTATTGCTGCTGATCCAACTTTTCAGGCAATGTTACGATATGCAGAAAATTTTGGAGCCTATGTTCATCGTGTTCCTGTAGATGAATATATGAATCATGATTTGGAGGCCATGGCCAATAGAATCAATACCAAAACAACACTCATCTTTCTTTGTAATCCGAATAACCCTACAGGAACGTTACTTGATAAAATCAAATTACGAGACTTCTGTAGCTCTGTGAGCAAAAAAACTATGGTATTTAGTGATGAAGCCTATTACGATTTTATTACAGAACCGGACTATCCTTCTATGGTAGAACTCGTTAAAGAAGGTATGAATGTTATAGTATCTAAAACTTTTTCTAAAGTTTATGGCTTGGCTGGTATGCGTATTGGATATCTAGTCGCTCGGCCTGATGTTGCTCAAAGATTGAGAAGTAATATTATGGCTATGACCAATGTCTTAGCCATTGAAGCGGCAAAAACAGCACTTTTAGACGATGACTTTTACAAGTTTAGTTTAGCAAAAAATGTAGAGGCTAAAAATTTTATCTATAAAACGTTAGATGATTTAAACTTAGAATACATTAAATCACATACTAATTTTGTTTTCTTTAAAACTGGGCATCCAATTTCTAAAATGATTGCTGAAATGAAAAAAGAAAATGTGCTTATTGGTCGTCCCTTTCCTCCTTTTAACGAATGGGCAAGAATTAGCACCGGCACCATAGATAATATGAAGCTTTTTGACAGAGCCTTGAAAAAAGTCATCAGCTAATACAAATTAAAACCAACCAATAGTTACAGAATGAAAAAAATACTCTACGCCTTATTAGCAATTTTAATTGTAATTGCTGCAATACTGTTATTCAATACTTTTTCGTTAAAATCCAAACAGGTTTCATCAATACCAATAGAAAAAATTACAATTCCTGATTCAGTTTTTCAAAACCTTTCTGAAGCTATTAAGTTTGAAACAATATCTTTTAGTGAAGATGCCATACCTGACTCAACTGCATTCAATGGATTTCATCAGTTTTTAAAAAAAACCTACCCCCTTATTCATCAAAACTTGAACCTTGAAATGATAAGTGAGTATAGTCTTTTGTATACATGGAAGGGAACCGATGCTTCAAAAAAGCCAATCATTCTAATGTCACATCAAGATGTTGTTCCAGTTGATGAACCGACTTTAAATGATTGGGAAGCCGGACCATTTGAAGGTAAGATAACTGATACACACATAATTGGTAGAGGTACCATGGATGATAAGAATACCTTAATAGCAATTATGGAATCAGTAGAAAGACTGCTTAGTGAATCATTTAACCCGCAACAAACTATTTATCTTGCTTTTGGTCATGATGAAGAAGTTGGCGGAGGAAAAGGAGCTTCTAAAATTGCAGATTATTTAAAAGCAAAAGGTGTCAATGCAGCAATGACTATTGATGAAGGTGGGTTTCTCGCTGATGGAATGATACCCGGTATTGACAAACAAGTTGCGATTGTAAACCTTTCTGAGAAGGGGTTTGCTTCGTTTAGACTTATAGTTGAAACGACCGGCGGGCACAGTTCAGCACCACCACGTGAAAATACCATTGGTATGCTTGCTCAAGCTATTGTTGATTTAGAGAATAATCAATTACCATATAAATTGGTTAAGCCAATTGATTATCAATTAGAATACATGGGTGCGGAGCTCCCTTTTATGAAAAAACTGGCTTTCGCTAACCCATGGCTCTTTAAAAAACCAATTCTTGAAGCATTAAATGCCCATACAACCACGGCTCCTACTATAATTGACGGCGGTATAAAAAATAATGTAATTCCGACCGTAGCTGAGGCTACTATCAATTTTAGGATTTTACCTGGAGAAACTATTGAATCTACAAAACAACACATCATTGAAACTGTAAGTGACAAAATTAAAGTTGAGCCCGTTGGGTTTTTAACTAATCCATCGCCGGTGTCAAGCATAGATTCTGAAGCTTTTAAAAATTTAGAACGTACCATCAGGTCCACTTTTCCCGATGCAGTCGTTGTTCCCGGACTTGTTGGCGGAGGCACTGATGCACGGTATTTTTATGAAATCTCCGATGATGTTTTTCGATTTTATCCATTACGAATCAATCCTGATAATATGACCGGATTTCATGGTATAGACGAAAAAATTACCAAAGAGAATTATAAAGAAATTATTCAATTTACCTACCAGTTGATCAAGGGATATGACTAGGTTCTTTTGATGTTTTATTTCATCAAACTTTTATTTTAAATTAAAATTTCAACAAAAGCCTTATGCGATTACCTAGTGCAGTTTTCTATCAACTATTAGTAGTTTTCTTATTCATGTTTTCTTGTTCAACAACACCAAAAGAGGAAGCGACATTGCTTATTTATGGTGGTCCAATTTATACAGTAGATTCTGTTCAAAGTACTGTTGAAGCAGTAGCAGTAAAAGATAATATCATACTTTTTGCCGGAAGTTTAGATGAAGCAGAAAAATTCAAAACAAAGGAAACAAAACTCGTTGACCTTGAGGGTAAAACAATGACACCAGGTTTAATTGAAGGTCACGGTCATTTCATGGGGCTCGGTTATAATGAACTAAATCTTGATTTAATAAATACAACCAGCTATCAAGAAATTATAGATGCCGTTGCTGAGAAAGTAAAAACTGTTGAACCCGGCGAATGGATATTAGGCAGAGGATGGCATCAAAGTAAATGGACAGTAATGCCAAACCAAATGGTAGATGGATTTCAAACGCATGATTTGTTAAGTGAAGTTTCACCTGACAACCCTGTCTACCTGAGTCATGCCAGTGGTCATGCTGGTTTTGCTAATGCGAAAGCCATGGAAATTGCTGGACTTTCAATTCTTTCTAAAGAAGGTATCGATAAATTTAAAGTAGAAGGTGGCGAGGTAATGCGAGATGATTTTGGTCGTCCGACTGGTATTTTTAATGAGCGAGCTCAAACTTTAATAACGAAACATATTCCAGAAACTACTGCGCAAAGAGAACGGAAAGCTTTTGAATTAGCTGTAGCTGCATGCCAAAGAAATGGAATTACAGGTTTTCATGATGCTGGTATTGGTCGTGAAACGATTGCATTATATGAAGATATGAAGACCGCTAATAAAATGAATGTTAGACTCTACTGTATGCTAACAGGTTGGGATGAGGATTTGTTAACCGAGTGGTATGAAAAGGGCCCGCTAGTTGATCCTGACCACACCCTAACAATACGGTCTGTTAAACTCAATTGTGATGGCGCTTTAGGCTCACGAGGAGCTTGGCTTTTGGAGGAATATACAGATAGACCCGGTCATTTTGGTCATGAAACGCTACCGATGCCATTTGTAAAAGAAACCGCTTTAAATGGACTAAGAAATGGATTTCAGGTTTGTTCCCACGCCATTGGGGATAGAGCTAATAAAGAAATATTAGACCGTTATGAGTATGCCTTTGAACAATTACCGGATTTGACAGAAAACCATCGTTTTAGAATAGAGCATGCCCAACACCTTCACCCAGACGATATTCCACGTTTTGCTGAACTCGGTGTTATTCCAGCTATGCAAGCGGTTCATTTATCATCTGACCGTTCTTGGGCAATAGACCGTTTAGGCGAAAAAAGAATAAAAGAAGGGGCTTACATGTGGCAAACCCTTCTTAAGAGTGGAATACCCATTGTAAATGGTACAGATGTGCCTGTTGAACCTTTAAACCCAATCGCAAGCTTATACGCTAGTTTTACAAGAAAATCACTGAACGGTATGCCTGACGAAGGCTATGAACCTGAAGAGCGAATGACACGGGAGCAAGCGCTAAAGTCTTATACACTCGATGCAGCTTATGGTGCTTTTGAAGAAGAAATTAAAGGGTCTATTACTGCAGGGAAACTAGCAGATTTCACCATTTTTAATCAAGATTTAATGGCAATAGCTGAGGATGAGTTTTTAGAAACTAAAGTCCTCATGACCATTTATAATGGCGAAATCGTCTATGATAAAAACTAATTTAATTTAATTGGACTCCTTAACACAAATAGTTCTAGGCGCTGCAGTTGGAGAAGCAGTTCTAGGAAAAAAGGTTGGCAATAAAGCTATGTTATGGGGTACCGTTGCCGGAACCATTCCTGATTTAGATGTTTTGGCCAATTTTTTTGTGGATACCGTAACCGCAGTTGAATTTCATAGAGGCTTTAGCCATTCTATTTTCTTCTCTGTGCTATTTGCTCCTATTTTTGGTTGGGTTGTTTGGATGATTTACAAGAAAAAACAAGCTAATTGGCGTGCTTGGTCCTGGCTATTTTTCTGGGGACTGTTTACACATCCAATTCTTGATGCTTTTACAACTTGGGGAACCCAATTATTTTGGCCTCTCAAATTACGACTAGCATTTCAAAATATCTTTGTGATTGACCCCTTCTACACCCTACCCTTTTTAACATTCTTGATATTGGCTATGACTCAAGCAAGAGGAAGTCAGAAAAGGAGAAGATTCAATCGACTTGGGCTCACAATTAGTTCTTTGTATTTGTTATTTACCTTAATATTTAAAGGCATGGCTTATCAAAGTTTTGAATCGAATTTGAAAGAACAAAATATCAGTTATTCACAAATGGATATAAGGCCATCACCTTTTAACACAATCCTTTGGATGGCCAATATAGATACTAAAGATGCCTATTTAATTGGTGAATATTCTTTTTTTGATTCGCAGCCCATTACTTTTCGCGGTATCCCTAAAAATCACAACCTTTTAGAAGGAATTCAACAAAAAGACAAAATTCAAAGACTTATCCAAATTAGTGAAGGTTGGTTTGCTATCACTAAAAAGGATGGCCACTTGTTTTTTAATGATTTACGTTTTGGATTACTCAGTTTAGATCCCACAGAAACTCAATTTGCTTTTTCCTACAAATTAAATGATATGGCTGATGGACTTGAAGTCTCCGAAGTTCCAAAGAATCGTAGTGATGCCAAAAAATTGGTTACTGCATTATGGGATAGGATTTTGGGGAATTAATTACCCCAACCAACCCTCTCTATCCAAACTTCTATATTGGATAGCCTCTGAAATATGATTACCGATTACTTCTTGGGAATTTTCTAAATCTGCAATAGTTCGCGCAACTTTTAGGATACGATCATAGGCCCGCGCCGAAAGATTAAGTCTTTCCATTGCATTTTTAAGTAAGGTTTTTGAAGCATCGTCTAATTTGCAATATGCACGAATTTGTTTTGTGTTCATCTGTGCATTATAATGTACGTTTTCCAATTTATTAAAACGTTGAGTTTGTATTTCTCTGGCTGCCGTAACTCTTTTTCTGATTTTAACACTACTCTCACCTTTGCGCTCTTCAGAAAGTTTATCAAATGGCACTGGGGTCACCTCAATATGAATATCAATACGGTCCAATAAAGGTCCTGAAATCTTGCTCAGATATCTTTGCATCTCAGCCGGAGAAGATGTTACTGGGGCATCTGGGTCGTTAAAATAACCTCCTGGACTTGGATTCATGCTTGCTACCAGCATAAAACTACTTGGGTAGGTTACTGTAAATCTCGCTCTTGAAATAGTCACCTCTCGGTCTTCCAATGGTTGGCGCATCACCTCTAAAACTCCTCTTTTAAATTCAGGTAATTCGTCTAAAAACAAAACCCCGTTATGTGATAATGAGATTTCTCCAGGCTGTGGATAGGCCCCTCCACCTACGAGTGCAACGTCTGAAATGGTATGATGAGGACTTCTAAACGGGCGCTGACTCATCAAGCCCATATTCTTAACTTTACCAACTACACTATGAATCTTAGTAGTTTCTAAGGCTTCATGCAAAGTCATTGGAGGTAAAATAGAGGGAAGTCTTTTTGCTAGCATGGTCTTACCTGCACCTGGTGGACCAATTAAAATAATATTATGCCCTCCCGCCGCTGCAATTTCCATACATCTTTTAATACTCTCTTGTCCTTTGACATCCGAAAAGTCAAACTCTGGAAAATCTAAACTCTTATAAAACTCAGCGCGCGTATCAATAATAGTTTGCTCTAATGGTGTTCCCTTATCAAAAAAATCAATGACCTGTTTTATATTTTCTACACCGTAAACTTTTAAATCACTAACAATGGCCGCTTCTTTAGCGTTTTGAAGAGGTAAGATAAAACCCTTATAACCTTCTTCTTTTGCTTTAATAGCTATTGGCAAAGCTCCTTTAATGGGTTGTACGCTACCATCTAATGACAGTTCTCCCATTATCAAATACTTACCTATATTTTCTGATTTTATTTGACTAGAAGCTGCTAAAATACCAAGTGCTAAAGTTAAATCGTACGACGAACCTTCTTTTCGAAGATCAGCAGGAGCCATATTGATAGTTATCTTTTTGCCAGGTATTTTATAACCATTGTTTTGAAGCGCAGCGGCAATTCTGTAGTTACTCTCTTTAATAGCATTATCTGGAAGACCAACAAGATGGTAGCCAATACCTTTATCTATATTTACTTCAACGACAATAGTAGTGGCTTCAACGCCAAAAACGGCGCTGCCAAAAACTTTAATAAGCATAGTTAATGTTTGCCACTAAAAGTAACATTTTTAGTCAACCCTTAAAAATCAAGGAGTACTGCGGCTTACCACAAACTCTTTTTTAATTGTTAAAGGCTTACCATAGGTAGTAAAGCCATTAAAAGTTATTTCATAAGTTCCTTCAACATCAGAAGTGAAAAAGTCTAAAGCATAACTACTTCCTTCAACCACCAATTGTGGTTTCCAGTACAATAATGTTCTGTAATCAGGTACTCTTGAAAAAGCCATTTCATTTGGAGCATATGTTTGTTGGTAGTAATTCTTTTTAGTAATTGGTTTATCCAAATCAACCAATAGGCTATTTTGATTAGAATAATCAACTAAAAAATCACTTTCGAAAGTTTCTACGGAAACAATGCCCTGATAGTCCTTACCACCTAATCTAAATTGATCGCGAATCAAGCTTATTTTTTCTATACGTCTTGCATCAAATTTTCTAATTTTCTCATGATTAGGAATAAAAACCCCATCAATTAAAACTATAGCTGGAAAACTATTAAAATCTTCATTGAAGGTTTCAAAGTCTTGTGCCACCTTGACGTAGTCATTTTCTTTACCTCCATTTCGATAACCAGCATTTGTGATGACTTCCACAAGTGTTTCTTCAAATGTTGGAAAACGAGTATACTCATCTAAGAGCACTACCTCAGGAATACCGCCATCAAATGGATCAATGGGGTCTCCTTGTAAAATAGAATCTGGTTTTGCAGTAAAAAATTGATTCTCAATTTGATTTAATATACTTCGTTTTTTAATACTTTCTGCATGGTCTTTTGATAGGGTAAAATCAGAAAAACTTAAGTCTTTAGTATTCAATTTGGATATAGTTCCTTTTTTTATGCTGTACGTTTTTGACTCATCTTCAATTTGAATAACCGCTATAGGATTCTTATAGTCTTTTCGTAGATAGGAATAAAAATTTCCATTCTCATCGGTTTGAGAAAATTTTAATAAAAATTCTTTCCCTGGTATGGAAAGCACGATAGGCATATCTGTTACGACCTCTCCGGTATTGGCATCACTAACTTGTCCATAAAAAAGTTCTCCTCGTTGCTCGGGTAAAAACAAGCTATCTCCCACCCTTTGTGAAATTTGTTTATCAACATTGAAATATTCAGTAGCATATGCAATAGCATTAACTGCACTTTTAACCGGTATTTCGTCTTTCTTTTGAACTTTAATAGTATAAGAACCATTACCCAAATATCCTTTATAATTGGTGACAGCAAGATTGATTTTTTCACGTGGTTCAAATTGAAGTTTATCTAAAGAAAGAGTAATCATTGAAGAGTCTAAAACTACTTTATCCCTGCTTAAATTGGAGCTTATTTGTACGCTATCAACAGTTGAAACTATAATACTAGACTGATCAACCATATATGGGTTAACAATAATGATGTCATCTTTAAATACTTGGCTTAATCCTGAATTTTTCATCCATTGGGTATAGCCTAATAATTTATACTTTCCTGAAGGAATATCAGTGCTAATAAAAAAATCACCTTGCCCAAGGCCCTTTGTTAATTTAATTTTATGTTCAAATACATAATTCTGATTTTCATCTACTAATGCAACATAAGCCACTTTGCTAATATTAGTGAGTTTATTACTTTGAGCATTAAAGCAATAAAAGGCATAGTACAAATATTCACCAGAAAAATGTAAAGGACCCGTATGATCTATGTAAGCCTTTTCTTGAGGTAATTTTTGAAGATTCAATAATTCACTACCATCTTTTATTACATATTGTGCTTTAAGGCTAAAACCCAAGCCAATTAATAGGCCAACAAATACAATTAATTTCTTCATAATTTAAATTTTATTCTGTCCAAAAATCAGGTACTATATTACTTCCTAAAGCGGTACAATCACCACATGCTCGTTGCGTCACAAAATATGGGCCTTGACATAAACCTGGTGGATTAGCATTTCCTAATAAAAATTCTATTTCTTCAGCTTGTAAATAACTAATCAAAGAACGCGGGATTCCGCACTCATCCAATGGAATTTCTCCATCTCTTGAAGGGTTATAAAGCGGCGGAGCAAAAACATTATTACAGTTTAAATCATTAAAATAAGGAGGCAAAGCTTCCTCTGGGAAAAAGTCTTCGTAATTAAAAAATAAACGTTCCGTTGTTACGCTAGCGACTTCAAAATAACCAATTACGATATTCTCAGCATTACTAGTTGATTTTATATTACCCTCAATCAGCCCTGGTTGGATTTCGCTAAATAAGCTTTCACTTTGAGAAAATTGAAAAAGGGTATTGTAAAAATTAGCAGCATCAGGAGATTGTAAAAATTGCTTTACCAAAATGCTGTAGCGATGCGATAGAATTGGATTATTCCTATTAATAAACCGAACTTGATTTTTGTCAATACTATTTTCATTAAGAATTAATCCATCAGAAAGTATAATACTATTTGAGACTACCGTATTGTAACATATTTCTTCTTCTTGAGTTCTTGGAACTAAGCTAACATCAGGGTATAAAACTTCTATCAGTTCACCAGTATTTTCATCAAATACTTGCTCAAATTCCGCTTGAATTATTTCAAATTCACTTGAAGTCCAATTAGGGGCAATAATTTTATAAGTTTCTTCATAAGTGTATCGGTAATTATTAAAATCACCCGAAGGGTTTGAACTATCTACAAAAATGGCCATTCCCTCAACCTCATTATTACTAATAATACGCTCGGCAAAAACATTATCAATAGTTGAAACACCTGCACTTACAACAGATTCTGATTCGTATTTTTCACCGTCATTAGTTGTGATAAAAAGAGCATACGAACGCCCATTTTGAGCGGCGAATGGCTCTGAAGAAAGGTATTTTCCATTTTCGCTACCGGTAAACGAAAATGTGGTTCCGATGTCATCAATTATAGTAACGACTGCATTATTTTCATAATTAACAAGACTATCATTTGCAAAATTAGAGCCTCTAGACAAAATGACCTCTTGATGTATTAATTCATCGGTTATTGTTGCCTCTACAATCAAAATGCTTTCAATAACAACCTCTGCTTGCAACTGAGTATCTATAGCAACCTCTTCTATACAAGAGAAATTGCATATAAGCATAACAAAAATGTAGATTACTTTTTTCATTCTTCTATCCAAAATTCAGGTACAACATTGCTACCTAAAGCTGTACAATCTCCACAGGCTCTTCTTGCAACAAAGTATGGTCCACCATCTTCTACGGTACCATTTGTATCTCTAACATAAACGAAATCTCCACTTTCAATAATATCTTTTAAAGGAGAGGTGTTAGCCGGGGTAATAGTAGGCGGAGCACTTAAAAAACTGCAGGTAATGGCATATGGAGGCAAATCTTCATCAGGAAATAAATCTTCATAATTGAAAAACAATCGAGTTTCACTAACATTCGCAACTTCAAAAAATCCGATTACCTTTTCACTAGAATCGGCCATATTTGATATATTCCCTTGAATAAACCCGGGCTGAATATCAGTAAATACACTTTCATCACTTGAAAAATCATTCAAGGTCTGATAAAATGCAAATGCATCTGGCGATTGCACAAATTGCTTTACTAGAATACTATAGCGATGTGAAATTATAAAGTCATCTCTTGAAATAAACCGAACCAAAACATTGTTAAGGGTATTACCGTTAACATCAATACCTTCACTTTGAATGATATCGTTTGAAACTCGAGTACCATAACAAACGCGCTCTTCTTGTTCCCTTGGTATCAAATCAAAAGCAAAAGGCGGATTAGGGTCCGTTACAATCATATCAAATGGCGACCAAAGAGGCGCTATAATTTTATAGGTTTCCTCATATTGATAGCGTAAAAAAGGAGTCCCAATATCATCAAAATTTGCATCAATATATATGGCAACACCTTCCGCATTAAGGTCAGTTGTTATTCTTTCAGCTTTTATATTCTCTATGGTAGCGCTATTCGGCAAACTTGTCGGTGCTGCTTCATAATTTTTTCCAGCAGATGTAATGAACAATTGGTACTCAACATCAGAAACAGCTTGAAAAGCTATTTGTGATTGATAATGACCAGGAGCTATTTCAGAAAAACGTATGGTATTGCCAAGGTCGTCGTTAATAAATACTTCAGCATTTTGAACAAATTGAATACCTTCACTTTCAAAGCTACTACCGCTACTCAAAAAGACATCATGTTGTTTCAATTCATTAGTTATCGTTGCTTCAACGACTAATAATTTTTCGATTGCTGGTTCGCCCTGACCCTCAACAAAAGGAATATCAAAAGGTTCTACGCATGAGAAAAAGCAAAGCACCATAAAAAAGGCATATATTTTAATTGTCTTACTCATTATTCTATCCAAAATTCAGGTTCAACATTATCACCCAACAACCGGCAATCTCCGCAAATATTGGTGGTTACCACATATGGGCCTGGGCAGGTACTGTTTGGTGCCAATTCGGGTTCATCACCAGCATAATACGTATAAAAATTTCCGACTATTCCCTCAATCGCCCCAGGTGGACATCCATCTCTTAATTGCTCTGGTGCACCACGTGGACACCATAAAATACGTTCTGGAACAGATAAGAGTTGGCAATTAAAAGGGTAATCAGGTAATTCCTCTTCTGGGAATAAGTCCTCAAAATCAAAAAATATCCGCTGCTGTGCTACACTAACTGCCTCAAACCAACCTAAAACAGGTTCCGTGTTTCCATCTTTTCTTGAGATATTGGCTAATAGTTCACCTGGTTGTATTTGAGAAAATAAACTCTCTGAGCTAGAGAACTTGCGTAAAGTTTCGTAAAATGTATACGATTCTAATGATTGCACATATTGCTTTACCAAAATGCTATATCTATGGGTTATAATAAAGTTGTCTTTTTCTATAAACCGTACCATAAATCGCTCTATATTATCAGTAGTATTATTGAAGGTACTCGTTTGAATAACAGTATTAGAATCAATAGTATTATAACAAACTCTATTCTGCACCTCACGGTCAACTACCTCTAAAGTATACTCCGATTCTGGGCATAAAGTGTAGTTCGTTAATTTAAATTCTTGGTTATCCCATAATGGCGCAATTACCTTGTAGGTTTCTACATAATCATATCTATAATTCTCTGTTACACCTTCGATTGGTTGACTGTCTACAAATATTGCTACACCGTCTGCCCCTGATTCACTGACTGCCCTTTCAGTATAAACATTTTCAATAGCGGCTTTTCCTTGAATCTCCATCGTTTTTGAAATATATTCGTTACCGTCCCTTGTTGTAATATCTAATTGATATGTAGTCCCCATTTGTAATGCAAAAACTTCATTAGAATTATATACTCCTCCTCTAGACTCAGTGAAAGCAAATTCACGTCCTTCGTTATCTAATAATTTAATTATCGCTCCCTCTTCTACGCTTACAGTATCTCTTGGACGTAAACCAGGAGTGAGAAAAGGGATAAAAGTAGTATCACGCTCTAAGTCGGATCTATTATCACTTCGACTTAGGTACACCACTTGATTCTTTAATTCATCTGTGAGGATCGCTTCAACAACTAATAAACCATTACCATCACTATTGGTAATATCCTCAATATCTAAAACATCAACACAAGACATAAAACAAGCCGCCACTAAAACGAGTGATTTGAATGCAATTAGTTTTATAATCTTTGACAGCTTCATTCTTCAATCCAAAAATCAGGAGGCGTATTATTACCATAAACTCGACAATCAACACAGCCAAGTGCTTTTGTTAAAAAGGGAGACCCATCAGCCTCACCGGCTTCATCAACTTCTAAGTAATTTTCATTATCCCCGACATAGCCCAATAAACCCGCTAAAATACCATCAATCAACGGAGAGTTTGATGTTCCGTCAATAACGACCTTCCCATCTATAACGGTAGCATGAAATCCTTCGGGATATAATTCAGGTCCACTTGTGAAATCACAATTAATAATGTATGGAGGTAAAGGTTCATTTGGAAAAAAATCTTCATAATTGAAGAACAGTCGTTTTTCGCTGTACGAGCTCAATTCAAAATATCCGAATACTATGGCTACATCTGAATTTTCCACATTTATATTTCCTTCTAATTGCCCTGTTTGAACGTTACTGAAAATACTCTCCGAACTAGAAAAATCATTGAGACTATTAAAAAAAGAAGCGGCATTAATATCATGATGATATTGCTTCACTAGAATGCTATAGCGATGTGATATGGCATAATTATCAGTACCCAAGAAACGAACCTCATAATCGTCTAAATTATTTGATGTTAAGTTCGCAGTGGAGGCAAGAATAATATCATTTGATTTTTCATTTGCGAAACAAATATTGGCGTCTTCTCCGCGAGGGGCAACAGTTACCTCCCACCCATCGTCATCTTCACAGAAAAAATCATAATCAATAACGTCCCAAGTAAAAGGATTAAAATCAGGTGCCACTACCTTATAGGTCTCATCATATTCATATCTGAAGTAGTTAGGTTGTGAGGCTTTATCTTGATTATCAACTAAAATAGCTATGCCCTCTGTTTCTGAACTGTTGACTCTTCTTTCAGCATGAACTTCTGCCACTTCAACCCTACTGGGCATGGCCTCAGCATTGGAACTATATCTTACGCCGTCAACGGTAGTAATTTCAAGAGTATAAGCTCTATTATGTTGTAATGTTATAGCAGAACTAGTATTATAAGTACCAGGTGCTGTTTCTAAAAAATTAATACTATTTCCTAAATCATCTAGAATATTAACCTGCGCTCCGCTCTCTTGTATAGGCATAGCGGCCTCAAAAGGAAAGGTTCTAGTTAAAAAAATAGTGTGTTGCATATTTTGATCAGAAATTCTGGCATCAACCACTAGCGCTCCCTCTAAAACTTCCGTTATGTTTTCTGGTTCAAATTCTTCAACACAACCAAAAAAAACGGGTGATAAGCATAAAAGAGAGAGCCATTTAATTTTCTTTTTCATCTTTTTCTTTTTTAGCAATCTTAAAACTTAAAATTATAGGTGATAGAAGGAATTGGAATTGCAAAAATTGAACTCTGCAATGCTTTAACCTCACCATCTTCAGTTACAAAAAACACGGAATATGGATTATTTCTACCTAATACATTGTACACTGAAATAGTAACAAAACTGTGTGCTAATTTTTGCTTTTTATGATTACCCTCAATGTTTACCCCAAGATCTAATCTGAAAAAATCTGGTATTCTGAATTCATTACGATTACTAAAAGCTACAAAATCGGCATTATTGAATCGAAATGTACCTATGGGGTAAGTAACTGGTCGTCCTGTTTGGTAAACAAAATTGGCAGAAACACTATATCTTCTTGTAAAGCGATAATTAGCTATTAAACTTACATCATGGGGTTTATCAAAATTTGAAGGGAAGAACTCACCGTTATTTACACGTTCTTCACTGAACTCACTGGCAAAACGGTATAAAGACCTTGAATAAGTATAGCCTAACCACCCATTTAAACGTCCTTTATTTTTCTTTAATAAAAACTCTACGCCATAAGCCTTACCATCTCCTTGCAATACCTCGGTCTCTACATTTTCGTTTAAGAATAAATCAGCACCAGTTTTAAAGTCTAAAACATTATCCATGAGTTTATAATACCCTTCAAGACTAACCTCATATTCATTCTCTTTAAAGTTTTTATACAGTCCTAAAGAAGCTTGGTAACCCGTTTGAGGTTTAATATTTAAATCAGATAATTTCCAAGTATCAATGGGTGAAACAGTAGTATTATTGGATAACGTATGTAAAAATTGATACGAATTATTAAAACTTGCCTTAATCGAAAAGTCAGGAGTGAACAAATACCTAGCTGAAACACGAGCCTCTGGGCCACCGTAAGTTTCTATTACTTCACCCCCACCATAACTTATGGTATCTTGAACTGTAGATTCATTTCGAGGAAGGCCATCTTGATATGTTCTTTGAGTACCAGAGCCTAGCGCAGCAAAAAATGCATATCGAACACCTAAATCTACTAAGAGTTTATCACTAAGCTTAATTTCATCTCCAAGATATAAAGCTCCTTCAATAGCTTGTTCATCATCAATAAAAATGGGACTAATATTAGATTCATTCCCATCCGGTTGAATACTACCTGGGTTAACAGAATAATATTTGGCTGATATACCGTAATCTAAACTATTCTTATCATTTAAAATTGTTCTTAGTTTGTATTTAAGCTCAGTTTCATTTATACTATAATCTAAATTGAAATCGGTATTGGCCTCACCATCAAAATCAATTCCGAAACCGTAATTGCTATTACCTAATACAAGAGCACCAGTAGTTTTTTCATTAAAACGATGATCCCATCGTGTTGAAAACAATCTATTACTGTAATTATATAATGAGTCAGAGGTGATACTAAAAGCATCGCGACTATAATACGCAGTAGCCTTCACCTCATTATTATCATTTATCTTATTATGATATTTCATAATACCGTCAAAAAAGGATGCATTACTATTGTTTAAAGATTCATCATCTAAAGATCTTAAAATCCAGTCCGCATAGGCACCTCTTGCGCCTATTACGAGTGAAGAGTGGTCTTTCTTTAAAGGAAGCTCTAAAGCTAAATTTCCGGTAACTGGTCCAATTGAACCTTCACCTGCAATTTCTTCTACATTTCCATTCTTAGTTCTTATATCAAATACTGAAGAAAGCCTTCCTCCAAATTCAACCGGGATTGCTCCTTTATAAATATCTACGCCTTTTGTTGTAAAAGGATTTAAAGCTTGAAAAATCCCAAAAAAGTGTTGTGGATTGTAGATTACCGCATCATCAAGTAAAACCAAATTTTGGTCTGTTTTACCACCCCTTACATTCAAACCTGTAGCACCCTCGCCAGCAGAAGAAATACCTGGTAATGCTTTGGCAACTTGTAAAATATCCCGTTCTCCTAAAACTAATGGAATATTTTTAGACTCTTCAGAATCGATTTGCTCACTGCCAGTAATAGCCTCTTCCACATTTTTTGCAGCGTCAGCTTCAACCACAACTTCATCTAACTGTTGTAAACCCTCTTCCAATACTAAATCAAGGCTGCCATCATTATACATAATAACTTCACGTTCAGAGGCCGCAATACCCATTGCTCTAACACTAATAACATTGTACCCAGCTGGTAACTCAAGTTCGTAATTACCAGACTCATTAGTAACTGTAATTATTGAGCTACCTTTAATTCTTATGGCCAAATCTTGAACAGCTTCACCAGTTCTTGCGTTTATTGCCCTACCCTTTAAATTATAGGTCTCTCTTAAATTGTTTGGGTCGCTTTTTCCAACTCGCGCAACTGCATATTTACGTTTGGTTTTTCGAGTGTTTTCATTATAAAATGTCGGAGGTGGAGCATTTGTTCTAACAGCGACGCTATTTGGATTCGAAGAAGTTTCTTCTCTACCAAAAAACCCTCTTGGCAATTCATCATATACTATTGTATTCTCAAGAAGAAATATGCGTTTCTCGTCTTCTTTAACGTAGTAATTTAAAGTCGTTTCTTCAAGAATCTTATTCAAGGCATCTACCAACTCTAAATTTTGAAAAGAAACCGAAATGGAATCATTTGAAACCCATTCGTCAATAAAATAGATTTGATAAGCTGTTTCAGATTCAATTTTCAAAATAACCTCTTTAAGAGAAGTATTTAAATAATCACCTGATAATTTTACTTCAGTTTGTGCTCTTGTTGCAATTATAGTGAATAAAGCGACTAGGAGAATGAAGAAAAAACGACTCGATTTCACTGCTAGAAACGGTGAATACCCTATAAAAATAATAGGTTTTGTAGAATTAGACATACAATTGTTTGAATTAGCTGTATGTAAAATACAAAACCAATGTAAGAAAAGCTAATCTTAGAATGTTATATCTACTCTTTTGGAGTAAACTTTAAAATGTCGGGTGAATTATTAATGATATCATTTTTATTCATCATCATTTTTCGGAATTCACCATTGACGTACATTTCTGCCTGATCTTTGTAGTGTTTGCTTAATGGATTTCCTGATTGCCCAGTAGGTAAAATGCTAATACTATTTTCTACATCAGAAAAATCAACAATGCGTCTAGTCGATGGAATACTACTTACCTTATAACGTCCATCGTCTTGGGTCCTAAAACCCTGATTATTGAGTGTTCCGGAAGTGCCAGATGAAGGGAAAGGACCAACCGTAAAATACTTTTTTAACGAAGGTACTCGACCTATGGGGTGATCATGTTCTAAATAATGCACCCTATCCCATGTCCAAGTCTTATAATCTTGGCCTAACTCTAATTTTAGTTGCTGCCAAGTATCTTTAAATGCTTTATTAATTATTTGTTTTCTAGTCTCTTTTTGTTCATTTGTTCTTACATCGTCCCACCAAAGAGACAAAGGGTTGTCGAAAACTTTATCAAGTTTTAATTGGGCACCATAAGAGTTATATTCCTCGTTGGTTGAAAATTCATCTGAAAAAAGGTTTAGGTGCACATTAGCTTCCATCTTTTCAAAGAAAACAGCACCTAGACTCGTTAAGCCAAACTTACCATCCCAAGATTTCATAATATCTAAATAAGCAACTTGCTCATCGGATAATCCTTTTAATTCCAATTCAATTAAACAAGAATTCATAAAATCAGAGCCTGTTCTTAATGTAATATCATTGGCCATTTTAGCCATATCATCTTTTGTCCAACCTTCCTTTTTGGCCTCTAATAAATCTATAATTCTACCAGCTCTTCGGGAAGAATTAGCAAAATAGCCAGGTACATACATGCCTGAAGTAGAATCAGGTTGATTATTTGCAGAATACACGTAATTAATTGATGGATTTATTGATCTCGGATTTTTGTCAAAACTCAAATATTCAATGGGGTCATCTTCACCGCTTGCACCATTTAATATAAACTTTGTACTAGTACTGTTTGGCATTCTATACAATTTTGCTGTACCCCACCAGGCCACATTACCTTCATTATCGCCATACATCACATTTAGACCAGGTGCATGAATGTAGGGTAAAGATTGACTAAACTCATCAATGTTAGAAGCATGATTTATTCCGTAAAGTCCCTGAATTAATTTATTCTCAAACTGCGTGAATAACCAATGGATACTTACTAAACGCTCCCCTTCAACTCTTGTTCTATTTGCGTAATTTGCATTCACTAAGGGTCCACGATGTGTTCTTTTAATTTGAAAGCTAACAGCTTCCATATCTTTAACAAGAATAGATTTCGTTACATATTCAAATTTTCTCCATTCCTCTTTATAACGATAAAGTGTAGTATCCGTAGGATGTTGCTCTTCGTAATAAAAGTTGGTGTCATCATTAGCCAGCATGGTAAAACCATGAACCATTGTTCTATCATGTGACAATAATGGAAATGGAACTCCAGCAAGGTAATATCCGTATTTTTCATAAGTTGGAGTTACTAGATGTGCTTCATACCAAACAGCTGGTTGTGCTTGAGCAATGTGCGGATCATTTTCAAAAAGTACTTTTCCATTAGCAGTTTTTTCTGGTGCCAAAACCCAACTATTACTGCCATAAATTTCAGGGATAGGTAAATTTTCTAAAGCCTGTTTAATTTTATGTTGAATGGCTACTAAATCTGAAATAGAAGAATCTCTATGTACTGGTATATTGATTTCATCTGCTGGATTATTTTTGAAAAGCTCATTAGTGTGAGCAGTATCAAGTACTTGAAGAAGATTAGTGTTTACAATATCTCTTGCCCCTTTATTAAATGTAAAACCCATGTAGGCAACTGCATTGTAAACATCTTTTAAAACAAATTTTTGCTTTTTTAAGCCGGTTAGATAAAATTCAACGGGTGTGGGCCCTTCATCAATAAATTGATTTATTCCGTCTAAATATGCATTAGACAAAGCAATACTTGGATGCGATGTATCTAAATTGGCTAGAGCCTCTTTATTATGCTCATCAATACCTAAGGATAAGAAAAACTTATCCGTTTCTAAAGTAAGCTCTCCGAAAATCTCTGACAATCTGCCTGAACCCGCCCTTCTGAGTAATTCCATTTGCCAAAGTCTATCTTGGGCATGAACATAACCTAAAGTACGTAGCGCATCTTCTTCATTATCAGCATAAATATGAGGAACTCCATATTGATCAAAATAAACCGTAGCTTCTTGAGCGAGACCGGCTAAGTCTTTTTCACCTGAATAAGTAGGCGTTAGTGTGTTTATAAATATAAACCCCGCTAATAGAATTACAAAAAGTAAAAGGCCTAGAGAAAGGAGAAGTTTTTTAATTTTTCGCATAAGGAGGAAACTAAAATTAGTCTGCCTAAAATAGCGAAAAACTAAGACTTATTTTATAGAATTCTTATATCTGCTTAACCCATCTTTCAACCAAGCTTCATAGGTAATCGCATCAACATACTGAACACCAGAATTTAACACTTCAAAATCAGGTGTCAATAAAGCATAATAAGGCTGAGAAGCCGAATTAAAATTAATGGTTTGAAAAGTTCCCCATTTTTGACCAATGGTTTTAATTTTTTTAATCCGCCCAGAATCATACTGAAAATCAAACTGTTCTTCTTTCTTAAGTTCTTTTCTATCATCTACATACAACGAGATGAGCACATAATCATCTTTTAGCATTTGAAAAATACTTGGTTGGCTCCATACATTTTCTTCCATTCTACGACAATTAACACAAGCCCAACCCGTAAAATCTATTAAAATTGGTTTGTTTTCAGATTTTGCAAAGGCCACGCCTTCATCAAAATCTTTAAAACAGTTTAAGCCCAGAGGGCAGTCAGAAACATTTTCATTAATACTATAAAATTCAGGTGGAGGAAAACCACTTAAAACCTTTAGACCAGTAAGGTTTAAAGTCCCAAACAATAAATAAATGGTTGTTATTAAACTAACGACACCCAAGCCTTTTCTTGCTAATGATAGCTTTTGCTTTGGACCATCATGTTTAAAGCGAAAAACCCCTAATAAATACAAGGTCATTAAAGCAAAAATAATAATCCAAATGCTTAAGAAAATCTCGCGTTTAAGAATACCCCAATTACCTACTAAATCAGCATTAGATAAAAACTTAAATGCTAAAGCAAGCTCTAAAAAGCCAAGTACAACTTTAACAGTGGTCATCCATCCACCAGACTTTGGTAAGGAATTTAACCATGCAGGAAAAAGCGCAAAAAGCGCAAAAGGCAAGGCTAAAGCTAGTCCAAAACCAGTCATTCCGAAAGTAAGATTAGTCGCTACACTACCTTCAGCTAAGGTGGTACTACCTAATAAACCCCCTAAAATTGGCCCTGTGCAAGAGAAAGAAACTATTGCTAAAGTCAATGCCATAAAAAAGATGCCTAAAACACCACCAACCTTGGTTGATGCAGCATCCATTCTATTTGCCCATGAATTTGGCAAGGTGAGTTCATAATATCCAAAGAAAGAAAAAGCGAAAAACACAAAAATGATAAAGAAGAATACATTCAACCAAATATTGGTTGCAATGGTATTTAATATTTGAGAATCTACTGAGTCAAATAAATGAAAAGGCAGACTTAATAAAAAATAAATTAGCACTATAAAAAGACCATATAAAATCGCGTTTACAATACCCTTGGATTTATTATCCGATTGTTTTGTAAAAAATGAAACTGTTAGCGGAATTAATGGAAATACACAGGGTGTAAATAAGGCTATTAAACCTCCAAGAAAACCCAGTCCGAAAACCATCCAAAGTGCTGAACTTCCTTCGACTGAATTGAGTTCTGTTTGTTTTAAAAGCTCAGAATTTTTTAAATCAAGCTTTAAATTGTTGGTCAAGGCTGCACTCCGCTCATCAATGGTTTTTTCTTCTGTAACAAAAGTCGTTCCGTCTAATGAAACTTCAAAAACTTGTTCTTTAAGAATACATACCTCTTTACAAATTTGATAATATAAATTAACCGTAATTTGTTTTAAATCAGGCTTTAAAAGCTTTATTTTCTGTTTGAAAAGAGCTTCTTCTTTATGAAAAGTTTCATCTAAATCAAATACTTCAGTGTACTTAGTATATGTTTTTCCTTCTTCCGTTTTACCAATCAATTCATAATCAACACCAGCCCCAACAAATTCAAATTCACTAGGCATTGAACCTCCTTCAGCAGTGTATAAAGAATAAATATACCAGTCTTTATCTATATCTGCCTTAAAGAATAATTCATATTGATTATCAGAAATTTTATTTGCTTCATAGTTCCAAACGGCAGGTTCTTTCCGAATACTGATGGTAAACACTTGCTCTTTAAGAATACATACTTCTTTGCAAATTTGATAATATAAAATAACCTCAATTTGTTTTAAATCAGAGTTTAAAAGCTTTATCTGTTGCTTAAAAAGAGCTTCTTCTTTATGAAAAGTTTCGTCTAAATCAAATACTTCAGTATACTTAGTATATGTTTTTCCTTCTTCTGTTTTACCAATCAATTCATAATCAATACCAGCCCCAACAAATTCAAATTCACTAGGCATTGAACCACCTTCAGCGGTGTATAAAGAATAAATGTACCAGTCTTTAAAAATCTTAGCAGTGAATTCAATATTATAAACGGAATCAGAAACTTTCTGAACTTTATGTGTCCAAGTTGCGGGATCATTATCAGATTGTGAATGACCTGTGAAAAAACATAAGAATAAAAGAAGAGTTGTAGCTAAATACTTTTTCAATGTAATTCGAATTTTAAAATTTTATCTGTTTTTGGCGTAACCTTAAATCGCTCATCTGCTCTTTTACCAATTATCCAAACAATATCATTACCAGAACATAGCAGCCATATATTCTTCTTTGAAAGAATATCCACTTTTTCGTCTTTGAAAAATTTGGAGAGCTTTTTCTTCCCCTTCATACCTAACGGATAAAAATAGTCGCCATTGTTCCATTTTCTTAACAATAAGGGAAACTTTAACTTTTCGGCATCTACAAATAAATCGTCAGCACACGACTTCGAAATTTCACTTACCATTTTTATTTTCAAAGAAATAGGACTATTAATTTCAGTGTCTTTTTCAAATAAAGTATAACTATGGTCATCGATTTTATCTAACTCTGTCAGTAATAAAAAATCTCTATCCTTGACTAACTTATGGGTTTTTGAAAATACTTGTTTTCCACTTGGAGCTTCTAAAAGATTTTCTATATCTAGCCATTGAGTAAATCCGTACTCTTCAAATATTAAATACAGATGCTCTTTTAAAGGTAATTTAGATTTTAATGCTTCAATCTCAATTCTAACAACTAGGTCGTCTTTACGAAAAAGACTATTCTTCATTTCGTTTTTATATACACCAAGTAAGGTCGTTGCTTCGTTTAAATATTCTTGAGTCTTCTTGAAGTTATCCAAAAAATTAGCATTCAATTCCTTCAATTGTGGAATAATATTATGCCTTATTTTATTGCGAAGATATTTTGTTTCATTGTTACTACTATCTTCTCTCCAAGTCATTTTCTTTGTAGTTGCGAACGCTAAAATCTCTGAACGTTTGAACGGTAATAATGGCCGAATAATAGTACCATTCTTTTTTGGTATTCCTGTTAAACCTTTGATACCTGTTCCTCTAGAAAGGTTTATGATATGCGTTTCTAAATCATCATCTGCATGATGGGCCGTTAAAACAAAATCGTAGCCCCACTGCTCTTCTAAAGCATTAAACCATTCATAACGAAGTTGACGGGCGCTTGCTTGAATTGAACTATTTTCATTTTTTTTAAAATCGTCCATGTTAAATGAGGTTGTATGTACTTCACAACCAAATTTTAAAGCCAAATCAACCACAAAATTCTCATCGCCATCACTTTGTTTACCACGTAAATTATAATTGCAATGTGCTAAACTAAAGTTATACCCAGCATCCTTAGATAAATTTGCAAGTACAACGCTATCTAACCCTCCACTACAGGCAATCAGAAGTTTGGCATCTTCTAAAAAGTGAAAATTTGTTTTGATATGTTTTTTGAAGGCCTCCAACATAATACAAAATTACTGATATCATTTTTGTTCTAAAACACTTCTCATCGCCTTAGCTTTTAATAAACACTCTTGATACTCGTTTTGTGGATTTGATTGCGCAGTTATTGCACTTCCCACGGAATAAGAAACGAATTTCTTCTTTGAATTATAAAGTATACTTCGGATAATAACATTAAAATCGAAATTATGGCTTGCATCGAAGTAGCCAACAGCACCGCTATACAAACCACGTTTGGTCTCCTCAAATTCTTCAATAATTTTCATTGCTGAAACTTTAGGAGCTCCAGTCATACTACCCATGGGAAAACTGTCTTTTATTAAATCAATAGGGTCAGCCTCAGTTTGAGCACTTACAGTAGAAATCATTTGATGAACTTGTTTGAACGAATATACCTTGCATAACTCTTCGACCTTAACCGAACCTTTTAAAGCATTTTTTGAAAGGTCATTACGAACCAAATCTGTTATCATAATGTTCTCTGATAATTCTTTGGGATCATTTGCCAAACCAGCTTTGAACATGGAGTCTTCCATAGCATTACTTGATCTTGCCGCCGTACCTTTTATCGGTTGTGCGATGAGCTTAGTATTCTTCTTTTTCAAAAAGCGTTCGGGTGAAGCACATAAAGCATAATTGTTATCAAGTTTTAAATACGTAGCGAAGGGAGCTTTTGAAATTGAATTTAGCTTTTCATAAGTACTCAAAGGATCTATTCTAGTTTCTTCAGCGTAAAACTCTTGACAAATATTAACTTCATAAATAGCACCTTTTTGAATTCGTTTTAAGACTTGGCAAATTTTATTTAGGTAAGCATCTTTGTGAATACGTAAACTAATTTTTGGTTTTTCAAAAATTGTAATTGGATTATTTTTTAACTTTGTTTCACAAATTTCTTTAAAGTCAGTTGAAATGGTTTCTTGATTGCAGTTAAGGTATTGAAATTCAGCTAAATTTCCCTTAAGAAAAATAAGCTTTTGAGGTTGAAAAAAATGTAAGGAGTAAAATCCAAGTCCATCAAAATTACTTGAAGTGAGGTCTTCTAACTCGTTTTTTAAATCATAAGATAAATATCCAAAAATCCAATCTTTAGTCTCATTCTTATACTGTGATAATCGTTCAAATGAATTGGTGGCATTTGTTTTTAAACAAGAAACAGAATTAGCAGCCAAAACAGCATTAAAAGAACTGTATTTATTGTCATGATTATTGCTATCTAGAAAAACGATTTCTTGATGAGATTGAGCCCAATTAAGCATTCTCTTTTTAAAGTTATCAGGCTGCTCAACCCTAAAGGACTTAACTATTCTTGACAATACTTATAACGAATTTAAAAAAGTCTTTAATGCAATGTCGTGCGCTTTTGATAAATCAGCATCTAAAATTCCATTAGAACCCGAAAAATTATTAGAAAAGCTAGGAAGTGAAAAAGTGCTTTGAATTTTAGCGCCAAATCTTGGTAACATTGAATTAGCAAATTCTAATGCGCCCACTCCACCTCTACCACCTGGTGAAGTTGACATAAGTAAGATATTAGTTTCAGCCAAAAAATTTCTTTCTAAACGTGAAAGCCAATCGAGAACATTTTTAAAATAAGCCGATAAATTTCCATTATGTTCATTTACAGATAAAATGATTCCATCTGCCTTCTGAATATCATTCTTAAGCTCTATCAAGGAGTTTGAATACCCCTCTTTTTGTTCGACATCTGAACTATACATGGCAAAGGGGTATTTCGCTAAATCAAGCATTGTAATACTATGATTATCAACTAAACCCGCTGTATATTTCACTAACTGATAGTTAATTGAAGAAGATGAATTACTTCCTGCAAATGCTAAAATCTGAGCCATTTTGAAAAAAAATTGATTATTCAACGAAAATACCTCAAAAAGTGATCTTCTCTCTTAATTTTATCTAATTTTGCCTCAACAAACATTCAAAGGGCCTAGTGCACAAGTATATAGGTTGAATATTAAAAAATGAAACCAAGTTCAAATCGACTCTTTTTTATAGACGCTATGCGCGCATGGGCGATTCTCATGATGTTGCAAGGTCATTTTATAGATGGTTTACTTGACCCTATTTTTCGTAATCCGGAAAATATGATCTATACCACTTGGCTTTATTTTAGAGGTATTACCGCTCCTGTTTTTTTTACAGTTTCTGGTTTCATTTTCACCTACCTGTTGGTAAAGGTTTCAAAAAAAGGATTGGAAAATCCTAGAGTAAAGAAAGGGATACGAAGAGGTCTTCAATTATTACTTATTGGTTACTTACTTAGAATCAATCTTTTAGGGCTCATTACCGGTAAAATATATGATAGTTTTTATGTTGTAGATGTTCTGCATTGTATTGGAATTTCCATTTTAACAATAATTGGAATTTATCTATTAACCAAATCAAAAAGAAATTGGCTATTCCCAACAGTATTGCTTAGTTTATCTCTTTTGCTATTTTTATTTGAACCTGTTTATAAAGACTGGTCTTTCGGCTTTTTACCAATGTCAGTTGCAAATTATTTCACCAAAGCAAACGGTTCTGTGTTTACAATAATACCTTGGGTAGGCTATGCCAGCATCGGTGGATTTTTATCTATTCTATTTCATAGATTTAAAGATTATAAATATTTATATAACATTGCAATTAGCATAGGTTTAATTATTGGACTGAGCCTTATATTTTTCTCTTCAGATTTGTTTTTATATTTATTTGAAAGCACGAATATTGATTTATTCAATCTTATTCAATTAAACAATTATTTATTCATAAGGTTAGGTGATGTTTTCCTTGTTTTTACAGTCTTTATGTTATTAAGAAGTATAATGAAAAATAAAACTGTTTTACAGATTGGTGCTACCACGCTTGCAATTTATGTGATTCACTTTGTTATTCTTTATGGTAGTTTTACTGGGTTGGGTCTGTATCGCTTTTTCAATCATAAATTATCACCAAATGTTGCCATATTTGGAGCACTTTTATTTATGATTACATGCACTTTTTTAGCATTACAATATGGTAAACACGAAGAGCCCATTAAATTAAAAATCAACACGCTGCTAGTTGGTTCAAAAACCGGTTTTGAACTACTATTTAAAAAATTAACTCCTATACTTTTAGATGCCCTACTTAGAGTAAGACTATTTTTGAATAGATTGCTAGGAAGAGTAAGAAACTAAACTAACAAGAAACTTAAGCAATAAAAAGGACAAGAATACACTTGTCCTTTTTATTATGTTATTCTAGTATTACTAAGAGTTATCTTCGACACTAGCATCTGGTGCATTTGTAGCAACAGAACTAATACCATTTTCCATACCAGACGTATCTGCATACATTTGACTACTGCCTATAACTTGACCATTTCCTGCTTTTAAATTGAAATGATGTTTTCCATTTTTAGCTACTTTACGTTCAAATTTTGCATCATCTTGCGAATTCTTTCGAACAGATTCAATTCCGTTATCGCATGCTGCTTTTGTGGTGTAACCTTCGCTGCTAAGAATAACTTGTCCATTAGCTGCTTTTAAATTGAATCGTAATTCACCAGAATTGTCCTTATTAATTTCAAATTTTCCCATGTTAATTTAATTTATTGATGCTTAAAGTTATTAAAAATTAGAATAGCTCATGAAGATTATAAATTGAAAATCAAAAGAACTGTCTGTACATTTAGAAGTACTATAGAAAACGTTCATCTATACTTTTCAGTTATTGACCTTAATCCACAAAAAAAAATTAGGGAAGGGTCGTAGTTTTACAGCGTAGAATCAAAACAAACCCAAATCTTGATTCCCCCGGACCTAACAAATCCATACTAAACACCTACTTAACTAAAAAAAGGATGCCTAAACAGCATCCTTTTTTAGTTTAAAATAAATTTCTTAATCCTATATATGCAATGGTCTATTATCTGTTGCTGCTAAAGCTGCTTCTTTAACCGCCTCGGCATATGTTGGATGTGCGTGACTCATTCTTGATAAATCCTCCGCAGAAGCTCTAAACTCCATAGCTGTTACTGCTTCTGTAATCAAATCTGCGCAACGAGCTCCTATCATATGTACTCCCAAAATTTCATCTGTTGATGCATCTGCAAGAATTTTTACAAAGCCGTCAATATCCATACTAGCGCGTGCACGTCCTAGGGCTCGCATCGGAAATTGCCCTACTTTATAAGCCACTCCTGATTCCTTAAGCTCTTCTTCTGTTTTACCAACAGCGGCCACTTCTGGCCAAGTATAAACTACTCCAGGGATTAAATTGTAGTCAATATGTGGTTTTTGACCAGCTAATATTTCAGCCACCATAGTACCTTCTTCTTCAGCTTTATGTGCTAACATCGCTCCTTTAACGACATCACCAATTGCATAAATATTTGATGCGCTCGTCTGTAGATGTGAATTAACTTCTACTCTACCACGCTCATCTATATTTACACCTGCAGCTACTGCGTTTAAACCGTCAGTATATGGCCGTCTGCCAACCGACACTAAACAATAATCACCTACAAACTCAACTTCTTGACCTTTCTTATCGTCAGCCTTTACAATGACCTGATCTCCTTTACGTTCAACAGATTTTACCTTATGAGAGAGATTAAATTTTACTTTTTGCTTCTTTAACACTTTCATTAACTCCTTAGAAAGTGCACCATCCATGCCAGGCACAATTCTATCCATATATTCAACAACTGTGACATCGGCACCTAACCTTTTGTATACTTGACCAAGTTCTAATCCAATAACACCGCCACCAATCACAATCATATGTTTTGGTATCTCCATTAATTTTAAAGCTTCGGTTGAAGTGATAATTCTTTCCTTATCAACTTTAATGAAAGGTAAGCTAGCAGGTTTAGAACCTGTTGCGATTATAATGTTTTTCGCTTCAAGAGTTTCTGTTGTGCCATCAGTTTTCAAAACATTTACGTGTGTTGCGTCTTTGAAGCTACCAATACCCTGATGAACATCAATTTTGTTTTTATTCATCAAAAACTCGATTCCCTTTGTAGTTTGGTCGACAACTGCCTGCTTTCTGCCAATCATTTTCTCTAAATTGACCTTGATATCACCAGGTATTTCAATACCATGTTCTTCAAAATGCTTTACCGCATCTTCATAATGGTGAGAAGAATCAAGAAGTGCTTTTGATGGTATACAACCAACATTTAGGCATGTACCGCCTAAAGTTGCATACTTTTCTACAATTGCAGTTTTCATACCTAATTGTGCACACCTAATTGCAGCAACATATCCGCCAGGACCAGACCCTATTACTACCACATCGTATTGACTCATATTTTTATTTTAAAAGAAAATTGGATACAAAAATACGAATGTTTTTCGGTAAAAAAGATAAGTTATATCGGCGCTAATGGAAATTTTAAAGCAGTATAATTTCCTATCCAAAGCCCAAAAATTAAACTAATATTGAGACCAATTTCTAAACCAATTTGTGCCCACTGTTCGCAATTAGATATAAAAAACATTTGACCTATAAGAAACGCTGACATAACTAAATGAGGAATAAAATTATCTCTCATGACTACAATAGATGCCATAAAACCCGCTAAAAGTGATGAAGTAAATAAGGTTAAAACTCCTAATCCAATATCTATAGAAGTTGAAGAGCACATACTTAAGCCATCAAAAATAATATCTCTAGAAATTTTACTAAACACAACAAGTGAAAAACCACCAAGAAGAATTGAAGATATAGTTAGTATAGAACGGTTTCTTGAAGTCATGATTGAAGTTTGTCTCTTAATTAAACATCAAATTAGAAACATCATTGCATGACAACTATCTATTTAACAACAAATTAGGTTAAATTTTATATAAAAACAGCTGTTGACTTTTTCACTGTATTCATTACAAAAGAGCTTTGGGTACTACCTATTTGATCAATTGCAGTTAATTTATGCACCATAAATTCACGATAAGCTTCCATGTCTTTTACATGAATGGTCAAAATATAATCATAATCTCCACTAACGTGAATACATTCAGCTACTTCATTCAATTGTTGCACTTGCTTTTCAAATCGCAGTACATTCTCCTTAGTATGTTGAATTAGCTTAATATGGCAAAGAACAGTAAAATTTCTATTAACTTTTTCTTTATCTACCAACGCAACATAGTTCGTAATGACTTTTTCACGATCTAATCTTTTAATTCGTTCATAAACTGCGGTTGTGGAAAGGCCCAAACTTAAAGCATATTGTTTAGTTGTCTTCTTACAATCTTCTTGTAAAAGTGTAAGTAACTTTTGATCAGTTGTATCAAGTATCATACTGAATATATATCATGAATCACAACTGCAAGTTAGTAAAACAAGTTTTTTATTCTAATATTTCTAATTTTTATAGCATTAAAAACTATAATTATAATTATTAATTGATTTTATACAATACTAAATATATTTTTACAGTAAAATTTATAGCATTATGAGTCAACCAACGGATAAAATTCAAAAACTACAGTATTTTGGAGAGTTTGGGGGAGTAAACCCTTCAATATCAGATTCTTCAACATATACTTTTTTATCAGCGAAGACAATGTTTGATACATTTGAAGGAAATACTGAAGGGTGTTATTTATACAGCAGACATTCTTCACCTTCAAATCTATATTTAGGAGAGGCGCTGGCAGCTCTTGAGGGAACAGAAAGCGCTAACGTTTACGCTAGTGGCATGGGTGCTATAAGTTCAGTAATTATGCAATTATGTGATTCTGATGATCATATTGTTAGCAGCAGAACCATTTATGGCGGAACTTATGCCTTCATGAAAAACTTTCTAAAGAAATTTAAAATTAACACCTCTTTTATAGATATCACAAATCTAGATATTGTAGCTAATAGCATTACATCAAAAACTAAAATGATTTATTGTGAAGCGGTTAGTAATCCACTATTGGAAGTTGCTGATATCAAAGAACTAGCCAAAATAGCCAAGCAACATAATATTCCACTAGTCGTGGATAATACATTCTCGCCATTAAGTATAAGCGCTGCGAAATTAGGAGCGGATATTGTTATTCATAGCCTCACAAAATTCATTAATGGAACCAGTGATTGTGTAGCTGGAGCTGTGTGTGCTTCAACGGACTTCTGCTTGGCTTTAAAAGATGTGAATGATGGCGCAGGCATGCTTTTTGGCAGCACACTCGATAGTTTAAGAGCTGCAGCCATTTTGAAAAACATGCGTACCCTGCATATTAGAATAAAAAAACACAGTGAAAATACACTCTATCTGGCATCAAAATTTGAAAAAGACGGTTTAAAAATAGTATATCCAGGGCTTCAATCTCATAAAAGTCATACTACTTTTAAAAATCAAATGAATACGGAATATGGTTTTGGAGGTTTGATGACTTTGGATGTTGGCTCATTAGACAAAGCAAATGCTTTTATGGAAATGATGCAAAGCGAGAGTCTGGGTTATCTTGCAGTAAGTCTTGGATTCTATAAGACGTTATTCAGTGCTCCAGGCACTTCAACTTCTTCTGAAATTCCTATGGAAGAACAAGAAGAAATGGGACTATCAGACGGATTAATTCGTTTTTCTATTGGTTTAGATAATGATATAGAAAAAACTTACATAGTTATGACCAAATGTATGATTGCCTTAGGTATTATTAACAAAGAGTCTATTCTAGCAGAAGTGTAAATTTTGTATTGTTTGCAGAACAGAGGTCAAAATCGTAATATTACCTTTCACCAAACAAGACCAAATGTCTGAAAATACCAAAGAGCCAAAATACCGCGAAGACGAACAAATCATTGAGAACAAAGAACTAAACATTTGGGAAGCCTTACTGCCAGTTTTTGTTTTAGTAGCAATGTTGGCTTACAATGTTTATGTTTTTGGAGATGACGCTCTTAGCGGGTCAAATCAATTCATTTTACTACTTGGTGGTGCCGTTGCTGCAATCGTTGGTTTTTTTAACAAAGTTTCTTACAAACAAATGTTGGCTGAGGTAGCTGAAAACGTTCGGTCTACCACCGGTGCGCTTCTAATTCTTTTAATGGTAGGCGCCTTATCTGGTACTTGGTTGGTTAGCGGTATCATACCCGCTATGATTTATTACGGTTTGCAAATTCTTAATCCAACTATCTTTTTAGCGGCATGTGTAATCATATGTGCTATTATTTCAATAGCAACTGGAAGTAGTTGGACAACATCGGCAACTGTAGGTATTGCCTTGGTTGGTATAGGAGAGGCCTTAGGTATTTCCTTAGGGATGACGGCAGGTGCTGTATTGTCTGGAGCTTATTTTGGAGATAAATTATCACCATTAAGTGATACTACAAATCTTGCACCAGCGATGGCTGGAGGTGAACTTTTTTCACATATTAAATACATGACTTGGACTACTATACCAACTATTTCAGTTACCCTTCTTGTATTCATTATTCTTGGTTTTACTATTGATACATCTGGTGTTGCGGATACAGATACTATTCTTGCAACAATTGATAACACTTTTAATATTAACGGTTGGTTATTTTTGGTGCCTTTGGCTGTTATTTTTATGATAGTAAAAAAGGCTCCACCTCTACTGGCTCTATTAATCGGGACGTTACTTGGGGCGATTTTCGCTGTAATTTTTCAGCCAGAAATTATAACGACCATTGGTGGTGGTTCAAGTTTGAATTTTGAATCAACGTACAAAGGAATTTTAAATGCAATTACAGTTGATACTGCAATAGCCACCTCAGATCCAGCACTTAATGATTTATTTTCTTCAGGTGGTATGTCGGGAATGTTAGGTACTATATGGCTAATTGTTTGTGCTATGGTTTTTGGTGGTATCATGGACGGTATCGGGGCCTTAGAAAGAATCACAAAGTCTTTATTAAACATGGTTACCTCAGATACTGGACTTTTTGCTAGTACTGGTTTAAGTTGTATCGTTTTAAACGGTACCGCTTCCGACCAATATTTGGCCTTAGTAGTACCAGGAAAAATGTTTGCAAAAGCTTATGAAGAACGTGGTTTAGCTCCAGAAAACTTAAGTAGAACCTTGGAGGACACCGGTACCGTTACATCAGTTTTAGTGCCTTGGAATACCTGTGGTGCTTATCATAGTGGGGTGCTCGGAGTCGGAGTCGGAGAATATGCCTTTTATGCAATTTTCAATTGGCTAAGTCCGATTATGACGATGATTTTTGCAGCCTTCAAAATAAAAATAAAGAAATTAGTAGGTCCGTCAGTAGTTTAAATTTTCAACTTGATCTTATTGGTTTTGGCTTTCTGGTTTCATAACTTCACAGCAAATTAAAACAATAACAAATGGCATCAATATCTTTAGGCGGAACTCCAGTAACAACAATTGGTGAATTGCCTGCAATAGCATCTAGCGCTCCAAATTTCAACTTAACAAAAACTGATTTATCAACAGCTACTCTAGCTGACTACAAAGGTCAAAAAGTAGTAATGAATATTTTTCCAAGTGTTGATACGGGTACATGTGCCAAATCTGTTCGGCAATTTAATGAAGAAGCAGCCGAATTAGAGGGAACGAAAGTTTTATGTATATCAAGAGATTTACCGTTTGCTCAACAAAGATTTTGTGGAGCTGAAGGAATCGAAAATGTTGAAATGTTATCAGATTTTAAAGATGGAAGTTTTGGAAAATCTTACGGCTTAGAATTTTCTGCTGGTGGTTTTAGCGGTCTTCATTCTAGGTGTATTGTTGTCTTAGACGCCAATGGTAAAGTTTTATTTACAGAACAAGTTCAAGAAACTGCAGACGAACCTAACTATAAAGCTGCCCTTGAAGCCCTGATGGATGCCTAAAGAGTCCTTTCTAGTAAATAGAATTAAAAGTGTAGGTTTTGCATTTAAGGGTCTTTTTTTACTTGTTAGAACAGAAGCAAGTATCAAAGTCCAATTGATCATTGCAATAGTAATGACATTACTGGGTTTTTATTTTGGTATTTCTACCACTGAATGGATATTCCAATGTATCTGTATTGGTTTGGTTATGGGTATTGAAGGTATGAATACTGCGATTGAGAAATTATCTGATTTTGTGCAACCTGATTTCGATAAAAAAATTGGATTTATTAAAGATATTTCCGCAGGAGCAGTAATGCTTGTTTCCATTATTTCAGTGATAGTTGGTTTGCTTATTTATTTACCCAAAATTCTATAACTAACAACCTAATCGCCCATAAGCTTCGTAAATTTGTAAATTAGTTTTCAATTACACCTATTTAATGGCTAAAAAGCGCAGAAAATCTAAACCTACAACTAAAAAAAAGAGTGTCTCACTCAAGCCTTCCAAACAGAATAAGGTCATTTTAGGAAGTTTGTTGATTGTGCTTAGTATCGCGCTATTCTTTTCTTTTATTTCATTCTATTTTTCTTGGCAAGAAGATCAAAGCCTTCTTTCCGAATTCTCCAACCGTAATGCCGAGGCTTCTAACTTATTAAACAAGTTTGGTGCAACAATAAGCCACTTTTTCATGTATCAAGGTTTTGGTCTAGCCTCCTTTGCCTTTCCTGTATTATTAGCGATTAGCGGTTTATACCTTTTTCTAGGACTTGAAACTAAAAACCTATGGTCAAAATGGATATGGGGAATTGTAGGGGTTATTTGGATTTCTATTGCCTTAGGATTTTTTGCTATAAATCAACCACTTTTAGGCGGGTTGATTGGCTATGAAATGAATGACTTTCTTCAAGATTATATTGGGAAGATTGGTGTTTTTTTAGTTTTAATATTTACTCTAATTGTAATTTTAGTTAGGTGGTTCAATTTTTCCCCTGAAGCTATTGGAAAATACTTTAAGGAGAAAAAGTCCTCAATTAAAGAAGAATTCAAGCCTACTACTGAAAAGACTACAACAGGTGAAATGGAGTTAAATTTAGAAGCTGACCTGGAACCAGAATTAAAAATTGATACTTATACGCATAAAAAAGATATCCCCCCCTTAGATACTGGGGCCGGTCTTGACGTCAATCTTCCAGAAGAAGAACCTAAAATAGATTTAGAGGTTAGTACCGTTGCTGTTGAGAAAGAAGAAAAAGATATTAAGGCTGATAAATTAGTCAAAGATTTTGGCGAATTTGACCCAAAACTAGAGTTGGGTAATTATAAGTTTCCTGTTCTTGATTTGTTGGATCAACATGGTGTCACAGGAGGAATTACGATAAATCAAGAAGAGCTTGAAGAGAACAAAAATAAAATTGTAAATACCCTTAAGAATTATAAAATAGGAATAGCACAAATTAAAGCTACCATAGGCCCAACTGTGACCTTATATGAAATTGTGCCAGAAGCAGGAGTTCGCATTTCAAAAATCAAAAATCTAGAAGATGATATTGCCCTTTCATTGGCCGCTTTAGGTATTCGTATTATAGCTCCCATCCCTGGTAAGGGTACAATAGGTATTGAAGTACCAAATAAAAATTCAACGATTGTTTCAATGCGTTCGGTAATTGCATCAAAAAAGTTTCAAGAAGCTGAAATGCAACTACCTATTGCTTTTGGAAAAACAATTAGTAATGAAACTTTCGTTGTTGATTTAGCTAAAATGCCACACCTTTTAATGGCAGGTGCCACGGGCCAAGGTAAATCAGTTGGACTGAATGCTGTAATCACCTCTTTGCTTTATAAAAAGCACCCAGCAGAAATCAAATTTGTTCTAGTTGATCCTAAAAAGGTAGAATTAACCTTATTCAATAAGATAGAGCGTCACTTTTTAGCAAAATTGCCTGATTCTGAAGAGGCGATTATTACTGATAATACCAAAGTAATAAATACCCTCAATTCACTCTGTATTGAAATGGATAATAGGTATGAACTATTGAAATTAGCGATGGTTCGTAATATAAAGGAGTATAATACCAAGTTTAAATCTCGGAAGCTTAATCCGAATGATGGTCATAAATTTTTGCCCTATATCATTCTAGTCGTTGATGAATTTGCAGATTTGATTATGACTGCCGGCAAAGAGGTTGAAACTCCAATAGCAAGGTTAGCGCAATTAGCTAGAGCTATCGGAATACATTTAATTATTGCCACCCAGAGACCTTCAGTTAATGTTATTACAGGTATTATTAAAGCTAACTTTCCAGCACGTATTGCGTTTAGAGTAACTTCAAAAATTGATTCAAGAACAATTCTTGACGCACAAGGCGCGGATCAACTCATTGGCCGTGGTGATATGCTATATACCCAAGGTAATGATGTTACACGAATTCAATGTGCTTTTGTAGATACTCCAGAGGTTGCAAAAATTACTGAATATATTGGGTCACAAAGAGCATATCCAAGCGCTCATGAGCTCCCAGAATATGTTGGCGAAGAATCTGGCACAAGTCTTGCTAATGATATAGCGGACAGAGATAAAATGTTTCGTGATGCGGCAGAAGTTATTGTAATTGCTCAGCAAGGTTCTGCTTCTTTAATTCAAAGAAAATTAAAGTTAGGGTATAATAGGGCTGGACGAATAATTGATCAACTCGAAGCAGCAGGAATTGTTGGGCCTTTTGAAGGAAGTAAAGCTCGACAAGTACTTGTTTCTGATATGTATGCCTTAGATCAACTATTGCAAAACGAAACAAAGTAATCATCAAAAAGAAAGAATACTTAAATCTCGATTTTCGAGTAAAATTAAAAACATGATTAAAAGAACACTCACATCATTTATATTATTATTCATAAGTGTTGCTTCGGTGGCGCAAAATTCGCAAAAAGCAAAAGCACTTTTGGATGAAGTTTATGCCAAAGTAACTAGCTATGATAATATTCAAATAGAATTCAAGTATGCTTTGGAAAATACTGAAGCAAATACAAAAAGTGAGACTCAAGGAAAAGCATCATTAGACGGCGATAAATACTTAGTTGAACTCTTTGGTTCTAAACAACTTTTTGATGGTAAATTGGTTTATACTATTGTACCAGATAATGAAGAAGTAACAATTGAAAGTCCAAGCGAAGGTGAGAATACAGTTACACCATCTAAAATGCTAACATTTTATAGAGAAGGGCATACGTATACTTGGGATATACTTCAGAATGTTCAAGGAAGAAAAATTCAATTTGTAAAGCTGACTCCTATAGATACTAACACTCAAATTAAATCGATTTTATTAGGTATTGATGCAGAAACAAAACATATTTATAAACTGATTGAAACGGGTGAGAATAGCACAAAAACAACTATTACCGTTAATTCTTTCAAAACCAATCAGCCCTTGTCAAAAAGCTTGTTTACTTTTGACGAAGCCAAGTATAAAAATGATGGCTATTACATCATAAGAAACTAATGCATTGAAGCTCTTAGACCGGTACATTTTATCTAGTTTTCTTTATAATTTTCTTAGCTCGTTTGTGATATTGATGGTTATTTTCATCTTTCAAACGGTATGGCTTTTTATTGATGATTTAGCCGGTAAAGACTTGGATCTTGCAATTATTGGCAAGTTTTTATTTTATTACATGCCAACCTTAATTGATAAGGTTTTACCGCTTACAGTACTTTTATCATCCATTCTTACTTTTGGGACCTTTGCCGAAAACTATGAGTTCGCTGCTATGAAAGCCTCAGGTATTTCACTTCAAAGAGGTATGCGAAGCATCATTGTTTTTGTTTCTATTTTAGGTGTGGGTACTTTCTTTTTAGCTAATAATGTGATACCGGCAGCAGAACAGAAAATTTTTAATATGCGACGCAATATTGCTAAATTAAAGCCTGCAGCTGTTATAGTTGAGGGCGTTTTTAGTGATATTGAAGGTACTGCAATGAATATTAAAGTTGCAAGAAAATTTGGGGAAGAAGATCGGTTTTTAGACGATGTAATCATTCATCAGAAGTCAACAACGAATTTAAACACAACAGTAATTAAGGCCAAAACAGGAGAATTAATTAGTAGTGAAGATTCTGATATCATCCAATTGGTTTTAAATGATGGCTACTATTATGATGAAATGCAACGAAAATCATCAAAAGATCAAAAGAAGAAACCTTTTGCCCGTTCCAAATTTGAAACATATATTAAAAACATTGATGTTTCTTCATTAAATGATCAAGACATTGAGCAAGAATCAGATATTACCACTGATAAAATGAAAAATGTCTTTCGCTTGAGTAAGGATATAGATTCCTTAAAAACGAATAATATTAAGCAAGTAACGGCTTTTTCAAAAAATATTACCGCCAGAATGGGTGCGTTCCCTTTAAAAATGGTTGATTCTTTAAAAAATGTGGACTTAAAAAAAGCAGCAAAAAAGATTCTTCCAAAAAAGATAGATACTTCCTTCAATACAAATGATATTACAACTGCACTTCCTATTTGGCAAAGAATTCAATTAATGACTAAAGCAGAAAATACAGTAACTAATATATTGAATACAGTTCGCGGAAAAAAGACAGAATTAAACAAACGGTATGAGATTTATAATCGTCATATTCTTTCATTACACAAGAAATTTGCTTTAGCATTTTCATGCATTATTTTATTTTTTGTAGGCGCACCCTTAGGCGCAATCATAAGAAAGGGTGGTTTAGGATTACCTATGGTAATTGCAATTATTTTATTCTTGGCCTATTATTTCATAGGTGTATTTGCAGATAATTATGCCAAAAAAGGGGCTTGGCATCCAATCATTGGAGCATGGTTATCTACACTTATTATGTTACCACTTGGAGTATCATTAACAAAGCGTGCAACAAATGACAAAGGGTTAATGAGTATTGGCAACGTCATCGATAGTATTACTGCCGTATTCAAAAAGAAAAAAGAATCAAACTAAATGGTTGAAAATATTACATCAGGTGTTACATTAAATACTATTGAAGAAGCCATCATAGATATAAAAGCTGGCAAAGTAATTATCGTTGTCGACGATGAGAATAGAGAGAATGAGGGTGATTTTTTAGCAGCTGCTGAATTAATAACGCCGGAGACCATCAATTTTATGGCTACTCATGGTAAAGGTTTGATTTGTGCTCCTTTAACTGAGGGTAGATGTGAAACACTCGGGTTACATAAAATGGTTTCTCACAATACAGACCCTCTAGAAACTGCATTTACGGTATCTGTTGATTTAAGAGGCAATGGAGTTACCACTGGAATTTCTGCCGCAGATAGAGCTAAAACTGTGTTGTCACTAACTGAAGATGATACTAAGCCGCATGAACTTGCACGACCAGGCCATATTTTCCCATTAATTGCGAAAGAAGGTGGCGTTTTAAGACGAACAGGACATACAGAGGCTGCTATTGATTTTGCGAGATTAGCAGGCTTAAAACCAGCAGGTGTGATTGTTGAAATCATGAATGAAGATGGTAGTATGGCTCGTTTACCTCAATTACTTGAGGTAGCTAAAAAATTTAATTTAAAAATAGTTTCTATTGAAGATTTGGTTGCTTATCGTATGGAGCATGATAGTCTTATAGAAAAGAAAGAAGATTTTAATATTCAAACAAGATTTGGAGAATTTAGATTGAGAGCTTATAAACAAACTACGAATGAGCAAATTCATATTGCTTTAACAAAAGGTAGTTGGAAAAAAGATGAGTTAGTATTAACACGTATTAATTCGACTTTAATAAATAACGACATCTTAGGTACGCTTACGAATAACCCTGATGATAAATTGAATGATATGTTTAAGGCTATTCAAGCTGAAGAAAAGGGCGCATTTGTTTTTATCAATCAAGAATCAGAAGCGTTGAATCTTTTAGGTAGACTCAAAGAATTAAAGGACTTACAAAAAGATGGGGTTATTAAAGCTCCAAAAATTGATATGGATGCTAAAGACTTCGGTGTTGGCGCACAAATTCTTCATGATTTGAACATCTCTAAAATTAGATTGCTCTCAAACTCAGAACAAACAAAAAGAGTGGGTATTGTAGGATATGGTTTAGAGATTGTAGAATATGTGAAGTATTAAACCACTTCTAATATTACTTTTTTGATAATTGCGGCTCTATTCTTAACTTCTTGTTCTGTCCAACTGAGTTTTACCAAACAAGAAATGGTTCTTCCCATCCAATGGTCCGAAGCAGTAAAATCAGCTTTGGTATAATCAGGTAGCCCTTCCAGAACATCTTTAGCTAACTTACCTAAAGATTTATTTTCTTTCAAGTGTTCCCATTTACGATAATAATGCCAATTATTATCAAACCAGTAAAAACAGGCGTCTACCCCAGCTTTACCTAAAGCTTTATGGACATTACGTGTTATTTTTTCAGTTGGAAGAAAAAAGTTCAAAAATGAATAATTCTCTACTCCCCCATCAGGAACTTTTCTAAAAGTAACTTCAGGTATTTCATTTAATGCCTGCCGTAATAAAGTGTAATTTTTTTCTTGTATAGCTAAAAACTCATCTAACCGTTCAATCTGAGCACAGCCAACCGCAGCATTTAATTCAGAGATTCTAAAATTATACCCTAAAAATGGGTGTGTTTCTGCACCTCTATCATTTCCAATATGATCATGCCCATGATCAGAATAGTGATCTGCATTTTTATAAAAGACTTTATTATTGGTTATGATACCTCCACCTTCACCACAAGTAATGGTCTTTACATAATCAAAGGAAAAACAACCTAAGTCACCAAAACTACCCAAAGGCTTACCTTCGTAACTACCACCAATTGCCTGACAAGCATCTTCTAACAATAATAAATCGTGTGCTTCACAAATGGCTTTTAAAGCACTTAAATCAGCCATAGAACCACACATATGCACCGGCATAACTACTTTGGTTTTCGGAGTTATTGCTTTTTCCACGGCCTTAGGGGCTAGAGTTAAAGTATCATCAATGTCTACTAAGATAGGTATCGCTCCAATGGCTAGAATAGATTCAAAGCTTGCAACAAACGTAAAAGTTGGCATAATTACCTCGTCTCCTGCCCCTATTCCTGCACTTAAAAGAGCCACCGTTAGCGCTGATGTACCACTACTAACCAATTGAGCATAATTGGTTTGCATACGTTTAGCCAAAGCATTTTCAAGCTTTTGAGCTTTCCAATGACCATTCCGCATGCCATCAAATCCATAGCGCATTAAAACACCATTATCCAAAACATCTTGTACTTCTGCTTTCTCTTGTTCTCCAAATAATTCAAATCCTGGCATTTCTTTTTAAGTTTTGGTCTTATGGGAAAATATAAAATTCTTGTATAATTCGTACTTGTTTTACGATTCTTTTTTAAGGATTTAAATTTTACAACTTAAGTAAAGAACCAAAGTTTAATAGCCATAATTATGACCATTAACACCAAAAAAGATTTTATAAAACCATCTCCCTTTTTTACTGAAAATCTACTTGCAACCCATGCACCTGTTCCATTTCCAATGGCGAGCACTAAACCAATTATCCAATCTACTTTATCATTAAAGGCAAAAACTGCTAAAGCAGATAGCATGTAAATAAAGACCACAACTACTTTTGTGGCATTTGCCCTAATCAAGCTCATTTTATTAACAAAGTGAAGAAATAAAAGCATTAGAAAACCAAGTCCAGCGTTTATAAAACCTCCATAAATTCCAAAGAAAAAGAAAATTATAATTCCGAGCCAAAGGTACTTACCAGTAAGCCTTTCTTCTAAATCCGTAAGTTTAATTTTTGGTTTAAAAATTATAATTAAAACTACTGCAATCATAACAATTGCAAGTATTCTATTAAAAGATTCCCCATCAACATCTACTGCGATTCTTGCTCCTATTAAGGAACCAAAGAATGCAGAAATACCTAAATAAATATTAAAAGGGTAGGTTGAAATACCTTTACTTTTAAAACCTGCTGTTGCCATTGCGGTCTGTACAATAATGGCGACTCTATTAGTTCCATTAGCTACTGCGGGGGGCAAGCCTAAAAAAATTAAAGTAGGTAACGAGATTAAAGAAGCTCCACCTGCAATGGTATTAATGAAGCCTACGATAAAACCAACTACTATTAATAAAACATAATGATACCATTCATACATCTTACAAAAATACTACCTAGTTGATTATTAAAGTTCAATAAAAAATAAATGATTTTGGTTTTACATAACTAAAAAGCTTAGTATATTTGCAGCCGCATTAGGAGAAATGGCAGAGTGGTCGAATGCGGTAGTCTTGAAAACTATTGAGGGTCACACCTCCGGGGGTTCGAATCCCTCTTTCTCCGCAAGCAATCATTAAAACCGCAGAATTTACTCTTGCGGTTTTTTTTTGTCAAAAATTAAAGGTTTTACTTAAATCATATTTATAAAATTCATATTTTCAACCTAACCGTTTAATTACCAACCAACACTTTAATTACTAATGGATTATTTTATAATAACCAGTATTTTAGTTTTTCTTTCTGCTCTTTTTGGTTTTATAAATGTTCGTTTTATAAAATTACCGAATACCATAGGCTTAACATTAATAACAATTCTGTTTACTGTGGGGGTTTTTGCTCTTAGCTATATTGATGATACTTTGCTTTCAGCTGAACGTTTTATCATTTCAAAAATTGATTTTAAAGTAGTGTTGCTTGATATTATGTTGAGCTTCCTACTCTTTGCCGGTGCATTACATACGGATCTTCAAAAATTAAAACAACAGCGATGGCCAGTTTTAGTATTTGCAACTTTTGGAGTTCTGGTTTCTACTTTCCTAATTGGTATTGGTACATATTATGTTCTAATGCTGATTGGTTTAGAAGTCAAATTTATATACTGTCTGCTTTTCGGTGCGTTAATTTCACCTACTGATCCAATTGCAGTTTTAGGAATTTTAAAGAAAGCTGGTGCCCCGAAAAAATTAGAAATTAAAATTGTTGGTGAATCACTATTCAACGATGGAGTCGGTGTCGTCATATTTTTGACCATTTTCGGACTCGCCAATAGTTCAGAATCTGCATTTTCGGTTAATGCTGTATTAGAATTGTTTGCAGTTGAAGTTTTTGGCGGTTTATTATTAGGTGCATTTTTAGGATGGTTGACCTACCAACTTTTAAAACGTATTGATGATTATAATATTGAAGTTATTATTACACTAGCTACTGTAATGACCGGTACTATAATAGCAACTCATTTACATGTTTCTGCACCTTTGGCAATGGTCGTAGCTGGTTTAATAGTTGGTGGTAATAAAACAAGAGAAGAGGCTATGTCAAAGCTAACTCAAGATTATGTAGATAAGTTCTGGGAGTTGCTTGACATACTTTTAAATACCATTTTATTTGTACTTATTGGCATGGAAATACTAGTTTTAGACCTTGAAACTGAATATATACTGGCCGGCCTTTTAATCATTCCGGTAGCCTTAGTTTGTCGTTATTTATCATTATTGATACCAGTAAATATATTTAAGAAACGACTAGATTTTGTGCCGAATACTACCCTCATTATGACATGGGGAGGTCTCAGAGGGGCAATTTCAATAGCCTTAGCCTTAGGATTAACAGATTCTATGGAGCGAGATCTTTTCCTGGTAATTACTTATATCATAGTGATTTTTTCAATACTGGTACAAGGACTTTCTGTTGGAAAACTAATTTCAAAGCTTCAATTAAAAAAAGAGTAAAATGCCAAAACAAGCATCAATAAAAATAATAACAAATTTAATTTTTGGTTTATTCTTCATGCTTTTGGGTTGGTATGGACATACCCAAGAAAAAAAGATTTACCGAGTTGGAATGATGGTGGATTCTCAGACACCGGAAACTCGAGTGCTTTTTGATAGACTTACGACTGAAGTTCAGTCGGTAGTTGGTGAAGATGGAATTATTGAATTTCCAAGAGAATTTGTTTTAGTAAATGGTTTTAGTGTAGCGATGGCTGAAAAAAACTATGATAAACTCATCAATGGAAATGTTGATATCATTTTAGCTCTGGGTTCAGCAAGTAATATTGTCATTCAGGACCAAACAGCTTATTTAAAACCGACAATATTATTTGGATCTGTTAATACGGATTTTACTGAACTTGATTTGGTTAAAAAGACTTCGGGTATAGAAAACTTCACTTACCTGATGGGTGTACAATCATTTAAAGATGATTTGAAAACTTTCAAACAGCTAACTGATTTTAAATATGTTGGAATAGCTATAGAAGAAGGCATATCGGAATCTTTGCCCTTAAACGCAACCTTCGATATTATTATTAAAGAATTAGAAGCTACATATCGATTAATTCCGTACAAAACAATTGATGAAATAGATGCCAATTTGCAGGGTTTAGACGCCTTATACATGGCTGGAGGATTTGAGTTGCAGGATGATGAGATTAAAATATTGAGTGATGTTTTAATTGAAAAAAGAATACCTTCTTTTACTAGTACCGGTGCTCGTGATGTTCAGTTAGGACTAATGGCTACTAATAATAGTGATGATAATACCGAGCAAATAATTCGCAGAATTGCATTGACCATTGAGGCCCATGTTACGGGTGGTTTGTTATCAGAACAGAATGTGTTCATTGATTTTGAACAACGATTGACTACTAATTTTAATACCATGCAAACGCTCGGTGTACCTATTAGATATAGTCTCATTGAAAGAACTGATTTTGTTGGAGATTTTCAAAACCAGCTTTCTGAAAAAAATTATTCTATACTTGATATTATTAATGACAACCTAGAACGCAATCTAACATTACAATCACAACAAAAGGAGATTGAATTAAGCCAACAAGATGTAAAAACTGCGGTAAGTAATTACTATCCTAATGTTTCAGCTAATGCAACCTTCACTGCGATTGACGAGTCTATTGTAATTCCTAATTTATCTCCTGAGTTTTCTACCGATGGCAATATTTCATTAAGTCAAACTATTTTCTCAGAGGGTGCCAATGCCAATATTTCAGTACAAAAAAATCTTAAAAAGGCTCAGGAGGCGAATTTTAATGCTTCGCAATTAGATGCTGTTTTAGAAGCCTCAAATCTTTATTTCAATGCTCTAGTTAGTAAAGTGAATGTCCAGATTCAAAGCCAAAACTTGCAATTGACTAAAGAAAACTTGCGCATTGCCAAACAAAATTATGAAGCAGGACAATCTGGCAAATCAGACATGCTACGTTTTCAAAGTCAGATGGCCCAGAACACACAGACAATGATTGAGGCTATTAATCAGCTAGATCAAGCTTTTATCGCCATAAACCAATTATTGAATAACCCAATTAACTATGAACTAGATATTGTTGATGCAAATATTGGTGAAGGTGTATTTGAGGCATATAATTATGAACAACTTGCTGATTTATTAGACAATCCTTTGTTAAAAGAACCTTTTGTTGCTTTTTTAATTGAAGAAGCTAAAAACAACTCTCCGGAATTAGAATCATTAGGATATAATCTCAAAGCTATAAAACGCAACTTCAATTTGAATTCCTTTGGGCGATTAATACCCACTGTGGCACTGCAAGCTAATTACAACAAAAACTTTAACCAATGGGGTGCTGGTAGTATTGACCCAAGTCCTGTTGGTAACTATAATGCTGGCCTAAGTGTCTCTATTCCTATTCTAAATCAATTTAGAACAAATATCAATAGACAAACAGCGAAAATTCAATTGGATCAAATTGAAATCAATAAGCAGAATACTGAACTAGCAATAGAAAGTAATGTCAGTACAGCAGTTTTAAATATTATTAATCAAATATCAAATATCCGGTTATCCGAAGTATCGGTAACAGCTGCCAAGGAGGCCTTGGAACTAGTACAAACTTCTTATTCAGAAGGTGCCGTAAGTATAATTCAGTTAATAGATGCTCAAAATAATTTTTTACAAGCGCAATTGGCTCAGGCAAATGCCACCTATAATTTTTTATTGAATTCTATTCAATTAGAACGTTTTATGGGATATAATTTCCTTTTACATACAAGAGAAGAAAATGATGCTTTCAAGCAAAGGTTCAACACCTTTGTGCAGGTTAATTTTAATCAAGAGAAATAAAATACTTTAAGAATATGAAATCCTATCAAATTTTGAAAAGTCTAGCGTTATTGCTATTAGCTATTTTCATAGTTAGTTGTTCCGGAGAAAAAAAAGAACAAGAAGAACTAGTTAGGCCTGTTGAATATCAAAAAGTGTCCTATGCAAATGGTGCAAAAGAAAGAACTTTCAGTGGAACAGCGCGTACTGAAAAAATAATTAATTTAAGTTTTAGAAATTCGGGTATTCTAATGCAATTGGATGTTAAGTTAGGCCAACTTGTTAAAAAAGGCCAGCTTTTAGGAAAATTAGATAATGTGGAGCCTCGATTAAATTATGAACGCTCAGTAACATCCTTAAATAGTGCCGAATCTCAAATGAATACGGCAAAATTATCTCTTGATAGGTTTAGAGTTCTTTATGAAAAAGGTAGTGCTTCTTTAACCGATTTTGAATCGGCAAAAAACTCGTATCGAAATGCCGAGCAAAGTTATGAATCAGCTAAAAGACAAGTTGTAATACAACAAGAACAAATCAATTATGGCTACCTATACTCCCCAGAAAATGGTGTGATTACATCAGTAACCGCTGAAGTAGATGAGAATATAAGTCCAGGGCAAACCATTGCTATTTTAAATGCTGGAACTGAAATGGAAATTGCTCTTGGTCTACCTGAAAGCATTATTAACGAAGTTCAATTAGGCATGCCAGTAAACATTACCCTGTCTTCTGTTAATGACCAAAGTTTTCAAGGAAAAGTCACGGAGTTATCGCCAGCCATTGACACTAATACTGCTACCTATCCTGCTCGGGTTAAATTAAATGAGGCATCAGAAGATATCAAAACTGGTATGGCAGCAAATGTCACCTTTGAATTAGAAGAAAACAAAAAGCAAAGTCAGGCCTTGAGAATTCCTGCTAATGCTGTCGGAGAAGATAGTGACGGAAGATATGTATTTCTAGTAATAAAAGAAGGCGAAAAAGCACTGGTTAAAAAGAACCCTGTTGAAGTTGGTGATTTAAATTCTGAAGGATTTGAAGTGGTACAAGGTTTAAAAGAAGGACAACTGATTGCTACTGCAGGTCTACAGACGCTCTTAGATGGACAAGAAGTTTCATTACAGTAATTCAATTTCTAAAAAGAATAAGGTATGAATCTCACCGAATTTTCAATAAATAAGAATCGAATTACACTTACCATTTTAGGTACAATAATGCTTTTAGGTATTACTTTATATCAATCTCTCCCAAGAGATAGTATGCCCCCATATACAGTAAGGGTTGCATCTGTGGTATCTTTTTTCTCAGGGGCTAGTCCAGAACGTGTTGAACTTTTAGTAACTGATAAAATTGAAAAAGTGGTTCAAGAACTCCCTGAACTTAAGGAAGTTGCAAGTACATCAAGGGCAGAACTTTCCGTGGTAACTGTTACCCTTAAAGATGAAGTTGCCCCTGAAGACATGCAAGCTGTGTGGGATAGACTGCGACGGAAACTAAGTGCAATACAAGGTTTGCCTAGCGGGGTGAAACCAGATTTGAAAGATGACGGTATTGGTGAAGTTTATGGTATAGTAGTGGGGATGACTTCAGATGGATATTCTTATGCACAAATGAAAGAATATGTTGATGATATTAAGGATGATTTGATAAAACTACCCGATGCTGCTAAAGTAGAATTAGGTGGAGTTCAAGATGAACGAGTATTTGTGGAGTTTGATAATGCTAAACTTAAAGAATATAGTCTCTCGGCCAGTAAACTACAAAATATCATTGCATCTACTAATATTTTGAGTAGTGGTGGGCAAATAAATTTAGGAAACGAAAGAATAATTCTTGAACCAACAGGTAACTTCAATTCTTTAGATGATATAAAAGGAACATTAATTCCTGTTGGAGCCAATGGCACTCAACTATTACCCCTCGGAGATATTACAACAATAACACAATCTTATATTGACCCGCCAACACAAAAAATAAGGGTTAATGGAATGGATGCTATCTCATTGCATGTAAGTCTTAAGGAAGGCTCAAACGTCATTAAATTAGGAGAAGATATGGATGTCGTTTTAGAAAAGTGGCGTCAAAAACTTCCAGTGGGATTAGAGCTAGGTCGCCTGTCTTCACTTGACACTTATATTGATGTAAAAATCAGTGATTTCGTTATTAACCTTTTACAATCAATAAGTATCGTTTTGATTGTAATGTTGATTTTCTTAGGGCTACGTTCGGGAACAATTATTGCCAGCCTTATTCCTATTGTTGTCATTATGACTTTGATGTTAATGGGGCTTATAAATATGGGGCTTAACCAAGTTACACTAGCCGCTTTAATTATGGCTTTAGGTATGATGGTAGATAACGCAATTGTAGTTGCTGAAACTATTATGGTTAAGCTAGAACAAGGTATCCCTAAAAAGAAAGCAGCTATTGAAGCATGTTCTGAGTTGTTTACACCGCTTTTGATTTCTACATTAACAACTTCAGCCGCTTTTTTATCCTTTTATTTAGCAGAATCTACAATGGGGGATATCGTAGGTCCAATTTTTGTTGTTATTTCTTTGGCGCTGCTTTCGTCATGGATTATGGCTTTAACAGTAATTACATTGTTTTGCTATCTTTTTCTTAAGGTGATTCCGAAATCAGAGCAAAAAGAAAGTTTTGTAGACCGTATCATCAATATACTTAAAGGGTATTATAAAAATTTGATTTTAAAGGCCTTATCACATAAGTGGATAGTATTGATTGGTATTTTTATTGCCTTCTTTTTATCGCTCTATGGTTTTACAAAAGTTGCTTTTGTATTTTTTCCAGATAGTGATAGAAATATGATTACTATAGATATCAATTTGCCGCTTGGAACTAAAATTGAAACTACTTCAGATGTTGTCTTGGACATAGAAAAGTTTATTACAGATTCACTCCAAGTCAATGAAGCTCGGCCCAATGGTATTGTAGATTGGTCGGCATATATTGGTGAAGGACCAGAATCTTATGACTTAGGATATTCTCCCGATGAGGCCAATTCAAGTTATGCCCATATATTAGTAAACACCTCTGAATTCATCTACAATAATGAAATGGTTAGCAGTCTTGATGCCTATTGTTTTAAAAATTTTCCTGACGCTGATATTAAAGTTGGGCTTTTAGCTTCTGGTGGTGGTGGAACACCTATAGAGATAAAAGTATCAGGGCCCGATCCTGATGTACTTGCAAATATTGCTCGTACTATAAAAGGTAAGCTAACCGGTATTAACGGAACTAAAAATATTAAGGATGATTGGGGACCTAAAAGCAAAAAATTTGTAATTAATATTGACCAGAATAGGGCTCAGACCGCGGGTGTTTCAAATCAAGATATAGCAACTTCGCTACAAACTGTTTTAGAAGGTTTTCAAACCGGTGAGTATCGCGAAGAAGATAAATCTATACCAATAGTAATGAGAAGTGATGCGAGTCAACAACAAAGCTTGGAGTCGTTAGAAACATTAAATGTATACTCACAATCCACAGGTAAAAGCGTTCCCTTATTACAGGTAGCTTCAATTGTACCAGAATGGCAGTATAGTAAAATTAAACGATTAGATATTTATAGAACAGTAATTGTTTCTAGTGAACTTCGTGAGGGCGCCAATGCATCAGCAATCACACAAGAGATTACACCTTGGTTAGATCAACAAAAAGCGAATTGGGATTCGGATTACAACTATAAATTTGGTGGTGACGCTGAGAACACCGCAGAAAACATGGGTGCGGTAATAAAATACCTCCCCTTATCCGGTTTTATCATAGTACTCCTTTTAATTGTTCAGTTTAACTCATTCCGTAAAATGACTATGGTTTGTTTAACAATTCCCCTTGCCGTAATTGGTGTTGTTATTGGTCTATTAGTGTTTCAAGAGCCTTTCGGTTTTATGCCATTTTTAGGTGTAATCTCATTGGCAGGAATAGTAATTAATAATGCAATTGTCTTAATTGATAGAGTCGAGGTGGAACAGACCGCTCTTAAAAGAAAAGAAAAAGATGCCGTAATTATGGCTTGTTTACAACGTTTTAGACCAATATTACTAGCTACGTTTACTACAGTTTTAGGTTTAATTCCTCTTTATTTAAGTGGTGGTGAAATGTGGGAAGGAATGGCCGTGAGTATTATGGTTGGTCTATTATTTGGAACTGTTATTACATTAATTTTTATTCCAACTTTCTATAGTGCCGTATATAAAGTAAACTATAAAGATTATGTGTTTAATGAAGCCATGATGGAAGCATAAACGATGAATGGAACTAACTTTATCTTTAAAATATCTATATAAACATCTTTGGCAATCTATAGTATTCTGGACATTTGCCATGACACTTTTCGCCATTTTTCGATATTACGGCTTAGGAGAAGAAGAGGGTATTTCAACGGGGCCTGAACATCAAGGGTCTCGTATTTTACCAATTTTTGCGTTATTTGGATTCTTCATCGGTATAATAAGTGCATTAATAGAATTCTTTTTAGATAAATACCTTTCAAAAAGAATTTCTATTGGCCTCAACCTTTTTATAAGTATGCTTATTTATCTAATCTTTATAATTATTCTATCAACAATAACCATTGAAATTAGCAATACTATTTATGGTTTAAAAATTGATAATGCAGTTGGCTGGTGGCGAAAAGATAAAACCTTTTGGACCGTTATCATCTATATGAACATTGCCGCCTTGGGTTTTTCATTTATTCAGATTGCCAACGATAAATTTGGGAAGGGTGTTTTTGTAAAAATGCTCTTTGGAAAATATAAAGAACCAAAAGAAGAGAAACGCATTTTTATGTTTTTGGACCTAAAATCATCTACTACTATTGCCGAGAAATTAGGGCATTTCAAGTATAGCCAACTAATACAGGACTGCTTTTATGATTTAAATGAAGTGGTACCCGAGTACGATGCTGAAATTTATCAATATGTAGGTGATGAGGCCGTTTTAAGTTGGCCTTACCAGAAGGGGTTATCGAACAATAATTGCGTCAGGCTATTTTTCACTTTTAGGAAAAAGCTTTTTGATAAAACAGATTATTATACCAACAAATATGGAATTTCACCTGAGTTTAAAGCAGGTTTGCACGGAGGAATACTTATGGTTGCCGAAGTCGGGGTTGTAAAAAAGGAAGTGGCATATCACGGAGACGTTATAAACACTTCGGCTCGGATTCAAGCGGAATGTAACGCACATAAAGTACCAATACTCATTTCTGAAAAGTTATTGAAAGACCTTGATCGAGATGATTTTTTTTCTACCAGACATCTTGGCGATGTATTATTGAAAGGGAAGAAACAAGAAGTCAAAATTCATACTGTTGAATTGACCTAATGAAAAAATTATTATATAAATATCGTTTTGAATTATTTTTATTCAGCCAATTAGCCATTTTATTTGGTTCTTTGATTGTACCTCAAACAATTTTTGAAAACATCTTAGACCCGATACTCTTTTTAATTAATTTATTAGCAGGAATCATTTTAATTTCAAAAAGACCACGTTTGGTATGGTTTTGCATCTTTGTTTTGGGTTTAAGTGCAATTCTATTTATCATTTCAACCCTTATTGGTGAAAAGAATGAAACTTTAGATTTTTTACGTTTGGCAGGGTATTTCTTGTTTTATTTAGTGGTCACATTTGAAATCATTAAGCAAGTGTGGCTGGTTAAAAAAGTAAATAAAAATGTTATTTACGGTTTAATGAGTGGTTTCATTTCTTTGGGGCTTATTGGATTTTTTATTTTCATGACCATTGAACTGGTGTATCCTAATTCTTTTCAAGGGCCTCCAATGCTGGCCTTGGCTGAACAACCCGAACTGATTACTGAAAAACTGATGTATTTCAGTTTCATAACATTAATGACAATCGGTTATGGTGATATAATTCCGGTAACTGGACTAGCCCAAAAAGCAGTTATTTTAGTAGGATTAATTGGTAATTTTTATTTGGTAATTATTACTGCTGTTGTAGTAGAAAAATACATTACTCATTCAAAATAAAAATTTGGGACTAAAGTACATACTAATTTGACTTAGGGGTTTGTTTAGTTTTTTTATGACTTTTAGACTTATCGTATTTCGTGCCAACAGGATGAAAAGCCTTAATCCAAGCATTTTCAAAAAGACTAAGAAAGGCACTCATCTTATTTGTCTTTATCTTATTTAAGTCGCCTTTAAAAGGGACCTTCATTGAAATACTATTGTTTTTATGGTTTTTGATTAAAAATTTAAACATTCCAACAAAGCCTTCCCATAGAACACTTAAAAACTTATCCCCTTTACCAATAAATTTAGAATTAATAAATGAAGGATTAACTAAACCGTTAACATAGCCTTCATCTATTTTTAATACTCCATACATCTCAAAAGTTCCTCTAGCAAAATCAATTCCTGTATAGTGCTTAGTAAAATCATTTAACGCCATGGCGTTTGCATTGCGTATGGTCAAGGCAATATCAACATCAGGAATTTGTTGAATTAAATCCATTTTTCCCTCGACTTGCAATTCACCGCCACCTACTGTATTTCCAATCGCTACAACGCTCGATGGTAAACCCTGATTTATAGACTTGGTATTTCTTAAATTAGAAGCAGTAAGACTAATATTTTGAATATGTAAGTCAATATTTGGCTTTGTGTTAATTTCTACGTAGCCAAATTTACCACCTTCAACTTTTAGTTCGTTAATCGCTAAAGGCACAATTTCCGTCAATGCCTTAGACCAATCATCCAATTCTGGCTCTGGATTATTTCCGGTTTGATTGTGATCCGAAAGAATATAAATTATCTCTGGGTTTGCTAAATAAATATCACTTACAATGTTTCCACTCAGAATTTCATTTACATCTAAGGCCACAATAGATTTGGGGAAATTTAAAAATGGGATTTGAGTTTGAGCATTTATCTTATTAATATATAAATTCTCAATAATATATTCTCCTGAAAAAAGACCAACCTCTATGGCAGCTACTTCACCATAATATCCGGGAATATTGTGAAGGGCTTTATTGGTATAGTGTTTTAAAATGGAAGGCAATGCAATTCTAAAAATCACTAGTAATAGAATAATAGAGATTGGTATAACTACTATTTTTCTGCGAAACCAAAACCTTTTATTAGATGTATTCTTTTTCAATGTTATACGGTTTATAGGCCTCCTAAAGTCTTTTCAATTTTTTCAACAAATAGTGGAATCTCCACTCCAACTATAAATCGCCACCGATTTAGGCTTAATTTAGAAATTTCATTCTCTACAGCTTCCAATTCACCAGACGGAAAATCTATTGGGTTTGCAAATTCTGCACTCGTTGTTGATAAAATAGCACCTGAAACAAAACTTGCCCAACTTAAATTTGCGCTAAGCCCTAGACCATAATGCCAATAGTTAGTTCTAGTATCAGCCTCTTCGTTAATAGAACTAATCAAATTGAAAACGGTAGTTTGATTTTTATATGCCGAATAATCAGTCGAAAAACTTGAATAGGCCTTCCAAATATCATTTAAATATATTTCGGCCCCAACACCAAAATTGACAACTGGTTTAAGCGACTCGTTAAAATTAAAGTCTTGATTAGTAAAAGCATTTAAATCTAAAGTACTTATATCAAGTCTTTCATATTCTTCAACCCCATTGTACCATTCTATATTCGCATGGATTTTGTTCTTATGTAAATTGAAGCCGGCCCCTAATGAGGCGCCCAATGCTGTTCTACGCTTAGAATCTAAATCTCCAAATTCTGCTAAATTAAAAATATCATTATTCGTACCCGATAAAATCTCTTCCCCACTAAAACCTCCATTCCCTAAAAGTTTTAAATGTGGTAAGTTAAAGTTAAAGCCTAGCTCGATATCATCAGATTTCCAAGCTGCGGCTAATTTTAAAAACAATCCATAAGTCTTTTGCTCATAGCCTATCGTATTATCATACAACAACACATTATCTTGCTCATTTTTTGCAGCAAAATTCACATTAGAACTACCAGAGTAATTATAAATAGACAGAAATAGAGAAGCCCCAACACTAAAATTTCTTTTTATTGGTTTTGCCCAAGTAAGCCCTATCCATTCTTCTCTTAAATCTGTATTTATATTAGCTCTTGAAAGTACATCTTCATTACCATCTGAACCATTTATAAAATCTCCATTAACTAATCCTGAACTATAGTTTATATCGTATCTATTACGGTATCTTGAAATAAAAGAATAGGCAAACTTATCTTTTGGGAAGTTCTTGATTTCAAACGTACCGGCAACCATGGTCGGAATACCATTAAAATTAGAATTCTTAACACGTTCACTATTTCCGAATGTGTTTTCAAGCTTAATATTACTTAATTCAAAAGCTTTAGCGCTAATTGCAAATGAAGGATTATCTACTAAACCCAATCTTGCAGGGTTATAGTAGCTCAAACCTAAATCACTTACAGTACCGGTGACGTTACCATTTAGGAGTATTGATTTATTTCCAAAATTTTCTAGCCTATAATTTCCTTGCGCAAGGAGAACACCATGACTGCTAAAAACAACTACAGTCAAGAATAAGTAAGCCTTTTTTAACTTATTGCGCTTTTTCGAAAGCGGAAACCAGTTTTTGAACATAGGCATCAGCAGTTTTGTACGCATCTTTTGGGTTATTAATACTTGTGGTTAATATCGCAACTAACTGGCCTTCTTTTGGTTCATCAAGATTATATGCTGCGGTTTCAAGAATATATTTCGTTTCGGTCGTGGTGCTAACTGAATTTGTAATGTAATCCCCATAAGCACTGTAATAGGATCCTCCAATATAAGGCAGCGCAAAGTAATCGTAGAAAGTACCATAACCGACCGGATAATAATTTCCATAGGTAGCGCCCATATAGATACCACTATTGGTTGATCTAGTTATTTGTTGTTTGTCTTTAATAGATGTAATTACAATTGCATTAAATCCCTCGCTAGCCATTAGACTTTTAATAAACTCAATTCGTTCTTTGGTGAATTCTTGCTTAGGATTAATTTTTGGAGCTTTAATAAAACTTTCGGTAGCATTTATTCCTTGTTTTCTCAAGTTGTTGGCAATCGCTTCTTCAAAAGCGATTCTTGAATGGTCATCCGCTGTTCTACCCAGCACCAGTACATTTTTGTTTTTAAACTTGGTTATATTCGAATCGTCACCTTTCCAAGTGTCTAAAACCTTGATAGATGAGCATGACAACACTAAAAATGTAATTAAAACGAATACTAATTTTTTCATGGTTCTAATTGATTTAATATACTACGAAAGATAAGGAATCTAGATAATGAAAAATATTTGATGGTGATTTTAATAATAAAAAAATTATTTTTTATGCCTTCTTTTTCCGAAGGGGTATACTGAATTAATAAGACCTGATTCAATTGACTTTACGATGTAGTTGCCAAAACCCTTGTAAGGAACTCGTTGAAACTGTATCACAGCAGTTTTAAGCTTCCCATTTTTAGGGTTCTCTTTTCTTACTGCAGAATTCGCTATCCATGAAAATGTCTTATTAGTAAGCATTGCATCTTTGCGCAGTACAATAGTATTCAAATTATCGTAGTGCATTACAAAATCTCCAGTTGTAGAGGTGGCATTTCCTTGGCCATTAAAATTAAGCTTATGGACTCGACCAGATTCAAATTTTATATTTGATGAAGGAACCATTACTGGATTAAACGATTCAAAATTAAATGGACCAGTATGTCCATTGAAAGTGAAAAAATTACTGTTAAGCGGATTAATTAGTTTTAAATTAAGGGAGAAATCTATTTCATTAAAAACTTTCGCGGTCAATGACATATCAATATTTTGAGGCTCCAAATCATTATATCTTGATTTTGCCGAGCCCAAATTTAAAATTGTTGAATGCACATTTTCAAGGTTAATTACTATTTCTTTTTCATTGATGATTTCGAAATAATCTAGACTTGAATTTTTTATTTGAACTTTTTTAATCCAAAATTCCTTGTTAGATTTTCTTAAAAGGTGTTGCGGCATTGGTTTAGTTACCTTCTTATTCCAAGGCTTGTTTGAATCTTTTAGAATGGTGATTTTAGCTTTATCAATTAGAACACTATCCGCCATTAAATCAAATTTTTTAAAAAGCTTAGCCGTGTCCAAACCAAAAACCTCCAACGTTGGAATATCAAAAGAACTTGGTGATTTAGTATATATGCTAATGGCCACTTTTTTCTTTAAAATATTGAGATTACCCAACTTCAAATTGCTAAATTTTGAATAACCATTACCCAAATTCATTAAACCGTTGGACAGTGAAATTTTTTCTTTAATTGACCCGTAGGTCACTAACATATTATTTAGTTCTAAAACAATATCGTCAGTCTTAATAGAAATGGCTTTTTTATCTAAACCACTAGTGAATAATATATCCTTAATTGCTATTAAATCTCCTTTAAGCGAATTAATAGTATCATTTGCTATCTCATCAAAATGAACTATTTGGAAATCATCTATTTTAAATTTTGAAATTGAAAGCTCTTTTAAACCACTTTTTTTTTGAAGCGATGTCTTCTTTTTAGTTTTTTGACTTAATCTTTGTTCTAAAAGTCCACCCTTTTTAAATACTACCTCTAAACCTGTAACTTCAAACTCTTCTACTTCTAGCTTTTTGTTTAATAACAAGGGTAAAACTTCAAAATTTTTAACCTTAATGTCCTTAATAAATGTATGCGGATTTAATGTATTCAAGTCTAAACTCGAGCTATCTTGAAGAAGAACAACATCACTCAATTCAAATGAACGATTTAAATACGAAATCTCTAGCTTATCATAAGCTAAATATAACGGCTGGGTTTTATTAAGTAGTATGATTTGATTGTCAAGTGCTTTTTGAATTGTTTTTTTAGTTTGAATAAAGCCAAACCCGATTAGCATAACAACTAGAGTCAAAAAAACAAACCAAATTCTTAAATGTTTATTTTTAAACATCGTTTTTGTTTATTCGGTCTGAACACATACTCTTGTGGCTATTTATTCTAAGGTCCACTCTCAAACCCTAGTTTTTACAATTCAAAAAATTCTATTTCTTTGTTTGAATATTATTTTTTAAAAGTGCTTGTACTAGTTCTTTCGAATAAATACTCGTAGTTCTTTCGATGGAAGATGGATCCTTAAGTTCAAATCGACCTACCCATTCTAAATTATCACCCGTTTTTTTTGAAAGGTTATAAAAGCTACTTTCAAAAACATATTTTATACCTGTTTTGAGTTCATCAGGCTCCCATGTTGTAATTGGATAATAGCCCACGTAACGTCCAAAACGACCATATCTAGCCGGCACATAAGCTGTAGAAGTGCTGCCAGGCAAAACATCCGTATATTCTTCGGTATTAATCAGATTAGTAAGAATAGCCCCATCAAAACCTTGAGTCACCAATTTTTGTTTTAGTGATTGAATTTGACTTTCTGATAATTTATTCATTAAATCTTTTGTTCCTTCAACTTCATAAGATGCTTTTGCATCAACCCCATTTTCTTGAAGCGTTTTTACCACCTCACTCTCAAATTTAATCCGTGATGTTTTATCCTTTGAACGACCCACGACTAATACTTTATCATACTCCTGTTTTGTCTTACTAACATTCTCTGAACTTGTCAGATAAGAACTACTACAACTTGTTAAGAGAAAAACAAAACAAATTACTAAAACATTTAATACTCTCATCGCACCAATTTTTGATTTGATTTAAAAATACGATTTTATACTAAATCTACTTTTTAAAATAAATAGTTTTTAAATATGATAGTTTTTGGATAAAAGCCAATTGATTTTAAGTAGAAATTTAATTTTTCTGCTTTTTATCGATTAATAGGCGTACTAAATACTTGTAATGGTTAAATCTCGTTTTTTAGTTCTAACCCGTAAAAACCCAAATCTATGGAAAACCAAGAAATTCCGAACTTACCACCTGTAATTAGTCAACTTGATGACCAAACTAGAGTGACCTTCTACAAAAAAACCTATGCTCATTTGGCTGGAGCAGTTCTCCTATTCATTTTAGTGGAAACGCTTTTTTTTCAAATTCCTGCCATTGTTGAACTTGCTATCTCATTGACCGGAGGAATTAGCTGGTTACTTTTATTAGGAGGCTTTATGTTAGTCACAAATTATGCGGAAAAACTAGCTCTTAAGAGTGATAATGTGCAAGCACATTATGCAGGCTTAGTGCTTTATGTGATTGCTGAAGCTTTTATTTTTATTCCATTAATTTTTATGGCTGTAGTTATCGCAGACGGTGGGGCTTTCAATATATTATACCAAGCAGCCATTTTAACTATATCATTATTTACAGGCCTTTCAGCAATTGTATTCATCACTAAAAAAGATTTTTCATTTTTACAATCTGCCCTAACTATAGGTTTTTTTATCGCATTAGGTCTTATCATAGCAGGAACACTATTCGGTTTTGATTTAGGCTTATGGTTTAGTGTTGGCATGGTTGTATTGGCTTCTGGTTCAATTCTTTACCAAACATCAAACATGATACATAAATATCATGAAAATCAACATGTAGCAGCTTCACTTGGTTTATTTGCTTCACTCATGTTACTATTCTGGTATATACTAAGTATTTTATCAAACGATTAAAATACCTAACGTTCTTATTCAAAAGTCCACTTTATGCAAGTGGGCTTTTTTTATAGTTATTTTTAAAATTATCTTCGCTTAATTTCCAATTTTTATAGGATTTCATGAAAGAAACCAGAATAAATAAATACTTGAGTGAAGCTGGTTATTGTTCGAGAAGAGCAGCTGATAAATTAATTGAACAAGGTCGCGTAACCATCAATGGCAAAGTACCGGAGATGGGTACTAAAATAATAGAAGGAGATGTGGTAAAAGTTGATGGAGAACTTATTTCTAAGTCCCAAGAAAAACCTGTTTATTTAGCATTTAACAAACCCGTAGGCATTGTTTGTACTACCGATACAAGAGTCGAAAAAGACAATATCATTGACTTCATTAATTATCCAATTCGAATTTTTCCAATAGGTAGACTTGATAAACCAAGTGAAGGTTTAATTTTTATGACCAATGATGGAGATATAGTAAATAAAATATTAAGAGCTCGTAATGGACATGAAAAAGAATATATAGTAAATGTTAACAAACCAATTACAGAGGATTTTCTTACCAAAATGCGAAATGGAGTTCCAATTCTTGATACTGTTACTAGAAAATGTGAGGTTGAAAAAATTAATGAAAAACAATTTAAAATAGTTCTCACTCAAGGTTTAAATAGACAAATTCGAAGAATGTGTGAACATTTAGATTATAGAGTTCGAAAATTAAAACGGGTCAGAATTATGAATGTTAGCTTGGATATTCCTCCTGGCAAGTATCGTGATTTATCAGAGCTTGAGCTCAAAGAAATCAATAGATTAGTATCAGATTCGTCAAAAACACACTTCTAATTTTTATCAATAAAAGGTAGACCGGTCAGTTCATTATATTTAGTCAAAACATCGATATAACGCATATTATGGCGTTAAAAAGTAAAACCTATGAAAAATTCATAAGTATTTCCTTCAAATCTTTGTAGATATTTGTGGTGTATTAACGTCCTAAATCTACAATTATGAAACGTTCCCCAATTAACAAAATTGCTTTTGCTTTCGTGGCGTTATTAGTTTTTTCAACTTCTAATGCGCAAATCAATAATCAGAATGAAAATACCCAACGTATTGATGATTATTTGGAACTTTTACAACTCGGTTATTCTGAAATTGAAATTTTTCAAGACCTTGGAAATGTCAATTTTCTGCGAGAAAATTATGAGGCCGCTACCTTTTGGTATGAAAAGCTATTTAAAATCGCACATGCGGAAACTATTCCCAAAAGCTATAAAGAAAGATATGATTTTGCCTTGAATAGCTTGACTTCTACTAATGAACCATCTTCTAAAAAATATTGGATGAAAAGTATTAAAAATGATTATGTTATTAAAAAACCTTCTGAGGTTTCAAATGTAGCTTTGAGCCAAAATAGGCTTGTTGACACTAGTGATTTTGCACCAGGTCTTAGTGTTACTCAAAACGGCAACTTTGCCTTTTTTAGTCAGCCGGTTCAAACAAAGCCAGAGTATGGTATTTTTTCAAAAAAGGAAATAATACATGAAGTTTATAGAGCTGAAAGCATTAATGGGAAATGGACTAACTTTAAAAAGTTAGCAGTTTGTCCAAAGTATTACTCCGCTAAACACCCAACAGTTTCAGCTGATGGAACCCGTTTATTTTTTGCCTCAAACATGCCAGGTACTTATGGTAAATATGATATTTATGTTTCAGAAATAAAAAAAGATGGGAGTTTGGGTATTGCTAAAAACTTAGGTCCTAAGGTTAACACCAAAAAGAATGACCTCTACCCAGAACTATCTGATGACTCTTTACTCTTTTTTGCTTCAGATGGACGAAAAGGCTATGGAGGTTTAGATTTATTTGCTGTTCAAATTGATAAAAATAAGGTTAGTAAGTCTATTAATCTTGGAAATCAAATTAATAGTCCCTATGATGATTTTTCAATAGCATTTTCACCAGAAAAAGGTATGGGTTATGTAATGTCTAACCGCGGTTCAAAAAACAAGGTTAGTCAAATTGCTATTACTTATTCTACATCTGGTTCAGATTTTAATATTGAGAAAGATGATAATAAGTTAATGAAAGTACTTAACGATAAAACTGAAACAGATTATTCATCAACAATGTTCGACAATTAGTGGAATATCATTTTAGACTATGTTTATGAATATTTAAAACATCAGCTTATAGCGTAAGAATACAATTCCCCAAAAACCCCGATAATATGAACTATTCAAAAACTTATCATCTCAAAATTTACATATTGATTATGACGTTTTTGGTACTATTACCACTTACTCTTAAGGCACAAGAGACCTCTAATCAATATAGTATTAAGACCCCATTTCATAACCAATTATTTTTTAATCGATTCTTAATAAATCCAACTTATTCATTGGTTCGAGAAAACAAATCATACTTGAATGTTTTAATGAGAAATCAATATTCAGGTTATGAAGACAATAACCAAAACTATTATTTAGGTTTTAGTAACAAACTTGACGAAAATACAGCTCTTGGATTAGGTATTTATGGAAGGTGGTCTGGCATTGTTCAAGAATTTGGATTCAATGCAAACTATGCAACGGCAGTTAAACTAGGAGAGAAAAGTGCTTTAGCATTTGGAGCGAATGTTAATTATCTAAGTCAAGGGCTAGATAAAAATAGAATTGTTACGAATGAAAACGACCCAATCTTGGAAGACGCTCGCAAAGAGAATAAAATAAACATAGAACCCGGTATCAATCTTACAATGGGCAGTTTTGACTTTGGTATCTTCTTCAGGAATATGGTAAGTTATAACCAGACACTTGATGAGCTTTTTACCAATTTTAATTATGAAAGTATGACAACTATGCTCCAGTATACTCATAAGTTTAAAAGTTCTGGAGGTATTCTAGAGAATGGTCGTTTAATGCCGATTGTACAATTTGGCACTAATGTTAACAAAGAAATATCATATACAGGTTCTTTTTTACTAGACTTACCTAAACTTGGTTGGGTACAATCTACTTATGACAATACTTACGGGTTTTCTTCAGGGATTGGCTTTAATCTTAACAAAAAACTTTCACTTGGATATTTGATGGAAAAGAATCTAGATGCTATAGGAGATAATCTTGGGTGGAACCATGAATTATCACTGGCCTATTCATTTAATGATGAATATAGAGGTCTGGGGATAGATGTAAATATAGCCAGTTCAGAAGATGAACGAGTTGATGAAATAGTGCGTAATTATGAAGAGCAACTGGTTGAGTTAAGACAACAAATGAAAAATGAAAGTATGGTCTCTAAAGATGACAATTCACTTGCTTTTGAGAATAGGTTAGTGTTAGATGAATTGATTTTAAGACAAGACTCTATTGAGCGTGCTAGGGATAGAATGTTTGAAAGACGCTTTGAAACTATGGTACGCCTATTAAGACATGAAATGAGGCAAGAACAAAAATTACCTAAAGAAAAAGTTAGAAGTAAATATGCACAAACTGGAGTAGCTGAAAACTCATCAAAAAACAATAAATTAAAAAATAATAGAAGTGAATTATTTGATGATTCAATGATTAAAGCGCAGAATAAATCTGATTTAATTGGCGTAGAATCTGGTTATTATTTAATAGCCAATGTATTCAAAAATAAAACCTACTTAAAATCATTTATGGAAAAACTTCGTAAAGAGGGGTTAAATGCTAAACAGTTTTATAACAAAGAGAATGGGCTGCACTACGTTTATTTAGCAGATTTTAAAACAAAAGATGATGCATCAATAGCACATGTTAATCATTTAGAAGGTGCTTATGAAAAAGAAAAATGGATAATGGAAGTTTATAATCCTATGGCTACAGCTGACATTAGTTTTGATTAGTTACAACTAGAAAAACTAAAACCAGCAAAAGAACATCAACAAATTACCAGAAGCTTACGGAAATCGGGGTTGATTTTTAGGACATTAGTTTCATAATGGACCGAATGCTTTTGATAAAAGGTCGTCTGAAGAGACGACCTTTTTTGTGGGATAAACTGAGAATTCCTTAATTCAACATTCCGTTGGACGAAAATACTTACATTTCTTTTTGATAAATTATCAAAAAATATATATTGTCTATAGAAAATAACTCAAATAAATTTTCAAACCCCGAAAATCCCGTAATATGAAATCTTACAACTCCTACAAAAATGCTATTTTGATTGCAACCCTCAAATCATATTTTAGCCCCCCTCTGCTTAATTAACATATTCTAATGGAAATATTGGTGTCTTGCGCCTTATTCTATCAAATTCTTACATCTTTCAGAGTATAAACTATATTGAATTTAATTCATCAATAGACTGGTATCATATATATAATATGAAACTAACTTATTGGGTATTTATGTTATTCAAGTTCTAGTACTCTAAGCTGTTTTAAAAAACAACACTCAAAAATATTAACCCCAAATCGTACTATTATGAAAAAACTTCCACTTAAAGTTATTGTCATTGACAATGACGAAAAAATGAATGATTGGTATCAAAATTATTTTATACATGATCCTGATTATTTGCTTGTAGAAACATACACAACTGTTAACGCTGCATTAATTAATTACCAGAACAACCTACCTGACATTATAATATCTGAAGTTTCCTTATTAGGTATTTCAGGTATAGATGGTATTGAAAGGTTTAGAAAAAAGAGCACTACAATTAAGATCATTATTGCAAGTTCAAAAAGTGATTTTGAATTAATAAAAAGGGCATTTAAAATTGGTGCAAATGGGTATCTCACTAAACCAATTTCAAAAGAACGTCTTTTTCATGCTTTAATTTCTGTTAAACACAACGGTGCAGCTTTAAGCTATGATGTTGCTAAAAAAGTGATTGCTACATTTCAAAAAAAGAAATACGAATCGTTTTCTAAGAGAGAAAATCAAATCGCAGAATTCTTAAGCCAAGGTGCAACTTATAAAACTATAGCCCATAAACTTTTTGTAACCCCGAGTACTGTAAATTTTCACATTCAAAATATTTATCTCAAACTCAATGTTAACTCCAAGTCTGAAGCTCTTGAGAAGCTAAGAATTCTTGAAGCTTCATAAACTAAAAAGCCCTGACCAGTTAAGTCAGGGTTTTTTAATTTAATATGAAAAGACCGTTACTTTACTTCTTCGAAATCAACGTCTTCAACATTATCACCTTCAGAAGAACTGCCTGCGCCAGCATCTCCACCTGCATTAGCAGTAGGGTCTCCCCCAGCCTGCTGTGCCTCAGCTTGTGCTTTGTACATTTCTTCTGATGCTACTTTCCATGCTTCATTTATTTTCTCTAAGGCAGGTGAAATGACAGCCAAATCCTTAGTTTCATAAGCCTTCTTTAATTCTTCTAAAGCTTCTTCAATTGGTTTTTTCTTGTCATCAGACAATTTATCTCCAAATTCAGTTAACTGTTTTTCAGTCTGGAAAATCATACCATCAGCTTCATTCAATTTGTCAGCCGTTTCTTTAGCAGTTTTATCAGCTTCAGCATTAGCTTCAGCTTCTGCTTTCATTTTTTGAATTTCTTCATCCGTCAATCCAGAAGAAGCCTCAATTCTAATATCCTGTGATTTACCAGTAGCTTTATCAGTTGCTGAAACTTTAATTATACCATTAGCATCAATATCAAAAGTCACTTCAATCTGAGGAGTACCTCTTTGTGCCGGTGGAATTCCATCTAAATGAAATCTTCCTATAGTTTTATTATCAGCAGCCATTGGGCGTTCTCCTTGCAGTACATGAATTTCAACTGATGGTTGATTATCTGCGGCCGTAGAGAACACTTGAGACTTTTTGGTCGGAATGGTTGTATTCGACTCTATTAATTTAGTTGCTACCCCACCCATAGTTTCAATTCCTAAAGAAAGTGGTGTAACATCTAATAACAATACATCTTTAACATCACCGGTTAAAACACCGCCTTGAATAGCTGCACCAACAGCAACAACCTCATCTGGATTTACACCTTTCGAAGGTTTTTTACCAAAAAAATTCTCAACTGCTTCTTGTACTGCTGGTATTCTTGTAGAACCTCCAACTAAAATTATCTCGTCAATATCACTTTTTGAAAGTCCAGCTGACTTTAAAGCCGTTTGACAAGGCTCAATTGTACGTTTTACTAAATCTGCAATTAATTGCTCAAACTTAGCTTTAGTTAATGTTCTAACTAGGTGCTTAGGGCCTGAAGCAGTTGCAGTTACATATGGTAAATTAATTTCAGTTTGGGCAGAAGAAGATAATTCAATTTTTGCCTTTTCAGCAGCTTCACGTAAACGTTGCAATGCCATGGCATCTTCACGTAAATCCATTGATTCATCATTCTTGAACTCCTCAGCCAACCAATCAATAATTTTTTGATCTACATCATCACCACCTAAGTGTGTATCTCCATCGGTGGATAATACTTCAAAAACTCCATCTCCTAATTCAAGAATAGAAACATCATGGGTACCACCACCAAAGTCAAAAACAACAATTTTTTGATCAGTATCTTTCTTATCTAAACCATATGCCAAAGAAGCAGCTGTTGGTTCATTTATAATACGTTCTACAGTTAAACCAGCAATTTCTCCTGCTTCTTTAGTTGCCTGACGTTGCGAATCATTAAAATAAGCCGGTACAGTAACTACAGCTCTTGTAACATCTTGACCTAAATAGTCTTCAGCAGTTTTCTTCATTTTCTGAAGAATCATAGCTGATAATTCTTGTGGAGAATACATACGACCATCAATATCAACTCTTGGTGTATCGTTATCTCCTTTTACTACGTTATAAGGTACTCTTTTCGCCTCTTTAGAAGATTCCGAGAACTTATTACCCATAAATCTTTTAATAGAATAAATGGTTTTATGTGGGTTAGTAACAGCCTGACGTTTTGCAGGGTCTCCAACCTTAATTTCACCACCTTCTACAAATGCAATTACAGAAGGTGTTGTTCTTTTACCTTCTGCATTGGGAATTACAACTGGTTCATTACCTTCCATTACGGAAACGCAAGAGTTCGTTGTCCCTAAATCTATTCCGATTATCTTACTCATGTTTTTATATTAGATTTTTAAACTTCATATTTTTATCATCTCTAAAAGGACAATGATTATGCCATGACATAAAATCTGCCAAGGTGTCATATTCTGTATAATAATTTTTGTAAAAACTAGATTTGAGCTACTTATCTTTGAACTATAAACCTAATCAATGGAATGTATCAGTGTTTTTGACATGTTGAAAATTGGTGTAGGTCCATCTAGCTCGCATACCCTGGGTCCGTGGCGTGCTGCCGAAAGATGGCTCCAAGAATTACGTGAAAATAATGTTTTTGATAGTGTTCAAAATATTAAAATTCACCTCTATGGCTCTTTATCCTTGACTGGAAAAGGTCACGCAACAGATGTCGCCGTGATTTTAGGTCTATTAGGTGCAGACCCAGTGAATATTCCTATTACATCTATTACGAGTTCCGTTTCAAGAGTCAAAGAAAAAAAGCAATTACATTTAGGTAATGAAAAATTGATTCCTTTCAATTTTGAAACCGACATTACTTTTTTGAGGGAGTTTTTACCATTTCATTCTAACGGAATTCGTTTTATCGCTTTCTTGAATGATGAAACAATTATAGAAGAAACCTACTATTCCATCGGTGGTGGTTTTGTGGTCAAGGAAGACCGCATTCATGCTAAAGAAAATAAAGAGGTTTTCAACACTTTTCCTTTCCCAATAAAAACTGGGGCCGAACTACTAGATTTTTGTGAAGCTGAAAATAAAACTATTTCTGAATTGGTCTTAGAAAACGAACGATCATTGCGTAATGATATAGAAATAGATACCAATCTTCGTCAGATATGGAATACGATGTTAGAATGTATTTATACTGGTTGCCATACGGAAGGAATTTTACCTGGTGGCCTGAATGTAAAACGAAGAGCTTATGAAATTCATCAAAAATTAAAAGGAGAGTTAAGTTATACCACACCCTTGGAATGGTTAAAAACCATACGTGAAACTGAGGTAAAGTTTCGCCAGATTTTGAAGTGGGTAAGTTGTTTTGCTTTATCTGTAAATGAAGTAAATGCTTCATTAGGTCGTGTAGTAACTGCGCCAACAAATGGCAGCGCAGGTGTTATTCCTGCAGTTTTAATGTATTATCTGGTCATTGAGAATCACGATGGAGATTTTGATGACATTAAAAGGTTTTTATTAGTAGCAGGCGAAATAGGTAGCATATTTAAAAAAGGAGCCACGATATCTGCAGCAATGGGTGGTTGTCAAGCCGAAATTGGAGTCTCTTCAGCTATGGCTGCGGGTGCTTTAACTGAGCTGATGGGTGGTACTCCAGAACAAGTATTATGTGCCGCTGAAATTGCCATGGAGCATCATTTAGGACTTACTTGTGATCCAATTGGCGGCTTGGTTCAAATACCATGTATTGAACGCAATTCAATGGGTGCTATAAAAGCAATTAATGCGGCTGAGTTGGCAATGGATACGGACCCTAAACAGGCTAAAGTGCCTCTTGATAAAGTGGTAAATACGATGTGGGAGACTGCTAAGGATATGAATACTAAATATAAAGAAACCTCAGAAGGTGGTTTAGCGGTAGGTGTGTTTTTAAGTGATTGTTGATAGGTGCTCTACTCTTTCAAACATCCGGATTTACCCCTAGTGTCAATCAAATAAATAATTTTCCATTCACCATCAAAATTGACCATTTGAAACGAATTAATACCGCAATGTGAAAATTGACCATTTAACCAGAATTCGTAACCAACCCAAGCATTGGCCATGGTTCTATCAACTTGTATGGACCATGATGTGAGTTTTTCCTCAAAGGATACCGAGTCTGGAATACTTACAATAGAAGTAATCAGCCTGTTTATTTTTTCATTTTTAAATTGAGTCTTACCCTCTTTATTACGCCCTGTTGTTTGAAGCACTACTTCGCGTGCTAAAACGCTTTTCATTAACACAGAATCTTGTTTATGAAAGCCTTCAAAAAATGTTTCAACGACTCTCTTAACTGCAGTTTCTTCTTTTTCTTGTGCAGTTACGCTTGTAACACCAAGTAGTACTAAAACTATTAAAATAATTTTCTTCATTAGGATATATATATTGCGAAAATCAACTTATATGAACTTAAGAAACAATTTAAGAAAAAGAATCTTGTTTTCACAGGAATGACAAAATCTGCTTACATTTAACTTTCAAATTATATCGAATGTCAGTAGCCAAGAAAGAATATAAAAGAGTGACGGTAAAATCACTAATTGAAATGAAACAAAACGGAGAAAAAATTTCCATGTTGACTTCTTATGATTATTCTATGGCTAAAATTGTAGATGCTGCCAAAGTGGATGTCATTTTAGTTGGTGATTCTGCAAGTAACGTTATTGCGGGTCATGAGACAACGCTTCCTATTACACTAGATCAGATGATTTATCATGCTAGTTCGGTAGTTAGGGCTGCAAAGAGAGCTTTGGTTGTTGTAGATATTCCGTTCGGTAGTTATCAAAGTGATTCAAAAGAGGCACTACGTTCTGCAATTCGCATTATGAAAGAAAGCGGTGGTCATGCTGTAAAAGTTGAGGGTGGCGAAGAAATAAAAGATTCTGTAAAACGTATTATTGATGCCGGAATACCAGTAATGGGGCATTTAGGATTAACACCACAATCTATTTATAAATTTGGTACTTATACAGTTCGTGCTAAAGAAGAAGCAGAAGCCAAGCAATTAAAGTCTGACGCTAAAATGCTTGAAAAATTGGGCTGTTTTGGACTGGTACTGGAAAAAATACCGGCTGAATTAGCTAAGCAAGTTGCAGAAAGTGTTTCAATTCCTGTGATTGGTATTGGAGCAGGAAATGGTGTTGATGGACAAGTTTTAGTTGTGCACGATTTATTAGGAATGACACATGAGTTTAATCCACGCTTTTTAAGAAGGTACATGAACTTATATGAAGAAATGAGTTCAGCCATTTCACAATACGTTGATGACGTAAAAAGTCGGGACTTTCCAAACGAAGAAGAGCAGTATTAGTCTAGTATATTATAAAATGCTAAAATGTCAGTGAAGATTTATTCTACACCATCCAATTTAGATGTTATTTACGAGGACAACCACCTAATTGTCATAAATAAAAGACCTGGCGATATAGTTCAAGGTGATAAAACTGGGGACATTCCTTTAAGTGAAGTTGTTAAAGAATATTTACGAATAAAATATGAGAAACCAGGTAATGTTTATTTAGGTGTCGTTCATCGTTTAGACAGACCCACTTCAGGTATTGTAGTTTTTGCAAAAACCTCAAAGGCCTTGCCTCGTTTAAATAAACTATTCTCTGAAGGAAAGACAAAAAAAACTTATTGGGCTGTTGTAAAAAATAAACCCAAAAAAAAGGAAGATTTATTGACACATTGGTTAGTTCGTAATCCAAAACAAAATAAATCCTATGCTCATATTAAAGAGGTTCTAAATAGCAAAAAAGCCCTCTTGACTTACCATATTCTTAAGAATTTGGACAACTATTGTCTCTTAGAAATAGACTTAAAAACAGGTAGACATCATCAAATAAGAGCTCAATTAGCGGCTATTAATTGTACTATTAAAGGAGATCTGAAATATGGTTCTGACCGCAGTAATAAAAATGGAAGCATTCACTTACATTCTAGAAGTTTAAGCTTTGAACATCCTGTAAAGAAAGAAGAAGTTCATTTTGAAGCTGCTCCTCCAAGCGACCCTATTTGGAATGCATGTTTATGATTTTAGCTACTTTTAAGAAAACAGTTTTAGATCATTTAATTTTGGTAAATAAAACAATTCTTTTTCTTATAATTTTAATTACGTGCTGTTTTAGGTTTGTGATTGCGCAAGACTCCAAAGAAGTTCTTTTGGCCAAAGAAAAACAGTTAAATTCCCTTTATGGAGTTCATAAATTGGAAGTTCTTAACGGACTTTCGAGGCTCTATCAAGATTCTAATGGTAGAAAATCATTACGATATGCTAGGCAAGCCGAAATGTTGGGAACAAATTTATATGATATTGATAACAAAGAAGATGTTAACCATAACATCGCTCTCGCCTTTTATCAGATTGCTGCAATAAACCTCAAAAAAGAAAAATATTTTGATTTTGCCGATAACTTAGAAAGTCTTAAAACTATTAATGAAAGCCTGCATGATTCTAGTATTACTAAAGTCATTCTGAAGTTTGAATTTAAACTAGATTCCTTAGAACAAATTGGGAAACTGAAACCAAACTTTATCAAACGTACCCTTAGCAATATTAAGCTAGGTAATTCCATAAGAAGTCAGAGTCAACAACTGAAAATTAATACACTTTTAAAACAGGCAAAAACTAAAGAAAAGAACAAAAAATATCTATCGGCCATTGAAAATTATGAATCGGCGATAAACCTCAATAAAAATAAAGGAGATGAAAAGGCGATTACTGAGCTACAGTTAAAAGTAGCGAGTCTTTATGATAGCTTGAATATGCATCAAAAAAGTAAATCGTATTTAGAAAATGCCATTAAAGAAAAAGAGGCTTTAAAAAAAATTGGAAGCACGATAACCTTCTTGAAAATACAAGTGGACTCTTTAAGCAGAGACTCTCTGCTTGTTATTAAAGACCAATATCAAGATTTGGCCAAAACATTTGAAAGCAAAGCCGAATATCAAAAATCGCTACGTTATTATCAATTATATCAACAAATAACACAAAATCTATTTGAAGATAGTGTTCAAACAGCGGCCGAAAGTGAATTGCGAAAAAAGGAAATTCTATTATTGACCCAACAAAAGAATATTGCCGCATTAAACTTAGAAAAATCTGAAACGGAGATTGAAAAACAAGAACAGCAAAAGAAAACATTGTACTTCATAGGACTCATTTTGTTAATAAGTGCAATCTTGGGGTATTCCCTCTTTTTATCAAAAAGAAGAAAGCACAAAAAACTTGAAATTGCCTATTCCGAATTAGATATCGCCAATACAAAACTCTCTCAAGCAGAAAATCGGATCACCAAATTATTGAAAGAACAAGTATCTACGGTGGTGGCTGATGAACTTCTCAGCTCTGAAAAAGCCATTAGCGGACAGCGTTGTATCGTAAGTATCTTATTCTTGGATATTAGGGGATTTACCAAACTAGCTCAAAAACTGTCAGCCAGTGAATTAATTTCTTTTCAGAATAAAGCATTTGGTCCTATGTTGGATTGTATTCAAAAATATGAAGGAATCGTTAATCAACTGTTGGGAGATGGTTTTATGGCGACTTTTGGGATTTCGAATTCAGAGGCAAATCATTGTGAACAAGCATATTTAGCTGCCATAGCAATATTGAATAAACTAAGAACTCGAATAAAAGAAAAGGAGGTTGAACCATTTGATATCGGCATTGGTATCCACACTGGTGAAGTGGTTATCGGTAATGTTGGCAATACTAATCGCAAACAGTTCTCCATTACGGGCAATCCGGTAATTATCGCTAGTAGATTAGAACAGTTGAATAAATCATACGGGGCAAGTCTGATTATTTCAAATACTATTTTCAATTCAATCTCAAAATCTATTCGCCCTAAAAATTTTGAAACCGATAAAGTAAATGTTAGAGGAAGGAATGATGCTATTGAAATTCATATTATGAAATAGCTCGTAAGCAAAATCTATTTTCCTAATTTTATGGAAACACTTAACCATGAAAAAATCGTTAATTATTATCGCTTTCCTCTTTATTGCGTCTTGTAGTAGTTACAACTCTATCGATACTTTTTACGAAGCTCATAAAAATGATAATCAAGTAACGGCTATTAGGGTGCCACAATTCATGTTCTCTCTGGTGAGTGAAATTTCACCGGAAATGAAATCTCTTGTTGGAAATACTAAAGATTTGAGATATATGCAGTTTCCAAGTAAAACTAAATCACAATCTCAGTTCTTAAATAATCAAATGAACAGTTTTGCTTCTTCTTCCTTCATAGAGGTTTTTAGAAAAAATGACGAACTTAAAAGAAATGTTGTTTCAATTCGTGAAAAGCGAGATGTTGTCAAAGAGATTTTGATTTATAATAACAATAACAGCACTGGGTCATTTCTTTATTTCAATGGAAATTTTGATCCAATAAAAGTTAGAGAACTAGCAAAAAATAATCAATTTGAAAATTTTTCAAATGGCCTTTTACCACAAATGAACTTGAATACTCCGGGCATTACTAACTAGTCTCTTTTTTCTTATAAGAACGAATACTTTCAATTATTACAGAGCTTAAAATTAAAAAACCACCAAGGATCGTCATTAAAGTTGGAATTTCACCTAAAAAAACAGCTGCGATAATAATACCGAATACTGGTTGAACACTACTCAAAATACTTGCGGTGGTAATTGAAAAATGCTTAAAACTATTTAGAAACAGTGTGTGACCAATTGATGTAGTTAATACTGCCAAAACTACTAACCATTGCCATTGGGTTGTTATCTGATCCAATTCGTAAAAAAATAATACTGGTGACAAAAAAATTGTAATAACAAACAGTTGAAAGCACATTAAACTTGAACCATTGTAACTACTTGTTCTATTTTTTAAAATGATATTTCTTAATGCATAGAAAAGTGCAGATAATAAACCAATACCGACAGCAATTGTGTATGAATTATCTAAATCGAAAGCTGGTACCAAAAAGTAAATTCCTGTTAAGACCAAAAGACCCAAAAATAAATGCATTCTTTGAAACTTCGTTTTCAACAACAATGGTTCCAAAAGAGAAGTTAATATTGGATATGTAAATAAGGAAAGCATACCAATAGCGACATTAGAAAGCTTTAGAGAATAGAAATAAGTGAGCCAATGCAGCGCCAAAAACAGTCCACTTGCTAGTATTGGAAATCTATCTTTTTTTAAGACTTTAAATGAAAACCCCTTCCACTTGCAATAAATAGCTAATACTATAACCGCTAAAATAGACCGAGACACAATAATTAATGGCACAGGTAAATCAATATGCCTGCCCAAAGCGCCAGAAGTGCTTATAAAAATCATTGCTAGATTAATTTCTAGCAAATGAGCGAGACTGGTGTTCTTAACTTTCAAAGAAAATTTATTAACGTGTTATGGCCCGGGCCTTTTCTTTTATAATAAATCCAACAGGTTTGTTTTGTAGATGACTTTCAAGCCAGGACAGAATATCTAAATATAAAAAAGCTCTTTTTTCATAAGGATGATCTTCATACTTTTTAAGTTCATCATATAACTTTTGAAATTCGTTACGTAAATCACTAGGATAAATATCACCGAGACTCCTTAAAAATTTAATCATCTCTTTTTGAACCGCCTGTAAATCATTCATTTTCAATAAAAATTTGTAAGTGCTTTTTAGTTGCACCTCTAAATGATAATCCATACCGGCCTCGTAATGAGCAACTAGACTCAAAACTCGAGCAAAACACATAAGGTCTTCTCGCATTTTAAGGTTTTTATTCGTAATGATTTTTTTAAGGTAAACAATACAATTCTTGTTGTCTCCATTACCAAAATACAAACAAGCTATTTTGTAATACAATAGCATGATATGATGTTCGTCAATACGATCCCTATGTTTTTTAATACCATATTCAACGATATTAACCAAATAAAGTCCCCTTTCAAAAGTACCTTCTAAAAAATGAAGATTTAATTTATTGGAATTCAGATACAAAAACGCCAAAGAAGCAATATTATCGTTTTTAGGAAAGGTTTTACTTTCTATCATTTGCTCCATTTTAGTAAGCGTATCTTTAAACTGTGAGCGATATTTTACATAAAATAAAGATTCTAGTAAGTAATGGTTGCCTTTCAAAAAGAATACAGGATTCAATTGAATCATGTCTTCATTTTCATAAAAAAGATCAACCCATTTACTTGCATAACGATAAGATGATAAAAAATCTTGAGTTAAAAAACTATACCACAAATGCGCCTTGTAGAGCCACAAACGCTCTCTAAAACCTAATTCCTCAAGTCTAAATTCTGGTAAATGCTTTTCAAAATAGCGTTCTACCCGTTGCAAATCTTCATCGTTTCGTACATAGCCTACTTTGAGCATCATTCCATATAATTGTAATGACAAATTTGATAATTTGCTTGTCATAACATTATGTTCAGAAAGTGCTTTCGCTTGCACAGCTAGTTCGTCAGCTCTATCAGGGATACTTCTGGTAATGTATTGTGTTTCAATTATTTTTTCAAGTTCAACAATTTCATATGCTACATTTTTTTCTTCATTATCTCGAGCGATGTTCTTTGCTTTATCTAAAATCTTTAAAGCTTGTTTATATAACCCTTTTTGATAAAGTATGGTAGCAAAATCTAATTGCTCTCTAATTTGAACTCGTATATTTTGATTTACAGGATTTAGCCTAAGACTAACTAAAATCTGTTTATATAAATGAGCTTTTAAGTTTGATAACTGTGATTTTTTGACAATTCCATTATCCAATATTTGCGCTTCATTATAGGCCTTCATCTTATCCAATAAATTAAAGAGTGCCAAGAACTTAGCATCCGTATTTACTCCTAATCGACCTACATAAAGCTTAAACTGTCTTTTTTCTGACTTTGAAAGAGATTTGACCAGTACAAATAAGGTATCCTTTTGGGTATTTGTCATCGTAAAATAAACTATTTAAATATCTGTTATTCAGTAATTTAAATAACTGAAAAAACTATTTAACATTGTAATGGTTATACCCCACACAATTTACTTGAATTTCGGTATTTTATCTTCGTATAGTTCAGTTAAAACTTCCCGAAATAATGAGTAAAGATAAGGTACAAATTTTTGACACTACGCTAAGGGATGGAGAACAAGTTCCTGGTTGTAAGTTAGACACAACACAGAAATTGGTTATTGCGGAACGCCTTGATCATCTCGGTGTAGATATTATCGAAGCAGGCTTTCCTATTTCAAGTCCAGGAGATTTTAATTCGGTCAATGAAATAGCTAAACTCGTCAAAAATGCGACAGTTTGTGGTCTTACTCGTTCGGTTAAAAAAGATATTGAAGTCGCTGCAGAAGCAATTAAAATTGCAAAAAGGCCAAGAATACATACAGGTATTGGCACCTCTGATTCTCACATAAGATATAAATTCAATTCAACAAAAGAAGCTATTATAGAACGAGCAGTTGAAGCGGTTAAATATGCCAAAACCTTTGTCGAAGATGTAGAATTTTATGCTGAAGATGCCGGAAGAACTGATAACGAGTATTTGGCTAGAGTTTGCGAAGCTGTAATTAAGGCTGGTGCTACTGTTTTAAATATTCCTGATACAACCGGCTATTGTTTACCTGATGAATACGGGGCTAAAATGAAGTATTTAAAAGAAAATGTAACCGGAATAGAGAAGGCTATCCTTTCTTGTCACTGTCATAACGATTTAGGTCTTGCCACTGCAAATTCTATTGCTGGTGTAATTGGAGGTGCCAGACAAATTGAATGTACCATAAATGGTATTGGAGAAAGAGCTGGTAACACCTCTTTGGAAGAAGTAGTTATGATTCTTCGTCAGCATCCAAATTTAAACTTAGATACTAATGTAAATAGTAAACTCTTATATGATACTAGTTTAATGGTATCTGATAAAATGGGTATGCCAGTGCAACCAAACAAGGCAATTGTTGGTTCTAATGCATTTGCGCATAGTTCAGGTATACATCAAGATGGTGTTATCAAAAATAGAGAGACTTATGAAATCATTGACCCTAATGATGTTGGAGTCAGCGAATCATCAATAGTACTTACGGCTAGAAGCGGCAGAGCTGCTTTAGCGTACAGAGCAAAGAACGTTGGCTATGAACTAACCAAGCTTCAGTTAGATAAGGTTTACGAAAATTTCCTCCTTTTTGCCGACAGAAAAAAAGAAATTGGAGATAAAGACATTCATGAAATTATTGAGACTAGCAAAGTCAATTTGGCAAGCTTAGCGTAAAAATCAATATAAACTCTTTGAAGCTTAAAAGAACTGTACTATCTAATCAATAATTATAATTTATGACCTAGGACAATTATTCTACTAATAGTTCTTGGAGCGTTTTTTCAAACTCGACTTTAAATTCCTCATATTTTTCTCCGGTTGCTGGGCCATTAAAACCAGTATGAATTTTGTGTACACCGCCCTTCTTATCAATATAAACTGTTGTTGGATATGATAATACGTGATTTAACATTGGTAATTTTTCATTGGCTTTGGTTTTACTGTCAGTACCTACTTGCGCCAATAAAATTGGGTAATCAACTCCAACTCTATCTTTTAACCGTTGAATTCCTTGAAAAGCCTTTTCTTCCGTCCGGGCATATTCAAAAGCAAGAGCAACCATTTTCAAATTTGGATTTGGGTTTTTATTTAAATACTCCACATAGAACTTTGTCTCATCCAAGCAATTAGGACACCAAGTACCCATAATTTGCACTAGAACTACCTTATCTTGAAATTCTTCATCTGAAAGGCTTATCATATTGCCATTAACATCAGGAAAAGTAAAATCAAACTTTTCATATCCTTCATTTAAAAAGGTCAAAGAGTTTGCATCCGGTAATTCATATGCATCATTACGTTTTGCTGTGAATTTCTCAACAGAATGATTACCTGAATAAAACAATCCATTTAAAGTGCTATCAGTAACATTGGCAGTAAAAAGAAAAGCATGAGCCCCATCAAAAGTTGATAATTTTAATTGTGATCCATCAACTACTCCCTCCAAAAATCTATAATCACCAGTGGTAGTCCGTATAGTCCCGGTAACAATATCATCATTCTGATAAAAGATTCCTTTGGCGATATAAGGCTTTTCACCATCAATATTAAAATCTGCTTCCCATATTCCCGAAACATTAATACTAGCAACTTCCTTCACTTCAAATCTAGATTTTTCACCAAATTCAGCATTAAAGGGAACTATTCTATCTAGACTTTCTTTAACAAAACTTCCTGTTATGGTTTCATCTGTATATTTTCCAGCTATATAACCTTCAAAAACTGGCATTTTAATTAGAATTGAATCGTTAAACACTTCAATATCGTCTACCGTAATAAGTTCATCTGAATTGCGTATTACCATTTTGTAATCTCCATTTTCTGATGAAGTCAAACTAAAATTAAATGGTAAAATTTCGCTTTCTATAACTTCTAAATTCGCCCACCACTCCCCTAGTACTAATTGATTTTCAACCCTTTCTTGACAACTATTTGAAACAATTACAATTGCTAAAAGAATTAATATTCTGGAGACCCCTTTCTTCATAACTTAAAATTTATTCAATTATATCGAAAAAATTGAAGTTCCTTACATTTTTATCTTTATTCTTTGGGATTAATTCACGTTGAATGTCAGTTAGCAATGTTTTATCTTTGCTGACTTTAAATTTGAGCAATGAAGATTTCATACAACTGGTTAAAACAATTTTTACAACTAGATTGGGAAGCAGAAAAAACTGGAGAACTTTTAACTGATTTAGGGTTAGAGGTTGAAGGTATTATGGATTTTGAATCTGTTAAAGGTAGTTTAAGTGGAATCGTTGTTGGCGAAGTTCTTACTTGCGTACAGCACCCTAATGCTGATCGCTTAAAATTGACCACTGTAGATGTTGGTCTTGATACTTCTCTTCAAATTGTTTGTGGAGCACCAAATGTAGGAGTTGGACAGAAAGTTCCTGTTGCCACAATTGGAACCACATTATATACTAATGAGGGTGAGGCCTGGAAGATTAAGAAGGGCAAAATTAGAGGCGAAGAAAGTCATGGAATGATTTGTGCGGAAGACGAGCTTGGCCTAGGAGAAAATCATGACGGCATAATGATTTTAGATGAAATTTTAAAACCAGGTACTCCAGTAAATGAGGTATTTAGCATTGAAACTGATAAAGTTTTTGAAATTGGGCTTACACCAAATAGGTCAGATGCTATGAGCCATTTTGGTGTAGCACGTGATTTAAAAGCTGGGCTTGAGCAACAGGAACTTTCATTAGAACTGATTACACCATCAACTAGTAATTTTTCAGTTGATAGTAGGTCTTTGAAAATTGATGTTGACGTTGAAGACAATACTTTAGCCCCTCGTTATTGTGGTGTAACTATTAATAACATTCTGGTTCAGGAATCACCAAATTGGTTAAAAAACAGATTAAAAGCAATTGGTTTAGCTCCAATTAACAATGTAGTAGATGTTACAAACTATGTTTTACATGAACTTGGACAACCGCTACATGCATTTGATGCAACTAAAATTAGAGGAAGTAAAATTGAGGTTAAGACACTTCCGAAAGGCACAAAATTTGTCACATTAGAAGGTGCGGAAAGAGAATTACACGAAGATGATTTAATGATTTGTGATAGCGAAAAACCGATGTGTATAGCAGGTGTTTTTGGCGGAATTTACTCTGGAGTAACAGATCATACAACTGCCATTTTTCTTGAAAGCGCATATTTTAATCCAGTCTCTATCCGTAAAACAGCCAAAAGACATGGCTTGAACACTGATGCTTCTTTTCGTTTTGAACGAGGGATAGATATAAATCTTACTGAATATGCTTTAATGAGAGCAGCACTGTTGATAAAAGAAATAGCTGGTGGTGAAATTAGTTCAGATATTGTTGACCTTTATCCAAACAAAAAAGAAGATTTTCAGGTCTTTTTGACTTTTGATAAAATCAACAGATTGATCGGACATGAAATACCTCACGATTCAATAAAATCTATTCTCGCATCTTTAGAAATTAAATTAAATAACGTTACCGAATCTGGTCTTGGATTAACTATTCCATCATACAGAACCGATGTAACGAGAGAAGTCGATGTTATTGAAGAAATTCTTCGAGTTTATGGTTACAATAAAATAGGGTTTAATCAAAAATTTACCGCTTCTGTAGCAAGTTCCGGTAGGTTTGAAAATCATAAACTACAAAATAAAGTTGGTGATCTTTTAGCTTCTAGAGGTTTTTATGAGATAATGACCAATAGTCTTGTTCCAAAAGAGCATAACAGTATTTTGAAAGAAAACCTAGACAACTCAGTAGGCATGTTAAATCCGCTTAGTGCTGATCTTTCTGTGCTTAGAGAATCTATGCTGTTTTCCGGACTTGAAACTTTGGTTTACAATCAGAATAGAAGAAAACAAAATCTAAAATTCTTTGAATTCGGCAAAACTTATTTAAAAACAGGTGAAAGTGAATTTCAAGAACAAACTCATTTAAGCTTATTGGTTTGTGGTAATCAAGTTGAAGATAACTGGAAGGTTAATTCACAACCTTCAGATTTCTTTTATTTAAAGGGAATGGTAAAAGCCATTTTAGATAGGTTAGGTGTTAATAACATTAAAGAAAAACCTTTAAAAACAAATCTATATTCAGAAGCGATTGCTGTATTCTCTGGTAAAATCAAAATAATAGAAATTGGATTAGTTCATAAAAGCATAGTGAAAAAATTTGATGTTAAAAATTCAGTATTTTATGCTGATTTTAATTGGGATGCCATTTGCAAAGTTTTGAATTCATCGAATATCGTTTTTAAAGAAATATCTAAATTCCCTGAAGTTAATAGAGATTTAGCCCTTCTATTAGATGAGCATATCTCTTATAAAGAGGTTTACGATTTGGCCTTTCAAACGGAAAGAAACTTTCTAAAAAGTGTAAATCTTTTTGATGTTTATATTGGAGAAAAACTAAAAGAAGGCAAGAAGTCGTACGCCTTAAGTTACACATTGCAAGATTCTAGCAAGACACTTACAGATAAACAAATAGACAAAATAATGATGAAACTTCAGAGTGTTTATGAAGCCAAATTAGAAGCCCAATTAAGATAGTTTCTTAAAGTTTTGAAGGTAGAATTACGCTATCAATTTCATGAATTACCCCATTACTTTGTTTAGCATCTGCTTCGGTTATCTTTGCAGTATTACCAAAACTGTCCATCAATACGATGTCCGTTCCGACAAAACTAGCGTTAATTTTAGTTCCCTGAACCGTTCTAAAAGTGGTCTTACCTTTTCCACTGCATAAAGCTCTTAGTATTTTTGAAGCGCTAAGATTACCTGCGACAATGTGATAAGTCAATAGAGATTTTAATTCCTTTCTATTTTCTAGAAGAAACAGCTTTTGTAATTCTTCTTCTGAAAATTTAGCAAAGGCATTATCGGATGGAGCAAAAACAGTAAAAGGACCACTTTGACCCAAAACGTCTTCTAAATCTGTAGCTTTTACAGCAGCCATTAAAATTTTATGGTTATCAGAATCTCCAGTGGTTTCCACTATATTCTTATCCTTAGCAAGATATAATACCGAGGGCAAAGCCGTTAAACTCTGGTTTTGAGCAAAACTAATAGTAGACAAGAGACAAAAAGCTATAACACATAGCTTTAAAAGGGGACTTTTCATTAGTGTATATTCAGTTTGTTTGGAGCAATACAGGACACTTTACGGTTCTCATCGATAAATGGCCTCAAAACATGGGTAAGATAACATTTTGAACAATACTCCAAAATATTTGAGTCTGTTGTTCAAAGAATTTAACATTTTTTTAACATAATGAGCCTAAGGCTTCAAGAACGAAAAAATCGAATTTAATTAACTTTGAGAAAAATGCTAAAAAAGAAAAAAATGTTTTTACAAAAAACAAATATTGAGCGTGAGCTTTCTCGGGTTAAGTCCAAAAATTCTACTTCTGAATTTATTCTTGACCAAGTACATCAAATTTTAGAAAAACACATTACTGAAAAGACATCGGTTAATGAGAGATTGAAAAAGAAATCAATAGTTCAAAGTAATGGTTTTGATATTGATTTGTTAGAAACTTCGAGAATTTTTCATATTGACCAAATTAAAACAATTTGTACGGACTACAGATTGCGTTTTCTAGATACTAGATTATTTAAAGGACAAATACCAAAAACTGCCATCTCTAAAATTGAAAACCTTGATAAAGAACATAATCTTGAATTAGAGGGTTTTAAAATTATGGCACCTTCAAAACTTTTTAAATTAGAAGATAAGGATGATCCTTTACTTTTTGCCCCTATCGGCAATGGATATTATTATTTAATCCATAAATGGGGTAATGATTTACATCCATTGCGTAAAGCTTTGGTATGGCCATTTAAAGGCATGATAAACTTAACTATAACCACATTAGTTATTAGTTACCTAATTACCTTGCTAGTGCCAAATGGTCTTTTTTCAAAGTCTTACTCTGGAGCAGAATTTTGGGTGATTTTCTTTTTTATGTTTAAATCCATTGCTGCTGTTGTCATATTCTATGGCTTTGCTTTAGGCAAAAATTTCAATCCTGCGATTTGGAACAGCAAATACTTTAATGCTTAATTAAGCAGGTATTGCATACATTTTTTCACGTTGTGCTTTGATGGATTTGTCTGACATATACTCATCAAAAGTTAGGTATCGGTCAATCGTTCCTTTTGGTGTTAATTCAATAATTCTATTCGCAACGGTATGCACAAACTCGTGGTCATGAGTTGTCAATAGCACCGTACCTTTAAAGTTCTTTAGTGAATTATTAAATGCTGTTATACTTTCTAAATCTAAGTGATTTGTTGGCTCATCTAACATTAAAACATTAGCTCGTAATAACATCATTCGACTTAGCATACAACGTACTTTTTCACCACCAGATAGTACGGTTGACTTTTTAAGTGCCTCTTCACCACTAAATAACATTTTACCTAAAAACCCTCTTACATAAACCTCTTCGCGTTCTTCTTCTGTTTTTGTCCATTGGCGCAACCAATCAACCAAATTCATATTTTCATCAAAGTATTTATCATTATCCACGGGCAAGTATGACTGACTTGTGGTTACTCCCCATTGAATAGAACCACCATTGGATGGTTTATTACCTGAAATGATTTCATAAAAAGCAGTTGTAGCCCTTGAATCTTTTGATATAATAGCCACTTTGTCACCTTTCGCAAGATTGATAGCTACATTATCAAAAAGAAGATCACCATCTTCTGAATGAGCGGATAATTTATCAATATTCAATATCTGATCACCCGCTTCTCTTTCCCTATCAAAAATAATAGCAGGATATCTTCTACTAGATGGTTTTATATCATCTATTTTAAGCTTATCAAGCATTTTTTTACGTGAGGTCGCTTGTTTACTTTTCGCAACATTTGCACTAAAACGCATGATGAACTCCTGAAGTTCTTTTGCTTTCTCTTCAGCCTTTTTGTTTTGTTGTGCTCTTTGACGGAGCGCTAATTGACTACTTTCATACCAAAAGGAATAGTTACCAGAGTACAAATTCATTTTGCCAAAATCAATATCTGCAATATGTGTGCATACTGCATCTAAAAAGTGTCTATCGTGAGAAACCACTATCACGGTATTTTCATAATTGGCAAGAAAATGTTCTAACCAATTGATGGTTTCATAATCTAAATCATTCGTTGGCTCATCCATAATTAGAACATCAGGATTACCGAACAAAGCTTGCGCTAATAATACCCTTACTTTAAGTTTTGAGTCTAAATCAGCCATTGCTGTATAATGAAAAGCCTCCGCAACACCCAAGTTTGATAAAAGAGCTGCTGCATCACTATCAGCATTCCAGCCATTCATCTCTTCAAATTGTACCTGAAGCTCTCCTATTTTCTCTGCATTAGCATCAGTATAATCAGCATATAGCGCATCAATTTGTTGTTTGATTTGAAATAGAGGTTTGTTACCCATAACAACTGATTCTAAGGCCGAATAATCATCATATTCATTATGATTCTGCTCTAATATTGACATACGCTTACCAGGCTCTAAATGAACATGACCTGAAGTTGGATCTTGTTTTTTTGCTAATATCTTTAAGAAAGTAGATTTACCTGCGCCATTAGCGCCAATAATGCCATAACAATTGCCGTCAGTAAAGGCCACATTGACCTCATCAAACAAAACTCTTTTTCCAAACTGAACTGATAGATTTGATACTGAAAGCATAGTATGTAATTAATTTTTTTGCAAAAGTAGCTAAAAATTACAGCTGTTCCCAACAAGAACACTAGCAATAAACAGGTATACAAAGTCTTTCACAACATTTAACTAGCCATTAACAGCCAAGGTTTTAATCGATTCTTAATTTTGTTAGACTAAATTGGTTTATGCATAAAATTTTACTTTTATACATTACTGTAATTTTTATAGGTTGTGCTGAACAATCTAGAACACCTGAAGTTGTATACTTTGCTGGCGAGATTGTAAATCCAACAAGTGATTATATTGTTCTTTATAAAAATGAAGTAGTTGTTGATTCTGCAAAATTAGATAAAGACAATCTTTTTTCATTTACAATTGAAAATGTGGAAGAAGGCTTGCACCATTTTGACCACGCACCTGAATTGCAATATATATATTTAGAACAAGGCGATAGTATCCTGATTCGATTGAATACTATGGCATTTGATGAGTCATTAGTATTTTCAGGGTCTAATGAAGATGTCAATAATTTCATGATTGAAATGTTTTTGAATTATGAAGACGAAGAGCATTTAATTAATTCTTATTACAAGCTTGCTCCAGAAACTTTCAGTGTTAAAATAGATTCTTTAAGAAATCAAAAACTAGTTGAACTTAATACCTTGAGTTTAGAAGAAGGGCTTTCTGATAAAGCTTTTGCAATGGCTAAAGCTTCAATAGATTATAATAGTTATTTATACAAAGAAAAATACCCTTTTTATCATAAAAAGAAAACTGGTGAAGATGCCTTTCACAAGTTAGATGTATCATTTTATGATTATCGAAATAATTTAGATATTAACAATAAGGATATGGTTTATTTTAGACCATATTATGATTTTATGATTCATCATTTTGGAAATCTATCATATATGACCTGCATGAAAAAATGCGGAATGGATTCTCATTTGGCAAAAAAGAATCATCTACATTTAAATCGCCATAAAATGATTTTGATAGATAGTATGGTTCAAGAAAAGAACTTGCGCGACAATCTATTTAGAAACGTTACTATGGATTATCTTCTAAAGGTTCATGAGGTATCTCAGGACTGTGATACTTTTATTAGTGATTTTAAAAATCTTTCTGAAAACCCATATCACAAGGAAGAAATTACAAGTCTTTATCAAGGCATCCAAAACTTACAAGCCAACCAACAAGTTCCTGAACTATTAATAGAGAACAGTAATGGTGAAGAAATGTCATTGAAGGAAATAGCTGAAATAGAAAATACCGTTTTCTATTTTTGGACAGCCACACAAAAAAGGCATTTTAAAAACGTCATCAAACATGTTAAAAGACTACAGCAAAGTCACCCAGAATATAACTATGTAGGCATTAACTTGAAAACAGGTAAATCACAATGGTTAGCAATGATAAAGGATTATGAGCTAGATTTAGCCAATCAATATTGGGGTAGTGATTTTCAGAATATTCAAGAATCATTGATTGTTGATGGATTGAATAAATGTGTAATTACAAAAGATGGACGAATTGAAGATGCTTTTGCTCATCTCTACAAGTCTTTTAGTCCAAATAAAAATGCCATGGTCTCTAAATAAAACCACGGCATTTATTATTACTTCAGAATCTTTTCTTTTGTTTTCTAAGAATTTCCTTTCTTATAATCAGCTAAAAACTTAGCTAAACCAATATCCGTTAGTGGATGTTTCAATAAGCCCTCAATAGATGAAAGTGGTCCTGTCATGACATCAGCTCCAAGTTTAGCACAATCTATAACATGCATGGTATGACGAATTGATGCTGCAAGTATTTGAGTGTCAAAAGCGTAATTATCATAAATTAATCTTATTTCTGAGATAAGATTTAAACCATCCGTTGAAATATCATCCAATCTACCAAGAAAAGGAGAAACATAGGTAGCCCCAGCTTTAGCAGCCAATAATGCCTGTCCAGCTGAAAAAACAAGTGTACAATTGGTTCTAATACCTTTATCCGAAAAGTACTTCAAAGCTTTAACACCTTCTTTAATCATAGGTATTTTTACAACAATCTGCTCATGAAGTTTGGCTAAAGCCTCACCTTCTTTCACCATTCCGTCAAAATCTGTTGAAACCACTTCAGCAGAAACATCACCTTCAACAATAGTACAGATATCAACGTAATGTTTGAGAATATTCTCTTGTCCCGTAATACCTTCTTTAGCCATTAAAGACGGATTAGTAGTTACACCATCCAAAACTCCTAATGCTTCAGCTTCTTTAATTTGTTCTAAGTTGGCAGTATCAATAAAAAACTTCATAGTACGTTTCTCTTTTTAATGTTCTTAATGTGTTATAAAACTACAATTTATAATGATTCAAAAGTAGTCTTTCATATACTTTATCGGGTAATACTCTCTTCAAAATCAACGAAAACTTTTGCATAAAACTCCCAACCTTATAATGGCCTTTTGGGTTTACCGTATTTATAATTTTTAGTACTTTTTCAGCTACTTTAATAGGATTACTTGCATTACTTACATCATCGTTAATTAATTCTAGAGTACGTCCATAAGCCTTATATGGCGAATTATCGTCTACAGGTGAATGAAAACGACCAGCAGCAATATTAGTAGCGAAATCACCTGGAGCAAGATTAGTAATGTGAACGCCAAATTCTTTGGCTTCCATCCTTAAAGCTTCGGTTACAAGTTCCAAAGCACCTTTTGTAGCTGAGTAAATTCCTCGATAAGGCAAACCCATATAACCTGCAATTGATGTGATGTTAATTACAAGCCCAGAATTTTGTTTACGCATTTCGGGAAGAACAGCTTGAAGCATTCGAATAGGACCATTAAAATTTGTATCGAAAGCCTTTTCAATTTCGTAGATTGGAGTTTCTTCAATTGGCCCAGTAATACCAACACCAGCATTATTAATCAAGATATCAAGCTTACCTTCTTTTTCAATAATGTCACTTATGGCTTTTTTTATGGTTTCTTCCTTCTTCACGTCAAGCTCTAAAAGAGAAAAATCTTTAAAATCAGAATACTTGTCTAGGCTTCTTGTTGTTCCGTAAACAATAAATCCTTTTTGCTTTAAAAATATACCTATCGCTTTACCAATACCTGAAGATCCTCCCGTTATTAAGACAACTTTGTTACTCATAGTTCTTAAAAAACAATTAAAAAGTAAAAGAATCAACCTTCACTTTTAGGTACAAAAAAAGGCAAGCTACCTACATCGCACCGCTACGACCGCATACCCTTGCTGCGTTCCCACCCTGGGGGATTTTGCAGGAGCTGGTCGTGTAGGACTTGCCAAAGGCAAATATACGACCTTTTAAATTTGTTGCAATCGGTTTACATTCTTAATTTGGTATTGTAATTGGTAAAAAAAGCTATGCAAAAAATGAAAACTTATTTGTTAATACTAGCCCTAGTTTTAGTTGAGGCCTGTGGTAATAATTCAAAACCCGAAGAGCTCTTTGCGATTCAGCTAGAAGGTAATAAAAATCAGTTTCAAAAAAATCAGACTATAGGTATTGCCATAGACAATAAAAAAGAAGAAACCATAGGTGCTATTGAATATAGTATTGACGGTATAGCACTACCTGTAAATGATGGGAAAATTACGCTAAATATTGAAAGTTTAGGAAGTAAAAAATTGGTAGCTAAAATTACTTATGACGACATCAAAGTCGAAGTGTTTAAGACGATAAAAGTCTTAGCAGATAAACCTCCAGAAATTTATACCTATAAAATTTTAAATACATATCCGCATGACCCTAAGGCCTATACACAGGGTTTAGAATTTAGTGGTGGTGTTTTATATGAAAGTACTGGTAAGAAAGGGAAATCTACACTACGTAAGGTTAATTATGAAACCGGAGAAGTCTTAAAAAATATTAATCTAGATAATTCAGTTTTTGGAGAGGGAATTACGATCATGAACGATAAAATATATCAACTTACCTGGCAGAGTGGTTTTGGTTATGTTTATGACTTAGAGAATTTTGAAAAAACTGAAAGTTTCACTTATGGAAAAAGTAAAGAAGGCTGGGGACTATGTAATGACGGGACAAAAATTTTTAAAAGTGATGGGACTGAAAAAATTTGGTATTTAGAACCAGAAACTTTGGTCGAAACCGGTCATCTAGAAATCGTTACCAATAAGTCTATTTTTAATCGTGCAAATGAGCTTGAATATGTTGATGGAAAAATATATGCCAACGTTTATGGCAAGGAAAGTATGATGATAATTGATGCTCAATCTGGTGCAATAGAAGGTGTAATAAATTTTGGAGGACTTAAAAAACTTTCAGATAAGGGAGAAGAATGGGATGAGCAAAACTCTGTACTAAATGGTGTTGCTTATCACCCTGAAAAGAAAACCTTCTTTGTCACGGGTAAAAATTGGAATAAACTATTTGAAGTAGAAATTCTAAAGAAATAAGGATGTCAAAATACTCCATAAATATAAAGGTGACTGATGATGATTTGGATGATTTACATCATGTTAACAATGTCAGATATTTAGATTGGATTCAACAAATATCCAAAGAACACTGGAAGTTAAAAGCTGATAAACATCTTCAAAAAGAATTTATTTGGGTGGTAAGAAAACATATAATTACCTATCATAGTTCTGCTCAAATCAATGATAATTTATTATTAGAGACCAATATTGCAAGCTCTAAAGGAGCAATTTCAACTAGACAAGTCCGTATTAAAAATAATCTAACAAATAAACTAGTAGTAACTTCTGAGACAGAATGGTGCCTTATTAACCCATCCAATTTGAGGCCAGTAAGAATACCTGAAAAGGTTAATAACTTATTCTTGAATTAGTGATAGGTAATAATAAAATATTCAAAATATTAGCTGCTCTTTGCATTATTGTAGGCTTATCTTCTTGCCGAAAAGACTTTGATTTTAAAACGTCTTCAGGAAATTTGGAATTTTCAAAAGACACTGTTTTTTTAGATACTATTTTTAGTAATATCGGTAGTAGTACTTATACCCTAAAAGTTTACAATAAAGAAAATGAAGATGTATCTATACCGTTTATTGGGTTAAGAAATGGACAAGAAAGCAACTATCGGTTGAATGTTGATGGTATAGCGGGTAAAGAGTTTAATAACATTAGTCTTTTGGCAAAAGATAGCTTGTTTATATTTATTGAAACCACTGAGTCTATTGAAGACCAAGGCCAGAATGAATTTTTATATACTGATGCCATAACATTTGAAAACACTAATGAAACTAAATCAGTTGAATTAGTTACGCTTGTTAGGGATGCTATTTTTCTATATCCGCAAAGACTTGACAATGGTTTAAAAGAAACATTATTATTGGGTTTAGATGAAGAGCAAAACGAAATAAGAATAGAGGGATTTTTTTTAGAAGAAGACGAGCTTAATTTTAATAATGAAAAACCTTATGTTATTTATGGCTATGCGGCTGTTCCGGAAGGACAAAGATTAATTATTTCTGAAGGTACTAGGGTACATTTTCATAAAGATTCAGGAATTTTAGTGAGTCCAAACGCAAGTATTGAAATTAATGGATCATTAAGTGAAAACCAAACCTTATTAGAAAATGAAGTGATTTTTGAAGGCGACCGTTTAGAGCCTGAATTTGCCGATGTGCCTGGACAGTGGGGAACTATTTGGATAACCGCAGGAAGCAGTAATAATCAAATTGAACACTTGACATTAAAGAATGGCACTGTAGGTTTATTAGTAGATGGCTTACCAGAAGACAATAACACAACACTAGCCATAAATAACAGCCAACTATACAACAATAACACTAGTAATTTATGGGGACGAACAGCTAGAATCACTGCTGAGAATTCAGTTTTTGGCGGTTCTGGGTCAACCTCATTGTACTGTAATCTTGGTGGTAACTATGATTTTAAGCATTGTACAATAGCCAATTATTGGGTAAATGGTTTTAGAAATGCCCCTGCCCTATTTATAGATAATTTTGTCAATTTAAATGACGGTTCCTTATTAAGCGCAGATTTAGAACAAGCTACGTTTTCCAACTGCATTATTGACGGAAATAGAAATATAGAACTACTGCTCGCTACAAATGAATTGAATAGCTTTCAATTTAGTTTTTTGAACTGTTCCATTCAATTCAATGATATTAATAATGATTTTGTTCAAAACCCTTTATTTGACTTTGACAATCTAACCAGTTATCAAAATATCATTTTAAATTCTAATACGGATTTTGAAGATGCGCGAAATAATTTTTTCTTTCCCTTGATATCTTCTCAAATACTAGATCTAGGAGATTTGGATACAGCGCTCTCAGCACCCATTGATATTTTAGGTAATTCTAGAGTAACGACACCAGATTTAGGAGCCTATGAGTTCATAACACCCCAATAAATCAATCATTTCAAGTCAATTTAGACAGAACCCCTAGTTTTTTTAAGGTTAAAACGCAACATAGATTAAAAATGCAATTGTATCTTGGTTTTAATCTATTCGGGGGTATGGATTACACATATACAATTATTGATGCAAATGCTACAGCTAGTCTTCAGCTGCAGGCACAACTGCATGAATATCCCGATTTCATTTGCTCAGGTACGGCTTCAAATACAACCGACGGATTAAATCAAATACTAAAGTTTTTACCTGACCTTGTTATTATAAGACTTCATGAAAATGCCAATGAGTGTTTTCAGATGGTGAATGAAATGTATCAATATCTTCAAAAAACTCCTTTATTGGTAGGGGTGTCATCTACAAAGTCTCACGCCTATACTGCACTTAAAAGTGGATTCTTTGATTATTGGTTGTTACCCAACAACGAGTTTGAAATTAGAAAGACAATTTTAAAACTTAGAAAACAAGTACCTAAAGAAACTGTTCCAACAACTTTATGTTTAAAAACTTACCGTGACTATCATTATATAGACACCAATGAAATTCTGTATTTAAAAGCAGATAATAATGCTACAGATTTTTTCATGAAAGATGGTACTAAAATAAGTGCTTTTAAAACCTTAAAGGCTTTTGAAGCAACTTTGCCAGAAAATTTTATACGTATACATCAAAGCTATATTCTTAATATAAAATACGTTTCAAGAATAAACTTTGGTAAAAGCACCTGTACTATCAAAAATATTGAAAATCAGTTACCGTTTTCAAAATCATACAAAGAACGTATTGATAGTTTAAAAACTCTTCTTTCTAAAAACGCAATAGACATTATCAAATAAGCTAATTCTAATAAAATTAGGTCAATTACTAATACTTCTCTTTCGGTTACTTTTCTTTTAAAAATTGAACCATCATCCTTAAAGGCTCTCTTTACATTGCAGTAACAATAAAGAATTTAAATCAAATCACATAATCTAAAAATTGAACATCATGAAAAAAGTATTAAGTATAGTAGCCATAGCTGTAATGACATTGGGTTTTGTTTCATGCGAAACTGAAAGTACTGCAGATCAAGAAGAATTGTTTGTAAACGCAACAGATGACGAAGACAATGAACCTGGTAGTAGAGATTAAATTTCTCTTTAAAAAACTCTAAAACCCCAAATGTTAACATTTGGGGTTTTTTTGTATCTTGTCTGTAGGTAAAACGTTACAAAAGCGTGTAAACTACATTTATGAGGTTTGGGGTTGTCCTTTTATTGAATTTGATTTTTTTTAAAGGTTTTGGCTTCCAAAATACAGACCCCATAGACAGCACTACTATTTGGCTTGAAAATGTTAAGACTAATCATAACCTAACCGCAGAACAAAAAGACCTTTATCTTGAAAGAGCCTTACGAGCATTGTCAAAATCAAATCCCGATTCGCTAGATAAAATTTCGACTACTGCCTTAAAAACCAGAGATTCTAGCTTATTTAGAAAGTATAACAAGAAGGTTATTCTTTTAGCCACAGAACTAGGTGAAAATAAAGTACATGCCTTTGCCCATTGGGATTTGGCCGACTTTTTCAAAACAAAAGTACCAGATAGCGCCTTTTACCATTACCAGGAAGCTTTTGGTGTTTTTAGTTCGATGGAATTAGATAGTTCCAATAATTATTATCCTGGGCAGCTTTTAGTGCAGATTGGAAATTTACAGGACAACATTAAAGATTATGTAGGGGCCGAAATTAGTCATACCAAAGCTATCCAGTCACTTGAAAAATCAAGTAGAAAAGATAAGCTTTATGGAGCATACAATGGTTTGGCTATTTCTCAAGGAGCCTTGAATAAATTCGACAAGGCTATTGAGTATTATAAAAAAGCCAAAGAATATATTCCATATCGAAAGGATAAATCCGGCCAAGAAAGGGCGTACCTATCTAATGAAAATAATATATATGCTGTTTATTTAAAAAGTCATTCCTACGAAAAAGCATATTCGATGTTTGAAAACCTCCTAACCAAGGAAAAACTATTAAAAAAATATCCTACACTTTACGCTAGAGTTCTTGGGAGTTGGGCACATAGTGGTTTAAAAGGTGGAGCACTAAATATTGAAGATTTTGAAACTGCACTAATCAAATCAAACAAAATACTTGATAGTATTAACAATGAATATATCAAAGCTCGAAATCAGTACTTTCTTGGTCAAGTATTGGCTAAAAAAGGAGATACTCTAGAAGCCATTCAACAAATAAAAATTGGACAACAAATAGCCGAGAAAACCAAAAATTATGACCGGTTATTAAAAATATACAAAGAGCTTATTACTTTGGATAAAAAAAATAGTGCCCAATATGCATTATCTCATATAGCATTAAATAATGAGTTACTACAAAAAGAGCGCATCATACAAGATAAATTTGCTCGAATTCGTATGGAAACTGATGATATTCTCGAAGAAAATGAAGAATTAGCAAAGCAAAAAGAACTGTATGCCGGTGCAGCCCTTATACTATTGGTCCTTGGTCTCGGTATATTTACTATTATATCGCAACAAATTAATAATCAGAAACTAAAATTCAAGCAAAAGCAACAAAATAGTAATCAAGAAATTTACAACTTGATGTTGTCACAACACGGCAAGTTAGAAGAAGGCAAAAAATCTGAAAAGAAACGTATTTCTGAAGAGTTACATGACGGTATACTTGGTCAAATGTTAGGTATACGACTAATTTTAAGCGGACTTAATGAACGTTCTGACCAAGACGCCATTGAGCAGCGAGCTGAACTCATACAGAAATTACAAGAGCTAGAAGAAGAGGTTAGAACAATATCACATGAATTGAATGCATCGGCTTATGAAAAGGTGCACAATTTTATGGTTTCAATTCAAGATTTAATTAATAAAACTAAAGATTCAACTAATATTGGAATTCATCTTCACTACACGAAAGACTACAATTGGGATAGTTTGAATGGTGAAATGAAAATTAATATTTATAGAATTATTCAAGAGTGCCTACAAAATTGTATCAAGCATTCAAAGTGTAAAAACATAACTGTAAGTTTTGAAACCTCAGAAAAAGTGTTAAATTTAAATATCATTGATGATGGTATTGGATTTGACAATACTAAGGCAAAAAAAGGAATTGGATTAAAGAATATAATTTCTCGTGTTAAAAAAATGAAAGGGTTACTAAAAATTGACAGTAAAACTAGCAAATACACAAAAGTGTTAATGACTTTTCCTTTGGATTCAAATATTAAAAAAAATCTGAAACCATTTATCACTGGTAAAGCAATTGAAGAAGTATTATAATTTTAAAACAGTATTTTATGAAAACCCTTCGGATTTTAGCAGTAGATGATCATGAAATGACCATGCTGGGTTATAAATTTATTCTTGAACGTATTGTTTTTGATGACTATAATATCATAGTGGACACCGCCAATTCTTTTGACGCGGGCAAACAGAAGATAGAAGACTCTTTACATTCTTTTAAGTACGATATTATTTTTTTAGATGTTCAATTATTTCCACCAAATGAAGAACAGCCGCATAATGGAGAAGATTTAGGAATATTAGCCCGTAAAATGGTTCCAGAGTCTAAAATCATATTTATGTCGTCATTTAGTGACAACTATAGGATTAATAGCATTCTAAAATCAGTTGATCCTGATGGTTATATGGTAAAAACAGATATAGATCCTAAATCATTAGAGCAAGCTGTAAAAACCGTCCTTTTTGAACCGCCCTATTATTCGTCAAAAGCATTAGGAGCGATTCGTAAGAAAATGTCCAGTGATATTACACTCGATTCTAATGATAAAAAAATATTATATCATTTATCTATAGGAACAAAAACAAAAGATTTAGAGCAACATATTGAACTTTCGTCTTCATCTATTGAAAATAGAAAAAGACATTTAAAGTCTCTTTTCGGAACTGAAAAAGAGAACGATTTAGCGCTAATTGTTGCTGCAAAAAACAGAGGCTTTATTTAGTAGGTACATTTCAATCTTGCTATTATACAATTCACCTTATTTTAATGACATTTCAAGAAGAATTTTGATTTTAACATAATTTTAACATAATTATGATTAAAAACAAGATAAACCCCAGTTTTTTTATGGTTTTCATGCAATGATTTGGTTCATTTTCATTCTAACTTCGAGTAACTAATGTTTAGAACCATTTTATGTCAGACCAAAACCAAAACAATCAACATCCATTTCAGCAACGAAAAGAGCTAAATGGTTTACTTGGACTTCGTACTTTTAAAAATCATTTGGAGCGTGATTTTTTTGCCGACGCAACCATCCAAGAAATTACACTTGAGAATGAACAAGTTGATTTAATAGTTGAACTTAATTGCAACTTTAGTCTAACTGAAAGTCTATTTTATCTTAATAATGGAAATTGGGGTAGTTTTTATACTTCAAAAGCAAATCAGTCTGAAGCGTCGCCTTTTCAAACCGCCCTTTTTAATTTATCTGAAGAGAATCAGGTTAACATTGATATTGCTGAGCTTACTATCAATTTAAAAGATACTTCCATTATTGTGACCAAAATATTTACAAATAGTATTCCTGATGAATTGGGTACCATTTTATGCTCTATTAGTGAAAATTTTGTCCATTTTACAAAGGGTCTATCAGAAATGCCTTATGAAATTTTTGTTCCAGTTTTTGAAGAACAAGAAAATGAACCAAGTGCACTTCAAGACGTAAAAAGCACTAAAAAATCTAAAACGGACTATTTTGATTTCTGGGGACTCTATTTTGAATCTTCACCAGATTCATCAATTTATGATCTTAAGAACAAAACAATAATTGATGAAAGTGATTTTTTCCTTTTAAATCAATAAGTAAAGAAGCCTTTTAGTTAAATAACGGCCGTTCCCCCATTAATACATTTACTTTTTCCTTCACTTTTGTAATAGTACTCTCGTTTTCTGAGTTCATTATAATTTCATCAATATAATCAACAATAACTGACATATCTGACTCAACAAGACCTCTTGTTGTGATAGCTGGCGTGCCAAAACGAATACCGGAAGTTATAAACGGAGATTGCGTATCAAATGGCACCATGTTTTTGTTAGCGGTGATATCTGCCATTTCAAGAACCTTCTCGGCATCTTTTCCTGTAATATTTTTATTTCTAAGGTCTATAAGCATCATATGATTATCGGTGCCACCAGAGATTACTTTATAATCTTTATCCATAAATGCTTTTGCCATTGCAGCTGCATTTTTCTTTACTTGAATCATATAATGTAAAAAGTCGTCTGACAGTGCCTCACCAAAGGCAACCGCTTTAGCCGCTATAATGTGTTCTAAAGGTCCACCTTGGTTACCAGGAAAAACAGCTAAATCTAACAAAGCAGACATTTTTCTTAGCTTACCATTTTTTAATCGAATCCCGAAAGGGTTCTCAAAATTCTCTCCCATAAGTATCAAGCCACCACGCGGCCCTCGCAATGTTTTATGAGTTGTGGTTGTTACTATATGGCAATGCGGTATAGGGTCATTTAAAATACCTTTAGCGATCAAACCAGATGGATGTGAAATATCTGCCAATAAAAGAGCATTAACACTATCCGCTATTTCTCTAAATCTTTTAAAATCCATATCGCGAGAATAAGCTGATGCACCTGCAATGATTAATTTGGGTTGCTCCTTTTCTGCTATTTCTTGAATTTTATCATAATTCAAAGTTCCTGTTTCTTCATCAACTCCATAAAACACAGGATTATACAACCTACCAGAAAAATTGACTGGTGAACCATGTGTTAAATGACCTCCATGAGCCAAATCAAAACCCAAAATCGTATCACCAGGCTTAAGACATGCATGATAAACAGATGCATTAGCTTGTGAACCAGAATGGGGTTGTACATTAGCATAGGCTGCTCCAAATAATTCTTTGGCTCTATCAATAGCAAGTTGCTCAACTTCATCAACGACTTCGCACCCACCATAATATCTTTTACCAGGATAACCTTCAGCATATTTATTAGTAAGAACAGAACCAGCAGCTTCCATTACTTGTGGACTAGTAAAATTCTCAGAAGCAATTAGTTCAATACCTTCTGTCTGTCGTTGTTTTTCTTTTTGAATAAGGTCAAAAATTAGCGTATCTCTTTGCATTTTCACTATAAATTAAGACGCAAAAATACAAATTGAAAAGCGCAATTATATACTTATAAATACATTATTCGGTCATTTTATTAAATAAAAATCAACAATTAAAAAACCTAGCAAAGTCACTATAAATCAATTAATTAAGAACATTTATACTAGTTTTTATTCTTTTTCGTTAATCAAAATAAGGTTTTTGGCACGGCAATTGAAAACCTACTATAAAACCATAAAATCAAAAGCCATGAAAAAATTATTACTTATTAGTATTGCATTTGTACTGGCAGCCTGCGGTGGTGCCAAGAAAACTCAAGAGGCTATTAATAGCGGTAATTATACCACTGCCATAAATAAAGCCCTTAAAGAGCTTAAAAACAATAAAACAAAAAAGGGAAATCAAAAATTTGTTCTAATGCTAGAAGAGGCATTTGATAAGAATACCACAAGGGAACTTGAAAAAATTACTTTTTTAGAAAAAGAAGGCAATCCTGCTAATCTTGAAAAAGTGTATAATGGCTATCTACAATTAAAAGATATTCAAGGTAGAATCGGTTCTTTACTGCCTTTACCTATTTATGAAGAAAATAGAGAAGCTAATTTTAAGATGAATAATTATGATACCAAGATTTTAAATACAAAATCTTCCTTATCAGAATATTTATATGCCAATGCAACAGATTTACTTGAGAATGCTTCCAACAAGTTAGATTATAGACAAGCCTATGACGAATTAAAATACCTTAATGATATTAATCCTGGGTATTTTGATACAGCCAAGAAAATGGATGAAGCCTATCAAAAAGGCCTAGATTATGTGAAGGTGGAAGTCACAAACGATACAGAACAAATAATTCCAAAGAGATTAGAAGAAGAACTATTAGATTTTAATACTTATGGTATTAATAACTTTTGGGCAACTTTTCATTCCAGTCCAATGGAAAATGTAGCATACGATTATGCTCTTGAACTTGATTTTAATCAAATCAATATTTCACCTGAACAAGTAAATGAAACTCAAATAATCAAAGAAAAATTAATCAAAGATGGTTTTGAGTATGTACTTGATGATAATGGAAATGTCGCGAAAGATAGTTTAGGTAACGATATTAAAGTTGATAAATTCAAAAAAGTAACTTGTGATTTTTACAGATTTACACAATTGAAGACAGCTCAAATTGGGGCCAAAGTCAATTTTAAAGATTTACAGAGTGGGCAAGTTGTTAATTCATATCCTTTATCAAGTGAGTTTATATTTGAACATATCTATGCCAATTACCAAGGAGATAGAAGAGCATTAGATAATAGTCTAGTTGCATTGTTGGATTTGGCAGCCGTTCCATTCCCATCCAATGAACAAATGGTTTATGATGCTGGTGAAGATTTAAAAGCCCGATTAAAAGATATTGTGCGAAGGAATAACTTCAATTAAAATAGGAAAAAGCCCAGATATTATCTGGGCTTTTTTTTATATATATTGTTCTAATTGTACTTCAGAAATTGCTCCATGTGAGGTGTGAAATACCGTAACACCATTTTTTATAATTAATAATTGAGGTGATTGGTGAAGAACCTGAAAGTGAATCCCTGTTTCATTTGATACATCTCGATTTGCAAGCAAGTCCAAAAAATAGATATCCATTTGATTACTAGCTATATCATATTTATCTGTAAACATATTAAGTACCATTCTACTGATACCACATGAAGTGGAATGTTTAAATATAACCTGAGTTTTCGTTGCAGATTTCTGTTCTATTTCTTTAAGCTGTTCTACAGAGTTTAAAGGAATCCAAGGGAGACTTTTCTTCTCTTTTTTCATTTCTGAGCTCTTCCCGAATAAATCATTAAATATTCCCATAGTACAAATTTACGGGATATGTCGAACAATTCCTCAATACTTACAAAACTGACGAAATGTCTTTAAAAATCAGCCCTTTAGCGACATTTTGACTGATTCAATTATCTGGTAAGATTATTGAAAATAACATTTAAAATAATTGAAATGAACTTTAATAATTTTACTATAAAATCACAAGAAGCCCTTCAACAGGCGCAACAAATTGCGCATGGTTATGGCCATCAACAAATTGAAAATGAGCATCTTTTTAAGGCCATTAACGAGGTTGATGAAAACGTTCTTCCATTTCTTTTAAAAAAGCTCAATGTAAACACTCAATTACTAAATAAAGTTTTAGATAATGAGCTGCTAAGTTTTTCAAAAGTATCAGGCACAGATATTATGCTCTCCAGAGAGGCTTCAAAAACATTGACTGAAGCAAATACATTTGCAAAGAAAATGGGAGACGAATTTGTTTCCATAGAACATTTATTACTAGCAATTTTAAAATCTAACAGCAAGATTGCTCAAATTTTAAAAGATAATAGTGTTACTGAAAAAGATTTACAGACCGCGATTGAAGAGCTTAGAAAAGGAAATAAGGTCACTTCGCAAAGTGTCGAAGAAACTTATAACTCATTAGGGAAGTATGCAAAAAATCTAAATGATTTAGCAGATTCTGGAAAGTTAGACCCTGTCATTGGTCGTGATGAAGAAATTAGAAGGATTCTACAGATTCTATCTCGTAGAACCAAAAACAACCCCATGTTAGTAGGAGAGCCAGGCGTCGGTAAAACGGCTATTGCTGAGGGTTTAGCGCATCGAATAGTTCAAGGAGATATCCCCGAAAATCTGAAAGAGAAAATCATATACTCATTAGATATGGGAGCCTTAATTGCAGGTGCTAAATACAAAGGAGAATTTGAAGAGCGGCTTAAAGCTGTTATTAAAGAGGTAACCTCTTCCGATGGAGATATTGTTTTGTTTATTGATGAAATTCATACGCTCGTTGGTGCGGGTGGTGGACAGGGCGCAATGGATGCGGCCAACATACTTAAACCTGCGTTGGCGCGTGGTGAACTAAGAGCGATAGGCGCCACTACGCTAGATGAGTATCAAAAGTACTTTGAAAAAGATAAAGCCCTAGAGAGGCGCTTTCAGAAAGTGATTGTAGATGAGCCTGATACCGAGAGTGCTATTTCAATACTTCGAGGTATCAAAGATAAGTATGAGGCTCACCATAAAGTGAGAATAAAGGATGAAGCAATTATTTCAGCCGTTGAGCTTTCACAACGCTACATTACTAATAGGTTTTTACCAGATAAAGCCATAGACTTAATTGACGAGGCTGCTTCAAAGTTACGTATGGAAATCAATTCTAAACCTGAAGAATTAGATGTTTTAGACAGAAAAATAATGCAGTTAGAAATTGAAATTGAAGCCATAAAACGTGAGAATGATACTCAAAAGGTAAAGACTTTAAATCTTGAACTGGCGAATATTAAGGAAGAGCGTAATGAAATATTTGCCAAATGGGAAAGTGAAAAATCAGTAGTTGACAATATTCAAAAAACTAAACAAGATATTGAAAATTACAGACTTGAAGCTGAAAAGGCCGAACGTAACGGTGACTACGGGAAAGTAGCCGAATTACGATATGGAAAAATTAAAGATGCTCAAGAGTCCCTTGAAGTTTTAAACAAAGAACTTCAGGAGCAACAAAAGACAACGACTCTAATTAAAGAAGAAGTAACTAATGAAGATATTGCAGAAGTTGTAGCCAAATGGACGGGAATACCGGTAACCAAAATGCTCCAAAGTGAGCGTCAAAAATTATTACAATTGGAGGAAGTTTTACATAAAAGGGTAGTTGGTCAAGAAGAAGCTATTGAAGCTGTTTCTGATGCTATTAGAAGAAGTAGAACTGGTCTACAAGATTCTAAAAAACCCATTGGTTCATTTTTATTCTTGGGCACAACCGGAGTAGGTAAAACAGAACTTGCAAAAACCTTAGCGGCGTATTTGTTTGATGATGAAAATGCTATGACCAGAATTGATATGAGTGAATATCAAGAACGACATTCAGTAAGTAGATTAGTAGGAGCACCCCCTGGATACGTTGGTTATGATGAGGGCGGGCAATTAACAGAAGCTGTACGTCGTAGACCATATTCTGTAATTTTGTTGGACGAAATTGAAAAAGCTCACCCAGATACCTTTAATATTCTATTACAAGTATTAGATGAAGGAAGGCTTACAGACAACAAAGGAAGAATAGCTGATTTTAAAAACTCGATTATTATTATGACAAGTAATATGGGCAGTCATGTTATTCAAGATCAGTTTGAAAAAAACTCAAATTTGGAGTCAGCGACTGAAACGGCTAAAAGTGAAGTCATGACATTATTGAAAAAAATGGTTCGTCCAGAGTTTGTGAATAGAATTGATGACATCATTATGTTTACACCGCTGGACAAGTCCAATATCAAGGAGATTGTTCAATTACAACTTGAACAACTTAAAAAGTTATTACTGAACCAGCACATAACATTAGACGCCACGGAAGAGGCTATTAATCATCTAGCTTATAAGGGCTATGACCCTCAATACGGAGCTAGACCGATTAAACGTATCATTCAAAAAGAGGTGCTAAATAAATTATCAAAAGAACTTTTATCTGGTAATATAAAAAATGAAAGTATCATATTATTAGATTCCTTTGATGAAGCATTAGTCTTTCGAAATCAGAAAGAAATGTCAGAATAAAATCAATAAATAACGAGTAGAAAAAGAGGTGATTATAATTAATGCCTCTTTTTTTTAGATATACCATACAGTATAATTTTTTTCTATATTAGCTGTATCCAATCTGAACTATTATGTCTACCAAAGCCGAAAGAACTACTAAATATATCGTAGAAACAGTTGCTCCAATTTTTAACAAACATGGCTATGTGGGCACAAGTATGAGCCACCTGACTGAAGCGACCGGCCTAACAAAAGGGGCTATTTACGGTAATTTTGAAAATAAAGAAGCTTTGGCCTTGGCTTCTTTTGAGCACAACAGAAATATTCTACTTCTAAAAATTGAAGAGCTTTTGGCTATAAAGGGCAATGCCTTAGACAAAATTCATTCTCTAATTAGTTTTTATAGACAATATGATGTTTTTACTCTTTCCATGGGTGGTTGTCCAATTTTAAATATAGGGGTTGATGCCCAGCATAATAATACTTTATTAGCAGCAGCCAACAAAGAGACTATAAAGGAAATTGAAGGGAAAATTGCACTGGTTATAGAAAACGGAATTAATTCAAATGAACTAAAAATAGCTGTTCCGCCACTACAATTCGCAAAACAGTTATATACTATTTTACAAGGTGCTGTTGCTATGGGAACAATGACTCGTGACAGAAAATACTTAATGAATACTATGGCCTATTTAGAGCAACTCATAGACCGTGAAATAAAAAAATAATTATTCTCCTCTTACTCTAAAAATCCAAAGTGCTTCATTGTATCTTCCATTAAAATTGCTATCTCTAGCTGCTCGAGCTTCTTCTATAGTATCAAATCTTTCTAAGTAGACATAATTGTATCCATTTAAACTTCTTAAGAATGATTTAGGTTTTAAACCTTGTGCTTGCAAAGTAGTCATGAAGTTTTCAAAATATTTTTGAGTACCAAAGACATTTGCAATTAAATAAAAGCCGGGTTCAAGGCCGTCTGAGGTTACTACTTCTTCATATTTTTCGTTAGGTTGTATTTCAACCTCTTGTTCTCTTTGAACTCGAGCAATACTATCTAGTCGATTTTGTTCTTTAACCGCCGCAAGTTCAATCTTTCGAGCTTTATTTAGCGAATCTTGCCTAGCCTCAGCTATTAGTCTTTCTTTTTCTAAACGTTGACGCTCACGTTCCTCTTGTGCGAGTCTTCTGCGCTCTTCAACTTCATCCATACGTTCCTCAACAGATTTCTTTTCTTTTTTCTCCTTTGCGGCAAAAGTCTGTTTTCCAAAATAATATGAAGCAACAATTTCAAACGTGGGGTCCTCAGCGCTAATCGTATTATCTAATCCGAATTCAACGAGGGCTCCGATTGAAAATTTTTCAAAAAGTGTAGCCCCTGCCCCACCAGAAACTCCATAAAAACTATTATACCCGCCTTGAACCCAAAATTTAGGGTTAGAGAATAAAGCGGTTAGACCGTATTGAGTATCTTCATTTGGTACGGCTCTAACATAAGCCAAGGGTCTCAAATAACTTACCTCGTCAAGCAAAAAAATAGGAAATCTATTACCTATAGAAGCAGAAAAAATTCTTGATGTCTCACCCCTTTCGTTATCTGAAAAATTATAGTCTAATGCATTTTCAATAGTCATGGCCATATCAAAATCTTTAACCTGAATTCGAAGACCAGGGGCAAATTCTGCAATAAAACTATTTTCTGTGGAAAGCTGGGCAATATCTACTTGATCACCGTTAATTAAACGATCATCCGCTAACTTTTGATTGTAGAAATTAATATTTGTTCCAAAAATTAAATTGGACTCCTCTCCAAGTGAAATAGCATAAGCATAGTTTAAAATACCTCCAGTATTTAAAAATAAACCCGTGTTATGTTGAAAAAAACCAATCCCTGCTGAAGATTGGGCGTCAATTTTTTGAGTATAATTAACGAATAGTGTGGTGGGGTCTGCATCCACAGTTTGCCATTGCCAACGCGACCATAATGATAAAGATCTAGGCTGATTTCTATCAAAAGAGAATGTAGGATTGAACAAACTCGAATTGAATTGAGTCAAGTTATGCTGTCTTAAGTCTTCAGGTAAACTACTTTCTTGTGCAAAAGAATAAATAGTGAAAAGAAAGATGATTACGATTTTGAGAAACCTACCCATGGAACTAATTGAAAATTTAGTGCTATTTTTAACTTAATTCAATTTTTTAAATATGACTATGAATAGCCCTTCAGCAAAAATAAATTACGTAAAATATTTGAGTTGTTTACTACTTCTAGTGGGATTTTTAAGCTGTAAACAAGAGGCTAAAGATAAAGAAATTAGTAAAGAACCAATAGTATCTACTTTTTATTTAATTAGGCATGCAGAAAAAGACACTAGTAACCCCAACAATGTAGATCCTGAATTAATTCAGGATGGGCTTGATCGCGCTATCAGATGGGCTGAAGTATTTGATCCTATTTCTTTAGACGCAATTTATTCTACCAATTACGAACGAACCCTAATGACAGCTGCGCCCACATCTGTTAAAAAGAATATAGATGTACAATATTATGACCCAAGAGACATTGATATTCAAGCCCTAATGGCGGACAATGAAGGCAAAAGTGTTTTAATAGTAGGTCATAGTAATACAACTCCAAATTTGACAAATCAGCTTTTAGGTTATGAAAAATATGAAGGAATGGAAGAAGATGATAACGCCAGCTTATTTATTGTAAGAATAATCGATAGTACTGCCACAGACATTCGATTAAAAATAAACTAGTTCAAAGCTTCAACTCGTATATTTTTCAATTCAATTTTTGAAAGCAATTCTAATGATTCAGTATTGAACAAACTGTCTATTTCAAAAATATCAACAACCTTGTTATTGGCCTTGTAGTTTTTGTAATCCACAAATCTAATTTTGTTGATATACCTTTCATTATAAGCTTCTCTGAAACGAATTCCTCCACCATCAACATGAAATTCATAGGCTAGAAAATCAGGTTTTAAGGTAATCTTATTTACCCAATATATGTATACATCATCAAAATCTTCACCCCCATCATTCTGATTGAATGTAACCTTTATTTTATAATAATTGTTACCATTTATCATCACCTCACCTATTAGTTCCTTATTGACTGCCGAATCATTTAAGCCATATGGTAAACGTGCAAAATAGTGAACAGAATTAACGGAATTAGCATATCTATTTGAAATAGAATCTGAAAGAATTAATAAACTATCATTAAAAAAACGTTGAAAACTATTATGCGCTTTAATATCAGTGATTACCAAAGAGTCCGTGGTAGTAATCCTCTTTAATAATTTTTTTCCATCAATTTGGTCGGAAATGTAATGTATATCTCTAAAGTCAAACGAAACAGTACTATTCTTATAATGGATACCTCCACTAACTTCAATAGTTTTATCAATAATCTGCTGTGCATCTAATTCTTTCTTATTCGCTTTTTTACATGAGCTCACCAATAGTATTAAAAGAATCAAGAATGTCTTTTTCATTATAATAGTTTTAACCATAATCGTAAAAAGCTATAAATCATTACATTTTTAGCAATTAAACTTATTTTTGCACTCGATGCAGAAAAATATCAACATAAAAAATAAGCGCGCCAAGTTCGATTATGAAATCTTGGATAAATATACAGCAGGAATTGTTCTGGGCGGCACTGAAATTAAATCAATAAGACTTGGTAAAGCCTCAATATCTCAAAGTTTTTGCGAATTCAACGAGGCTGGTGAACTATTTGTAATAAATATGCAAATTGATGAATACACATATGGTGGGCATTACAATCATCAACCCAAGGCACAAAGAAAACTCTTACTTAATAAAAGAGAGCTGAAAAAACTACAAAAAGAAGTTACTGCTTCCGGTTTGACAATAGTTCCGTTAAATCTTTTTTTAAATGAAAGAGGGCTAGCTAAAATTAATGTTGGCCTTGCTAAAGGAAAGAAAAACTATGATAAAAGAGAATCAATTAAAGACCGTGATAACAAACGAGATTTATCACGTATAAAAAAGAACTTCAATACTTAGTTTTTAAATTGATCTTACTTTGCCTAATTCCTTCATTGAAGTTAACTTCAATTAGCATACACATTTGTATTCTTAAATGTATCTATGACTATAAAGCGACTAAGATGAATGACAACTAACTTCATCAAATATTAAAAATTCCCAATTTTCTACATATTTAACAAAGAGACAACATTTATAAAAAGAGAATTTAGTTAATCTTGGATTTAATAAAACTATTCATGAAAGTTAAACTACTCTTTTGTTTTATTTTTTTTATGGTATTTCAAAACCATCTTTTCTCTCAAATTAAAGGAAAAGTAACGGATAAAGATGGTACTCCATTACCATTTGTTAACATCTATTTTGAAGGAACAATCAATGGCACCACTACAAATGATAATGGGATTTATGAATTAGAATTAAACGATTCTCTTGATGTTACTATTGTTTACAAATACCTTGGATATACAACTAAAAAAATAACTCCATCTATAGCTCAACTACCTTTTATCTTAGATGTTGTTCTTCAAGAAGAAACATTACAACTTAATGAAGTCGCTGTTACTGCTAAAGAAAATCCGGCAATTAGAGTAATTAAGAATGCGATTAAGCAACGAGCAGAAAACCGAAAGAAACTTGAAGATTTTACAGCTGATTTTTACTCTAAAGGGTTGATTCGCATTAAAGATGCTCCAAAGAAGATTTTAGGCCAAGATTTAGGGGATTATGGTGGTGGCTTAGATTCAACTCGTTCAGGTATTATTTATTTGTCAGAGACAATTTCTAAAATTGCTAAATCTAAAAATGAATTTAAAGAAAAGATTGTTGCTTCAAAAGTTAGTGGTGATGATAATGGCTTTAGTTTTAATAATGCTTCGGATGTGAACTTTTCGTTTTATGGCAATACCGTTGAGTTTGGCAACCAACTTATTTCCCCTATCGCTGATAATGCTTTTAACTATTATCGCTATCGCCTTATTGGAACTTTTTACGACGATCATAATAATTTAATTAATCAAATTAAGGTTATCCCTAAAAGGTCAAAAGACCGTGTTTTTACAGGTGATATTTACATTGTAGAAAATAAGTGGTCAATTTATGCGGCCGATTTTAAAGTAACGGGGCTTCAAACACAAATATTACCTGCAGACACCATTTCTTTAACACAAGACTTTATTTATTCAAAGGTTGATGACACTTATTTAAAAGTACTTCAAAGCATTGATTTTCAGTATGGAATATTTGGTTTTAAAGGAAATGGTCGTTTTACCGCAGGGTATAAAAACTATAAACTTAATCCTGAATTTGAAAAAAAGGATTTCACAAATGAAGTACTCTCCTTTGCCGATAATGCAAATAAAAAAGATTCTCTTTATTGGAATAAGGTACGCGCGGTGCCGCTTACATTAGAAGAACAGAATGATTATCAAATAAAAGACAGTTTGGAGGTTATAAGAAAATCTCAAAAATATTTAGACTCAGTTGATGCCGTTGGTAATAAATTAAATTTGGGCTCATTATTATTTGGCTACACCTACAGTAACACTTTTAAAGAAAAGTTCTTTACCCTAACCACACCATTCGCTAACACACAATTTAATACAGTACAAGGGTGGAATGGAGGTTTTGGTTTTGATTATTTAAAATTAAATAAAGAAAAAGGAACTCGACTAAACCTTGCAACCTCTTTCAATTATGGTCTTTCGGAAAAACGATTTAGGCCTAAGGGTTCCTTATCATATCGTTTTAATAATTTCTCAAGGCCATTTTTGAGTTTTAGTGCAGGTAGTGAAGCCAAACAATTTAATAACACCAACCCTATTACACCATTTGGCAATACCTTTGTTTCTCTTCTTTTTGAAAAAAACTTTGCAAAATTCTACGAACGTAATTTTTCAGAAGTATTTTACTCTCAAGAGATTACTAATGGTATCTACGCTTTCTTAAACTTAGGTTTCGAAGATAGACAAGCTTTATTCAATACTACAGACTATGTCTTATTTGGTAGTGACAACAGTGAGTATACCTCAAATAATCCTTTAAACCCAGACGACTTTGAGAATTCTGCTGTCGAAGCTCATAATATTTTTAAGTTCTCATTTACAACCAGAATTCGGTTTAATCAAAAATATTTGAATTACCCCGATGGAAAATTTAATTATTCAGAAGATAGGTATCCGACTTTATTGTTAGGCTATGAAAAGGGGTTTGCTAGCAATACCTCTTCAAATAATTTTGATCAATTCAAAATTAGACTTTATCAAAATTTTGATGTTGCCAATAAAGGGCGATTTGCTTATAATTTTCGTGCGGGGACCTTTTTAAATGGGGAAAATATATCATTTATTGATTATCAACATTTTAATGGAAATAGAACAAGAATTACAAGAGGCAATTATTTAAACTCGTTTTTTTTGTTACCCTATTATAATTTTAGCACAAACAAAAACTATTTTGAAGGACATTTAGAACATAACTTTAAAGGCTTTATAATGCAAAAAATACCGTTGTTAAATAAGCTTAACGCTCACCTCATTCTAAGTGGTAAAATACTAGCAACAACTGCAAACCAACCTTATTCAGAATTTGGAATTGCATTAGGTAATTTAGGTTGGAATAAATTTAGATTTTTAAGATTTGGATATGTTCAAAGGCATTTTAACGGAATTACTGAAAATGGAATTAATGTAGGCTTACAATTTTAATTTTTATTCTCTAATAAAGGCACAAATCTAAAATTTCCCAATTCCTTTTTTTCAAATTCCTTTTCAGATTTTCTAATAAAGAGGGTCATTATTTGATCTTCTATTCCAACTGGGATTACCAACCTACCTCCAATACTTAGCTGAGCTAAAAGAGGTTTAGGTACCTCAGGTGCACCTGCTGTTACGATAATCCGTTCAAAAGGAGCTTCGTCTGGCAAACCCTTATAGCCATCACCAAACACAAGCTTTCTTGGTCTGTAGCCCATCTTTCCAAAGAACAATTTTGTTTTTTTGAATAACTCTTGTTGACGCTCGATGGTGTAAACCTTTGTCCTTAAAGTCAATAACACTGCTGTCTGATAACCACTTCCTGTGCCAATCTCTAATATTTTTTGACCTGGTGAAACCTGTAATAATTCTGTTTGAAAGGCAACTGTATAGGGCTGAGAAATTGTTTGATCCGCACCAATAGGAAAAGCTTTGTCTTGATAAGCATGTGCTTCAAAACTACTATCTAAAAATAGGTGCCTTGGTACTTCGCGAATAGCATCTAATACTTTTTCATCGATTATACCTTTGTTTGCGAGCACTTCTGCTAAGTTATTTCGCATTCCCCTATGTTTTATTGTATCTCGCATAATTTAGTTTGGCTTACTAAATTAAAAAGTTCTTAGTGAACTTCGAGTATCGATAGAAGCATTTTCTGTTGTTATTCCTATTTTTGAAGAAATAACAAAGACTATGTTAAAAGTTGGTGTTTTAGGTGCTGGTCATTTGGGTAAAATCCATCTGCGTTTATTAAATCAATCCGCTAAATATGAACTTATCGGTTTTTATGATCCGGATGAAATAAATGCTAAAAAAGTAGCGGATGAGTTTGGATATACCTCTTACGAAAACATTAATGCATTAATTGATGCTGTTGATGTTATTGATATAGTCACCCCTACTCTTTCTCATTATAATTGCGCTAAAAAAGCTATTGAAAAAGGGAAACATATTTTTATAGAAAAGCCAATCACGAATACACTTGAAGAAGCTGAAGAATTAATAGAATTAGAATCAAAATTTAAGGTAAAAGGTCAGGTTGGTCATGTAGAGCGTTTTAATCCTGCATTTATTGCTGTTAACGATAGTATTCAAAACCCAATGTTTATTGAAACGCATCGCTTGGCAGAATTTAATCCAAGAGGGACTGATGTGCCGGTTGTTTTAGATTTAATGATACATGATATTGACGCTATTTTAAGTGTCGTACATTCAGAAGTAAAGTTGATTAATGCAAGTGGAGTTTCTGTCATTAGTAAGTCACCGGACATAGCCAATGCCAGAATTGAATTCGAAAATGGCTGTGTTGCCAACTTAACGGCTAGTAGAATTTCTTTGAAAAATATGCGCAAGTCTCGTTTTTTTCAGAAAGATGCCTACATCTCTGTTGATTTTTTAGAGAAAAAAGTAGAAGTAGTAAAAATGAAAGATGCTCCAGAAGTTCTTGGTGATTTTGATATGATTCTGCAAAATGCTGAGGGTATTAAAAAACAGATTTACTTTGAAAACCCTGAAGTTGAAGCTAATAATGCAATTTTAGATGAATTAGAAACATTTGCTGATGCAATAAATAATAATACGACACCTATTGTCTCACTAAATCAGGGTACAGCAGCGCTTAGAGTTGCTTTACAAATCATTGAAGCATTTGAAAATTAAAAACCATGAATATAATTGCTGTAATCGGAGCAGGTACTATGGGTAATGGTATAGCTCATGTTTTTGCCCAAAACGGATACAAAGTTCATCTCATTGATATTGCTCAAGACTCATTAGATAAAGGGATAGCGACAATTACTAAGAATCTTGATAGAATGCTGTCTAAAGGACGTATTACAACGGAGAATAAAAAAACTACTCTTAATAATATTTCCACGTTTACATTATTAAAAGAAGGTGTTAATAATGTTGATTTAGTTGTTGAAGCTGCAACAGAGAATTTAGATATAAAACTAAATATTTTTAGAGAGCTCGATGAAGTATGCGCTTATAAAACAATTTTAGCCTCAAATACTTCTTCAATTTCTATAACTCAAATAGGAGCCGTTACCAATAGACCTGAAAAGGTCATTGGAATGCACTTTATGAATCCAGTACCTATAATGAAATTGGTAGAAATTATTAGGGGATATAGCACTTCCGATGAAGTTACTAATTCAATTATGGAGCTTTCGAAAAAGCTTGGCAAAACTCCCACAGAGGTTAACGATTACCCTGGCTTTGTGGCCAATCGTATTTTAATGCCAATGATTAATGAGGCAATTGAAACTTTATATAACAAAGTTGCAGGGGTTGAAGAAATCGATACTGTTATGAAATTAGGAATGGCCCACCCAATGGGACCATTACAACTTGCCGATTTTATAGGTTTAGATGTTTGTCTTTCTATTCTGAAAGTGATGTATGATGGTTTTAAAAATCCAAAATATGCTCCTTGTCCTTTACTTGTAAATATGGTGATGGCCGGTAAATTAGGTGTTAAATCGGATGAAGGTTTTTACGATTATTCGGCTTCAAAGAAAGCTGAAAAAGTCGCCGCACAATTTAACTAGTATGGCAATAGTAAAACCATTTAAAGCTATACGGCCAACAAAAGATAAAGTTGCCTATGTTGCATCTAAGTCTTATGAAGAGTATGATAAAAATGAGCTCAATAGCATTTTAGAATACAATCCATTTTCCTTCTTACATATCATTAATCCTGGTTTTAAATTTCATAAAAATATTTCAGGTAAAGAACGTTTTAAACTAGTTCAGAACAGATACCTGGAATTTTTAGAAGATGCTGTATTTGAAAAAGATGAGACTCCTTGTTTCTACCTATATCAATTAAGTAAAAATAGTTTTAAAAGTTTAGGCCTTTTTTGTGCAACTAGTGTAACTGATTACAATAATGATATCATCAAAAAACATGAAGACACTCTTGAAGAAAGAGAAGTACTTTTTTCTGAATATTTGAATACTGTAGGGTTTAATGCGGAACCTGTATTAATGACTTATAAAGATGATGATGAAATTTCTAATATTCTAGAAATTGAAATTACAAAAGTTGCAGTCTATGATTTTACCACTACGGATAAAGTAAGACATAAACTTTGGAAAATTTCGAACATTGATACTATTGAAAAATTACAGAAATTATTTGGTGATGTAAATGCCCTTTATATTGCAGATGGGCACCATAGAAGTGCATCGTCTGCCTTACTGGCTGAAAGGTCCAAAGAAAAAAATACTAAGCATGGTGGTCAAGAAGCTTATAATTTCTTTATGAGCTATTTAATACCTGAATCTGAAATTAAAATTTTTGAGTTCAATCGAATGGTAAAAGACTTAAACGGGCTTTCAAAAGAAGCATTTTTAATAGCTTTAGATACGCTTTATAGAATTGAAAAAAGAAATGATGGCATATACAAACCTGAGAAAAAACATCATTTTAGCATGTATTTAGATGGAGAATTTTATTCTCTTTATTTGAGAAAAAAGGTTTATGAATTTACCGACCCTTTGAGTGCCTTAGATACACAAATTCTTTATAAAACAATTTTAGAACCTATATTGGGTATTCAAGATTTAAGAAATGATAAAAGAATAGCATATGGTTATGGTAAATACAATCATATTAAAATGAAAGATCATATTGATGAAGGCCATTTTAAAGTAGGTTTTAGTTTGGTACCTATTTGTATTGAAGAAATAAAAGCAATTGCAGATGCGGGCTTAGTGATGCCGCCCAAAAGCACTTATATTGAACCCAAATTAAGAAGTGGACTTGCTATCTACGAAATATAAAACATAGATAAGAATGGCTATTGCAACAAATCTTAAAAATATAAAGGAGACCATCCCTGAAGGTGTAACACTTGTTGCGGTTTCAAAAACCAAACCAACCGAATCTATTTTGGAAGCCTATGAATTTGGACAAAGAATTTTTGGCGAAAATAAAGTCCAAGAAATGACCAAAAAATGGGAAGTCTTGCCTAAAGATATTGAGTGGCATATGATTGGCCATGTTCAGCGTAATAAAGTAAAATATATGGCTGAATACGTAAGTCTAATACATGGGGTTGATAGTTTAAAACTATTAAAGGAAATTGACAAACAAGCAAAAAAAAATAATCGTGTAATCTCCTGTCTTTTACAAATTCATATAGCTAATGAGGAAAGTAAATTTGGTTTTGATGAGAAAGAACTTCTACACTTATTGGAATCTGAAGAATTTAAATCTTTAGAAAATATAAAAATTGTTGGTCTTATGGGCATGGCCACCTTCACCCAAGACATAAATCAAATTAGAAAAGAATTTAAAAATTTAAAATTACTTTTCGACACTACCGTGAGTATGCTTTCAGATGTAAAAGTATTGTCAATGGGTATGAGCGGAGATTATCAAATAGCCATTGAAGAAGGTAGTACTATGGTGCGTATCGGAAGTAGTATCTTTGGAGCTAGAAATTATTCATAAAATTCAGGAGTAGATTGATGTATGCCATTTTAGATATTGAGAGTACCGGCGGTAAATACAATGAAGAGGGTATCATGGAAATTTCAATCTATCGCTTCGATGGTCAAGATGTTGTAGATAAGTTTGCTGGTTTAATTAACCCTGAAAGAGATATACAACCCTTTGTTGTTAAATTAACTGGCATCAATAATTCGATGTTGAAAAGTGCTCCTAAATTTCATGAGGTTGCCAAAAGAATTATTGAAATCACAGAAGGTGCTACGCTGGTTGCTCATAACGCACAATTCGATTATCGTATTTTAAGAACTGAATTTAGAAGACTAGGGTACGATTTTCAGCGCAAAACTTTATGCACCGTGGAACTCTCTAAACAACTAATACCCGATGCAGAGTCTCACAGTCTTGGAAAACTAGTCAGATCATTAGGCATTGCAGTAAGTGATAGACATAGAGCAGACGGTGACGCACAAGCCACTCTTAAATTATTTAAACTTTTATTGATTAAAGACTCAGATAAATCCATAATTAAAACTGTAATAAGAGAAGAAACTTTAGGAGAACTTTCGACACGACAATTAGATATGGTGGAGGAATTACCAACTGAAACTGGAGTTTATTATTTGCATAACAAAGACGGAGAAATTATTTTTTTGGGTAAAACCAAAAACATGAAAAAAAGAGTCAATCAACATTTTACTAATGTTGGTGATTTAGCAAGAAAATTACAAAAAGAAACTAAAAAAGTAACCTATCAAGAAACTGGTAGTGAATTAATTGCGCTATTAAAAGAGTATCACGAAATCAAAAAAACAAATCCCAAATACAATCAAAAGATAAGAAAAAAAGGGTTTTCATTTGGGCTTTATTTAACTAAGGATAACAATGGGGCTCTAAAATTTGAAACGGAAAAAGTTAATGTTCAATTCACTCGATTAAGTAGTTTCACAAGTGCCAAAAGCAGTGCTTTATTTTTATCAAAATTAGAAGAAGAGTTTGGCCTTGATAGTATTGAATCATTAGAAGACAATTCAGAAACTGTTGAAACTATATTTAACAAATATAGCCTTGATAACCGTAATATTGCTTTAGTTGACAAAGGAAGATCCATTGGAGAACAGAGTGTCATTCTTATAAAAGAAGGACACCTAAAAGGCTTCGGATATGTTGAACTTAACCACCAACTAAATAATATTCATATATTAGAAACATTGATTACGCCAATAGAAGGTGATTCAAATTCAACTTTAATCATGGAATCATACCTTCGTAAAAAGAATAGAATTAAGATTTTAGAATTAAATCCATCTACTTGAGAGAAGAAGTACATTCTGGTTGGAAACATCGTCTTCATGAAATTATTTATGAAGCAGACACTCCCCTAGGGCGTTTTTTTGATATTGCGCTCGTATTTCTGATAATTGTGAGTGTCGTATTAGTAATGCTTGAAAGTGTGAAAGAAGTTGATCAAAACTATCACGATTTACTATTAACCTTAGAATGGGTTGTCACCATTTTTTTTACAGTTGAATACTTTGCACGAATTATTAGCTTAAAAAAGCCATTTAAGTATATTTTTAGCTTTTACGGTATTATTGATTTTGTATCTACCATACCATTATATCTATCATATCTTTTTGCAGGGTCCCAAGTTTTATTAGCTGTAAGAGCTTTTCGATTACTTCGAATATTTAGAATATTAAAATTGGTAAAGTTTTTAGGTGAAGCTTCACAACTAAAAGCGGCATTAAAAGCTAGTAGAGCCAAGATTGCAGTATTCATTTATGTGGTTTTGATTTTATCAGTTATAATGGGTACCATAATGTACTTAATAGAGAGTGATGAGGCTGGTTTTACAAGCATACCACGAAGTATTTATTGGACAATCGTAACCCTAACCACTGTAGGTTATGGTGATATTGCGCCTCAAACAAATCTTGGACAGTTTATAGCTACAATCATTATGGTTCTAGGGTATGGTATTATTGCAGTGCCAACGGGTATTGTAACTGTAGAATTTTCACGTCATGGAAAAAACAATAAAGGAAGAAGCGTTGTTCATAGTAACACGCAGGCCTGTCCATCGTGCTCAGCGGAAGGTCATCGTGACAATGCTAAGCATTGTTATAGTTGCGGATATCACCTATGATTACTAAAACCCTCATTGCCGTAATTGGACCTACAGCTATTGGCAAAACAGACTTAGCCATTCGCCTTGCAAATCATTTTCAAACCGAAATTCTCTCGGCTGATTCTCGTCAATTTTATAAAGAAATGACTATTGGCACAGCTGTCCCTTCTCATAGGGAGCTAAAGATAGCACATCATCATTTCATACAACACAAAAGCATATTTGACACCTACTCAGTTGGAGATTTTGAAAAAGAAGCTATTTTAAAACTAGATCATATTTTTAAAGAAAAGAACATTGCTATACTTGTTGGTGGTAGTGGTCTTTATATTGATGCTGTGGTTAAGGGTTTAGATAGTTTTCCGCCAGTACCTATCCAAATTCGTGAAGAACTCATACAACTCGAAAAAGAAAAAGGTCTTTCGTATTTACAGAACGAATTGAAAAAAAAGGACCCATTCTATTTCAAGCAAGTCGATATTGAAAATCCGCACCGAGTTATTCGAGCCTTAGAAATTTGTAGAGTATCTGGACAACCATATTCCAGTTTTTTAAATCAAAAAAGAAAAGAACGTATTTTTAGAACAATTTATGTAGGAATTAAAGCTGAACGAGAACTTATTTATGAGAGAATTAATAGACGTGTTGATGTGATGATGGAAAATGGATTATTGAACGAAGCTAAAGATTTATATAAGCACAAAAGTTTAAACGCTCTTCAGACTGTTGGTTACAAAGAACTTTTTGCTTTTTTTGATGGTAAAGAAGATTTAAATTTTGCTGTAGAAGAAATTAAAAAAAATACAAGGCGATTTGCAAAACGTCAATTAACATGGAATCGAAAGAATAATGAAATTATTTGGACCGATTTTGACGAAGATATCTCAACATTAATAAATAAAATAAAAAGGAATAAACTAAAGCAATGAATAAACCAATTTTTATTGTAATGGGTGTTTCTGGCACTGGCAAAACTACAATTGGCCAGCTTTTAAGCAAATCTTATGATGTGCCTTTTTTTGATGGCGATGATTATCATCCTAAAGAGAATATTGTGAAAATGAGCTCGGGTGAAGCTCTTGATGATAATGATAGACAGGGTTGGTTAGAAAGTTTAAACAAACTAGCCATTGAACAAGCAAAATCAGGGGCAATAATAGCCTGTTCAGCATTAAAAGAAAAATATCGCCTAATTCTACAAAATAATATAGAGGAACAAATGGTGTTCGTGTATCTCAAAGGCACTTTTGAACAAGTGAAAAGGCGATTAGAACAACGTAAAGGTCACTTTATGTCTTCTGTACTACTACAATCACAATTTGATACCTTAGAAGAGCCAATTGATGCAATAGTTGTTTCAATACAGGCAACTCCGCAAGACATTGTAGCAAAGATAAAAGACCAGTATAAACTCAATTAATTAAATCTTATTTAAACAAAAAAACGCTTCAATACAATTGAAGCGTTTTTAAAACCTTGTTTATGACTTTAGACCGAAGTTTCACCTTCAGTTTTAACCACTAATCTAAAGCCTTCACCGTGAATATTAAGAATTTCAACGACGTCGTCTTTCTTTAAATATTTTCTCAACTTAGCAATATAAACATCCATACTACGAGAGGTAAAATAATTATCATCTCTCCATATTTTAGTTAGGGCTAATTCTCTAGGCATTAAATCATTTTCATGTAAAGCCAATAAACGTAACAATTCATTTTCTTTTGGAGAAAGCTTAATAGGTTCTTCTTCTAAATATTTAAGAAAACGCAACTTAGAATTTAAATGGAAATTTCCGATTTTAAATTCGAATTGTTTACTATCTGCAAGAGTATTTGATGCTTTTCGCTGCATGAGTGCCTTTAATTTCATTAAAAGAACCTCAGAGTCGAATGGTTTATTCAAATAATCATCTGCTCCAGCCTTATAACCTTTCAAAACATCTTCTTTCATTGTTTTGGCGGTTAAAAAGATAATAGGAACATTCTCGTTCTTTTCTCTAATCTCCTTAGCTAAAGTAAAACCATCTTTATAAGGCATCATTACATCAAGAATACAAACATCATAGTTGTCTTTCTTAAATTTCTCGAAGCCTTCCATTCCATTCTTAGCAAGAACAACATCGAAATCATTCATTTGTAAGTAATCTTTAAGTACGATTCCAAAATTTGGATCGTCTTCTACTAAAAGTATTTTTTTGTTTTCTAATTCCATAATTTTTTAAATTAAAGGCAGCTTAATGTAAAAAGTACTTCCTTTTCCTTTTTCACTTTCAACATATACCTCACCTTGGTGATCATCCACTATTTTTTTAACGTAGGCCAGGCCTAAACCATGACCTTTTACATTATGTATATTACCAGTATGCTCCCGATAAAACTTCTCGAAGACCTTTTTAAGCACAGCCTTACTCATTCCAGCACCTTGATCTTGTACTTTAATAATAATATTATTTTTTGCCAGCTCTGTAAAAACATCAATTTTTGGTGCTTCCGGCGAATACTTTACTGCATTATCTAAAATATTCACAATTACATTGGTAAAATGCATCTCATTTGCCAGAACTTCTGATCTAGATGCATCTAAATGCGTATTAATATAACCACCTCTATCTTCAACAATAAGTTCTACGTGTGCTGTTGCATCATTAATAATGTCGTGAGCATCCACCCTATCCTTACTAATATCTAATTGGTTTTTTTCAAGCTTAGAAATCCGTAAAACATTCTCTACCTGAGCGTGCATACGTTTATTTTCATCTCTAATCATCCCCAAGTATCGTAAAACCTTTTCCCTATCTTCTAAAGATTTAGGATTTCTTATTGCCTCAACTGCTAAATTTATTGTGGCTATTGGCGTTTTGAACTCATGGGTCATATTATTAATGAAATCTGATTTGATTTCAGAAATTTGCTTTTGTTGTATTAATTGATAAATAGCACTAGAATAGGCTACAACTATTACCAATGTAAATAACAAAGACAAAATTGCCATTGTCATGATACTACTCAATAAAAATTTCTTCTTACTTGGAAAGGTCATCAATAAAGCAAAATCCGTTTTACCTTCACTATCTCTAAAAATTGGAGTTTCATAAAGCGTGTTATTAGTAAACTTGAATCGTTTTGATTTTACTTTCGTTGGAAAACCACGACTGTATAGACCGTACTCATAATCAATGTTTATACCTCTATTTTTAAGCTCACGATCTAACAAAAGTTCTAACTCTTGTTTTGACACCCTTTTATGAATCGGATTTTGTTTGGCCATTTCCATAAATAAATCGTCAAATTGGGCTTTTTGCATAGCAGAAAGGTTTCCAAGTTTTTCAATCTTTTGAATAGGTGTTAGCGCATAACGTTGTCCATCTAGACCATAATCTTCTTTAAAAATTGTAGTCGTACGTTTACTAGTGAAATTTTTTATTGTGGTAATATCATCACCACTATCATTGTCAAAGAACATTGAGGAGATACCGTAATCTTCCTCTAAAATACCATGCTGATAAAACTTTAGTTCATCAGAATTCAAATCCCGGTCAACAAAAAAGATATTACTTATTTGTGATGACTTTGGACTACCAACACTATCTACTAAAGCGGCAATACGATCGGAATATTCTTTTCGCTCCCTACTTTCAACTCGCTCTGCAACCTTATCCAAAACATCTTCAACCGCATTTGAAAATTGCTCCTTTTTATCATCGACCGATTTCTGTATCCAATACACTTGAACTGAAATGATTCCGATAAGTGAGAGACTCATCAAAATGACTAGAAGAACAAATCGCTTCTTGTTCATTAAAGTAAAATTAGAAATTTAACATTTAGCCCATTTACCGTTTAACCTAACCTTAACAAAAATGTTAAAATATTGAGCCTAAGTGGACTTACTACGTAGTTGATTATGAATTTTATACACTTGTTGATGTGTGTATTCTAAATCGAGGTTTTCAACAACAAAATCACTTAATTCAATTTTATCGGAATCATCCAATTGATGAGACATTCGTTCTAGAACTTTAATTTCTTGAACACCATCTCTTTCCATAACACGTCGTATTCTCTCCTTTTTTGGAGCCGTTACCAAAATAACTACATCATAATAATCTTGACTACTATTCTCAAAAATCAATGCGGTTTCTTGAATAACATATTCAGAATTTTGTTTAGTTGTCCATTCCAAAAAATGATTCTTCACAGCCGGATGAACAATTTCGTTTAACCTTTGAAGTAAGTCTGGATTTTTGAAAACTTTACTCGAAATATAGTTTTTGTTTAACTTTTTATGCTCAAAAGCTTTTTTACCAAAAAGCCGAACGAGCTCATTTTTTAATGATAGGGACGAGGTCATTAAATTCTTTGCCTCCTTATCAGAATTATAAACAGGAACACCTAATGATTCAAAGATTTTGGCAACTGTACTTTTACCGCTGCCAATCCCACCTGTAAGTCCAACTATTTTCATAACTTCTCTAAAACGAATTCAATCTGGTTATTCAATAATTGTACCGCATAAATATTTTCTGGAGATTTTGAAACTTCTATGAGGAGTTGACTTTTTGTTTTATCAATATTTGAACAATCAACAACAACCTCAAAATCATCATTAGAAATATCTTTCAAGGTATCTATACTTGCCTTACATACTAAACCAACTTGATTGGGAAACATTCTAATTCGAAAGCCAACAGGCACATTTTTGGCTTCAATACTTATAGTATATTCCTTTTCAGAAAAACGTACTACTTTACCAGATACTTTAACTGAATTTGTTGAGATTTCTCCGTTCACCAAACCATCCGGTATGACAATGCCTACTGATTTTGAAAAATCTTCTTTGAGTTCATTAAAAATTAATTGTTCGGTCTTAATTTTAGTAATGGATTTGACTTCATTTGAAGGTCCTTTTAAAACAATAATATTTGGCTCAATTTTCAAATCCCCTTCTAAAAGATGATTCTGCGCTAATTCAATGGAGACATCAGGTTCAATAGGCACTTCTTTTTTGATGACTTGATATAAATCAATAAAAACCTGTTGTTCTTCAAACTCAATAATTGAAATTGTATTGGACAATTGTTTTTCAAATTGTGGTTTAATTGTATTTGCAGACATATAATAACGTCCATTGGAAAAAGAAACATTATTTAAATCAATCTTCAGCTTTTTAGGACTGATGCCATAACTTAAAAACTGAAATCCACTGGTTCTAAGTTTTGTATTCACAAATTGTTTCTCAGCAGTATTTAGTAGTAAGGTGTCAGGAAAATTTATGTAATCAATTTCAAAAGCTGCTCGTGACTCGTACGATTCTGATAACTTACTTAACGACCATGCCAAAAAAGAACATATCAAAAAAAGTAAAAAGACCTTTACTTTCCGCTGATTTAAGTTTGTGACTAACTTTTTTAACACGACTATTATTTTGAGAAGAATAAATTAGGAAATAACTCTTCGGCAGGTTTTCTGTTAAAGTTAAGCAAGATGGTTGACTTTAAAAAACCAACGCCGTAGCCTAAAAACTGAATGCAGACGGCATATATTGATAATAAAGCAATTTTTAAGTTCTTATTTTTGATAAATGAATCTATAAAAAGAACTAAAAAGTATAGTCCGTAACAAATAATAAGTTGAGTAAAACCAAATGCGGATAATATTATACTCATGACAAAACCAACTAAAAAGATTGTTGGAAACCAATAAGTCATTTTTTTAGTCTCAGGGTGCCATTTGTTCAAAATTGGTCGTACAGAACCAAACTTATTAACCTGTTTGTAGAACTTACTCCAATCTATTCGTCTTTTATGATAAACATAAGCCTTAGAAAATAATCTGGTTGAATAACCAGCTTGCCAAATTCTAAATGTTAAATCGGGATCTTCACCAGGATGTATATTACCAAAACCATTGGTTTTTTCAAATATCTCTTTGGAGAGACCTAGATTAAAACTTCTTGGCTGAAATTTATTCAAAGATTTCTTATTTCCACGAATTCCTCCAGTCGTTATCAACGAGGTCATTGCATAATTAATACTCTTTTGTACATCACTAAAGGAGGCATGAGCGTTATCTGGACCTCCAAAACAATGAACAAACTCACTTGTCAACTCTTTTTCTACTTCGATTAAATACTCAGGTGGTATGATACAATCAGAGTCAAGAATAAGGAAATAATCACCTTTTGCTCGTCGCATACCATAATTACGAGAATCTCCAGGCCCAGAATTTTCTTTGAAGTAATAAGAAATCTGAAGCTTCTCTTTGTAATCGAGAACCACTTCTTTAGAACTTTGTGCAGAACCATCTTCAACCAAAACCACCTCAAAAGGTTTATTATATTGCTGTGAAGTCAAACTCTCCAACAATTCTCGAACCTCTTCAGGCCGATTAAAAACTGGTATTACAAATGAAAAAAAAGGTTCCTTCATTACTATAAATACAAAAGCCATCCTGATGAGGATGGCTTAATTATTTTGTGATTAATTTACTCGGTAAACTCGTCAATTACTTCTTGACTTACTCCTGTATTACTGAAGCCTCCATCATGAAATAAATTCTGCATGGTTACTTTTCTGGTCAAATCAGAAAACAAAGAAACTGTATAGTCTGCGCAATCTAAAGCCGTGGCATTGCCCAGTGGGGACATTTTCTCAGCATAAGAAATAAAACCATCAAATCCCTTTACACCCTGACCAGCTGTGGTTGGGGTTGGTGATTGCGAGATGGTATTAACTCTAACCTTTTTTTCTTTACCAAAAAAATAACCAAAACTACGGGCTACGGATTCTAAATAGGCCTTATTATCAGCCATATCATTATAATCAGGAAAAGTTCGTTGGGCAGCCATATAAGTTAATGCTACAATACTACCCCATTCATTCATAGCATCAGCTTTATAGAGTGATTGCATTACTTTATGAAATGATAAAGCAGAAACATCCCAACCTTTTGTTGTAAAGTCATATTTTTCGTCAGTATATGCACGACCTTTTCTAACGTTAACAGACATACCAATTGAGTGCAAAACAAAATCTAGTTTACCTCCAAGTATCTCAGTTGATTTAGCAACTAAATTGGCCAAATCTTCTTCATTTGTTGCATCAGCAGGTATAATTTCTGAACCAGTTTTTTCTGCAAGGGCATTAATCTGCCCCATACGCATTGCTATTGGTGCATTTGTCAAAACAAAGGTTCCACCTTCTTCATGAACACGTTCAGCAGTCTTCCAAGCAATAGAATTTGGGTCTAATGCCCCAAAAATGATTCCTCTTTTACCTTTTAATAAATTATAAGCCATTTAATATAGTGTTGGTTTCTATGACAAAGATATTTAAATTTAGTCACCTTTATTAATTATTGTAATAACTGTCGAGCATGTGCTAACGCAGAATCAGAAAGATTTTTACCACCTAACATTTCAGCTAATTCGTTCACTCTCTCATCATTTGTAAGCTTTCGCATGTCTGTTCTGGTTGATTCACCGGTTTCTTCCTTAAACACCTTAAATTGTGAAGCGCCTTTTGACGCCACTTGCGGTAGGTGCGTAATTGAAAAAACCTGCATGCTACTTCCCATTTTTTGCATTATATCTCCCATTTTAGAAGATATTTCTCCGGATACTCCAGTATCAATTTCATCAAACATCAATGTAGGTAATTGCTCATAATTAGCTAAAACAGACTTGATTGTCAACATAATGCGTGATAATTCACCGCCTGACGCAACTTTCTTTAACTCCCCATAATCATAACCTTTATTTGCAGAAAATAAAAAGATAAGATTATCCTTTCCATTTACTTTAAAACTTTCTGTGGGTTCTATTTCTATTTTAAAGCTAGCAGAAGGCATTCCTAAATTGCTTAGACTGTTTGTTAAGAGCTCTTTTAGTTGTGGAATTACTCTATTTCTATTACTATGAATAGCAGATGCCAACTTGTTCAAATCAATGGTTACACTAGCTAGTAAATTTTCTTTCTCTTTAATTTTTGCATCAATATTTAAAGAACTATCAACCTTTTCTGATAATTCAATTTTAATTTCTTCAAGTTCGATAACCGTGGAAACTTGATGTTTTTTAAATAAATCATGTAATAACTGTAGTTGACCATTCACCTCTTCTAAGCGATTTGGATTAGCTTCAACATCTTCTTGCAGACTTTCTAGTTCTGAAGCAATATCAGTCAATTCAATTGCTATTGATTGTACTCTTTCATTAAGACTGGTAAATTGTTTACCATAATCACTCAGCTTTTGTGAAGCCTGTTGTAAAATAGTAGAACTGCTCAATAAACCTATTTGTTCATCATTCAAAATTTTACCGCTTTGAGAGAGTAACTCTATAATACGTTCTACATTCGAAAGTTGATCATATTCTTCTTCAAGTGCTTCTAGAATACCATCTTTTAAAGTTGCTTTTTCTAATTCTTCTAAAAGAAAACTATTATAATCTAACTCTTTAGAAGCATTTCGTTCAAAGTCTCTAAGTTCTTCTAAATCTTTAATAAACCCTTTATATTTAGCTAATATGACGGTATATTTTTCTATTAGCTTTTGATTTTCAGCTAACGCGTCTATAACCCTAAATTGAAAATCATTTTCGGTAAGTCTTAATGTTTGATGCTGAGAATGAATATCTACCAATTGTGCACCTAACCCAGATAAAATATCTAACGTAACTGGTGTGTCATTAACAAAAGCTCTTGATTTACCACTTGGTAAAATCTCTCTCCGTAACCAAGTTGTTGCAGCATAGTCAAGGTCATTAATTTCAAAATAAGATTTCAATCCATAATTTGAAATTGCAAATTCAGCCTCTATAATACATTTTGCTTCTTTATTTTTTAAAGAAGACAAATCAGCTCTTTTTCCTAAAACCAAAGAAAGTCCTCCAAGAAGTATAGACTTTCCTGCACCAGTTTCACCAGTTATTGTCGTAAAACCAGAAGTAAACGAAACATTTAATTCGTCAATTAATGCGTAATTTTTAATGGAAAGGTGCGTAAGCAATGCAATCAATTTAGAATCGCAAAGATATAGGTTCTATTGCTATATCATCAATACTTTATATCATTCCATGTACTGGAATAAAATGGGGCTACTCTATTAAGGCTTTCTTTTAACTTAACTATATCAACTTTTGGACCATCTGAAAATATATTTTGAATTTCTTCAGACTTGGCATCAAAAAATGTTTGAATTAAAAATGCATTTGGACGTCTCTTAATTAAAGTTTCAAATAACCGAATGCTGCCAGCAATAACTTGTTTGCCTGTACTATTATTATCTCCAAGAACATCCATACCTTTTCTATGATAATTATACATGGCAATACGATATTCACGAAAAGTATTTGATAACAAATCATCGACAATATCAAATCGAGTTCTATTATCAGTTACACTTTGACTCCAGCCACTAAAGTTAGTACCTTGAGCTTGAGTAACTATATTTTGGGCTTTCCGATAATATTCGTCACCACCTTGAAGAGAAAAGGTATCTGCGTCTAGACCAAGCATGATATAAACGTAGTAAGAAATAACACCAACTAAATTTGAATCAAAAGAATTCGGGTTATAAACCAAGGGTTCAAATTCTTGATATTGAAAATTAAATGAATTGTCCTTATAATTAAAAACTGGGGTTTCGTATGAAGTATTAAATATTGGTCTGGAAGATTGCAATTGAATGTTGGCTTCAAAACGGTCAGACTCATATTTGGTAACCGTAATGAACATTCTGGCGTTAAGTCTCTCATTCTCCTTATAAACTCTATCCGTCCATTTGTTTTTATTTACAAAATCATTTAATGATCGCTCAAGAGTTTTAAATACTTGTTGATTCGTTTGACCTACTTGATCAGAGTTTACAGTTATAGTCGTGTTCAATTCTTGTGACGCTATAGTCGCAGAAAAAAAGATAAAAATGATAAACGTTAATAACCTATGCATTGCTTAAAGAAATAATTTCTTGCCAAATATCTATTGCTACTTCACTCTTGGTCTTTAAGTCAAACGCATTTACATTTAAATTCTTGTCTATGAAAGTGACTTTATTAGTTCCTTGACCAAAACCTGCTCCCTTATCTTGGAGCGAGTTTAAAACAATAGCGTCCAGATTTTTCTTTTGAAGTTTATTCTTGGCGTTATCTAACTCATTTTCGGTTTCTAGAGCAAAGCCAACTAAAAACTGATTGGTTTTGATCTCACCCATAGATTTTAAAATATCTTTTGTTCTCTCAAGTTCCAGATTTAAATCTCCATCACCTTTTTTCTTTATTTTTTGTTCTGCAACCGTCTTTGGCCTATAATCAGCAACTGCAGCTGCACTAATAACCACATGCATCTTTTCAAAATGAGTATGTACTGCTAAATACATTTCTTCAGCTGAAGTTACTCGTATTAGCGCTATTGTTTTGTTAGCCAGTTCTAAGGTTGTAGGGCCTGTTATTAAAATTACTTCAGCACCCAAATCAGCTGCTCTTTCTGCAAGCTCAAAACCCATAGACCCGGTTGCCCTATTGCCGAGAAACCTGACTGGGTCTATTGCTTCATGCGTAGGACCAGCTGTAATTAAAACCTTTTTTTTAGATAATGGGAGACCAGTTGCCAGATGGTTTTTTAGAAAAGAAACAATATTTTCTGGTTCAGCCATACGTCCTTCACCCTCTAATCCACTGGCAAGTTCCCCTGATTCAGCAGGAATCATAATATTTTTAAAGGTGTTTAGCTTTTCAAAGGATGCTTTAGTGGATGGATGCCTATACATATCTAAGTCCATTGCCGGAGCAAAATAAACAGAACATTTTGCAGATAGATATGTTGCCATCAAGAGATTATCACAAATGCCGTTGGCCATTTTAGATAATGAATTAGCGGTCGCTGGCGCAATTAACATAACATCAGCCCAAAGACCTAACTCAACATGATTATTCCATGAAAGGCTACCGTCATCTTTATTTATAAAATCCATCAATACTGGATTCTTGGAAAGCGTAGCTAATGTGAGTGGAGAAACAAAAGAGCTGGCGCTTTGGGTCATAACAATTTTGACCTCAGCACCAGCTTTTATCAATAAACGAACAAGAAAGGTGGTTTTGTAAGCAGCAATCCCCCCGGTAATACCCAAAAGGATGTTTTTTCCGCTCAACATTTATGCGTCTTTCTCTGTATTTCTATAATATATTTTATCTTCTAACCATTCATGAACGGCAAGCGCATGAGGTTTAGGAAGTTTTTCGTAAAATTTAGAAACCTCTATTTGTTCTTTGTTTTCGAAAACCTCTTCTAAGCTATCGCTATAAGTAGCAAACTCTTCTAATTTTTCTAACAGCTCTTTTTTAATTTCAGAGTTAATTTGAATAGCTCTTTTAGAAGCAATAGAAATTGCTTCATAAATATTGTCAGTCTTTTCATCAAACTCATTTTTGTTATGAGTTACAGTAGATACTGAAGCCTTGGTGTTTTTTAAATCGTTCATATCGTTAGATTACTAATATTATTTTGTTAAGGTCTCTTCAACCTCATTAAGTTCCTTTTTAATTTTGTCATTGAAACTCTCAGCTTTCTTTAAAAACTTTGTTTCAGGATACGATTTCATAAGCGCGTTGTAATACTCTCTTGCCTCTTGGTAACGTTCCGGCTGTCTGCTTGTGATACTATTCTGTGCAAGATTCATTGCCGCCTTCAAACGGTAAAAAAATGCATCTTCACGGTACACTGAACCTGGGTTATCACCAATGAAATTATCTAAAGCTGCTATTGCTGAAACGAGAATAGGGAAATTAAATTCTCCAAGTTTATCGAATTGTTTCGCTATTTCAATTTCCTTTTTTTGCTTTTTAATGGTTAACTCTTGAGCCATCGCATTGGCATCTTCAAAAAATTCTGATTCAGGATAAGTATTAATAAAGTTTTGCAAACGACTTAAAGCTTTATCTGTATCTGTTTGATCTAAAGAATATTTAGGAGATAGTTCATAATAACTTTTGGCTTCTAAATAAACAGCTTCTTGAAGCTTATCACTTTGCGAATAAGACTTGATGAATCTTTCAAATTGATAACCAGCTAGATAATAGTCACCGGATTGAAAATAAGAATTCGCAAAAAAGAACATTACCCTTTCACCTTGAGGCTTTCCAACATACTTTGGAGCTATTTGTTCAAATAAACGCTTCGCACGCTTGTAATCGCCTTCATTATAATACTTTTCAGCTAAATCATATTTCGCCTTTACGTCAGTGTTTTTAAGCACCTTTTGATACTCATTACATGAAACTAAAAAGAAGAGAGAGAATATAACTATTACAAAAAGAGACCTCATTTTCAAAAACATCCTGCAAAATTAGTGATTATCAGTGGATTTCAAAATTATTACAAGAAATAAAATTAGCCTAGTCAGCGGGTACAAACAATCATTTTAGGCAAAGTTTAACGCAATTAAGCATTTACTATAGATTTAGTCTTCATAAAAGTCACTATTCTTTTAGTCAAATCTTCACTTGCTTTAACCAATGGTAATCGTACTTTATTGTCAGCGATATTTAATAGTTGTAAAACAGTTTTAATGCCTGCAGGATTTCCTTCTTCAAAAATTAAATGCATTCCATTTAAAAGAGTTTGATGAATTTCATATGCCGGTTCAGAATCTCCTCTTAAACCCAAGGCAATCATCTTAGAAAACTCTTTTGGCAATCCTTGACCAAGCACTGATATTACCCCTGAACCACCAGCCAATACTGTAGCTAAGGCCGTAAAATCATCACCAGAAATAACATGAAAATCTGGATTTTTATGCTTCAATATTTCATCTAATTGCAACATATCTCCGCAGGCCTCTTTAATGCCAATGATATTATTAAAGTCATTTGCTAAACGTAATGTTGTTTCTGGGAGCATATTACTTCCTGTTCTAGAGGGCACATTGTACATAATTATTGGCAGGGGTGTCGCCAAAGACAGAGCTTTAAAATGTTGATAAATTCCCTCTTGTGTGGGTTTACTATATGCAGGTGATACTGATAATACAGCTTCATAGTCTAAAAAATCTATTTCTTTAAACTGTTGTACTAAATCATGAGTATTATTACCTCCATGACCAACAACTAATGGCAACCTACCAGCATTTACCAAAGAAACCGTTTTCATAACAAGATTCTTTTCTTTTGTAGAAAGTGTTGCGGCCTCGGCAGTTGTGCCTAATACCACCAAATAATCAATACCATTTGCAATTTGATATTCCACCAGGTTAGTCAATGAACTAACGTCTACATTTCCGCTGCTATCAAAAGGGGTAACAAGAGCAACCCCAGTACCAATAAAACTATCCATTATGCTATTTCTTTAAATACCTTTAAATACTTGTTTAATTCTGATTTAAACATTTTAAAGTCTTTCAAGTCTGTACTGAACATCAAGTCGTTAATTTTACTGTCTACTCCAGTAAATCCAACACGAAGTCTTGCATAAATCTTTGCTGTTAGTAACTTCAGCATTAATCTGTCTTCCTTGTAGTAATTGATTAATAAATCATATTCTCTACTTACAAATTCAGCTACATGACTGTTCTCAATCGAACCGTTCCAACCCATATCTTTATCAGTAAAAAACTGAATTGAAAATGGAGTATTTTTATCGTGGCCCCGCTTGTAGCCTATAATTTGAATAGCATTGGGTGGTAACCCAAAATCTTTCCTTAGCTCATTAAAATGATCTGCATTTGGAAAGTTATCCATATCAACAATACAAGCAATTGTCTTTATACCTTTTTCGCGATTGGCTGGAACCTTTGGTTTTGCCAGTTCGTCTTCCAAGTATTTAAGACTAGACTTAACTTTAAATTTATCTTGTATAGCTCGAAATATCATTTACTAATATGCATTTTTGCAAATGTAATTAATATCCTAACTTACTAGGTAACGAAGATAAATTAGAATATGAATTTAAAAATTCAACATTTTGTTATAATTATAACAATTGTGTTTTCTTCATGTGTAGATAATGTTGAGAATCCTCATCAAATAGTTGCCAAAGAACTCCCTATTACCCCCTCAATAACTACCAACGATTCAATTGCCAATTTTATAGCTCCGTATCGGGAACGCATAAATACCGTTTTAGACAGTACTTTATCTTATGTCACCAGTGATTTAGTAAAAGATGATGGTAAAAGAAATACATCAGCAGGTAATTTTATGGCTGATGCAGTATTAGCACAAGCTAATCCAATTTTCAAAACAAGAACTGGCCAAGAAATAGATTTTGTTGTTCTTAATCATGGAGGAATCCGATCAATAATTTCTAAAGGTAAGGTCAATGCACGAACTGCTTATCAAATTATGCCTTTTGAAAATAGTATTGTCGTTGTTGAAATGAGTGGCACTTCAGTCAAACATTTACTTACTTTTCTTGCGAAATCTGGCAGAGCTCATCCGGTTGCTAACACTAAATTGAAGCTTGACAATCAATATAACTATTTGAAGATTGAAATAAATGGTGCTCGATTTAACGAAAATCAAACCTATTATGTAGCAACGAATGATTACTTAGTTCAGGGTGGAGATGATATGGGGTTCTTCAAGAATCGGTCTTCAGTCACTAACCTAGATTATTTGGTTCGTAATTCTATAATTGATTATTTTAAAAAAATGGATACTATTTCCGTATCTGTTGACGACCGTTTCATACAATTAAATTAAAATGAAAAGACGTTCTTTTATTTCTAAAACAACAGCAACCGGAGCTTTTCTCGGCCTTGGCGGTTTAAGCTTGAGTTCTTGCAAGGGCAATAGTTCAAAGCAAATAACCATTCTACACACTAACGATGTTCATAGCCATATTGACCCTTTTCCGAGTGACCATGCAAGGTTTGCTAATTTAGGTGGCTTAGCAAGAAGAGCTAATCTGGTAGAACAGATCAGAAATGAAAATCCGAATACCCTTCTATTCGATGCTGGTGATATATTTCAAGGTACTCCATATTTTAATTTTTATGGTGGTGAACTTGAATTCAAATTAATGAGCATGTTAAAATATGATGCTGCTACCATCGGTAATCATGATTTTGATAATGGGATAGATGGTCTTTTAGCTCAAACACCACATGCTAAATTTGAATTGCTTTCTGCAAACTACAACTTTAAGAATACCGTTATGGATGGTTTTGTAAAGCCATACCAAACCTATTTGGTTGACGATATTAAAATTGGTGTTTACGGACTTGGTATTGCCTTAGATGGTTTGGTTACTAAAAAGTTATACAAAGAAACTGAATACGAACAGCCATATGATGTGGCTTTAGATATGGAACGTTTGCTTAAGGAAGATGAACAATGTGATATTATTATATGTTTATCGCATTTAGGCTATGATTATCAGGGTAATGCAAATAGACCTGATGACGTAACTTTAGCAACAAAAACAAGCTACACCAATTTAATAATTGGAGGGCATACCCATACATTTTTAGATAAACCAACCGTTAAAACCAATGCTGATGGAATGCCCGTTTTGGTGAACCAAGTAGGTTGTTATGGTCTCAATTTAGGAAGAATTGATTTCTATTTTGACCAAAATAAAAATATAACTGCAGACGGAATAAGCGTCTCTGTCTAGTTTCAGATTTAATCTAAACCATGAATACCATGGTTTAAACCAAACAATGGCACGCTCCACTTAAATCTCGCAACTTCAGTAATTAGGGTTAGGTTTATATCTTCAATGCATAAATTTGGTTTGAACGATGAGTTTTTATCTTATTGATGGTAATATTTTTAGTTGACACCCTAGTTTTCATTATTTTTATTTAATTCAATAATTAAACATGAAAAAAAATCTCTTTTTATTTATCCTATTGCTTAGTCCCTTTTTTCTGATTCTAGGGCAAACATCAACAGCAACTCCAATTTTTAAAGATGGTGAAGCACAAATAGTGGAAGCCTTTTCAAATCCTTCAAGTTGGTTGCGTCATGATTTATTTGTAGAAACAGAATTTGATACAGATGGCGATGGTAAGTTAGATAGAATGCATGTTTCTGTCACTAGACCTGAACAAACCGAATCTGAAGGATTAAAGCTTCCAATTATATACGTTTCTAGTCCTTATTTCGCTGGAGTTGCCCCGAATATTGAAGGCTTGTTTTGGGATGTTAATCATGAACTAGGTGAAATGCCTAAACCAAGAGTTCATGCGGAGGTTACTCGACGTGGTGAACGCCCAATTATTTCGAACTCACATATTAAAAAATGGGTGCCAAGAGGTTATATTGTTGTGCACTCCTCATCACCTGGTACAGGCCTATCGCAAGGGTCGCCAACAGTAGGTGGTGATAATGAATCGCTTGCTCCAAAAGCAGTTATCGATTGGCTGAATGGTAGAGCAAAAGGGTATACAGAACCTTATGGTAGTGAAACTATTGAAGCATATTGGTCCACTGGTAAAGTCGGCATGACCGGCACATCTTATAACGGTACAATACCGCTGGCTGCGGCCACAACTGGTGTTGATGGCCTTGAAGCAATTATACCCATTGCACCAAATACATCTTATTATCACTATTATCGTTCTAATGGATTGGTTCGTTCTCCGGGTGGGTATTTAGGAGAAGATATTGATGTTCTATATGATTTTATTCACAGTGGGGCTGAAGACAAAAGACCCTTCAACAATAAAACAGTTCGCGATACCGAGATGAAAAATGGTATGGATAGAATTACTGGGGATTACAATGATTTCTGGGCTGGTCGTGATTACTTAAATGATATGAAACCTATGAAAGCAGCCCTTTTAATGTCTCACGGTTTTAATGATTGGAATGTAATGCCTGAGCATAGTTACCGTATTTATAAAGCTGCGAAAGAGAAAGGCTTATCCGTGCAAACATATTATCATCAAAACGGACATGGTGGACCGCCACCTATTACTCTAATGAATCGATGGTTTACTAGGTACCTTCACGGTATAGAGAATGGGGTAGAAAAAGACCCAAAATCATGGATTGTTCGCGAAAACGATACGCAAAGTAATCCAACTTCTTATCCTGACTTTCCTAATCCAGAGGCTGATTTCGTTCAGCTTAATTTGACTAAAGGAGGTAACTCAAGCGGCATACTAAATTTTGATAAAAAAAATGCCCAAGGAAATGAAACCTTAATTGATAATTATACAATTGCAGGAGAGGATTTGGCGCAGCTTGCGAGTTCGGAAAATCGTTTACTATATGTTAGCCCAAAATTAAAACAAGAACTTCATATTTCCGGTGTTCCGAAAATAACGGTTAATATATCAAGTAATAAACCAGCTGCAAATTTATCTGTTTGGTTGGTATCTTTGCCATGGAACGAAGATTCTAAAGCCAAAATAACAGACAATATCATTACTCGTGGTTGGGCTGACCTCCAAAACTATAAATCATTGACTGAAAGCGAACCTTTAAAACCTGGAGAGTTTTATCAAATGACTTTTGAACTAATGCCAGATGATCAAATTATACCTTTAGGTCAACAAATAGGGCTGCTTGTTTTTAGTAGTGACAAAGAGTTTACCCTGCATCCTGAACCAGGTACCGAACTGACTCTAGATTTGGATAAAACACATTTGGAATTACCAATTATTGGAGGTAAAGAAAAATTGCAAATGGCATTTCAATAAAAACTAGGTCGTTTTAAGAAGTAGTTGACAAATCTTCAAAGATTTGTCTAATTTCATTTTCAAATGAGTCATCACAATATGGTTTTCTGGCCTGTGAATACCAATATTGTGCATTGAACTTATCACCTTCTACTCGGTGTAAATGAGCATGAATCCAACTACCTTCTGTAGTATCTAAGTCTTGAGCTATATCATGAGAAGCATCCCATTCTTGTTTTGCTGCATACCATAATGATTTTAACCAAAGTGGCCAATCCATTGCTGGTTTACGATTGTTTAAGGTAGTTTTAAATGCATCAAAATTGCTAGGAATCATCATATGAGGTTATAGTCTAAGCCAAGAATCTGGATCTAAGTAAAACATTTTTTTCCAACCTTGAACAGCTTCTTTATCCTTTAAACCCAAGTATGGAAACGGAGTGGTAATTGCGTAATGTAAATGTGGTGGTTTTCCTTTGGCATTTCCGGTATCACCTACTGTGCCTAAAACAGTTCCTCTTTTTAATAGTTGAAAAGTGAAGGCTTGTACTTCGTTTAAATGCGCATAATAATGAAAACGCCATTTAGGGCCAAGCACCATAACGGACTTCCCTCCTTTTCCACCTTCAGAAGTATAGATTACTATACCGTTCGTTGAGGCCAAAACTGGTGTACTTCGATCGGCAAAAATATCAATACCCTTATGGGTTATTGAACTACCCCACGGATACGCCCAAAAAGAGTCTTGTGCCCAATCATTAACTGTTGCGCCTTGAACCGGAATAATCATGTTTTGTGGAATAAAAAAACCAATGATTATAATCACTAGTGGTATCCAAAACCATTTTTTAAAATACCGATGGCGCACTAAGAAGGCAAAACTCGATAAGAATAAAAACCAAAACTGTCTTGTAGTGTTCGTTATCATATCTTTTTCTAAATTAGACATTATGAATAAATACCTCCTATTTGTTTTTTTGTTTTTAATCATTTGCTTGTCGTCCTGTAAATCATACGGACCTACTACTACCTTTGAAAACACAGCTCCAGAAGCTATTGACTATGGTAATCTAGCGCATTGGGCCGCCCATCCTGATAAAAGAGATAATTCTGATTTAATTCCAGGTTCAGATGCGGCGCCAGCTCTTAATTTAGCCGCTGATGTTTTTTTTATTCACCCAACTATTTATAATAACAAAGGGAAGAATTTGGCATGGAATCCAAGTATTTCTGATTCCGTGTTAAATAATCGAGTGGATAACTCAACTATCAAATTTCAGGCAAGTGCATTTAATGCCGCTGGCAGAGTATTTGCTCCGCGCTATAGGCAGGCACATTTAGTTAGTTATACAACTGATGATAAAGCATCAGCGAAGAAAGCATTCGCTTTAGCCTATTCCGATGTAAAAAATGCCTTCGAGCATTACTTAAAATATTACAACAATGGTAGACCCATAATAATAGCTAGTCATAGCCAAGGAACAACACATGGCGGACCTTTAATTAAAGAGTTCTTTGATGGCACGCCTTTGCAACAACAATTAGTTGCCGCATATTTAATTGGGATACCGGTTCCCAAAAATTATTTTGAGCGAATCTGGCCATGTGAAGATCCTGAGGGTCTAAATTGTACCATTTCGTGGCGTACATTCAAACGTGGCTATATTCCTGATGATAGGCCAATCGGAGATGATATTTTAGTTACCAATCCATTGAACTGGACACTTGATACAACCTATGTTTCTAAAGTTAGAAATAAGGGGGCCGTATTACGCAATTTTGATAAAGTTTTACCACGCCGTGTGGATGCACAAATTCACAATGGCGTATTATGGGCAAACAAACCAAGATTTCCTTGGAGTTTCTTATTAAGAACAAAAAACTACCATATTGCTGATATTAATTTTTATTACATGAATATTAAGTTGAACGCAAAGCGAAGAGTCGATAAATGGTTAGAAGCCAGAAACTAGAATTATTGAATTGATTTTAGTTGGCTTAAACCATATTTAAAAAATCTTGCTCTGAAATAATCGGCACTTCTAAATTTTCTGCTTTAGTTCGTTTACTGGGTCCCATTTTATCTCCGGCAACTAAAAAAGATGTTTTTGATGAAATTGAAGAACTTACCTTGCCCCCATTATCTTCAATTAATTTTTTAAGTTCAGTTCTACTTAAGCTTTCAAAAACACCAGATACTACAAAAGTTTTGCCTTTTAAGGTATCTGATTGACTCTGTAATTGCTCTTCCGATAATGAAAATTGTAAACCATAGGTTTTAAAACGAGAAATAAGCTCAAGGTTAGTTTCATTTTCAAAAAATTGTACAACGCTTTCTGCTATCCTTTCTCCAATTTCGTCAACAGCAACAAGTTCTTCTTGCGATGCAACCATTAAAGCATCAATGTTTTTATAGGCCTTAGCTAATTTTTTAGCCACTGTTTCTCCAACATACCGAATGCCTAATCCGAATAAAACTCTTTCAAAAGGAATTGATTTTGAAGCGGCTACGCCTTTAACTAAATTTTCAGCAGACTTCTCAGCCATACGCTCAAGTGGCATAATCTGTTCCTTAGTCAATGTATATAAATCAGCGTAGTTCTTTATCAAACCCTCTTTAAATAAAAGCTCAACTGTTTCACCACCTAAACCTTCAATATCCATGGCTTTACGAGAAATAAAATGTTGAATTCGACCCGTAATCTGCGTTGGGCAACCCGTATCATTTGGACAGAAATGCTGTGCTTCACCGTCTTTTCTTACAAGTAGTGTTTCACATTCTGGGCAATGGGTTTTATAGTTTGTTGGGATAGAATTCTTGGGTCGTTTTGTAAAATCAACCGCAATGATTTTAGGGATAATCTCGCCTCCTTTCTCCACAAATACAGTATCACCTTCTCTGATATCTAATTTTTCAATTTGGTCAGCATTGTGCAAAGAAGCTCTTTTTACAGTCGTACCGGCTAATAAAACTGGCTGTAGATTAGCAACTGGTGTAATGGCGCCAGTTCTGCCAACCTGATAGGTTATTTTATTTAAAACAGTTGAAACTTGTTCAGCCTTAAATTTATAAGCCATGGCCCATCTTGGTGCCTTGGCTGTAAAACCTAACTCTTCTTGATGTCTTAAACTATTAACTTTGACAACTACACCATCCGTTTCATAAGGTAAATCATGTCGTTTAACATCCCATTCCTCAACAAAGTTCATTACATCATCCGTGTTTGAACAGTGTTTAGCGACTTTTGGCACTTTGAAGCCCCAAGAACGTGCTCTTTCAAGCATTTCATATTGCGTATCAAAATTCAAATTTTTACCCACGATACTATAAAGCAAACACTCTAATGGGCGTTTTGCCACCTCAGCACTATCTTGTAATTTTAAACTGCCAGAGGCCGTATTACGAGGATTCATATACGCTTCTTCTCCATTAGCAAGACGCAATTGATTCATTTTGGCAAAACCTTCCAATGTCAAAATAATTTCGCCTCTGATGTCAAATTTTGAAGGGTAATCACCTTTTAATTGTAATGGAACTGATTTTATAGTTTTGATATTTGCAGTGACATCATCGCCTTGAAAACCATCACCCCTAGTAACGGCGCGCACTAGTTTTCCATCTTCATAAGTTAGACTTATAGATGCCCCGTCATACTTTAATTCGCAAGTAAAGGTTACATCAACATCACCAAGAATTCGTTGCATTCGCTTCTCCCAATCTTCTAAATCTTCTTTAGAATAAGAATTATCTAGTGAGTACATTCGAGTTTCATGAGAGATGGTATTAAAATTTTTAGTCACTGAACCTCCGACTCTTAATGTAGGTGACGTAGCATCATAGTATTCAGGATATTGGGTTTCTAGACGCTGCAATTCTTTAAGTTTTATGTCGAATTCATAATCAGAAATAATGGGTTTATCAAGAACATAATAATTGTGATTATGTGTTCTCAATTCATTTCGTAATGCCTCAATCTTTGATTTTATTTCCATATATCAATTCGCTAAGAGTAGAACGCTAATTAAGTTTGGTCTTTCGTTATCCATTTTGGAACAGGCACTGGCTCGTAAAGAGACATTTTATTTAAAACACCCTCAACACTATCATCAACGAGCAACATATCAAAATTTATTTGCTTCACAAAACCCTCTTCAACCATATGGCCTAGCATATTCAAAAGAGAATTATAAAAACCATTTGTGTTCAAAATACCTATTGGATAGCGATGTAAACCTAATTGCCCCCAAGTCAGCATCTCAAAAAATTCTTCAAGAGTACCATAACCTCCTGGTAGCATAAGAATCCCATCTGATAATTCATGCATTTTCATTTTGCGTTGATGCATATCTTTCGTGATAATTAACTCATTCAATTTAGGGTGATAAACTTCTTTCTTTTTTAAAAATTCAGGTATCACTCCGATGACCTCTCCATTAAATTGCAACACTGCATTGGCGATTGCACCCATGACACCAATTTTAGCACCTCCATATACCAGACCAATTTTTTCTTGTGCCAATGTTTTGCCTAGTATATGGGCTTCATTAGCATAGCTTGGGCTAACACCAACACTACTACCACAAAAGACTACAATTCGCTTCATTTATATATTTTTACTACACTTTAGCATTCGATTGTTCCCAAAAATATCTTTTTTTAGACTAATGTTTTCAAAATTTTCTTGTTCAAAAATCTGTTGCGTTTCTTTACCTAAATATTGATTAATCTCAAGATAAAGATTACCCCCATTTTTCAAGTGTTTTTTAGAGAAATAGGCAATAGCCTTATAAAAAAGAACGGGGTCATTGTCTGGCACGAAAAGAGCAGTATTAGGTTCATAATTTTTTACATTATTAAGCATGTCATCCTTTTCAGATTCTCGCACATAAGGAGGATTTGAAACTATAATATCAAATTGCATATTCATGGATAAATTTCGGTCTAAAATATCTGCTTTTTCAAAACTAATATTTACTTTGTTTCTATCGGAATTCTTAATCGCAATTGACAATGCTTTTTGCGAAATATCTATAGCATGAATATTAAGTTTCTTTAAATTAGCTGCCAATGCAATGGCTATACAGCCACTCCCAGTGCCAATATCTAAAACCTTAACATCTTGATTAAACTTCATTGAACAATCATCAATAATCCATTGAACGAGCTCTTCTGTTTCAGGCCTAGGAATTAAGGTATGTTCATTAACTTCAAAGCTTAAGTCCATAAAAGTAGCTTCTTTAAAAATGTACTGTAAAGGCTCTTCTTTAACTAATCTTGTTAGCGTCTCAAACAAGGGTCGTTCTTCTGACTTACTTAAGGTATAATTAGGCTGCATTACCAAAATAAATCGTTCTAGTTTCAAGTAAAACTCTATTGAACGAAAAAAGAAACTATCAATCTCTTCTTTTGGATAAAGTTCAGAAAGCTCTTTATGATAAATCAATTTGATTTCGGACAATTGCATTGACTAAAAGTTTTTTATCATATAAACAGGGCACGAACTATGTCCAGTGCATCCCATGGCTTCTTCCAAATAGCTAAAACCATTTTTTTGATATAATTTTTGAGCTGTTTTCATGTACGGCATAGTTTCTAAGTAACAGCTATCGTATTTAAAACCCCTAGCTTTATTTAAGCAAATAGTTATTAATTTTTGTCCGAATCCTTGTCCTCTCAATTCCGGCAAAAAATACATTTTTTGTAATTCACAAATATTCTTTCCTTGGTTTGCGAGTGGAGCAAAACCACCACATCCTATTATCTTATTATTTTGTACGATAACATAGAATTCCGCTTTTGACATATTCTGGTATGCTTCATACAAGCAATCCAATTCTTCATCTTCATAAGCTGTACCTACTTTAGTAATTTCTAACTCTTCAAAAACATTGCGAATTAATTTAGCAACCTGTTGATTATCTTTAGCTTCTATTTTACGGATAGTAGGCCCTGTCATCTTGCCGATTTATTATATTATTTTTACAAGGTGAATATAGATGAAAAATACCTTTTACGTTGTATTCAACTCGCGAAAAATGGTTTAGGCTCAACTGCCCCGAACCCTATGGTCGGCGCTGTTTTGGTTCATAATAATGAAATTATTGGAGAGGGCTATACGAGCCCTTATGGTGGGCCGCATGCAGAAGTTAATGCTATTAATTCAGTATCAGATAAGTCCTTGTTGAAATCTGCTACTTTGTATGTTACTTTAGAACCCTGTTCACATTTTGGTCTTACTCCACCTTGTTCAGATTTAATTGTTTCAAATACTATTCCTAAAGTGGTTATTGGTCTACAAGACCCGCATAAGAAGGTGGCGGGTAAAGGCATAGCTAAACTCCGTTCCGCGGGCTGTGAAGTGAAGATTGGTGTGCTCGAAAATGAATGTAGAGAACATCACAAAAGATTTTTGACATTTCAAGAAAGAAAACGGCCCTACATCATTTTAAAATGGGCGGAAAGTTCCGATGGGTTTATCGCGCCTGAAGTCCTTAAGAGAAAAAATAATCCAGAACCCTATTGGATTACAAACATACATTCTAGACAGCTAGTTCATCAATGGCGTAGTGAAGAACAAGCCATTTTAGTAGGCACAAATACTGTTAAAGAAGATAACCCCAAACTCAACGTAAGAGATTGGCAAGGTAATTCACCAACAAGAGTTATTATTGATGCAAATCTTGTATTAAACTCTGAACATAATATTTTTGATAAGTCAATAAAAACAATTGTTGTGCATCATCACAAGGCAAAAGCAAAAAAACAAACTAAAATTATTTATGAAGCTATTGATTTTGGTGAAAACACGATAAGCCAACTGTGTTCCATTCTTTATAAGCATCATATTACTAGTTTGATTGTAGAAGGCGGCAAAAAAACGCTTCAAAGTTTTATTGATGAAAATATTTGGGACGAAACTAGAATATTTAAAGGAACAAAGGTATTTGAAACTGGACTCAAAGCTCCAAAAATTATTGGTGAATTAACATCATCTAAAAAAATTATAAACGACACGCTAACCGTTATAAAAAATGATTAAAAACCTTATCCTTGACTTTGGCGATATTTTTATCAATTTAGATAAAACGGCAACCCCTAAAGCTATGTCTAATTATGGATTCAAGAACACAACGCCACAATTAGAGAAGTTATTTAATGACTATGAAAAAGGCTTGTTTAGCTCAAATTATTTTCTAGATAAAACTGGTACACTGTTTTCATCGGCAACAAAACAAAACTTAATTGATGCTTGGAATGCTATTTTGCTTGATTTTCCAGATTATCGTTTAGAATTTTTAGAAAAGTTAGCACAAGAAAATAATTACCGTCTATTCCTTCTAAGTAATACCAATGATATACATATAGAGCATGTAAAATCAAATATTGGTTTAGAAAAATTTAATCGGTTTAAGAATTCTTTTGAAGTATTTTATTTGTCTTATGAAATGGGTATGCGAAAACCTGACGCGGAAATTTTCGAATTTGTATTAAAAGAAAATAACCTTAATGCCAATGAAACCCTTTTTGTTGATGACACCAAAGAAAATACTGATTCAGCGGCAAGCTTAGGAATTCAAGTTTGGAATTTACAAGTTGGTAAAGAAGATTTTATTGAATTAAAAAATCATCTTTAATGCTAGACTTGCTACTTAGCATTCTTTGTTCCTCGTTAATTTTTGTAATTTTCAAATTGTTTGATACTTATAAAATTCAAACACTGTTCGCAATAATAACGAACTATATTGTTGCCTGTATTACGGGCCTACTATTTTATCAAGAACCGATTTCATTTTCTGAAATTCCAACAAAATCATGGTTCTGGGGCACTATACTATTGGGGGTTCTTTTTATTTTGATTTTTAATATTATGGCAAAAACGGCCCAAGCGGTTGGCGTTGCTGTAGCATCGGTTGCTACTAAAATGTCCCTAGTTATACCTGTTCTAGTGGGCGTTGTTGCATATCATGAACAATTGTCCATACTTAAGACAATAGGTATACTTTTAGCTTTAGCCGCAGTCTATTTCGCTTCTTTAAAAACTAAATCAATTAAGTTTTCCAAAGAAGTTTTCATTCTACCAATATTAGTTTTTTTAGGTTCTGGAATAATTGATGCAAGTATTAATTATTTTAGAGAAACAAAATTGAATTCAGTGGAATTCCCAATTTTTTCGGCTACAGTATTTGCAGCAGCGGCTTGCACAGGGTTTGTTTTTATTTTTTTAAAATCAATAAAGACACCTTTAAAAATAAATTTTAATAACATAATTGGCGGCATAACTCTAGGTGTGCCAAATTACTTTTCTATCTTTTTTTTATTACGAGCCTTACAGAACGAAAGTTTAAACAGTGCATCTATTTTCACAATTAACAATGTGGCCATTGTTATGTTCTCCACTTTACTTGGAATACTGCTTTTTAAAGAACAACTAAGTTTTAAGAATTGGATAGGAATTTTATTAGCTGTGGTTAGTATAGTTTTGGTAGCATTTTTCTAATAAATTATGATAGAAGATATATACAAGACTATAGCTATACCCTCAAAAGAGATTCTTTATAAAGACCGCAAGAGTAAATTCTTCGGACGCTCTTTTCCAATTAGTGCTGAAGAAGATGTAAAGCTCATCATAGAAAAATTAAGAAAAAAATATCAGACTGCAGGTCATATTTGTTATGCTTGGCAACTTGGTGTTTCGGAAATTAGTTATAGAGCAAACGACGATGGAGAACCTAACAATTCGGCAGGAATGCCCATCTATGGTCAAATCAAAGCATTTGAACTAACCAATGTTCTAGTTGCTGTACCAAGAGTATTCGGAGGCACTAAGTTGGGTGTTGGCGGATTAATACAAGCTTACAAAGCTACTGCACAGCTAACCTTAGAAGAATCAACAATTATTGAAAAATTTATTTCGGTTGAATTCGAAATAAAATTTGAATACAAGAATTTAGATAAGGTTATGCGTTTGATAAAACAATTAGACTTAATTATCAAACAGCAAAAAATGGAACTTTCTTGTTCCATAATAATTATTGCGAGAAAAAGCTTAGAGGAAAAAATATTTAAAATTTTTCAAGAACTTCATGAAATAAGTTTTAAAAAATTAGAAGGTTAATTTCTCTAAAATGTATTCTGGACATTTAATCGGTCTATTTGTCTTTTTGTCTATAAAGGCTAAAACAGTATTTGCCGTTGCGAGTAATTCTTCGCTTTGATTGTAGATGTTATAATTAAATTCAATTTTAACTAAAGGGGAATTCAATAATGTTGTTTCTACAGTAATCAAGTCATCATAAATTGCAGGTTTTTTGTACGTGACTTGTAAGTGAATTACGGGTAATATAATTCCTTCATTTTCCATACTTTTATAGCTAACTCCCAGAGACCTAAGCCACTCCACCCTACCCATCTCAAGGTACTGGGCATAATTACCGTGGTACACCACACCCATTTGGTCGGTTTCACCATATCTAATCCGAAAAGAAATTTTGTGAGAAGTCATATTATTTAACTAAAAAGTATATATTTATAGGCTTTGTTTTCGCGACCGGAACATGAGAAAAAAAAAGAATAAATTCAACCAATTAATCTTTTTTTTTTAGATTTTTTGTTCACATATTTGTCGCTCTTATGATGGAAGGTAAACCCCCACTTTTTGTTAATAAGAATGAAGCTTAATTACTAACCAAGAAACAAGGAATAATTTTTATGAGTGTTACTGCTACTTCCGTATGGAACAATTGTTTGGCTTTTATCGAAGATAATATCCAACCGCAGGCATTCAAGACATGGTTCCTTCCCATCAAACCTGTTCGTCTTCAAGATAATGCTTTAAGTATTCAGGTACCGAGCAAGTTTTTCTACGAATGGTTAGAAGAACATTATGTTAAGCTTTTAAAAGTTGCGCTTAGAAAAGAACTAGGTGCCAATGCTAAATTGGTTTACATCATTAAGATGGAAAACAAATATGGCAATAATGAGCCATTTACTGAAAAAATTCCAAGTAGTAATAGATCAACCATGGCTCCTCAAGAACTTGATGTACCTATTACTTCTAAAAATCCAGAATTAAAAAATCCTTTTGTAATTCCTGGAATACGTAATATTAAAATTGAATCTCAGCTAAATCCTAACTATAATTTTGAGAATTTCCTTGAAGGAGACTCCAATAGGCTTGCTAGGTCTGCAGGTATGGCCGTTGCAAATAAACCCGGTGGCACTTCTTTTAACCCTTTGTTGGTTTTTGGAGGTGTAGGTCTAGGAAAAACACATTTAGCTCATGCTATTGGTGTTGAAATAAAAGATAAATACCCCGAACGTACGGTTCTTTATATTTCTGCAGAAAAGTTTACGCAACAATATATAGAATCTGTTAAAAAGAATACTAGAAATGATTTTATTCATTTCTATCAATTAATTGATGTTCTTATAATTGATGATGTTCAATTTTTATCCGGAAAATCAGGTACACAAGATGTATTCTTTCACATCTTCAACCATTTACATCAAAATGGAAAACAGGTTATCTTAACGTCAGATAAGGCACCCGTTGACATGCAAGATATTGAACAACGTTTACTATCTAGATTCAAATGGGGTCTTTCAGCAGAGCTTCAAGTCCCTGATTATGAGACTAGAGTTTCCATATTGAAAAATAAATTATATCGCGATGGTGTTGAGATGCCTGATGAAATAATTGAACATGTCGCAAAAAATATCAAGTCAAATATTAGAGAATTAGAAGGTGCGATAATATCATTGATTGCTCAATCATCCTTTAATAAGCGCGAAGTTACTTTGGAATTAGCGCAACAAGTCGTTGAGAAATTTGTTAAAAACACCAAACGTGAAGTCTCTATAGATTATATTCAAAAAGTAGTATCTGACTATTTTGAAATGGATGTGGCCACTTTACAATCGAAGACTAGAAAACGTCATATTGTACAGGCAAGACAATTAGCAATGTTTTTTGCTAAAAAATTCACAAAAGCCTCATTAGCCAGTATTGGTTCACAAATTGGCAAAAGAGACCATGCTACGGTTCTACACGCATGTAAAACAGTCGATAACCTTGCCGAAACTGACAAACAGTTTAGAAAATATATTGAGGATCTCAATAAAAAATTCACCTAATAGTTTTATTCCATGATTCGAGTTTTAATGGTGTGCCTTGGTAACATTTGTAGGTCACCATTAGCTGAAGGTATTTTGCGGTCAAAAGTGAATGACAATAAAGTAATTGTGGATTCTGCTGGTACTGCGGGATACCATATTGGTAAACATCCAGATAAAAGATCTATAGCAATTGCTCAAGAATATGGTATAGACATTAGCCAACAAAAATGCCGAAAATTTATTCCATCAGACTTTGATGCATTTGATTTAATATATGTGATGGATAAAAGCAACTATGCGGATATTTTGGACCAAATTAGAACTGAAAATGATATAAAAAAAGTTGACTTATTGTTACATGATACTTCTTCAGCTCTACAAGAAGTGCCAGACCCATATTATGGTGGTTTAGATGGATTTGAAAATATTTATCATATGATTAATGAAGCATGTGAAGTAATGGCAAGAAAACTAGAAAATAATGAAGGCTAAAGGAAAACTTTATTTAATACCTACTACATTGGGTGACAATGCCCCTTTAGAAGTATTACCCATTTCTATTAAAGGTGCTATTGACAATATTGACTATTACATCGCTGAAAATGAAAAAACCGCAAGACGTTTCATCAAAAAAATACATGCAAGAAAATCTCAACCAGATTTACATTTTGAACAGCTTAATAAATTTACCGACCCATCTGAAATACCCTCTTTTCTTAATCCGTGTTTAGAAGGATTTAGTGTTGGTTTATTATCCGAAGCTGGTTGCCCCGGGATAGCGGACCCTGGTGCCGAAGTTGTTCGAATAGCACACCAGAAAAATATTCAAGTTGTACCAATGGTAGGCCCTTCATCAATTTTGCTAGCAATGATGGCCAGTGGTATGAATGGACAAAATTTTGCTTTCAATGGTTATTTACCTATTGATGGTTCAGAAAAAAAAGCTGCTTTAAAGAAATTAGAACGACATTCAAGAGATTTTCAGCAATCTCAGATATTTATTGAAACACCTTATAGAAACGATAAATTATTTGAAGAGTTAAAAAAAACCTTACAATCAAATACCTTATTAAGTATAGCCTCTGATATTACTTTACCCACCGAGTTTATTCAAACGAAGACGGTTTCAGAATGGAAACATGTGACAATCAGTTTGCATAAAAAACCTACGATCTTTATTTTTCAGGCATAAAAAAACCAGACATACATCTGGTTCTTTTATATTTTAAAAGTATGCCTAAACCTTTGGGTTATGCTGTGCTTTAATCTTAGAAATATTATAATTGGCAAATTTCTTCATGTAATGTGCTATGTTACTTCCATAAGCATCAGAAAAATCATTTTGTCCATAGGATCTAAGATACTTTTTTACATTTCCTGCACCTGCTAAATGAGCAGCGGCGACCATTCCTGATTCTGAAATAATAACTCCATTTATTCTTTTACCAACAAAACGTTTGATGTCTCGTCTTAAAATCCATTTATTACGAGCCACATTCAATTCAAATATTCTTTCTTGTAAAACAGGATCATTTAAAAAATAAACAGCATTTGAAACCCCCATCAGTTTTAAAGTTGATGAACCAAATTGATACTTACCTAAATAACCTAATGAGTTTACAATTTCATATTTACCTTGAGATTCTTTAAAAGCCAAAGCTTCTTTAAATCCTACATATGACTTACCTAAAAGTATCGGGCTACCCTGGTCTTCTTGATTTTGAAAATCAATCAAAGAAGGAACATTAGATAAATATGTGCTAGTTACCTTTAATTGAAAAGGTACTTCAACAACACTTTTACTTTTGAACGAATATGTTCCAAAGCTGGTGAAAATTATTATTATTGCGAGATGACCTAAAAATCCAATCCATCTTTTCATAACTCATAAATTTATAGTTCGGGGAGAACTTTAATTTAAGCGGGCAAATATAGTGGGGGATTTTTATAAGCGAGGCATAAAACTGCTAAGAATTTCTTAAACTAGTGGTAAATAACGTTAAACCGTCATAAAAACACGATGAAGTAGCATTATCTGCTAATATTCTGCTCGTTTAACCACCTGATGTACTGTGCTTTATTTCGGTTATGTTGCGTTAGACTCTTTGCGAACATATGATATCCGAAGTTTGAAATATTGGAAACCATATATAGATAATCATGTTTTTCCGCGTTCAAAACACCTTCAATTGAAGAAATATCAGGCATTGTAATTGGACCTGGAGGAACACCAATATTTTTATAGGTGTTGTATGGAGAATCAATTTCTAAGTCTTTATACAATACTCTTTTAATTATGGTATCATAATTACCCGTTTCCTTCTTTATCGCAAAAATTACCGTTGGGTCAGCCTGCAGATACATTCCTTTTCTTATCCTATTCAAATATAACCCCGCAACTCGCGGTCTTTCGTCAATCTTCGCAGTTTCCTTTTGCACTATGGCTGCTAAAGAAGTGATTTCTGCTGGTGATAAATTTAAAGCTTGAGCCTTGGATAGTCTTTCTTCATTCCAAAATTTATCATACTCCTTCTTCATTCGAGCTCTGAATTCTTCTGCATTTGTATTCCAGAAAAATTCATAGGTATTGGGTAAATACATGCTCAATTTGGTATCGTCATTAAAACCATTTTCTTTAAGAAAAACATCATCATTTAAAATCTTCAGGAGGCTTAGACTATCGGCTTCAATTTGAGATGAAATTCTCCCAGCCAGCGATTTTAAGTTTTCTTGATTGTTAAAAGAAACTTTTACAGGTTGGTTTTGACTTCGTAGTGTATTAATTATATCGTTATTATTCATTCCTTTTGAAAGAATGTATTTACCAGCTTTTATATTATTTGAATACCCTTTCCGCTTTGCAACAGCTTTAAAGGAAGATACATCATCCAATAATGGACTTAACTGTGCACTGACGTCATCAATAGTCGCATCGGAAGAAATAAACAGATAAGCCTCTTCATTAGCAAAAGTTGTATTAGGAGAAAATATGGCGTTATATATGTTGTAGACAAAGAATCCGCAAATAACTAGGCCCAATATGGCGGTAGCCCAAAGTACTTTTTTAAGGTTTTTCAAGATTTAAATTTTTGGTATAAAATTTCGTTTTTAAAACTTCCATTTGAAAATACCCAATCTTTTTTAAGTCCAACAGCAGTAAATCCAAGTTTCTCAAAAACTTTAATACTGTTGGTATTACTTTCTAAAATATTGGCGTACACTTGATGCAAGTTTAGTATGGAAAAAGCATATTCACAAAAAACAGAAATTGCCTCGGCTCCAAATCCCTTGTTTCTATCATCTTGATTTTTTATTATCAATCCTAGCCCAGCTTTTCGATTCTTAGGGTCAAAATCAAACAAATCGATTAAGCCTATTACTTCCTCTGATGCATTGCAAATACATAATCGTAATTGTTTCACTTCGTAAATATCACGATGAGAATTATCTAAATAAAATTCAAGAACCGCCTTGGAGTATGGTGTCTGTGTACCACTTAGTTCCCAATTGTCAGTATCATTCTCTAAATGATATAAAAAATCTAGATCAGTAGGCTCTAGAGCTCGCAAATAAATTTGTTTACCACTTAATTTTAACATGAAATGGACCCTTTAAATACTAAACTCGCATCGCCAATCAATTGAACATTGTTATAAACACTACCTTTTGAGCTAAAATTGACTCTTAATTCTCCACCCTTTGTAACAACTTTAATTTGATTGCTTTTCGTCTTTTGGTTTTGAAACATGGCTAAAGCCACAGCTGTCACTCCAGTGCCGCACGAAAGCGTTTCTCCTTCAACACCCCTCTCGTAAGTTCTTATGCTAAAAGTATCATCATTTAGTTGGCTAACAAAATTAACATTGCTTCCTTCTTTGCCATAAATTCCATATCTGATTTTTGCACCTTCTAGTTGTACCTCTAAATTATCTAAATCAGATACCAATTGAACATGATGAGGAGAACCTGTATTTAAAAAGGAGTATTTTTCTCTAGATTGAATGTCGGAAACATCAATCATTTGTAACTTAACTATAGTACCTTCAATACTAGCGTGATGAATACCGTCAACCGCCATAAAATTTGTTTCCGAATCAATTATATTTAAGTTTTTTGCAAAAGCAACAATACATCGTCCACCATTACCACACATTGTACTCTGATTACCATCAGAATTATAATAAACCATTTTGAAATCTGAAGATTCGTGATTTTCTAGTAAAATCAGACCATCAGCTCCAATACCAAATCTTCTATCACATAAAAAAGCCACCAATGAAGTATCTTCTTTGGGAAAAAAATTACTGCGATTATCAAAAAGTATGAAATCATTACCAGTGCCTTGATACTTATAAAAGTTGAGTTCTAACTTAGCCTTCATCAGACAAATATAATGTATTCTTTAAGTTTTTTTTTGCAGTTAAAAAGGCGTTAAACTGTTAAAATCAATTAGGAAATTGAACTAATTTTAGACTATTGAACTCAATGTAGAATTTAAAGTATAAAAAAGTGCCAACCTCTTTGGCAATCATTTATGCTCTTTTTAAAATGATAAATCATATAAAAATGAAAAAAACTGCAAGTCTATTTTTAGTTGCCCTGTTTGCAGGTGTAATAACCTTAGGGTCTTACAAATTATTTTTTGAAAACAATACGATAACGTATTCTAGTAAAGAAGAAACACCTTTTCTGAAAACTAATTCTAATATTAATTTTGCCAAGGCTGCCGCACTCAATGATATTGATTTTACCATTGCCGCCGAAAAAACAGTCAATGCGGTAGTACACGTTAAAAACATGACCACGAGTAAAAGCAACCCCATCTCAGGTTTCTTTTATGGTTTTGAAAGTAATCAGCAACCACAAATTGGAAGCGGTTCAGGAGTGATTATTTCTGCGGATGGATACATAGTTACAAATAACCATGTGATAGATAAATCGCAACGCTTAGAAGTTGCCTTAAATAACAACAGAACTTATGAAGCCGAAATAATTGGTGCTGATGCCAATTCGGATATTGCTTTATTGAAAATTAATGTAGAAGAGCCCTTACCATATTTAGCATTTGGAGATTCTGACGGCACACGTATCGGTGAATGGGTTTTAGCAGTTGGTAATCCATTTAATCTTACATCCACAGTTACAGCAGGAATCGTTAGTGCGAAAGCTAGATCAATTTCGAATAGAACGAATCAATCCTTTATACAAACAGATGCTGCCGTAAATCCAGGAAATTCAGGTGGTGCACTTGTGAACACTAATGGAGAATTAATAGGTATCAACACCGCAATAACTTCGCAAACGGGTTCTTACGTGGGTTATTCTTTTGCAGTACCTAGTAACATAGCTAATAAAGTAGTTAGTGATCTTTTGGAGTTTGGCAGAGTACAAAAAGGAATATTAGGAATATCTGCCGTTAATTTAAACTCGCGGTTCGCACAGGAAGAAGGACTTAATGAAATTGAAGGGGTCTATGTTGCTGGAGTTGAAGAAGAATCTGGCGCTGATGCAGCAGGGCTTGAAGAAGGAGATATTATCAAACAAGTAGACAACGTGAAAGTCAGTAAGTTCTCAGAATTAACTGGTTACCTTTCTGCCAAAAGACCAGGAGATCAAGTTGAAGTGGCTATTGAAAGAGGTGGCAAAAGAATAACCAAAGAGGTTACCTTAAAAAAACAGCTTTCAGTGCAATTACCTATAATGGGATTAACCGTGAAAGAACTTTCCAAAAAAGATGAAAAAATATACAACACAAAGAATGGAGTGAAAATCACAAATGTTCCTGAACGTTACGCTGATTATGGTTTGCGAGATAAAGTAATAGTAAAAGTTGATGACAATGAAATTGACAATATTGAAGATGCAAAATCGAGCTTCAGCAAAATTTCAAGATATGGTCGAACGAGTATGACATTATTAAGTAAAGATGGAGAACGAGAACGACTAATTTTTCAGTAAAATAATCATAAAAACGCCTCTTAATTGAGGCGCTTTTTTTTATAAACAAATGGTTTACGAAAACGTTTGAAATAAGTACTTTTGCACATCTTTTAAAACAACCATTTTAAAACCAATCATGAGCGACATTAAATCTTACGAAAAAGAACTGGCATTTCAGGCAGATAGAAGAAAAGCAACGACTGAATTTATAAAAATCATTAGTGATCTTTGGTATGATAAGGCCATTGAAGTGGTACTATTCAAAAACCAAATAATTGATAAAAATGTTAGTGAAATTATAAATTTACACCAATACGCCGGCGAGTTCGTTCAAAAACCAATTTCAATTTTTGATTCAGTTGAATTGTTGAGAGCTATAAACGACATTCACCTTCCGCCAGCAAAACTTGATATCGGAAAATTAACATATGAATTTCATTCACAAGATACTCAACACCTTAATGTAAAGGCTTTCGTGGTTGACAAACTTAAAGGAGCTAGTTCATCAAAAGAGATAAAACCAAAAGATGTTGTCTTATATGGCTTTGGAAGAATTGGACGTTTGGTTGCAAGAGAACTCATGGCTAGAACTGGTAAGGGAAATCAACTCCGATTACGTGCCATTGTTACCAGAGGTGAAATCACAGAAGAAGTTTTAGAAAAGAGAGCCGCGCTTTTACGAACGGATTCCGTACATGGTCAATTTAGTGGAACTGTAGATGCTGATTTAAATAAGAAAGCACTGCTGATTAATGGCACCACAGTGCATCTAATAAATGCAAATAATCCGGAAGATATTGATTATACTGCTTACGGTATTTTTAATGCCCTAGTCATTGATAATACGGGCGTATTTAGAGATAAAAAAGCGCTATCTCGTCATTTAAAGTCTAAAGGAGCCAGTAAAGTTTTATTGACTGCGCCAGGTAAAGAAGTTCCGAATATTGTTCATGGAGTTAATCATACGGAGTATCACCCCGATAAAACAAAGCTATTTTCTGCAGCATCATGTACGACAAATGCCATTACCCCAATACTCAAAGTTATAGATGACTCTCTTGGTATAATAAAAGGGCATTTAGAAACAATTCATGCCTATACCAATGATCAAAACTTGGTTGATAATATGCATAGTAAATATCGTCGTGGAAGATCAGCAGCACTGAATATGGTCATAACCGAAACAGGTGCCGGTAAAGCCGTTTCTAAGGCCCTTCCTGCTTTGGAGGGTAAATTGACATCAAATGCAATTAGGGTACCGGTGCCCAATGGATCTTTAGCTATTCTTAATCTTGAAATTGAAAACAAAACTTCAGTTGAAGCCATTAATACTATTTTAAAGAAATATGCTCTTGAAGGCGATTTGGTAGAACAAATCAAATATTCATTAAGTAATGAATTAGTTTCTTCGGATATTGTAGGTACAACAGCTCCATCTATATACGATAGCAGAGCTACTATTGTAGCTGCAGATGGTAAAAATATTGTACTATATATATGGTATGATAATGAATACGGTTATTCACATCAAGTTATTAGATTAGCTAAGTATATTGCAAAAGTTAGAAGATATACTTATTACTAGGCCTTCAAGAGGAAGTAAATTTTTGGTGATTCTCTTTATTGGTGTAAATTCGTTATCCTCTAAATCGAAATAAAATATTTAAGAATAGAACCTATGAAAAAGTTTTTATTGGTATTCATTTGTACGGTGTTTTGTGTAATTACTATAAATGCACAAGAAGAACAGACCACTACTAATGATAATACTGTTAAAGGTCAGTTTGAGACATTAATTAGAAAGTCTACTAATTATCGACAAGGTGGAAAAAGATATGAAGTAGTACGATTGCTTGAGTTGGAAGCTTTTCAAAGAAATATATTAGATACTATTCGAGTTGCCAACACTAATATTGGTGAGCTCCAAGCTACAATTTCCGAAAATGAGACCAATCTTAATTCATTGAATACCAGATTAGATGACACTTCTAAAAAATTGATAGAACTTACAGCAGAAAAAGATAGCATGTCTTTTTTTGGGGTCATGGTTTCTAAAGGCACTTATAAACTGATTGTTTGGTGTATAATTTTTGGCTTACTCATTTTTCTTGTGTTGTTTATTTACAAATTTAAAAATAGCAACACGCTAACTCAACAGGCAAAATTGGCGCTTTCAGATGTTGAAGGTGAATTTGAAGATCATCGAAGAAGAGCATTAGAAAGAGAGCAAAAAATCAGTCGGAAACTTCAAGACGAAATCAACAAGAACAAGAAGAGTACATAAAAGAATATGATACAAGTAGTTAAAGCTGACCACAAAAATCTTAAGGATTTAGTTCCGCTTTTTGATGCTTATAGAATATTTTACCAGCAATTATCAAACAAAAAGAAAGCTGAAACCTTTCTGACTAAAAGACTAGAAAATAAAGAGTCTATCGTATTTATCGCATATAAAGCTCAAAGTGCTATAGGTTTTGTTCAGTTGTTTCCAACATTTTCATCCGTTTCTTTGGAGTCATTTTATATTCTTAATGACTTATTTGTCAGTCCAAAATTTAGGGGAATAGGTATAGGCGAAAAATTACTTGAAGAAGCCAAAAAACATTGTTCTTTACTAAAGTATAAAGGTTTAGCTTTAGAAACAGCTAAAGAAAACCCTGCTCAGCATCTTTACGAAAAACTTGGTTGGGTAAAAGATGAAGACTTTTTACATTATTTCTGGAAGTGTCCAAAGAGTGAATAATCAACTACTTTTGTTCTGTAAAAGTCAGCATATATGCGCATAGATATTATTACAGTTTTACCCGAATTACTTAAAAGCCCTTTTGAAGCTTCTATTTTAAAGCGAGCTATAGAAAAGGGATTGGTCGAGGTACATCTGCATAATTTAAGAGATTTTGCTCTCGGAAATTATAACCAGGTTGACGATTACCAATTTGGAGGAGGTGCAGGCATGGTATTAATGATTGAACCTATTGATAAATGTATAAGCGAACTTATGAAGCATCGCGATTATGATGAGGTTATTTATATGACACCAGATGGAACAACACTCAACCAAGGAATGTCTAACCATTTATCACTTAAAAAGAATATTATTATCCTTTGTGGACATTATAAAGGGGTTGATCAGCGTGTTAGAGATAAGTTTATAACTAAAGAAATTTCGATTGGTGATTATGTGCTGTCCGGAGGAGAACTAGCCGCAGCTGTGCTTTGTGATTCCATAATTAGATTATTACCTGGAGTTCTAAATGATGAAACTTCAGCACTAACGGACACTTTTCAAGACAACCTATTAGCACCACCAGTCTATACGCGTCCGTCAGAATATAAAGGAATGAAAGTACCTGATGTTCTATTAAGTGGAAATTTTCCAAAAATTGAACAATGGCGAGAAGAAGAAGCATTGAAAAGAACTGAGGAAAGAAGGCCAGACTTATTAAAATGAGTTGATTCGAAAAAAACAATCGAACATACTTGCTAGTTTTAAAAAAGGTTTTAATTTTGCACTCCATTAAAGTTAACCTCTGACGATATACGTGAATGTTGGTTTTAAGAAATCCATAAATAAAATTAAAATGGACTCTTTAATAAAATTTGTAGAAGACGAATTCGTATCAAAAAAAGATTTTCCTCAATTTTCTTCTGGGGATACAGTAACAGTTTATTACGAAATTAAAGAAGGTGAAAAAACACGTACACAGTTCTTTAAAGGAGTAGTTATACAAAGACGTGGTACTGGAGCAACTGAAACTTTTACAATTAGAAAAATGTCGGGTACTGTAGGTGTTGAGCGTATTTTTCCTATCAATATGCCAGCATTACAGAAAATTGAAATTAATAAGCAAGGTAAAGTTCGTAGATCAAGAATCTTCTACTTCAGAGGCTTGACTGGTAAAAAAGCGCGTATCAAAGAAGTACGTTCTTAAACAAACAAAAATAATTTTTAAAAAGCACCTAATTTCTTTGGGTGCTTTTTTTATGAACAAATGTTAATAACTAGGGTTCATAAGTTGTTGATTACAAATTAGTTACAAACTAACCAATATTCAATATTATTTTTAAATTTATAACAGAAGAAATGGAAATGGGTAACTATTTACTTTCCTCTTTTAAAGTTTACGTTCTTTAAATTATTATTCAAATTACTTTAAGATAGTAGCACTACTAATAAAAAAGTGAATTCAATGATAATAGTGTTTAACACTATTATTTTGAAATATACATTGTGTGCGAATAAAAGAGCTATTTTTTATTTTGACAATATATAATGAATAATAACAAAGTTTATTCAAGTTGTTTGATTGAAAAGTTAAAAACATGAATCTACCTAAACGTTGAAATTTTGCGATAAATGTGGCCCAAGGCCGAAACCGTGCAGCAATGCAGGTTTAAAGTTTATGCAATATTTCTAAAAAGCCATATCAATGTACTTGTACGATGATATGGCTTTTATCATTGTAACTTGCCTTTTAATCAAAATTTTCTGTTTAAAGAACTAGCTTAAATCGTATATTTGCACCGCTAAAAATTACACCTTAATGGCAAAAATACGATACACCAAGACCGATGAAGCTCCGGCTTTGGCAACCCAATCTTTTCTTCCTATTGTTAAAGCATTTACTAAAACAGCAGATATAACCATTGAAACGAAGGACATCTCCTTAGCAGGTCGTATCATAGCGATTTTTCCAGATTTTTTAAAAGAAGAGCAACAAATACCAAATGATTTGCAAGAATTAGGAGCTATTGCTAAAGATTCTGAAGCTAACATCATCAAGCTGCCAAACATTAGTGCTTCTGTACCACAACTTACCGAGGCAATAGAAGAACTTCAAGCTAAAGGTTATGCCATACCTAGTTATCCTGCCAATCCTCAGAATGATTCAGAAAAAGATATAAAAGCCAGATACGATAAAATTAAAGGTAGTGCCGTAAATCCTGTGCTCAGAGAAGGAAACTCGGACAGAAGAGCTCCAAAAGCCGTTAAAAATTATGCCAAAAAGAACCCACATAGAATGGGTGAATGGTCTTCTGATTCGAATACACATGTCGCTACAATGTCATCTGGTGATTTTCGTTCTAATGAAAGGTCTTTAACCACTAATCAAGCAACGACCGTAAAAATTATTTTCAAATCTTCAAATGGTCAAACAACACTAAAAGAAGGTATTCATTTACAAAAAGGCGAAATTATTGATGCCACCGTAATGAGTAAAAATGCCTTGGTCGATTTTCTTAATGAAGAAATTAAAGACGCTAAAAGTAAAAATCTATTACTCTCCATACATTTGAAGGCAACTATGATGAAGGTATCTGACCCCATCATATTTGGACATGTCGTAGAAACATATTTCAAAGACGTCTTTACGAAAAACAAAAACGTTTTTGAAGAATTAAGTATTAATTCAAACAACGGATTAGAGAGTTTACTCGATAAGCTTAGTGGACATGCCAGTGAGGAGCAAGTAAAATCTGATATTAAAAGCACGATAGATAATGGACCAGCTTTGGCTATGGTCAATTCTGATAAGGGTATTACAAACCTTCATGTTCCTAGTGATATTATTATAGATGCTTCAATGCCTGCAATGATTAGAAATTCAGGTAAAATGTGGGATTTTGAAGGAAAACTTCAAGACACAAAGGCGGTTATCCCAGATAGCAGTTATGCTAGTATATACCAAGCAACAATTGATTTTTGCAAAAAGCATGGCGCTTTTGATCCTACCACTATGGGCACTGTACCGAATGTAGGTCTTATGGCCCAGAAAGCAGAAGAATATGGATCACATGATAAAACCTTTGAAATAAAAGAAAATGGTGTAGTTCAGGTCATAGATGGTTCTGGAGAAATTGTTTTAGAACATCAGGTTGAAAAGGGAGATATATGGAGAATGTGTCAAGTAAAAGATGCTCCAATTCAAGATTGGGTTAAGCTAGCCGTTTCTAGAGCTCGTGCTACCCGTGTACCAGCAGTTTTTTGGCTAGATGAAAATCGTGCCCATGATGCCGAGTTAATTAAAAAAGTTAAAGAATATCTTCCAAATCATGACACATCCGGATTAGAAATACATATTCTATCTCCTTTAAAGGCTACACATTTTACCTTAGAAAGAATTAAAGAAGGGAAAGACACCATTTCTGTCTCAGGGAATGTTTTGAGAGATTATCTTACTGACTTATTTCCAATTCTTGAAGTGGGTACAAGTGCTAAAATGTTATCTATTGTACCTTTAATGAATGGCGGTGGTTTATTTGAAACTGGTGCTGGTGGTTCTGCACCTAAGCACGTGGAACAATTTATAGAAGAAGGACACCTAAGATGGGATTCTCTAGGTGAATTCTTAGCTTTAGGAGTTTCTTTAGAACACTTTGGTAATAAAAATCAAAATTCTAAAGCCAAAGTTCTAGGTGAAGCTTTAGATAATGCCACTGAGAAGTTCTTAGATAATAACAAGTCTCCTTCTAGAAAAGTTAACGAATTAGATACCAGAGGTAGTCATTTTTATTTAGCAATGTATTGGGCGCAGGAATTGGCTGCTCAAAACGAAAATTCTGAATTAAAAACGATTTTTGAACCTGTCGCTAAAGCTTTTACAGATAAAGAAAAACAAATCGTAAAAGAGTTAATTGAGGCTCAAGGAAAAACTATTGATATTGGTGGTTATTATTTACCTGATTCTGAAAAAGCCGGAGCTGCAATGCGACCTAGTAAAACATTGAACATGATTCTTAATCAGCTTTAATTATAAGTTTAGATTAAATAATTGTTAATGGTGACCATGACAAGTTGACCATTATATATTTTTGAGTTTGAACGAAAACTGAACTTGAAAAAATATTATTTATTTCTTATTATCCTTCCAGTCGCTTTAGCATGCGAAGAAGCCATAGACGTTGAATTACCTACTTCCGATTCGAGGTTGGTTGTTGACGCGCTAATAGGTTATAATGAAAATAATGATGACCCAATTACGATAGGTCAAGTTAAGCTTACCTTAACAGCACCCTTTTTGGCGGAACAAGTTCCTGTTCCAGAAAACGCCTCCGTCCAAATCATTGATAACACTTCTGGTGAAATATTTGAATTAGTCGAGCAGGAACCTGGTATTTTTATTGATGGATTTCCAAATTTAGAATTCAACAAATCATACAATTTAAGGATTGTTTATAATGATGAAATATACATTGCCACAGAAGAACTTGTAAGAACAGGAACACTTATCAGTGTAGAACAAGGAGATGGTTTTTTATTTGATGAGCAAATTGAAACTGAAGTCAAGGTAAATTTTTCAGACATCGTGAACGAAAGGAATTACTATTTGTTTTCCTTTGGTTTTGATAACTATTTAGTTACAGATGATGAATTTTATCAAGATAGTAATTTGAATTTCTCATATTATTATGAAAATGTTGATCCTGGTGATTTAATCTCCGTTACCTTGCTAGGTATTGATAAAGAATTTGCTGACTATGTTGATCAAACTTTATCACAATCTGGTGATGGTGGTGGAGGCCCCTTCTCAACTGTACCCGCAACAGTGCGAGGAAATATTATGAATGTCTCTGACCCAGAAAATATAGCCTTTGGTTACTTCTCCATTAGTGAGTTTGATATTGCGGTTTTAACTGTAGAATAAAGGTTTTTTAATAATATTAAAGTTTGTAACTTCCAAAGTATAATTCATCATAATCAGAAAGCCAAAACATGCCAAATAATTTTAACGCACTTCTTATTGTGCTTCTCCTTTTTTCAAGTTCTATTTATTCACAACAACGTTATACTATAAGTGGTACAATAAGCGAGGCAGCTAGTAACGAAACTATGATTGGCGTTACCATCGCTATTACTGAGTTAAGAACTGGTACAACAACTAATGAATATGGTTTTTACTCTTTAACCTTACCCCAAGGGGAATATGAATTGGTGGTTTCTTATTTGGGTTATGGTGATATCAAACAAACATTAGTTTTGAACGCAGATAAAAAATTCAACTTCAAAATGATTGAAGAAGCTGAAGCCCTTGATGAAATTATTCTTACAGAAGATATTGAAAGGGTTGACATTCGTAAACCCCAAATGAGTGTGAATGCTTTAAAAGTGCAAACCATCAAAAAAATTCCTGTTGTTCTTGGAGAAGCCGACGTCATTAAATCATTGCTTTTACTGCCAGGTGTCACAAGTGCTGGTGAAGCTTCCTCGGGTTTCAACGTACGCGGTGGAGCAGCAGATCAAAATTTAATTTTATTAGATGAAGCTATCATTTTCAATTCGTCTCACCTTTTTGGATTTTTCTCAGTATTCAATCCTGATGCTATAAAGGATATCAAACTTTTTAAAGGGGGTATTCCTGCAAGATATGGCGGAAGAGTTTCATCGGTTTTAGAAATTTTTCAACGTGAAGGTAATAGCAAAGAAACAAAGGTTACTGGTGGTATCGGTGCGGTGGCTAGTAGATTACTGATTGAAGGGCCTATAACTAAAGACAAAACAGCTTTTTTAGCAGGTGGAAGAGCTTCATACGCCCATTTGTTTTTGCCACTTTTCGATGTTAATAATAAGGCTTACTTCTATGATGTGAATACTAAGATAAGCCATAAGATAAATGATAATAACAGTATTTTTCTATCCGGATATTTTGGTAGAGATTTATTTAGTATCAATGATAGTTTTGTAAATGTTTATGGAAATGCTGTTGGAAATTTCAGGTGGAATCATCTCTTTTCAGATAAGCTTTTTTCTAATCTTTCTCTGATTTATTCTGATTATTTCTATGGCCTTGAACTTGACTTTGTTGGCTTTGAATGGGATTCAGGTATTCAAAACTTCAACTTCAAGTATGATTTAAAACACTATATAAATGACGGATTACAAATTAATTATGGATTAAATAATATTTATTACGTCTTCAACCCTGGTAAAATCAAACCAAATAGAGACGATTCAGGAATTATTGAAGATCAGTTAACAAAAAAGTATGCCAATGAAGCTGCAGCCTATATTGACGTGGAGCAAAAAATTACTGATAACTTGAGTGTTAATTACGGTTTAAGAGCTAGTATGTTTAACAGATTGGGGCAAGATGAGCTTTTTGTATATGAAAACAATCAACCAGTACTTTTTGACCCTTTTCAACTTATTTATCGTGAGGCAACCCCTATTGATACTATTAACCCTGGAAGAGGAACCAACCTTTCTACATTCACCAATTTAGAGCCAAGAGTTTCCATGGCTTATACCATTAATGATAAAAATTCTATTAAGGCTAGTTATACCAGATTAGCACAATATCTGCATTTACTTTCTAATACGAGTTCCCCTACTCCTCTTGATGTTTGGGCACCAAGTGGTCCTTTTATAGAGCCTCAATTATTAGATCAGTATGCCCTTGGTTATTTTAGAAATATAAACGACGGAGAATATTCTTTAGAAATGGAAGGTTTTTATAAGGATATCCAAAATAGAATTGATTATATCGATGGCGCAGATTTGATTGCAAATGATGCTATTGAACAGGTTATTTTGAATGGAGAAGCTAGGGCTTATGGACTAGAGTTTTTACTTCGTAAAAATGAAGGACGCTTTCAAGGTTGGCTGGCCTACACCTTGTCCAAATCAGAACAACGAACACCAGGTCGTGATCCCGTTGTTGATAACGGAAGATCTAACTTAGAATCTGGTATTAATTTTGGGGAATGGTACAATACTCCATATGACAAAACACATGATATAGCACTTTACGGTAATTATGAGCTAAATGATAGATGGAGTTTCAATTCTAATTTTATTTTTCAAACCGGGCAACCTACTAATTATCCTGTAGGTCAGTTTGAATTTCAAGGTTTAGTTGTACCCTTCTTCGGTCTTCGTAATCAAACTCGTTTACCTAATTATCACAGATTAGATATTGCAGCAACTTTTCAACCTAAGAAAAACAAGAATCGAAATTTTCAATCAGAGTGGATATTTAGCATATACAACGTATATAATAGAATGAATGCGGCTTCAATTAATTTTAGACAAAATCAAGACACAGGTAGAAACGAAGCGATTAGGACTTCCATTTTTGGAGTAGTCCCATCTTTAACCTATAATTTTAAATTCTAACCATGAAAAAAGCATTCATATTTGTCTCGGTTCTTTTTTTACTTTTTTCTTGTGAAGATGTCATTGATGTTGAACTAGCCCCCTCGGATTCCAAATTGGTTGTTAATGCCGTTTTTAGAGTTGATGTTACCCAAGATTTTATTCCAGTTTCGGTAAAGGTTACCGAAACAAATGGCTTCTTCGAGGAAAATACAGTTACACAATTAGATGGTAATGCGACCTTATTGTACGGAGTTCCAGATCCTAATGACCCAAACACCCTCGATTTAATTGTTGAAGGTGGAGGTACTTCGTCCCTTGCCGAAGTTACACCTGGCAGTGGTATTTATGAGCCTGACCCGACTTTTGATGATGACCAACGAGTTAGTACTTCTTTAGCTACAAGGCCTGGCACAGTGTTTATTCTAATATTACAACATAAAGGAAGAAGATATGCAGCACAAACGGTTTATTCACCTGTAGTACCTATTGACGCATTAGAGCAAGGTGATGAAACCCTTTTCGATGAAGACGATATCGAATTATTAGTCACCATATCTGACCGCCCAGATGAGGATAACTACTTCATTTTTGATTTTGATTTTAATGAATATTTAGCTCTAGATGATCAATTTATAGACGGGCAGCAATTCCAGTTTTCGTACTTCTATGAAAAAGAGTTGCTACCCGGTGATGCAGCAGAGGTAAGTATTTTAGGTGCTGATTTGGAGTTTTTTAATTATATGGATTTAATATTGGTGCAAACAGAAGATGCTGGTGGAGTTTTTGAAACACCTGCTGCCACTGTTAGAGGCAATGTATTCGATGTAACCGGTATTGATAATTCTGAAATATTTGATAATGTTGAACGTCCGGATAATTTCGCACTTGGTTATTTTGCAGTTGTTCAAGAATTCAAACGAACGTTTGTTGTTGAATAAATCGTTCGAAAATTGAATATGATTGAAAATATAAAACCTCATATCACTTTTAAGGAACCTTTTTTGCTGTTAGTCTTCATTTTTTTCTCGGGGAGTTGTGAAGAAGTTGTCGACGTGGATTTACCTGAAACTGAAACTCGTTTAATTATCAATGGAATCGTTCGCATAAATCAAGACGATGAATTTTTACCGATACGTATTGAAGCAACTGAAACAACTAGCTTCTTTGATGAACCTGTGGTAACTCAGCTTGATGATGCTGTTATATTGGTAGGAGAGCCTGACCCTGACAACCCCGACAATCTTAATCTAGGTGTTTCAGTTTTAAGAGAATATCAGGCAGGAACAGGAATTTATGAACCAGATACTATTGGCAATGATGTAGATGAAAGAATACCAACTGCCTTTATCAACCCAAATACTGTTTTTTATTTAATTGTGGAACATAAGGGTAAGAGATATGCCGGAATTACAAACTATGTGCCGACAGTTCCTATTGACAAACTAGAACAAGGTGATGAAACCTTATTTGATGAAGATGATACGGAAGTGAAAATTACAATTACAGATACTCCTGATAAAAAAAATTATTATGTCTTTGATTTTGGCTTCGGAGAATTTTTAGCTTTAGACGACCAGTTCATTGATGGACAAGAATTTGAATTCTCCTATTTTTATGACAGTGAAACTGAAACAGGTAATACTATTGCAGTAAGTATTTTAGGAGCCGACCAACAATTTTTTAATTATATGGATCTACTTGTCGAACAAACTGAAGATACTGGAGGTATTTTTGAAACTCCGTCAGGAACCGTACGTGGAAATATGTTTGATGTAACTGGCTTAGATAATATTGAAATCTTTGATAATGCCGGCAGACCAGAGTCCTTTCCATTAGGTTACTTTGCCGTTGTTCAAGAATTCAAACAAACCCTCATAGTTGAATAAATCAAATCACATTGAAAACTAACAAAGAGCTTTTAATAAAAGGTTTAAAGTCTTTCGGTTATACCGCCTTAGTCATGTTTGTGGCTCCAATAATTTTATATCAGGCATTTAAGAACACCGATAAACCATTATTTATACCTGTGCTGATAGTTGGTATTATTATGGCAATATTTGCCATTTATTTAGGTTTTCGATCTATAAACATTGTAATGGATGCTGTTTTTGGTAAAAAGAAATAATCACTTTTTATGTTCGCCTGTTTGCTTCCATTTATTACTTAATGAAGCATAATCATAATCTAAAACGGATTTCTGCCTTTTTAATCTGTTTGATGCAAAAGCACGTTGTAAAATATCTTCAATTAAATAATCTTCATGAACCTCTTTGGGCAAAAATTCTTGCTTTAAGCTTATTTTAAATGCTTTCGCTGTAGTATTATACCAGAAAGCTCGCCATCCACTTCTAAGTTCTTTTACCAAATCAAAAGCAGTAGCGCCTGTTTGTCGATGAATTAATTTTATTAGTATCTGACCTTCAGTTCGCGTTAATTTTTTCAATTTATCTGAAAACTCTCCTTCTATATACTTTTGAACCTTTTTTGTGTAACGTTTTTGTTGACGTTTCTTTTTTATTTGGGAGATACTATCATTAAGTTCAACTAACTTCTCGGCTGCTAATTTGGCATAAGGATAAACCTTTAAAGTCTTTCTTCTTAAAATATAATATCTTAATTTTTCTTGTTTATCTGCAAACTCCAACTTACCGAAAATATAAACTTCATCAAGTGGAATAGAACTCAAAAGAACAGAGTCTCCCTGCATTCTAACATAATAATCAGAAATGGAATCTAGTGGTTGTTCTTCTTGCCCATAGGTAAACGTTAGCAAGAAAATACTTAAAATGGCGGTTACAAGTTTTTCCATAAACCAAAGAGGTCATTAATCGTACCAAAAGTAATGATAAAGGCTAATTCATATTATTAAATAAAAGTGAATATTGCTATGTTTGTAGCTTAAAACATACTCATGCCTGATAAAAAAATCATTACAGATAAGTCTATTAAATTTTTTGAAAAATACCTAAACAATGCATCTCCAACAGGTTATGAATGGGAAGGTCAAAAAATTTGGATGGATTATTTGAAACCATATGTAGATGATTTTATTACTGACACTTATGGTACTGCTGTTGCGGTAATTAACCCAGAAGCTGAGTACAAAGTTGTTATTGAAGGCCATTCCGATGAAATTTCTTGGTATGTAAATTATATTACCGACAATGGTTTGCTTTATGTAATTAGAAATGGTGGAAGCGACCATCAAATTGCACCTTCAAAGTGGGTAAACATTCACACAAAGAATGGTATTGTAAAAGGTGTATTTGGATGGCCGGCAATTCATACGCGACGAAACGGGAAAGAGGAACCGCCAAAAATTGATAATATCTTTATTGATATTGGAGCAAAAGATAAAGAAGAAGTCGAGAAAATGGGGGTACATGTAGGCTGTGTGATTACTTACCCTGATGAGTTTCAGATTTTAAATAAAGACAAGTTCGTATGTAGAGCTTTAGATAATAGAGCAGGTGGTTTTATGATAGCTGAAGTAGCACGATTACTTCATGAAAACAAAAAGAAATTACCTTTTGGCTTATACATCACAAATTCCGTACAAGAGGAAATTGGTTTACGTGGAGCAGAAATGATCACGCAAACTATAAAACCTAATGTAGCTATAATTACTGATGTTACTCATGATACAACAACGCCACTAATTGATAAAAAAGTTCAAGGTGAAGCATCAATTGGTAAAGGACCGGTCATAGCTTATGCTCCTGCGGTACAACAAAAATTACGTGAGCGAATTATTGAAACTGCAGAGGCTAATAAAATACCTTTCCAGCGCGCCGCAAACTCCAGGGCTACAGGAACAGATACGGATGCATTTGCATATAGCAATGGCGGTGTAGCATCTGCATTGATTTCATTGCCTTTACGCTATATGCATACCACCGTAGAAACTGTTCATCAAGATGATGTAGAAAATGTAATTCGTTTGATTTACGAAACATTATTGACCATCAAATCTGGTGAAACTTTTAGTTATTTTGATTAAAATCTTTCTTAAACTCTTCATTAAAGAGTAAGAGCTCATATTCATGGATGAACTTATTGACATTTTAAATGAAGATGGCTCACCAACAGGAACAACAGAATTAAAGTCCGTTGCACATGCAAACGGACTTTTTCATCCTACTATTCATGTTTGGTGTTATTCTTTAGATGGTTATCTTCTTTTACAGCAACGCGGAAGGCATAAAGAAACCTATCCTCTAAAATGGGATGTATCTGCAGCCGGACACATTGGAGCAGGTGAAAGTCCTCAAATAGGTGCTTTTCGAGAATGTCAAGAGGAGTTAGGAATTACTATTGAAATTGAAAACCTTCAAAAAATCACCATTTATAAAAAAGAAAAGAAACACAGCAATCGTATTTTTGACCGAGAATTCATCAATGTTTTTATCTATGAGTTGGATAAGAGCGTAGCGCTTACCAAGCAAGAAAGTGAAGTAGAAGCCTTAGAATGGATTTCGATTAAAGATTTTGAATCTTGGATATCTCAAAAACATCAAGGTTTAATCCCCAATTCAGAAAAGCGTTTCGAATTTGTGATTTCTGAAATCCAAAAACGTCTTAAAGATTTTAGTTAAAAAGAGCATTCGGAGTTTCATCTATTTTATGAGTGGTTTGCTCACCAGAAACCATATCTTTTAGTATAAATTCTCCATTCTCCAGTTCCTTTGCACCCAGCAAGATGACATAAGGCACATTTCGTTTATCAGCGTATTTGAATTGCTTTTGAACCTTGGTTGTTGAAGGATATAAATCAGCCTTAATACCTTTATTTCGTAACCTAGCTACTAATTTTAAAGCTGCTAAACCTTCTTTATCACCAAAGTTCAAGCATAATACATTTAAAGACCGGTCAACTGACTCAGGAAAAAGATTCAATTCTTCTAATACCAAATATATTCTATCCAAACCAAAAGAGATGCCAACACCACTTACATCTTTTAGTCCGAAGATTCCAGTTAAATCATCATAACGCCCTCCACCGCCAATAGAACCCATTTGTATACCTTCTGGCGCTGAAACTTCGAATATGGCACCTGTATAATAATTCAACCCACGAGCAAGGGTTACATCTAATTGTAAATTAGCAGATTTTAAACCCAATTCTGTTACGGTACTTATGATAGCTTCTAATTCATCGATTCCTGTTATACCAACTGCAGAATCTGATAATAATCCTCTTAGTTGAGTCAATTGTTCTTTGACACTTCCTTTCATTGAAAATAATGGAGATGCCTTATCAATTGCTGATTGAGAAATACCTTTATTAAGCATTTCATCTTTTACCTTCCCCTCTCCAATTTTATCTAGTTTGTCTAATGCAACTGTAAAGTCAATTAATAGGTGTTTAGCCCCTATAACTTCGGCAATCCCAGATAATATCTTACGGTTGTTTATCTTAATTCTTGTGCCTTTTAAACCCAATTCCGTAAAAACAGAGTCATATAGTTGAATTAATTCAACTTCTTGTAATAATGAATTTGCGCCAACTACATCGGCATCACATTGGTAAAATTCTCTAAACCTCCCCTTCTGAGGTCTATCCGCGCGCCATACTGGCTGAATTTGATACCGTTTAAATGGAAAATCAAGCTCGTTTTGGTGCATTACCACATACCTAGCAAATGGTACTGTTAAATCATAGCGCAACGCCTTTTCTGTAATCTTAGGAGCAATAGAAGTTGAATTTTTGGAGCTATATGTAACATCATCTACTTTAGAAATAAAATCTCCAGAGTTCAGAATCTTAAAAATCAGTCGGTCTCCTTCATCGCCATACTTACCTAATAATGTTTCTGAATTCTCAAAACTTGGTGTCTCAATAGGTTGAAAACCAAAAATCTCAAACTGTTTTTTTATCGCACTAAAAATATGATTGCGCTTTGCTATTTCAGAAGGAGAAAAATCTCGGGTACCTTTAGGAATTGATGGTTTATGTGCCATAAAAATTGAATGTATTGCAAATATACTAGATTGTATATTTTAGAATTGAATATTACTTTTAATTGGTATTATTCAATCATATCGTCAAACCATTGATAAAGTGCACCTTTTGTAATAACAGCGCCTTGCTGAATTAAGCTGAATTTATCCACATTTTTATCTTCAGAATACTTTTTTGAAGCTGTAAGATATTCTACAAAATCTGATTGAAAATTTCTCTTAAACCAGCTGAAACCAACTTCTGTCCTTAAATCTATTTCAGGATTTAAAATTTTGACCGAAATTAATTTCATCTCTTTTTCTTTCAAATCAAAAAGATGCATATGGCGTTCCGATATATTTTCTAAATACTTTACTTTGGTTAGGACACCTTCCCAAATTAAATCACTAAAAACATCAAGTTCTTCTTCGGCAACTTCTGGCTTCTCATTTTTAAGTTTTTTCCATTCATCTGCAGTGATGGATTGGGTTGCCAAAAAATTGATGAATTCTTGATATAATTCTACAAATTGTTCTTTTGATAATCTACTATACTTCATAATGCAAAAATAAAAAAGGGCCGTGCTTACGCACAGCCCTTTTTGAAATTTTGAAACTTTATTAATTAAATATATAACGCAGACCAATTTGCGCTTGCCATCTAGAAAGTAATCTCGTATCTGCAGAGAAAGTATTTGTTCTATTAGGATCAAATGTAAACGTCGGCGTATTTGTATCGTCAACGGTTACACCCAGTACTTGATCAAAATCTTGACGTTCTACCACTCCCCAATCAGAATTCAATAAATTTCCAATATTGATGACATCCAAACTCACCTGAAATTTATTCGTATCGTTCAACTTAATATCTTGTAGCACTTTTACATCCCAGCGACCTCTCCAAGGCGCTAAGGCTCCATAACGCTCGGCATATTGACCTCTTCTCCCACTCAAATAATCATCTTGTTGAATAAAAGATTCAAATGCTGCATCTTGGCCTACTCCCGTAAAGGCCATTTGACCAATCTCGCTAGCTGTTGGAATGTAAAGCAAATCATTTATGCTAGAACCATCATTATTGATGTCTCCACCATAGATATAGTTAAAACGACCACTCTGAGCATATTCGAAAAAAGATGAAATGGTAGTCCCAGTTTTAAAAGCTTTTGAAATTACACCTATGATACGGTGCTTGTCTCCATAACGTGAATTTGACAATACATCTGAATTTGCGTTACCTACTATAGCATTTCCTGCAAAAGCATCACCTGTAATTTCAGCATCAATAGAATTCACTTCTTTAGCGTCTAAATAACTATATGCCAGTTGTGTATAAAGACCGTCATCAAAGGTTTTTTGCAATTTCAATGTGGCATTCCAAATACGACCCTGGTCAGAGTTAGTGAATACATAGGCATTTGTTGGCCCACCAAATAATTGTGATTTGTCATCATCTTCATAAACAACTCTATTATCAGGTCCATTTAGTGTTGAAGAAGGTGCGCCTAGGCCCCAATTTTGAACATGTGCTGCATTAAGGTCCTTAGTATATGAAAGATCAGCTGTAAGTACAATTCCGTTATTAAAACGTTTGTCAAGACCTAAGTTAGTTCTCCATACTTGCGGCCACTGAAAATCTGGATCAACGGCTTGGTAAAAGAAAAAGTCGGTTCCCTGTACCTGATTACCTAACCAAACGAATGGAAAACGCCCTGTGAATACTCCAGAGCCACCTCTAAGCTGAACGCTTTGGTCACCATGAATATCCCAATTAAAACCAACTCTTGGAGAAACCAACCAATCATTGTTTGGCAAGGTTTCTGAATTGATAGTAATAGGTTCATTCGTTTCGGGATCAAAATATTGAATATCTGAGGCATAAGTACCACCTTCTGCTAAAGTTCCACCTTTTCTATCAATATTGTCCCTTATCAAATCAGCAGTATTAAAATATAACGGCTTATCAAAACGAACTCCATAAGTCAATTTAAAGTCATCAGTGGCATCCCATTCATCTTGAATGTAAAATGATAGCTGCCCAACATTGGTTTCTGCCAAAGACCAACCACCAGGGGTACCGTCTTCAAATTGGTTATTGTTATTTGCTGTGGCTATGGCTGCGTTGAACTGTGCTTGGTAATCAGCGACTAAGGCTGCTTCGCCAGCTGCATCCAAATTTCTAAAATCAGCAATAGAGTTTGAAGGAAAGAAAACACCTCTTGCTCCATAAAAACCTAAGTTAAAGGAATTGTCAAACTGGAATTTCTCAAAGGAAAAACCTACCGTAAAAGTATGATCACCAGTGAAAAAATTTAAATTATCAGTTAGCTGAAATACCTTTTGATCCAATCGATTATTAATTGAAAAAGGTTCGTGGCCAGCTATAATATAATTTGAACTACCGGTTTCATCCAAAATTGTAATACTTGGTGCAGGACTTGAAAATGGCGTTCTAAAATCGTCAAAATGTGTATAACCAACTTGAAGTTTATTAGTTGCCTCGTTGCTAATTGTACTATTTAATTCTAATTGTACGGATCTTATATTATTGGTGATTTCATACCCGGCATTTTCAAACTGCAAAGTTTGTGTGCTAGGACCACGAAATGTGATTGCGTCACGATTAGCTGGTTTACCTTTTGTAGCATTTAAAAAGTTGTAAATCAAAGCCAATCGGTTGTTATCATTAATATTCCAATCTAGCTTGATAATACCTTTGGTAGATTCTTGATTAAAATTAAAACCTGTAATGGCGCCTGGGTTATAAAAAGTCGGATTGCCTTGAGCATCTTGGCCAATAACAACTTGACGTAAAATATTATCAACCAATTGCATATCACTTTGAGTTACCCTAGAAGTACTAATTCCATCTTGCCCGACGCCGCTAGGCACAAAACCGTCGGTGCCCAACTCAGTTAAATCATCTTTTTCAAAATTTGCAAAGAAAAATAACTTATCCTTAACAATTGGTCCTCCAATACTGAATCCATATTGCTTTTGTTCCAAACCGGTTTTGGTTACATCATCTCCGTTGATTTTTCCTCCGGTCAAATCATCATTTCTAAAAAAACCGTAGGCAGTCCCAGAAAAATTATTTGTTCCACTTTTCGTAACGGCATTTACCGATGCTCCTGTAAAACCTGATTGGGTTACATCATAAGGAGCAGTAGTAACTGAAATTTGATCAATCGCCTCAATGGAAATTGGTGTTGCATTGGTTTGTCCACCTGGTTGGGCAGCATCCAATCCAAATGGATTATTAAAAATTGCTCCATCCAATGAGAAATTATTGTACTGGTCATTACGACCACCAAATGAAAGCCCCGAAGCACCCGAAGAAGCTGCTGGTTCCAATCTGATGAAATCATTTGTAGATCTTGAGATTGTTGGTAAACGTACCAAATCTCTTCTGCTCACGCTTGTAGCGGCTCCTGTTCTATCACTTCCAAAAGTGCCTGATTGGTCAGAAACAACGACTACCTCGTCAAGCTGCTGGCTACCAGCCATCATCTGAACATTATAATTGAAGGTTTTACCAAGCGAAAGAAATATATCACTTCTCACGTCATCTTGAAAACCAACAAAGGAAATTGTTACTGTATATGGGCCACCAACCCTTAGGTTTAGTAGATTAAAACGCCCTTCATCATTAGTAATAGAGCCGTATCTCGTTCCTGTAGGAGTATGAATAGCAACAACGTTTGCGCCAAATAAAGGTGCGTCCTGATTATCTGTCACTTCTCCTCTGATATTAGAGGTGGTAACTTGAGATAAAGCCGATGTGATGGTCATCAAAACGACTATTCCCATTAAAAATATTTTTTTCATAATGATTTGATTTATATGATATTTAAGCAATTGTAAACGTAGCAAAAAAAAAGAGCTATGCATGCATAGCTCTTCACAATTTATTAACAAAAAAGTAGTGTTTACTTAGCCTCTGCAATTACTTCAAAAGGAAAATCAACAATAACTTCTCTATGTAATCTAATCTTAGCGTTATAGGGTCCAGTTCTTTTAACGGTACCACCTTGTATTGTAATAAACTTTCTATCGATAGCTTGACCAGCTTTTTCGATAGAGGCAGCTAAATCAATATTAGAAATAGATCCAAATAGTTTATCACCAGCACCAACCTTCGCTGGTATTTTAATTTCTAAAGCTTTTAGACTGTCAGCAATCTTTTGTGCTACATCAATTACTTTTTTCTCTTTATGCGCTCTTTGCTTCAAATTTTCAGCAAGCACTTTCTTTGCAGACGGGGTAGCTAAATCAGCCAAACCTTGAGGAATCAAAAAGTTTCTACCGTAACCATTCTTCACAGTAACGACATCATCTTTAAAACCTAAATCTTGTACATCTTGTTTTAATATAAGTTCCATTTCTCCGTCTTTTATTATTTTAACATATCACCTACGTATGGCATCAATGCCAAATGACGAGCTCTCTTTACAGCTTGAGCTACTTTTCTTTGATACTTTAATGAAGTACCTGTTAATCTTCTTGGTAAAAGTTTACCTTGCTCATTAACCAACTTCATTAAAAAATCTGGGTCTTTATAATCAACATACTTGATACCAGACTTTTTGAAACGACAATACTTTTTCTGTTTGTTAGTTTCAATATTTAAAGGGGTCAAATACCTGATTTCACCGTCCTTTTTTGATTTTGCTTGTTGTTCTATTGATGACATAACTATGCTTTAGCTTTTAATTTAGTTCTTCTTCTTTCTGCCCATGCAACTGCATGTTTGTCTAACTTAACAGTTAAAAATCGCATAATGCGCTCATCTCTTCTGAACTCTAACTCGTAAGGACCAATGGCCTCACCTGGAGCAGCAAATTCAAATAAGTGGTAAAAACCACTTTTCTTGTTCTGAATAGGGTAGGCTAATTTCTTTAGCCCCCAATTTTCTTTGGCCACCATTTTGGCACCATTCTTAATTAAGAAATCTTCAAATTTCTTAACTGTTTCCTCTATCTGAGTTTCAGACAGAACGGGATTCAAAATGAAAACAGTTTCGTAATGATTCATATTATATATTTATTTAAGGAGCGCAAAAGTAAACATTCTTCTGTCCTTTCACAAGAAATAACTTAAATCTTCGTTATTCGTTTAAGAAGTTATTAACAATAAAAATCGAAATAAACCCTACATCGCGCCTAATGCTAATTACACAACAGAATACACCATGTTTACATCTTTTGTTGCACTTTAACGTTGTTTTTATGTAATTTGCCGATGATTTAACCCCACAAATCACCCCAATTTATGAAACTTAAAAGTATAATTGTAGACGACTCATCAATGCAGCGCATGGCTGTAGCTAAGTTGGTCAACAATCACCCACATCTTGCCTTGGTCGCTGAGTACAGCAATGCCATTGAAGCCAAAAACGGTTTAAAGAACCACGAAGTAGATCTTATCTTTTTAGATGTTGAGATGCCTATTATCAGTGGTTTTGACCTTTTAGAGGCTTTAGAGAACCCACCACAGGTTATTCTAATCACTGGTAAACCGGATTATGCACTAAAGGCATTTGACTATGATGTTACCGATTATCTGCACAAACCTATTACCTTAGCCCGTTTTGAAGCCTCTGTAAAAAGAGCCGTATCAAAATATGAGCAAATCAATAGAGTTGATGAGGATGAAGAGCACATTTTTGTCAAAAGTAACCTTAAAAAACGAAAGGTTATCCTTAATGATATCAAATGGATTGAGGCCTTAGGTGACTATATTAAATTAGTTACTGACGAAGCTAACATTGTGATTTTATCTACTATGAAATCTTTTGAAAAGCAATTACCTGCTGAAAAATTCTTAAGAATTCACAAGTCTTACATCGTTAATCTTGAAAAAATAGAGAAATTCAACAGTAAAAATGTTGAAGTAGGTGGAAGACAAATACCTTTAAGTAGAAACAAAAAAACTGAGCTAGCCGAAGCGTTAGCAAATGTATAATTAGATGTGGTCCACGTTGTAGATTAGTCTAATACTTCTGTAATACGAAATAGCATTAAAGGATTTTTCAATTCTTTTAATGCTATTTTTTGTTTGTAGTACAGATGAATTACTGCTTATTTTAATTAAAATATTCTTTAAATACTGGTTTCTAATTCTTGCCACAGCAGGATACTCAGGTCCTAAAACTTGCGTTTTTAATACATTTCGGAGTGATGAAGCAAACCAATCAGATGCCTCGTTTAGTTTATTATAATCTTTGTCTTTTAATGTAATTCGTATAATTCTGACGTGAGGCGGATATTTAAATTGTTCTCTTTCATACAACTGTTCAGTAAACATCTTATCAAAATCGTAGTTCGATACCTGATGCAAAATTTGATGATATGGGTTGTAGGTTTGTATAAGTACTCTTCCTCTTTTTTCAGTTCTACCAGCTCTTCCTGCTACTTGTGTCATCAACTGAAAGCTGCGTTCATGGGCCCTATAGTCCGGAAAATTTAATAAATTATCGGCATTCATGATACCAACTAAAGCCACATTTCTAAAATCAAGACCTTTTGTGACCATTTGAGTGCCCACTAAAATATCAAACTCATGATTTTCAAATGCATTAATTATTTTCTCATAGGCATATTTACCCCTAGTGGTATCTAAATCCATCCTGCCAATCCGATGATTAGGAAATAATTTTAATAATTCTTCCTGTATTTGTTCAGTGCCAAATCCCTTAGTGTCAAGGGTATTATTACCACATGCCTGGCAACTTTGGACCAATGACATATGATATCCGCAATAATGACACCTTAATTGGTTCCTATGCTGATGATAAGTTAAACTAACATCACAATTAGGGCATTGAGTTGCATTACCACAGGTGGTACATTCAACAATCGGGGCAAAACCTCTTCTGTTTTGAAACAAAATTATTTGCTCTTTTTCTTCTAAACATGTTGAAATTTCTTCTAAAAGTCTTTCAGAAAAATGACCTTTCATTCGTTTTTTTCGGGTGGCCTCTTTAATATCAACCAGCTCAATTTCAGGCATTAAAACATCTCCGAAACGTCTGCTCATTTGTGCAAAACCATACTTTTTGGACTTTACATTAAAATAGGTTTCTATACTTGGCGTAGCTGACCCCAATAAACAATTTGATTCTTGTAGGCTTGCTAAAACAATAGCAGCATCTCTAGCATGATATCGAGGAGCAGGGTCAAATTGTTTAAATGATGATTCATGCTCTTCATCTACTACAACAAGACCTAAATGACCAAAAGGTAAAAATAGCGCTGATCTCGCACCAATTACGATTTGAGCTTTTTTGGTATTATGTAAAACATTATTCCAAACTTCAACTCGTTCATTCACGCTATATTTTGAATGATAAACCGCGACCTTATTACCAAAATATGCTCTAAGTCGATTAATAAGCTGAGAAGTTAATGCAATCTCTGGCAATAAATACAAAACCTGCTTACCAGCTCGAAGTACTTCATCGATGAGTTTTATGTACACCTCGGTCTTTCCAGAAGATGTGACACCATGCAATAAGCACACTTTGTTTGAATTAAAACTAGATTTTATGTTTACAATAGCCTTTGTTTGAAGTTCATTCAGTTGAATTTGATTTACTTCTTTTGAGTTTTCTTCAAATTGTATTCTATCAGTTCTTACCTTGACGGCCTCAAAAATGCCTTTATCAATAAGGGCTTTTATTACGGCTTTTGAAATTCCGCTAGACTTAACAAATTCATTTACTTTTATTAAAGCTGAATTTTTAGGTTTTAATTGAAAAAAAGCCAAAATCGCTTGGCTTTGTTTTTGTGCTCGCGTCAGTGTTTTTAGTAGGTTTTCTAAATTGTTTTCAGATTCATATAAAGTATTTAATCTTATATACTTTTCAAGTTTTGGGCGATACAGTTCATTTAATGACTCATGTAAAATAATTGCCTCTTTTTTAACCAACTGATTAACAATAGGCAAAACATTCTTTCGATCAACAATTTTTGATATTTCATCAATCTTTAAGCTTGACTGATGTTTCAGTGCTTCTAGAATTAAAAACTCATTATCTGTCAACTCCGCTTCATCAACATTTTCCATTTTTGAGGACTGAACCAAAGTTTCACTTTCTAAAAGAAAAGCACTCGGTAAAGCTCCTCTTAAAACTTCGCCCAAAGTGCACATATAATATTCTGCAATCCATTGCCAATGCTTGAGTTGGGTACCTGTAATAATAGGTTCACTATCTAAAACTTGATGAATCTCTTTAGCGTCATAAGCGATTGGGGCGTTATGATGTATATCCAATGCAATCGCGGTATATATTTTTGATTTGCCAAAAGGAACTGCCACTCGAACACCCTTTTTGATTAAAGACGCCTGTTCTGCATTTAAGCGATAAGTAAAAAATCTTTGTAACGGTATCGGAAGGACAACATCTAAAAAAAAGTCCATACTTGTTAATTATTCAACTACACGAATCCATGTTTGCGTTCGATATAAAAATGCCAAATATCCACGAACTTTTAATTGATTTGGGTTATCTGGGTCTAGCCAAATTCTGCCTCTAAAAGTCATAGCTTGCTCTGGGTCAAAGAGTTTTTTGCCTTTATAAACACCTTCTCCATTATCTTTAAAACCAAAAATGATTTTCATGCCTTCAACAGGCTTATTTTTTAAGTCGCCATCACATTTTATACAAAGCGCATTTTCTTTACCCTTTTCAACAATCTCAAGCACCTTACCATGTAAAAGACCACCTTCTTTGTAAAGCTCTACTATTGCCTTTGGAGTGCCATAACGGTCATCTATAGTTTTCCATTTACCTACAATTTCCTGACATGAGACATTATATGCCGTTAAAAAAAATACTGCAATAAAAATAAAAATTCGGGGGTGTCTTTTACTCATTCTTGTTTTGTTTCATCACATTCTTTCTAAGCGAATGTAATGTAGCATTTAGTTCAAAGCCTAACAATATTATGTTTGAGTTAAGCCAAATAAATACCATTAATATTAATAAACCTCCTAAAGCGCCATAAAGTTCATTGTATCTAGCAAATTTTTCCACATAAACTCCAAATAAATAAGATGTTACAACAAATAAAAGGGTAGTCATTAAAGCTCCAGCCGAAAAAAACTTGACTTTTCGTCCTTCAGCAGTACCAAAATAATACAATATTGCTGTAGTTAGATAAGATAGAAGCATAAAGAATAAAATCTTAGATAATTGCAAGCCAATATCATCACCTTTGGCAACATCATACCCTAAAGTTTTACCTAAATACTCACTAGTATACTCAACAATATAAAATTCAAAATAGACGAAAACAACAGCACCAATAATTAATAAAATAGAAAGTAATAGCCCCACCATTAAGGCATAAGCATATTGGCGAAAAAAGTTTCTTGTGAGTTCAATATGATATGAATTTTCAAAAGCGCTAAAAATGGCGTTCACTCCATTAGCAACTAAAAAGATTGAAATTATAAATGCAGAAGATAATAAACCTCCACGTTTTTGATCTTTAATTTGCTGGTAAATTTCGCTAAAATATTCACTTGTTGCAGACGGTAAAAAAGACTCAAGAAATAACAAAAATTGGACATCAAAATTCTCATTACCAACGCTAACATGGGGTATAACGAATGGTATAAGTGTAACCAAAAATATCAGCAAAGGAAAAAGTGCCATAAACAAACTAAAGGCTATCGAACTTGCCCTGCTTGACAAAGTACCTTTTACAATACCAACAATATAGATTTCAATTAAATCATAAATTGAAAGACCTTCGAAACCCGGTAGTTTTACTTTTTTTAAAAATCTAGCAACCCAATTTATTATTGGAATTTGTTCTACCTTTTTTTCAATAGCCTCCGACATTTATACCGCTTTTAGGCTTAAATCCATATTGTAGACTGAGTGTGTAAGAGCTCCAGATGAAATATAATTTACCCCACATTCTGCATATTGCCTAATAGTTTCTTCATTTATACCGCCAGATGATTCTGTAAGACATTTGGAACCGATTAACGCAACAGCTTTTCTTGTATCCTCGTAATTAAAATTATCAATCAAGATTCGATAAACTCCTTCAGATTCAAGAATTTCTTTTATTTCATCTAAACTTCGAGCTTCTACAATAATTTTTAATTCTCGATTACTCCTTTTTAGATAATCCTTTGTTTTTTCAATAGCTTTGGTTATTCCTCCAGCAAAATCAATATGATTATCCTTAAGCATAATCATATCATACAAAGCAAAACGATGGTTCTCTCCTCCTCCAATTTTAACAGCCCACTTTTCAAGAGCTCTAATACCAGGAGTTGTTTTGCGAGTATCCAAAATCTTAGTGTCTGTGCCTTCTAATAACTTTACAAAATCATTAGTTTTAGTTGCAATTGCACTCATTCGTTGCATGGCATTTAATACCAAACGTTCTGCCATTAATATACTTTGAGAACTTCCCTTTACGTAAAATGCAATATCACCGTACTTAACAGGTGTTCCGTCCTCTATAAGGGTATCAATAACTAATTTCGAATCAACGTAAGCAAAAACTTGTTTTGCAAATTCAACCCCAGCCAAAATTCCCTCATCTTTTACTAATAACTTTGCTTTACCAACGGTATCATTAGGAATACAGGCTAATGAGCTATGGTCTCCATCGCCAACATCTTCTCGAATAGCATTACTAATAATTAGATCTAACTCTTTACCAAATTGAGTTTCAGAAATCATGGGCAAAAATTGTGTTTAAGCTAAAATACTAAAAAGCTAATCCATCTGACTTAAATCATTTGCAAATACTAAATTTGATAGTTTTAAGGCGATATCTTTTATGAAAATAAAACTAATAGCTATTGGGAAAACCGATAGTAAGGAACTAGAGAATTTAATGTCAATTTACACCAATAGGTTGACACATTATGTGAAATTTGAAGTGCTAATTATTCCGGATATCAAAAACACAAAAAACTTATCTGAATCAGAACAAAAAAGAAAAGAAGGTGAAGCTATTTTAAAACAGTTAGTAACTTCCGATATTCTGATTTTATTAGATGAGAAAGGAAAACAATTTTCAAGTGTTGAGTTCTCAGAATTATTACAAAAACGAATGAATAGTGGTATAAAAAATTTAATTTTTGTTATTGGTGGGCCTTATGGGTTTAGCTCTGCAATACAAGAAAGAGCCAATCAGAAAATAAGCCTTTCAAAAATGACTTTTTCGCACCAAATGGTTCGGTTATTTATTGTTGAACAATTATACCGAGGATATACTATTCTAAAGAATGAGCCTTATCATCATCAATAAGTTCTTCTGACGGTTTTATATTGTACTTATCCAGCAAACCTTCTACTTTTTTTATAACAGCATGATGTGGCATTTCTGTTTCGTCATTTTTCTTAAGAGCCTTGACCATACTATCAGAAACATTTTTTAGCTTATCCAATTCTTCTGAAATAAACTTTATTATTTCTTGTTGGCGCTCTGGTATTTTCTCAACCTTTAACACATATTGGAGATCTTGAATGTTTTTCATGTGTGAACTAAAAACATGAGATTGATGCCAAGCAATTTCTTCAAGCTTTCTCTTTTGCTTTATAATCCGGTTAATAATCGGATTAACAATAAAGAAAATTTCAAATAAAACTATTAAAACAGAGAAAATAGCTAATTCTAGTTCCACTATTCGCATACCTTTAATATCTTCCTCAGATTTTTTCTGAAATTGTAACACGATAGTATCCATGATAGCCGTAAAACGATCCACACGGTAACGCATATCGTTAAACTTTATATTATCTAATTCTCTTAAATCACTAAGGTTCCATTGAAACCAATTAACGTGTGGTTCTAGCTTACTAAAATTTGCAAGAATTTCTTCACTATCCAAAGGGTCAATACCCAAATTCTCACTACCCTTTTGTAAAATTGTATTCATTTGATACAATTTATTTAGTGTGAGTTTAACTTCGGCAAAATCACAGTTATCATACTTGCAAGAATATGCTTCATTCAACAAACGTTGACTTAATGAACGTTGTCTACCCGCCAAGTTCACAATCATAGCAGTTGATCTTTGTTTGGCAAGCGAATATTGAATTATAGACTGAATGGCTATCGTCAAAACAATTATTGACACTACTAGCAAATAGTATGCTCTAAAACCTGTTTTAAAAATTTCTTTATTACCAATTTTCAATTGAATCTTCTTTAAGAAGTACTATTAATCTTTAGGCAATTTAAACTTAAAAATTGAGCGTAAAATATAAATGTTGTGAAAGACAAATAAATGCTTGTGAAAAGCAATGATAATAGTTTTATGATTTTAATAAAGTACTCTAAATTTAATAGTGTTTTCAATGTTCTTAAGAGCCTTAATTACATCCTTATTATATTCTTTGTCCAAATCTGAAATTACATAACCTACATCACTGTCCGTTGATAGAAACTGACCCGTTATGTTCATCTCAAATTTTGCAAGCACTTCATTAATCTTTGCCATTACGCCGGGAACATTTTTATGAATGTGTAAAAAACGATGTGCGTTATTCTGTTTTGGCAATCTAATATTTGGAAAATTTACAGCATCTACTGTATTCCCAGAATTGATATAATCCATGATTTTATTTGGAACAAAATCAGCAATATCACGTTGTGCTTCTTCAGTGCTTCCTCCTATATGCGGAGTTAAAATAACATTTTTAAGACCTTGTAGTTCGCTGTAAAATTCACCGTTGCTTCGAGGTTCTTCTGGATAAACATCAACTGCTGCACCTCCTAATTTGTTAATTTTAAGAGCGTTTACCAATGCAGGAATATCAACAACAAAACCCCTTGATAGGTTAATTAATATTGCTCCATCACGCATTTGATTAATTTCACGCTCACTGATAAAGTTTTTATTCGCTTTATTATCATCAATATGCAAGGTAACAACATCTGAGACAGATAATAAATCCTCCAAAGTGTTGCATTTTATGGCATTACCAAGAGCTAAACGATCAGCAACATCGTAATAATAGACCCTCATCCCAATGGCCTCGGCTAATACCGAAAGCTGCTTTCCAATATTACCATATCCAATTATTCCAAGATTCTTACCACGCACTTCTTGTGAATTTAAAGCGGTTTTAAACCATTGTCCATTATGAATTTCAGAACTACGTGCAAAAATGCTACGTTTCAACATTATTATTTGACCCAACGCCATTTCAACTACGGAACGTGTATTGCTATAGGGAGCATTAAAAACCACTACCCCATCTTTCTTAGCCGTTTCTAAATCTATTTGGGTCGTTCCAATGCAGAAGGCACCAACTACTAATAAACGGTCAGCGGCCTCTAAAACCCTTTTGGTTACTTGAGTCTTTGAACGAATTCCTAAAACATGTACGCTCTTTATCCGTTCAATTAATTCTTCTTCAGGGATAGCATGTTTTACTAATTCTACAGAAAAACCTTCTTCCGAAAGGTTATCAAAAGCATCAGGATGAACATTCTCTAATAATAGAATTTTTATTCTATTTTTTGGATATGAAATTTTTCTTGGTAGATCGTTCACAAATAAAAATTCATTTAAATTAGGCGTTATATAATCGGCATTATTTGCTGCTTTTTCCCGATGTACATTCTCTGTATACGCGAAAAACTTATCAGCTATACCCGCCTCTCTCATCACGTAATCACTGTATCCATCGCCAATAACCTGAACCTCTCCTTCTAAATTAAGATTTTTAAGACATTCGATTTTACCATTGTGTGATGAAAGTACATTACCCTCATCAAAACCAACAATATTGCCCTCTTTGTCAAATTCAAAAGTATTGGCAAAAACTCTTTCAGAAGGAATATTATACTCTTTTACTATGGGGTCAATAAATTCTTTAAAACCACATGAGATAACATATATGTCATCTCCGTAATTATCAAAAAATGATTTATTCTCTTCAATCGATTTTGATATTTTTTGCTTCAGTTCTGCAACTAATGCAGGTAAATCATTTTTGTGCGCCTTTAAAAGCTTTATTCTTCGCTCTAAAGACTCGGTAAATGAAATATCTCCATCAATTCCTAGGTTTGTAATTTCTTGAATTTCAGCAAGGACTGCATCTTTATTTGACTTTCCGTTAAGAGTCATTTCCGCTAATACATCTAGGGCTTCTACCCTAGTCAAAGTACTATCAAAATCAAAGACATATTTTCTACCTATTTCCACCACTTTAAAGAAATTTAAGCCCTAAAAATAAACATAAAAATGTTCGACATTTTTTACGTGCTAAAAAAAAATGTTTTGAAACATATTTTAGATAATTCGATATAGAATTATTACTGAAAGAATCAAATTTTTAAGGATTTGACATTCAATTAAATTATGCTAGTCTTTGATGAACTCCATAACCTCTTTTGAAAAGACTTCCTTTTTGTATGTTTCATTGTGATTTCCAGGCACAACTTTCAAAATAGCATTAGGAAGTACGTCTGCTAAGTCTTGCGGATTGCCATTATCTAAATCTTGATCTCCGGCAATTACCAATACTTTCATTTCCAGATTTCTTAAGTCACTAACAGGAGTAACCGGCTGGAATTTTTGCTGTAAATAGAGGGATTTAATATCAGCATTTATAGAATTAGCATAATCAACCGCCCCTTTAGTCATTTCATTTGTTGTCCCATTGAAAGCCTCAGTAAACTGTAATCTTCTAGTCCAATTAGGATTGGTAAAATCAATTCCCATACCTCCCAAGACTGCTTTCTCTATTTTTTTATCTTCAGTTAAAAGCTTAGCTAACACAATACTGCCCCGTGAATAGCCTATTGCCTTGTATTTTTCAAAACCTAATTTATTCATTAAAAAAATTAGATCTTTAACTTCCGCATGGTCACTATAAGCTGTATTTTTTTGAGGCTTGTCAGAGTCGCCATTACCCCGCAAATCAGGCACAATGACCTGATAGCCTCTTGATATTAATTCCTTTTTCAGTACCGTTTTATCCCAAGACTTTCTATTTTGAATAAAACCATGTACTAGTAAAACAGGTTCACCAGTACCTTTCATTGTATATGCAATTTTGGTGTCATCAAAAGAGTTAAAATAATGAATCTGTGCATTCAAAACCTGAGCTAAAAACAAACTAATTAATCCAAGAACAATTTTATTTTTTAAAACCATCTTCTAACTGCTTTACAATACAATTTATAATTCTTTCCAAATAAATCTTCCAATGCTTGTTCTTCCCTCTTTATTTGAAAATGATTCATAAAATAGACAAAGCCGGCAGCCGTAATCGCATTAAATGCATTCCCAAGTTTTAATCCAAAACCAATTAAAAACAAGAGCATTGCGAGGTACATCGGGTTTCTAGTGTAGCTATAAATTCCATTAATAACCAATTTTTTTGCTTTTGTAGGATTAATTGGATTAGTGGTAGTTTTTGCTAAATAAAACTGTAGAAATGATATTAATAATAAAAAAAATGCCGAAGTCCACATTATATATTTTAATACCTCCCTTCCAAAAAAATCAAATTTACCAACTGGCAAAAAAGTAGCTAGTACATACATTAAACCTGCAAAAAATCCCATGACTAAAGGAGGCGGTATTTTTATATTCATGGTAACTAAAATACTACTTTAGTACACAAAATTTATCAAAACGATATGAAACTAGTCTTTGCCACTCACAATACGAACAAGTTTAAAGAAGTGAAACTACTGATGCCTAAAAATATTAAGTTGTATTCTTTAAATATGATTGGGTACAAAGATGAATTGAAATAAATTTTACTCGTAATTTTAGACTACGCAGTGTTTTACGATTGAATTGCTTTTTTTTAATCAGAATTTATATTCATTACTTTTAAAACTTTTATTAATAAAAAACGCTTTGGGGTGAACTTTATATTAAATTATTTTTTGAAATAAGTCTGAATCAATTTCAACAATTCATCTTTCATAATTGGTTTAGATATATAATTATCAGAACCGGCTTCAATTGCTTTTTCTTTATCCCCCGTTAGCGCAAAAGCGGTTTGAGCTATAATAACTACATTTTTATTAAATTCTCTTATCTGGCGAATTGCTTCATAACCATTCAATTTCGGCATTTGAATATCCATTAATATTAGATCAATATCTGGATGTTTACGACAAGTTTCAATAGCCTCAATTCCTGTGGATACAGTCAAGATTTCCTTACTGAATTTTTGCAACTTTAGTGAAAGTATCATAACGGATGCCTCGTCGTCTTCAGCTATTAATACTTTTAAATCCGAAATTCCTGGAATTAATTCTATTTTCTTAATTTCATAGGAAACCGGCATTGCTCTCTTGTATTCAGTATCAATATTGAGAGGTAGTTTAAAAAAGAAAGTTGATCCTTCGGCTTCTTTGCTTTCAACCCAAATTTTACCTCCAAGAATTTCAACATATGCTCTTGAAATAGCCAATCCAAGACCTGCACCTTGTTGGGCCATTTTATCGTCAATATCAGACTGAATAAAACGATCAAAAATGATATTTAATTTTTCTTTTGGAATACCTATTCCTGTATCTTTAACAAAAAAATTAAATTCATCCTTTTTTTTAGTACAGCCAAATTCTATTTCTCCCGTATTGGTATACTTAATGGCGTTTGTAACAAGGTTCGTAAGAATTCCATAAAGTTTCTCTTTATCTGTTATAATTATTGCTTCTTTTTCTGGTAATGAAATGCTATAGGATAGTTTCAATTTTTTATTATCAGCATCAAGTTTTAACGATTCGTATATAAATTGTAATTGGTTATTTATATTCGTTTCAGTAAGGTTGATGTCTAATATACCTGATTCTATTTTCGAAATATTAACGATGTCATTTATAATTTTAAGCATTCTGACTCCGCTTTTTTCAATAATCTTAATGTATTTTTTTTGTTGTTCACCAGACAATTTTGCTTCTTTAAGAAGTGAGGCGAAACCTAAAATACCATTCATTGGTGTTCGTATTTCATGACTCATATTTGCAAGAAAGGCCGATTTTAAACGGTCACTCTCTTGAGCTTTTTCTTTCAATAAAATTTGCTCTTGCTCAAATAATTTTATGTTGGTGATATCAGTTATTGTTCCTACATATCCTATTACCTCTTTTAGGTCGTTAATTTCAGGCACTGCTCGACCCAATACCCATTTTATTGAACCATCTTTTAAGATAAATCGGTATTGAATTTCTGATGCCCTACTTTCACTTATTGCGAGCGCCCATTCAGTATTAATTTTTTCAATATCGTTTGGATGAACAACATTTAACCATCCAAAGCCAAGTGCTTCATTCATTGGTAAGCCGGAAATTTCAGTCCATTTAGGGTTCACAAAAGTTGTATAACCGTCATTACGCGTATGAAAAATGCCTACCGTAGACGAGTTGGTTAGTGTTTGATATTTAATTTCCTTTAATTTAACTTCTTCCGCACTTTTAATTGCTTCAGATTTAATAATCTCAAACTTCTGCCTATAGGTTAATGTTTTGAATACATCATTTATTTTTAAGAAATCGGTTGTAAACTCTCTCTTGTCAACATATTTAAAATAAAAAGAAAACAGAACACTATAGAAAATAGCAGCAATCCCTTTAGTAATTAAACCCGATGTTAGAATAGAACTTAAATTATCGTAGTTCCAAAAAGCAATAATTGAAAAGAATATGGCATCAAAACACAGCACAGTAAGCATAGTCAAACATATTTTTAGAAATAAGTTTGACAAATATTTAGAGGTAAACTCATAAATAACAATAATTAAGACAGAATCGAGAAAAAGTGCAATTGTCCCAATAAATAATACCCATGCATTTTTATCAAAAAAATTTGTCGATATATTAAATGGATTGTATATGGGTGGTTCTTTAATACTCCAGCCAAATGAGTGAATGAATAACGACATAACAACATTTGTAATCAAAAGAGCATAAATAATCTTAAGGGTTTCGTTTGCATCTTCCTTTATATAAATAATTAAGACTATAAATAATGTCGCTGGAAATATAACGGCAGTACCTGGTGAAATAAGGAAGCTACTTGTTAATTGAACATAAACCGTACTAGCGAGAATCGCTTGCATAAATTGAAATAATCCCAAACATGCAAATAGTAATCCTAAACCAAGTTTTTCACGAAAGTGGAATAATGTTAGAATCAAGAATGAAACCAATGTTCCTTGTAGAATTAATATGAAAAGCTGAAAAAAATTCATCTTAGAAATGTACTAAATGTAAAAGATACATAAGTTAAAAATTATATTATTTTGTTTCGTTTCATTTGGTTTTACTAATTTTTTTCAAAATAAAACTAGACTAAAACCGTCGAGATAAGTAAAAACCTTATTTCGCTCAGGGCATAAACCCATATGCGGTGTCCAAAAAATTGAAAATTTCAAAAGGGTAGAAAAATAACCGAAAGATAATTGTCACTTTTGAAAGTTAAAATTCTAATATTCGTGGAAATTAACTTCATCATTTTTTAAGTACTACATTAGTAATCATAACAGCACTTTCCATAAAAAAATGAAACTAGTCTTTGCCACTCACAATACGAACAAGTTTAAAGAAGTGAAATTACTGATGCCTAAAAATATTGAGTTGTATTCTTTAAATATGATTGGCTGTAAAGATGAAATACCCGAAACTGGGAACACACTTGAAGAAAACGCTCAAATAAAAGCTGATTTTGTGACTAAAAACTTTGGGCTTCCTTGCTTTTCAGATGATACGGGTTTGTTAGTAGATGCATTAAATGGTGCGCCTGGTGTTCATACTGCTAGATATGCAGGAGAACAAAAAAATACGGAGGATAACATGAAAAAATTACTTGAAAATTTAAAATTAGCCCAAAGTCGCAATGCTCACTTCAAAACGGTTATTGCATTAAACACCAGTGCTACAAATCATATTTTTAAAGGTATAATAGAAGGAAGAATTAGTGAAAAAAAACAAGGAACTAAGGGCTTTGGTTATGACCCAATTTTTATTCCTAATGGGTATGATCAAACCTTTGCGGAGTTAGCTCTTGAAGTAAAAAATACCATCAGTCACCGAGCCAAAGCTATCAAACAGCTCATAAATTATCTTTCGAAGTTATAAGTAGCTGGTTTAAAGTTATCTGTAATTACCAATGCTACATAAATAATAAGCAGTACCTTTGCAGCTTTAATAACGCCGCCGGTATGGCAGGTGCTGCGCTGAGCAAAGGTTTATAAGTCAAAAACGCTCTATGCAACACACATATTCGCGATTACTTATAAACATACATGTCAAAATTTGAAAGTTTAGGGCTTCAAAAGTCCTTGTTATCAGCAATTACAGATTTAGGGTTTGAAAACCCTTCAGAAGTTCAAGAAAAAGCAATTCCAATTTTATTAGAAGATGAAACCGATTTGGTTGCCCTAGCCCAAACAGGCACAGGTAAAACTGCTGCTTTTGGTTTTCCGCTAATACAAAAAATTGATGCTGCTAGCAGAACTACCCAAGGTTTAATTCTATCACCTACTCGAGAATTGTGTTTGCAAATCACGAATGAAATGCAACTTTATTCTAAATATGAAAAAGGTGTAAACATTGTAGCCATTTATGGAGGTGCAAGCATAACTGATCAAGCAAGACAAATTAAAAGAGGAGCGCAGATTGTTGTTGCAACTCCTGGTCGTATGAAAGATATGATTGGTCGTGGTTTAGTTGACATTTCAAAAATAGATTATTGCATTCTTGATGAGGCTGATGAAATGTTGAATATGGGCTTCTATGAAGACATAAAAGATATTCTTTCAAATACTCCAAAAGAGAAATCTACATGGTTATTCTCGGCTACGATGCCGAAAGAAGTATCTACGATTGCTAAAAAATTTATGCATAGCCCTAAAGAAATTACTGTAGGGGCCAAAAATGCAGGGGCGAGTACCGTACAACATGAATATTATGTAGTCAGTGGACGTGACCGATACCCAGCACTTAAGCGCTTAGCAGATGCCAACCCAGGTATTTTCTCTGTAGTCTTTTGTAGAACAAAGCGTGATACTCAAAGGGTAGCTGAAAAGTTAATTGAAGATGGTTACAATGCAGGTGCCTTACATGGTGATTTGAGTCAAAACCAACGAGATTTGGTCATGAATTCGTTTAGAAAAAAACAAATTCAAATGCTAGTAGCAACCGACGTGGCTGCAAGAGGTATAGATGTTGATGATATTACTCATGTTATAAATTACCAACTTCCTGACGAAATAGAAACCTATACCCACAGAAGCGGTAGAACTGGTAGAGCAGGTAAATCAGGTATTTCAATGGTTATTGTTACCCGAAGTGAACTTCGAAAAATAAGCGCAATTGAAAGAAAAATTAAACAAGATTTTCTCGAAGTTAAAATTCCAACCGGAATTCAAATTTGCGAAATACAACTATATCATCTTGTAAATAAAATTAAAGACACAAAAATCAACGAAGATGTTGATGTCTATTTACCTGCAATTAATGAAGTTCTTGACGGTATTGACCGTGATGAATTAATAAAAAAAATAGTCTCTGTAGAGTTTACACGTTTCTTTAATTATTATAATAAAACCAGAGATTTAAATTCTGATGACCGTTCAAACAAAAGAGAACGAGGATCTAGATCTGAGGCTGGCGATATTCCAAAAGATGGTTCTGTGCGATACTTCATCAACGTTGGAGAACGTGATGATTATGATTGGATGTCATTAAAAGACTTTTTAAGAGACACATTAGGTCTTGAAAAAGATGATATTTATAAAGTTGACACAAAAGATACTTTTTCATTTTTCAACACAGAAGCAAAATTCACACCACTAATTTTAGAGACTTTTTCAGATTTTAAAGTAGATGGTCGTTTTGTAAATGTTGAGGTTTCCAAAAATCCAGGCGGTGGTCGCGGCAGTCGAGGCGGCGGTGGCAGAAGAGATCGCAATAGAGGTGGTAGAAGAGATCGCAATTCATCTTTTAAAGGAGGAGGTAGAGGAAATTCAAGAGGATCAGGAGGCTCAGGAAAACCTAAGGGAAAAAGAAAACCTGGTTTTTATTAGTTAAGATGTTCCTAAATATTGGGGCTGGGCCATTTTGTTTGCTTTGTTTTGTATTTTTAGTTAACAAAATTGTTACATGAATAAACTTTTACCTGTTGTTTTTATTCTATTTACTGCCCTAGGTATTTCTCAGAACAATGAGAATTCTCAAATTATTCAAGAACTCAAAGCAACCGTTATAAATGCTCAAACGAACTTTCCGCTCGAGAGTGTTCACATTATCAACTTAAATCAAGTTAAGGGTACTATTACAAATCAAGACGGACAATTTGCAATTGATGCTGCTGTTAATGATACGCTATATTTAACCTATTTGGGCTTTAAACCACAAAAGGTTCGAGTTACCAATGATATGTTCAAGTTTGAAGACACCAAAATATCACTAACGGAATTGGCATACGCCTTAGAAGAAGTAATTGTAAGACCTTATCAACTTACTGGCTTTTTAGAAATTGATGTAAAAAACTTACCGGTAAATTCCGGATATCAATATAGTATTTCAGGTCTTAACAAAAGCTATGAAGGAGGAAATAAGAACCCAAGTGCAGTTACCAAAGTTTTAGGGGCTATCTTAAATCCTGCGGATTTGTTGCGGAATTTATTTGGGAAGAAACCACAACAAATGCGAAAGTTAAGACAGATGAAAGAAGATGATGATATTAGAGATTTGCTGGCTTCTAAATTTGATCGGGAAACACTCATCCAATTGCTGCAAATTGAAAAAATGGATATTGAAGACATCTTGAACAACTGTAATTATTCAAAATCCTTCATACAAACAGCTAATGATCTTCAAATATTAGATGCAATTAGTAGCTGCTATGAAGAATATAAAGTATTGAACCGTAAATAGTTGTGATTTCTATTATGGTCAACATGCACTAGTATTGCTCCACTATTGAATACTGAGGAAATAAATTTTATAATTCGATATGCATTTTATAGTTTTAGAGAAATTCCTCAAAGATGAAAAAACTACTTATCGCAATGTCGATATTGACCTTTCTTTTAGGTTGTAAAAAAGTAAAAAAAGAAACCATTTCTGAAGAAAAAGTTGTTGCCACAACAGAGAAGGAAGTAAAAAAAGAAGTGCCATTTTTTTGGGAAGGGGCTAATATCTATTTTTTACTTACAGATCGTTTTAATAATGGCAATCCTGAAAAAGATGTGAATTTTGAAAGAACAGATTCAACAGCTGTTTTAAGAGGCTTTGAAGGTGGGGATATTGATGGTATTTCTAAGAAAATCGATGAAGGGTATTTTACTGATTTAGGTATTAATGCAATTTGGTTTACCCCTATTATAGAGCAAGTTCATGGAGCAACTAATGAAGGAACTGGCAATACTTATGCCTATCACGGTTATTGGGCAAAAGACTGGACGGCAATAGATCCGAATTTTGGTACAAGTAAAGACCTTGAGAATTTAGTTAAGAAAGCACATGCCAAGGGTATAAGAATTTTGTTGGATGTAGTTTTAAACCATACTGGACCTGAAACAGAAATAGACCCTGTCTGGCCAGAAGAGTGGGTTCGAACAGATCCCACCTGCGAATTCACAACCTATGATAATACTACCGCATGTACACTAGTAGATAATTTACCTGATATTTTAACGGAATCTGACGTACCGGTAGAATTACCAGATGCATTATTAGCAAAATGGAAAGAGGAAGGACGACTTAGTCAAGAACTGGATGAATTAAACCTGTTTTTTGAAAGAACAGGATACCCCAGAGCTCCTAGATTTTATATTATCAAGTGGTTAACAGATTATATTCATGAATTTGGTGTAGATGGTTTTCGCGTAGATACCGTTAAACACGTTAATGAAAATGCTTGGACGGAGTTATATCAAGAATCAGAATACGCTTTTGAAACTTGGAAGAAAAAACATCCGAATGAAGTGTTAGATGATAACCCATTTTTTATGGTTGGAGAAGTTTATAATTATGGTATTTCAACAGGGCGATTATTTAATTTTGGTGATAAAAAAGTTGATTTTTTTAATCATGGATTTAAAAGTCTCATCAATTTTGAGTTAAAATATGATGCTCAGAAAGATTATGAAACCATTTTCAGAAAGTATAATAAATTACTCAATACAAAACTTAAGGAGAAAAGTGTTCTTAATTACCTAACCTCACACGATGATGGTAGTCCTTTTGACAAAGAACGAAAAAAACCATTTTATTCGGCCAATGTATTATTGTTAACTCCGGGGGCTTCTCAAGTGTACTATGGAGATGAAACTTCTCGACCACTTGTTATAGAAGGAACAGAAGGGGATGCAACACTACGTTCTTATATGAATTGGGAAGATTTGGATAGTATTCCATCTATCCAAAGAGTTCATAGTCATTGGCAAAAATTAGGGCAATTTAGAGCTAATCACCCTGCTGTTGGAGCGGGAAAACATAAACGTTTAGCGAAATCTCCTTATGTGTTCTCAAGAACCTATGTTAACGGCGAGTATAAAGACAAAGTAGTTATTGGCTTAAATCTTCCAAAAGGTAAAAAATCGCTTTGGGTAAAAGGCTTTTTTGGAAATGGCACCAGACTTTACGATACCTACTCAGAAACTGAAGTAATCGTTAGTAATAATAAGGTTATTTTAGAAAATGATTTTGATATAGCCTTATTAGAGTTAATGGAATAGTCTATTTTTTTGAATGTAAAGCTATTCGATTGCCCTCGGAATCATGAAAAAGAGCCATATACCCTATATCAGGACTAATTAGCGTTTTTTGTTTTAATATACGACCACCTGCAGCTGTTATACTGTTTAATTCATTTTGAACATCGTCAGAGGAAAAGTAAATCAAAACACCTTCTTTAAAATTTGGAATATACCATTCAGGTTTTTGTATTAAAGAACCTGAACTGCCTGGCTTACCATCTGCACTTGGAAACCAACCCATAACCGCTTCTCCAAAATCATGAATTTGAATTTCTATTTGAAAAACTGTTTCGTAAAAGGTTTGGGCTCGCTTCATATCAGTAACAGGAATTTCAAACCAACCTATCATATTTTTATTCATGCTAGCCTTCCATAATAGTTTTCAGATTTGAAAGTCCTTCTTCAAAGTCCTTACCTACCATTTTATCCATACTCATAAATAGCATCATGATACTCATCGGGAATTTGTTTTTTCCTGAAAAGCCCCAAGTGACTTTTGTGTTTCCCTCTGAAATCTCATCGGTGATGAAATAACAGTTTGATTCAGATTTAAAGGGCTTCATAAAACGTAGTTCCCCTTCAATACGTTCGCCATCAATAATTTTTTTAATTTCTTGCTCACCTTCACCTACTTCCTTATTCCCTAACCAATAACTTACCGACCCTTCCTCTCCATCTACACCTTTAAACTCCTTTTTCATATTAGGGTCTTTTTTTGCCCATGGTGACCATTCATCTTGCTTTTTAAGTGAACGTAATACCTCAAATACGTCTTTTTTGGGTTTCTCAATAGTTATTGAACGAGAAACATCATAAGTCTTAGGAGCTAAAAGAGTCAAAATTATTATCAGAAAAATGAGACCCGCAACAATGTATAATACTGTAGTCATCTTGTTAATTTTTAATTGGTTGTGATTAAAAATACGAAATTCATTTTTGCGAGAAATAAGTATAGTTTTTAGATGTTAGCCCTGAATGAAATTTGTAATTTTAAAATCATTCATGTTATGAATAAAAAGATTGTAATATTAACAGGTGCAGGAATTAGTGCAGAAAGCGGATTGAAAACTTTTCGAGATGCCAATGGTTTATGGGAAGGTCATGACGTTATGGAGGTAGCCTCTCCACAAGGGTTTGCAAAAAATCCTGAATTGGTTTTAGAGTTTTATAATCAAAGAAGAAATCAGTTATTAAAAGTAAAACCAAATGCTGGTCATTTGGCTTTAGTTGAACTTGAAACCAATTTTGAAGTAAATATCATTACTCAAAACGTTGATAATTTACATGAGCAAGCCGGAAGTGCAAAAGTTTTACACCTGCATGGTGAGCTTTTCAAAGTAAGAAGTACAGTAAATGAAAATCTCGTATTGAATTGGAAAAAAGATTTGAACATAGGCGATTTAGGAACAGATGGGCATCAACTACGCCCTCATATTGTATGGTTTGGTGAAATGGTGCCGATGCTCGAAAGAGCAATTGAAATAACTTATACAGCCGATATTTTAATTATAATTGGAACATCAATGCAAGTATACCCGGCAGCGAGTTTGGTGAATTATGTGAAATCTGAAACCCCAATTTTTTTTATTGATCCGAAACCGAGTGTTACCAAAAATGATTTCGAAAATTTAACAATTCTAAAATCTTCAGCTAGTATTGGTGTACCGCAATTGGTAAACGAATTAAATTCCAATTTATAAAAATTGAAAGAAGAGCAACTTTATAGAAGGCTTAATTCAGGGCGATTATCTAAAACTGAAATAGATGAGTTAGTAAAAGAATTGATGGATTACCCTAATCTTACTGAAATGCTACTTCAAGAAGTATTTAGACAAGATAAAGAGCATGATTTTAATGCAAGCTGGGTTTTTGACCATTTAATGAGAAAAAAATTAAAATATCTATTACCCCATTTTGAATTTTTTAGTAAAGAACTTAAAAACTTAGTTTCAGAATCATGTCTTCGGCCCATGGCCCACACTTGTGAATTGATAACTATAGCATATTTTAAAGGTGAAAAAGAGTTTGTAAACGTAATTACCAATCAACAATTAGAACGATTAGTTGATGTTTGTTTTGACTGGTTCATTGGTAATCATAAAGTGGCAACAAAAGTGTTTGCAATGTCTTCGTTATTTGAATTAGGAAAGCGGTTTGATTGGATCTACCCAGAATTGAAAATAATCTTGGAAACAACCATTGGAAATAGCACCGCTGGATATAAAAGCAGAGGCAAAAAAACCCTTGAGAAGCTTATTGCAAAAGGAATATAAATCTTTAATATTAAGTATCTTTGCGCTTTCTCAAAAATTAGCAAAATGTCTTTAAATCAACTAAGCGCTATATCTCCTATTGATGGTCGTTATCGAAATAAAACTGAAGCTTTAGGTAATTATTTTTCTGAAGAAGCTTTAATCAAATATCGGGTTCAAGTTGAAATTGAATATTTTATTGCGCTATGTGAAATTCCTTTACCTCAATTGTCAGATTTTGACAAATCATTGTTTGCTGATTTGCAAAAAATTTATCTGGAGTTTTCAGCCAGTGATGCTCAAGCAATTAAGGACATTGAAAAGATTACCAACCATGATGTAAAAGCAGTCGAATATTTTATCAAACAAAAATTTGACGACTTAAAATTACAGAAATATAAAGAGTTTATCCATTTTGGATTGACTTCACAAGACATTAATAATACAGCAATTCCGTTTTCAATTAAATCGGCAATGAATGATGTTTATGTCCCCTTATACTTTGAAGTTTTTGATAAACTTAAAACTTTAGCTAAAGAATGGGAAGCAATACCAATGTTGGCTAGAACCCACGGTCAACCTGCAAGTCCAACGAGATTGGGTAAAGAAATTGGTGTTTTTGTTGAACGTTTAAAACAACAGTTTGATTTACTAAATGATATTCCTTCGGCCGCAAAATTTGGCGGAGCAACAGGTAATTATAATGCGCACAAAGTTGCCTTCCCACAAATAGACTGGAAAAAATTTGGACAAGAATTTGTCCAAGAAAAACTAGGTTTATACCAATCCTTCCCTACTACTCAGATTGAACACTATGATCATATGGCTGCGCTATTTGATTGTTTAAAGCGCATTAATACCATCATAGTTGATTTAAACCGAGATATGTGGACTTATATTTCAATGGATTATTTTAAACAAAAGATAAAGAAAGGTGAAGTTGGCTCCTCAGCTATGCCACATAAGGTAAATCCAATAGATTTTGAAAACTCAGAAGGAAATCTTGGTTTAGCAAACGCAATTTTTGAACATCTTTCAAGCAAACTACCAGTATCTAGGCTACAACGTGATTTAACCGACAGTACAGTACTCCGAAATGTGGGTGTACCTTTTGCTCATACTGTGGTTGCTTTTCAATCTACTTTAAAGGGTTTGAATAAACTTGTTTTGAACAGCTCTAAATTTGAACAAGACCTTGAGGATAACTGGGCTGTTGTTGCTGAGGCTATCCAAACAATTCTGAGACGAGAAGGTTATCCAAATCCTTATGAGGCTTTGAAAGGACTAACTCGTACTAATGAAAAAATTAACCAGCAATCTATTTCCAGTTTTATTGAAACCCTAGAAGTTTCGGATGATATTAAGACTGAGCTAAAACAAATAAACCCCTCTAACTATACTGGCATATAGTAAGCCTATAAAACTAAAAAAGACCGCTTTTTAGCGGTCTTTAATTTTTTAAAATTGTAGATTCAAATTATTTATTAATCTGAACTTCATGTGGATATGGAATTTCAATTCCTGCTTTATCCAAGGCTATTTTACAATTTTCATATGTTCCAAAGTAGACATCCCAATAATGCTCAGGTTTGCAAAAAGGACGTACAGCAAAATTCACTGAACTATCAGCCAATTCCATAACATTAACGGATGGTGCAGGATCTTGTAAAACCAGTGGATTCGAAGTTAATACTTCCAATAAAACATCTTTTGTTTGTTTGATATCAGATGCGTAATCAACACCAATCACGGTATCAACTCGGATCTTACCTTCTGCTGTATAGTTTACAATATTTCCATTGGCCATTGCCCCATTTGGTACAATCAAGAGTTTGTTGTCTGGAGAAACTAATTTTGTAGTAAAAATTTCAATCTCTTTTACAACTCCTAATACTCCTTGAGCTTCAACTAAATCGCCAATTTTATAAGGCTTAAAAATCATTATTAAAACTCCTCCTGCAAAATTTGAAAGTGATCCCTGCAAGGCTAAACCAACAGCTAAACCTGCGGCGGCGATTACAGCTGCCAAACTAGTAGTTTCAATTCCTAACGTACCAATAACTGTTATTATTAAGAATATTTTTAAAGCCCAAGAAACCAAATTCATCAAAAACTTCTGTAATGATTCATCATAACTTCCTTTAGCCATTACCTTTCTTAAAATACCTACTAGTTTCTTGATAATAAAAGAACCAATAATGTATACGAGAATGGCTTTTAAAACTGGTATTCCATAGGTCTCAACGTAACCCATTATGCTTTCCATTGATAAATTTTCCATATTGTTTATATAGGTTTTAGTGTTATATATTTTTCTGACACTAATATAACAATTTGGTCACCACTTTTTTTTAAGAAAGTATCAATTCTATACCATAAAAAAATCCTGAAGTGCAATTGCATTTCAGGATTTTCAAGTTTAGTTGAGTTTGGATTATCCTTTTAAGAACTTACCTATTTCCCCTAGGCCTTCTCCATTATAATCTGATTTTTGAATGGCTTGCATTAGCTGTACAATATGAGCTGGATTCATATCTTTCCCTAATACACGAACCAAAGCAAAACCCTGTTCCTCACTTGCACCATAAATGATAACTTCATCAATAGCATTTTCGTCTCCAAGATACTTTACCACTCCTTTACCGTACCGTGAATTAATTTTCATTAACTCAACAAAATCATCATTTTTCAATATCTCTTTCACTCTAGCCTTTTCTATCTTAAAGTCACTAGAATTTTTATCGGTCTTTTTAAAAGCCAAAAGATTAAACTTTTTTAAAGAGTTAACAGCTGCTTGTTGACCATCTGTTAATTCTGCTACCTCCATTTTCAAAATACTTGCAGGGATATCTAAAGAAATGAAATTAGGATTTTCTTGATTATCTATATAGTACTCTTGAAGGCTTTGTTGTGAAGCACATGACCCAAGCAAAATAACTGCAAGTAATAAGGTGCTTTTAATTATTTTTTTCATTGTTTTATATTTTTTGATTGACTTATAAATAAGTATGATTTTTGGCTGTTTTGTTACAGTTAATTGTAATAATTATTTACCTCTTTTAGCTTTTTTTAGCTCTTTGGGTAAATTCATTTTATTTGTAAGTGAACCTATCTTACTCAGCTCAATATCACCAGTCATTGTCAGAAGCACAGTTTCAAAATGCGGTCCATTTTTACCCTTTGCTTTTTCATCTATTCCGGTCACAAACATCAATAATTCTGTAACCCGGTTAGAGTTTCGGCCGTTTTTTATGTAAAACCTAACATTAGTATCACCATCTTTAACCTTCATTAACTCTTCAAGCGAAGCTGATTTTACATATTTTTTCATGGTCTTCGCCATATCAGCAGAAGCCGATGCATCTTCTGACATAAAGACTTTGATATTATCGATACTTTTTGCTAATTCTATGAATTCTTGAGTTTCCTTATCATTTTCGTCAGCAGACATACTTGCTACAATACCTAATAGACCTTTATTGATGATTACTGAACCTACATTTTCAGAATCTTCATATTTGTCAAAAGCAGATTGTGATGTACCTAGAACAGGTAATAAAGCTACCAACGCTATTATTATAAATTTTTTCATGTTATTCGTTTTTGATTTTTGATTGATTTTTTTTAAAGTATAGTTGTCAGTTAACCATAAGACTAACTGACAACCGCTCTTTGCAAATTGACTATTAATTGTTACCAGCTTTGTTTAATTCATCTGGTAAATTCATTTTTTTTGTCAATGAATTGATTTTATTTAAATCAATATCCCCAGTCAATGAAAGTAATACTGTTTCAAATTTTCTATCGTTAACCTCTAAATCAACATCTTTAAGTCCGGTAACGAACATTAACAGCTCACTAACATGATCACTATCTTTACCTTCTTTAATGTAAAATTTCACATTAGCATCTTTGTCTTTAATACGCATTAATTCAGTTAAAGACGATTTCTTTAAATAACCATTTACAGAAGCTTTCATATCTGCTCCAATAGATTGATTATCTGTTGTAAATACTTTGAGGCTCTTTAAACTCGTTGCAATATCTACAAAGTCTTGTGCTTCAGGATCATCTACCTCAACATCAATCTTTGCCAATAGATTGAACATGCTTTGATTCACCACAACTGATGTTACATCATCTAACTCTTCATACTTATCAAAAAGCGATTGTGAAAACCCAGAAAGTGGTAATAGGGCTACTAATAGAATTAAAATATTCTTTCTCATTTTGTTATTATTAATCATTACTTAAAACTTTTTGTTTTGCGACTTCAAACTCATTTAACAAAGCAACTTTTTCAGTGCCTTTATTAAAATTTACTGCTAAAAGATTTAAAGCCTCTTTTGTTTGTAAATAGACCTTTTGGGCCTCTCTTTGTTCTCGATAATCATTACCGAAATACACACCAAATGCCAACACTACTGCCGCCGCAACGGAAACCCATCTATAATTGAATCTTCTTCTAGGTTTTACAGGTTCCGATAGCGATGTTACTTTTGTAAACTGTTCTTCTTTGGCTTTAGAAAAATAAGTGAACATAGGTTGGTATTGCTCAAGATGCGATGCTACGCCCTCTTGATTAAAATACACTCGCAATGTTTCTTCTTCAACAACTGTTGTCGTTGCTTCAAAATATTTTTCTAATAATTTTTCTATGTTCTTATCCGATTCCATAGCTATGCTTTTGCATTAATTTTTCTCTAACTGCTTTTCTCGCTCTTGATAATGTTACACGAACTGCTGTCGGTTTCATACTGAGCATATCTGAAATTTCATCAAAATCATAATCCTCAATATCTCTCAATTGCAAGACCAATTTTTGTTGCTCTGGTAATTCATCCATTATTCGTTCTACCCAACTAACACTATCTTCAATTTCTAATTGTTTCTGTAGACTAGTATTTTCATCTTTATAATTACTATGAACTAATTTTAAATTACCAGCTTGTTTAGATTTCAATCGATCTAGACAGAAATTCTTTGTCATGGTCATAGCAAAAGCCTCAACACTTTTATATTGGCTCATTGCCTCATTTTTTGACCATAGTTTTAATAAAATCTCTTGAGTTGCATCTTCAGCTTCTTCTCTTGACACAAGCAATCGCTTCGCCAGTCTAAACAGCTTATCCTTAAAGGGCATCACAAGATTTAAAAACTCTTTTTGTTGCATTTGGTGGTTGAATTGTTATAAATCATTTACTGACTTACAACTTGAAGACGAAACATAACGAATATTGTTACAAATAGTATTAAAAATTTATTAGATGTAAGTATTTTAGGGTTTTTCAAACTAAAGTTGTTATAGTAAAGAAGCTACTTTGGAATACTAATTGCTATTGAAATTATAAAAACACTATGAAAAAACTTCTCTTCTTATTTGTTGGCTTAGGTTTTATAGTCATCTCTTGTGATAAAAATGATGATAATCCTTTAAATCCCACCTCAGGTGATGTAACGGTGCAGAATTTTATGTGGAACGCCATGAATGATTGGTACTTTTGGCAAGCAGAAGTCCCAGATCTCGCTGATGACAGGTTTGCTAATAATGAGGTTTACACGGAATTTTTACAAGCAACTCCTAATCCCTTAGATTTTTATAATAGTATTCAATTCATAGAAGATCGTTTTAGTTTCTCTAATGAAGATTATAATACTTTGGTAAATAGCCTTAATGGTATTTCGAAAAACAATGGATTGGAATTTGGTTTAGTACAATTTTCTGATGGTAATAATATATTTGGATACGTGCGATATATCATTCCAAATTCAGACGCAGCGACTAAGGATATACAAAGAGGAGACATTTTTACAAGAGTAGATGGTCAACAATTAAATTTAGATAATTATAGAGAATTATTATTTGGAGATAATGACTCTTATACCCTAGGCCTTGCAACAATTGAAAATTCAACAATTACTGATATAGAAGAAGAGGTTTCACTAACTAAGTTAGAAGGTTTGACCGAAAATCCGGTTTTAGTAGCTACTACGCTTGATGTAAATGGTCAAAAAATCGGTTATCTAATGTACAATGGTTTCACTCGTGGTTTTGATGAACAACTGAATGCTGCTTTCGGCCAATTTGTAGCTAATGGAGTTACAGATTTAGTTCTTGATATGCGCTATAATCCTGGAGGTTCTGTTAATTCTTCAAGGTTATTAGCAAGTATGATTTATGGTACTAGAACTCAAGACTTATATATAAAACAACGGTGGAATGCAAAAGTTCAAGAACAATTAAGCTCATCTCAGTTAGAAGATTATTTTGCCTCAACCACTGGAGCGGGAACTCCTATAAATACTTTAAATCTAAATAGAGTTTTTGTAATTGCAACTAATAGTTCCGCTTCAGCGAGCGAATTGGTGATGAATGGTTTAGCACCCTATTTAGATATTATTCATATCGGAGAGACCACACGAGGAAAAAACGAGTTTTCAATCACATTAATTGATGATTCTGAAAATGATTATGTTTATAATTCATCTCGAGAAAATCAAATAAATCCGAATAATAGTTGGGCAATTCAGCCTTTGGTAGGACGTAATGAAAATGCTGACGGCTTTTTCGATTACACTAATGGTTTAGCGCCAGACATTGAGCTTGGAGAAGATTTTGGAAATCTTGGACAGCTCGGCAATTTAAGTGAACCTCTACTTGCAAGAGCTATTCAAGAAATTACTGGTGTTACTTCCAAATCTATTTTTAGAGAAGTAATTAGAACTGGTGAAGAAGTGTCAAACTCAAAGTTACATGCTCCATTAAGAGATAATATGTTTTTAGATAAACCAATTAATCTCAAATAGAAATAAAGAAATGGCCCACAATCTTAAATTCAAGAATGTGGGCCAACTATTTAAAGATTAATATTGAGACCCAAATTATAGTTTCTACCCCTGGTACTATACCCAATAATTTCTTGATAATCTTCATTAAAGATGTTGGTGATGTTAACAAACAACTTCAGTTTATTGTTTTTAAATCGATGGCCTATGTAAAGGTCTATTAAAGAGTAAGCATCAAGTTCTACATTTTGAAAGGTGCTAAAATCAGTATCTTCTCTACTACCAACGTATTGATAAGTTAAAGTCGAATTAGTCTTATCTGAAAATTGGTAATTCAAATTTGCATTCGCCCTATGTTTTGGTAATCTTACCCGATTGCCCTCCTTTAATTCTGTGAAGGTGTAATTCGCAGAAAGTTGTAATCCTGAAATCAATTCAGAAGCTACTTCTAGTTCTGCTCCTTGTATTTTAGCGTCTCCTTCGGCATTGGTATATTGCGAAATAAAATTAACTGGATCTATAGTGGTAAAAATAACAGTATTTGTTTCGTTTCGGTTAAAGTAAAGACCGCTAACACGCAACGTTTTTCCAAGATTCCATTCAAAACCACCTTCTAATGTTCTATTATCTTCAGCCTGCAGGTCTGGATTTCCAAAAGTCCCATCAAATAATTGAAACAAACTAGGAGCGATGAAAGAGGTACTGTATGAAGCTAAAAACTTACCATACCCCTTACCCAAATCAAAAGAATAAGAAGGGTTAAAATTATAGGTAAATTGACTTCCGTACTCGCTGTGGTTGTTTAATCGTGCTCCAACGTTCAAGTTCAAACCAAAATCAGAGACATAAACGAAATTGGCATATGGGTCACTATTGGTATAACTAACTTCCTCGGCAAAAAGAGTTTCGTTTTGCTGATAGTTAAAACCAACAATCGTGTACAATTTGTCGGCAAATACATATTTATTGAAAATATCAAGACTATACCCTTTTGATTCAAATACTGAAGGAAAATCTGATTTGGTTTCCCTATCAATACTGGTCATGCTTGCATTTATAGAGATACTTCCGTTTTCATATGTGTAGGTAGGTGCAACGGCAAATCTCAGTTGCTCAGAAATAGATTCATCATTGGTATCAGCAAACTGAAATAACGGAGCTGGAAAACCATCAATATCATTTTTGATCTTATCAAAACTTCCGAACACCTTTAAATCAAGAGCTTCTGAGAATTTATATCCTATTTTCATATTGGTATTAAGTCGAGAAAATGGGTCTTTTTCGGTATTAACACCAGAGGCAGCCGAGAGTCCATCGGTATATTGAGTAGCAAACCCTACCATATAGGTCAGCTTATCAATTGTCCCGTTTAAATTTATAGCATTGTTAAAATTGGACAAGGTTTTATTATCTTCATTTTGCGATGCATTGGTCCCAACCACTGAATTAACACTCAAAGCTACCTTTTCTTTTGATGCATTTTTAGTCGTAATACTAATTACTGCTGTTGCAGCTGCATTACCATAAAGTGTACTGGCAGAACCTTTTATAATTTCAATATTCGCAATGCTGTTTAAATCTAATAACCTTAAATCAAAATCATTAGCTATTTGTGAAGGGTCGTTCACCTGAATTCCATCTATTATAACTAAAACCTGTCGGTTATTACCACCTCTTATGAAATAACCTAAATTCTGACCTGCTACACTCCTACTACCGTTAATTTCAATCCCACTTTTAGAATTAATAAGCTCCGCTACTGACCTACCTCGATTCTGGGCTATTTCTTCCGCACTAATTTTAATAACGGTTTTACCCGAGTACTCTCGCTTAAGTGCAAAACGAGAATCACTAACCACAACTTCATCAAGGATTTGAACTCGTACTGAGTCTTGTTCTTGTGCGATTAAAGACACGCAAAAATTACTTAGGGCTAAAAACCCTATTACTACTTTTTTCATTTTAATTTTAATTACTCGGAAGAGCCATAGGAATCCCTACGCAAACTTTTATCCCGAAAGTTTAACATTAATCGTTCGAAATTGGCAGGTCTCCTGGCTTGTAATTTGTATTTAACCTTCCCACTAGAAATAACTAGCAGTGGTCTGAAGCAAATACAACTTGCTTAGTCTAGCAAGATGCCGAAAAATTCGACATATACTCACAGTTGCGGGAACAGCTCTAGTTTCTCACTAAATTCCCTTTTAATCATATAAGATGATTTATATGAACCAAATTTCGCTGCGAAGCTAATCATTTTGTTTAACCTTATCACATAAGTTAAATACCCTATTTTTGAAATCATGAAAAGTATCTTCATTAAAGCAATTTGGAGTAGTTTATTAATACTAACAGTAGCCTCCTGTAAAAAAGACGCTAAGACAATCGAAGCCAATAATGGACAGCACAACGGCAGTGTTCAATATGCAAAAGGTTTTAGTATTGATAGAGAAGGTGATTTTACTGTTGTTTCTGTGACAAATCCTTGGCCAAATGCAAAACATAGTTTTAGATATGCTTTTGTTCCTAAAGAAACTTTAGAAAAAATTTCTGTATCCAAAGACTTTTATGATGCGATAATAACAACCCCTATCGAAAATCTTGTGGTAACTTCTACCACACATATTCCTGCATTGGAGAGTTTAGGTGGTTTAGATAAATTAAAAGGTTTTCCAGACACCGACTATATATCTTCAATGCCAGCTAGGCAGCTTATAAATGCAAAGAAAATTATAGATTTAGGATCAAATGAAACATTGAATACCGAGATGGTTTTAGAAATGAATCCTGATGCCTTGGTAGGGTTTGCTATTGATAATCAAAATACCACCTATGAGCTCCTTCAAAAATCAGGAATTCCTATACTATTTAATGGTGACTGGACCGAACAGACTCCACTAGGCAAGGCAGAATGGATAAAATTCTTTGGTGTCTTGCTTCAAAAAGAAAAAGAGGCTGATAGTATTTTTAAAACAATTGCAAATTCATATCACCAAATTAAAGAACTGGCTAAAACAAGTAATAAAAAACCAACAGTGATGAGTGGTGCGCTATATAAAGATGTATGGTATTTACCTGCAGGTGAAAGTTGGGCATCCCAGTTTTTGGCGGATGCGAACACAAATTATCTGTGGGCAGAAACAAAAGGAACAGGAAGCCTTGCTTTAAGTATAGAAGCTGTTCTTGAAAAAGGTCAAAAAGCTGATTATTGGATTGCTCCATCTCAATTTACAACCTATGAAAATTTAGCTAATGCCAATACTCATTATATCAAATTCAATGCCTACAATAAAAAAAAGTTGTTTACCTATTCGGCCACAAAAGGGCCCACCGGTGGACTATTATATTTCGAGCTTGCCCCCCAGCGACCTGACATAGTATTGAAAGACTTGGTTCATATTTTTCATCCAGAATTGCAACCAAATTACATACCATATTTCTTTAAAGCCTTAGAATGACAAATTCATTAGGATCTTATAAAAAATGGTTTTCAGTGCTGACAATTATGCTATTGTTTAGTATGCTTTTGAATATAAGTTTAGGTAGTGTTTCAATTCCATTTACAGATACTTTAAAAGTGCTTTTTGGAGGAACGTTAAAAACAACTTCTTGGGAGTATATTATTTTAAACTATCGGATTCCAAAAGCACTGACAGCAATTTTAGTTGGTGGTGGTTTAGCGGTTAGCGGGCTTTTAATGCAAACTTTATTTAGAAATCCTCTAGCAGGCCCTTTTGTTCTAGGCATAAGTTCTGGTGCCAGTTTAGGAGCTGCTTTAATGATAATGGGAGCTAGCCTATTATCTGGTTTTGCCACTTTTCAATTTTTAAGTGATTTTTCTTTAGCTGTAGCAGCTAGTATAGGGAGTTTTTTAGTCCTAGCCGTTGTAATGGTTGTTGCGAATCGGGTTCGTGATACCATGGCCCTTTTAATAATAGGCTTAATGTTTGGTAGTATTACCGGAGCAATAGTTAGTGTATTGGCTTATTTTTCACCAGCAGAACAACTACAACGTTTTATTTTTTGGTCTTACGGCTCTGTCGGCAATCTATCTTGGGAACAACTTATTATTTTAGCTATTACTTTAGTAGTTGGGTTGCTTCTTGCTTTGTTATCGTTAAAGAATTTAAATGCCTTATTGTTAGGTGAAAATTATGCCAAGAGTTTGGGCATTTCAGTTAAAAAATCAAAGTTTTTAATCATTCTATCAACTGGGCTGTTGGCTGGGTCTATTACAGCCTTTGCCGGACCTATAGCCTTTGTGGGGCTTGCTGTACCTCATTTAACTCGGCAATTTTTCAATACCATGGAACATCGTGTTTTGTTACCTGCCGTTTTCTTATATGGTGGAATTTTGATGTTATTATGTGATTGCATAGCACAATTACCTAATTCGGTCAATGTAATTCCGATTAATGCCATTACTTCTATTATTGGTGGACCAGTAGTTATTTGGCTACTAGTTAAAAAACGAAAATTGTTTTTCTAAAATGATTACTACAGACCTAAATACCATTGCTGTCCATAACTTGAAAATCGGTTATAAAAACAATACCATTGCCAATGAAATTACATTTTCATTACAACCTGGGGAGCTATGCGCAATAATAGGTGTTAATGGTATTGGTAAATCTACTTTATTGAGAACACTAGGGAACATTCAAAATAAACTTGGAGGAATCATAAAAATTCAAAATAAAGAGTTGGAGAAGTATTCTCCCATTGAAGTTGCAAAACAAATGAGTTTAGTTTTAACTGAAAATATTGCTTCTAAAAACTTAACTGTTAAAGAGCTGATCACATTAGGCAGACAGCCCTACACAAATTGGATGGGGTCTTTGTCTAAAGCTGATTCAGAATTTATTGACGAGTGTATTGCTGCCTTAGAATTAGAGCCATTTATAAACCGTAAATGTCATGAAATAAGTGATGGTCAATTACAACGTGTCTTAATAGCAAGGGCTCAGGCTCAAGACACTCCATTAATTTTACTAGATGAACCAACAACACATTTAGATTTATACCATAAGGTTCAAATATTAAAACTCTTAAAACAGTTAGTCCAAGAACAGCAGAAAACAATTGTCTTTACAACTCATGAAATTGATTTGGCTATTCAACTTGCTGATAAAATTTTAATTATTGACGGCATAGAAAACCCGTTTAATGAGCCCTGTGAGCTTATCTCTTCTGGAGCGTTTGAAAACGTTTTTCCTACTGACATGGTTACATTTGATGCAAATTCTGGTTCTTTTAAAGTTAATAAGTAGTCTGCCTTAGTAACATTTGTTTGCATCCGAATCTATTATCTTTATCCTTAGAAAAATTATTATGAGTACTGATTTGATTACTATACTTATTGCATTGCTTTGTCTTGGTTTAGGGGCACTTTTAGGAATATATATCCAAAAGCTCAAAACAAAGTCTGGTTTAAGTGAATTAGAGGCGGAAAATAGGCAGTTAAACATTTCTGTTCGTACTTTGAATAATCAGCTTTTAACTAATGATGAAGAAAATAAACAAATTCAATTAGCAAAAGAAAAACTAGGTCAAGACTATGTTCGTCTTGAAGCTATCAATAGTAATCTAGAACAAGCAAATAAGGAACAGAAAGAAGAAGTAGAAAAGTTACAAGAAAAGTTCACTAAAGAATTTGAAAATTTAGCGAATAAAATTCTGGATGAAAAGAGCGAGAAGTTTACAAAACAGAATAAATTAAACATTGAAAATATTTTAACGCCTCTTGATAAGAAGATTAAAGAATTTGAAAAGAAAGTTGAAGACACACAAAAGGAAAACATCACCATCCATTCTGCTTTAAAAGAACAATTATTAAATCTCCAAAATCAAAATCTAAAGATTACCCAAGAAGCTGAAAATTTAACGAAAGCCCTTAAAGGAGATAGCAAAATGCAGGGTAATTGGGGAGAATTGGTTTTAGAACGTGTCCTAGAAAAATCTGGTTTGGAAAAAGACCGTGAATATAGTGTTCAACAAAGTTTTCAATTGGCCGATGGTTCTAGAGTATTGCCTGATGTAATCATCAATTTACCGGATGGCAAAAAAATGGTAGTGGATTCTAAGGTTTCACTAACCGATTATGAGCGATATGTAAACGCTGATGAAGAGTTTAAACAAAAACACTTAAAAGACCATATCAACTCATTACGTAAACACGTAGAACAACTTTCGGCTAAAAAGTATGAAGATCTATATGAAATGGAGAGTCCCGATTTTGTATTACTTTTTGTACCAATAGAACCCGCCTTTGCAGTGGCCATTAACCAAGATAATTCTTTGTATAATAGAGCATTTGAACAAAATATTGTTATTGTTACCCCATCTACCCTTTTAGCTACCCTACGAACTATTGATACGATGTGGAATAATGAAAAGCAACAAAAAAATGCCATTGAAATAGCTCGACAGGCTGGTGCGCTTTATGATAAATTTGAGGGGTTTGTTACTGATTTAACCAAAGTCGGCAAAAAAATGGATGAGGCTAAAACGGAATATCGTGGAGCTATGAATAAGCTAGTAGATGGGCGTGGAAATATAGTTGTCAGCATTGAAAAATTGAAAAAAATGGGAGCCAAAGCAAAAAAGTCTATCCCAGAGCCGATAATAAAACGAGCAGAAGAAGACGATTTTGAACAATCTAAATTAGAAATGTAAATGCGTAAGTTTCTCTTTATTTTAATAACAGTGGTCATTTTGGCCATAGCAGCGTACTTTGCTTTTGTATATTATGTGCCATTTAGCGAAGGATATCGTTCAGGTGAATTGATAAAATTCAGTAGAAAAGGGGTGTTGGCTAAAACTTGGGAAGGTGAAATTAGTCAAGGTATCTCAGGAGCTCAAATTTTTGAATTTTCAGTAGAAGATAGCAAAGTTGAAGTCATTCAAAACCTTAAAGATTTACAAGGTAAATATGTCAAAGTAACCTATAAAGAGCGCTATTCGACCTTTTTTTGGTTAGGAGACACCAAGTATTTTATCATCGAAGTAGAACCTGAAAAATCACCACATTTTGGGAGCCAAGATTAAAAAGTTTAAAACTGCCAAAGAATCTCGGCTATCTATTACAGAGCTCATGCTTCCTTCTCATTCTAATTTTGGTGGAAAGGTTCATGGCGGTCATATACTAAGCCTAATGGATCAAATAGCCTTCGCTTGTGCCTCAAAGCATTCTCAAGCCTATTGTGTAACTGCCTCAGTGAACCGAGTAGATTTTTTGAATCCGATTGAAGTAGGCGAGTTGGTTACCCTCCGAGCATCTATTAATTTTACGGGTAGAACTTCAATGGTTGTTGGGGTACGCGTTGAATCTGAAAATGTAACTACTGGTGATACAAAGCATTGTAATTCGTCATATTTCACCATGGTGGCAAAAGGCGAAGGTGGTAAAAATCTTCCAGTCCCAGGATTGATTATTAAAGACAAACAGGGAATGCGTCGTTTCGCAAGAAGTAAAGAACGAAAATTATCTGCTTTCAAACGTGATTCAAAATACGACACTAAAAACTTTAAAGTTGAAGAATATTTAGAATACCTTGAAAATGAAAATGTAAAAATGGATTTAGATTAGTGCAGCAGCTTCTTCATCCATAAACCAAATCAACTTACCAGATTCAGGAATTACCAATGAAGCGGGGTATTTTTTATAATCTTCTTTTTGGTTATGTATTTCCTCAACCTTTTCAGCTTTTCCACTTCCAGTAACTAAAAAAACGACTTCTTTTGCTTGGTTAATGACCTTTCCATTGATGGATACCCGCTTTTGACCTGATTCAGGATGTAGGGCAACAACACAATGGTCTTCAGAATGCCATAAGTCTATTTCATGAGGAAAAATAGAAGCTGTATGCCCATCATCACCCATACCTAGTAAGACCAAATCAAACTGAGGAATACTATTTACTCTATCTAGATTTATCTCCAAAAGGTTGGCATAACGCATAGCTTCACCTTGAGGGTCATTTTCACCTAAAACACGATGAATATTTTCTTTTGGAACATTTATTTTAGAAAATAAATGCTCAAAAGTCATCTTAAAATTACTTTGATCATCGGTAGGAGGAACGCAGCGCTCATCTCCCCAATAAAAATTGATCTTTGACCAATCGATTTGATTTCCGTATTTCGTGGCTAAAACGTCAAAAATCAACTTCGGTGTACTTCCGCCTGATAAGGCAACATGAAATTGTACTTTATCTTCGACTAAATCGGCAAAATAATCTGAAAATGCCTCGGCAACCATCTTTTTATCCTTGTAAATCTTGTTTTCCATTACTAGTACTAGCTGTTTTGCGTCTTGTCTTATACTTCAATTAACTTCAATTCGAAAGTATGACCTTGAATTACACCTAATGACTCACTCCTAACAAATAACACAGTACCCTGGGTCATCTGCTAAATTTGAACTAGGATTACGCCAATATCCGATTCCTTCTATTAATTCATCTGCATTTTCAGGACCCCAAACACCAGCTGCATAGCCATACATTCGAACATCGTCTCCGGTTTCCCAATATTTTAAAATAGGATCAACAAATTCCCAAGCAGCTTCAACTTCATCAGCTCGAGCATACAAAGTAGCATCGCCTTGCATGCAGTCTAATAATAGTCTTTCATAAGCCTCCATTACATGGGTTTGTGCTAAACTTGAATAGTAAAAGTCAAGATTTGCACGCTCTACTTTAAAGCCTTGACCGGGAACTTTGACTCCAAATTTCATGAGAATACCCTCATCAGGTTGAATTCTAATGATGAGTTTATTATCCTTGTTATTCACACCGGAATTCTGAAATATATGATGGTGTGGTGATTTAAAATGAATAACAACTTCAGTAACTTTCGTAGGCATTCTCTTTGCAGTACGCACATAAAATGGAACATCTTTCCACCTCCAATTGTCTACAAAAAACTTAATCGCAGCATAAGTTTCTGTTGTAGAATTTTTATCCACTCCTTCCTCTTGACGATATCCTTTAACCTTCTCACCATTGATGGTAGAATCCATATACTGGGCTCTAATGGTGTTATCATGAAGTTCTTTGTCATTCTTCATGATTCGGAGAGACTTTAATGCTTTTACCTTTTCATTTCGAATTTCTTCAGGTTCATCGCCTATTGGAGGTTCCATTACAATTAATGATACAATTTGCAATAGGTGATTTTGGAACATATCTCTTAAAGCTCCTGACTTATCATAGTATCCTCCTCGTTTCTCTACCCCAACACTTTCAGCGTTTGTTATCTCAACATGATGAATATAATTTCGATTCCATAAGGGTTCAAAAATGGTATTTGCAAATCGCGTTACTAAAAGGTTTTGCACAGTTTCTTTCCCTAAATAATGATCAATACGATAAATTTGAGATTCTGAAAAATATTTTTGAAGTCCATTATTTAGTGCTTTTGCCGTTTCTAAACTGTAACCAAAAGGTTTTTCAACAATAAGTCTTTTCCAACCTAGGTTTTCTTTATTTAATTCAACTTCGGCCAATCTACTTGCTATCGTCTCATATAAAGTTGGAGGAGTCGAGAGGTAATAAATGATATTTCCTTCAGTATGATACTTGTTATTTAAATCTTCTACACGTTTTCTCAAACGGTCATAATGGGTATCATAATCGCCACCTAAATCTTCATAAAAAAACTTATCTGAAAAGCCCTGAATATAATTTTCTTTTAAGTCCTCAAGTCGAGGTTTTAAATATTTGCTTTCTAAAACAACTCGATTGCGAAAATCTTTGTCTGTCATATCGCTACGACTAGCTCCTAAAACCACAAAATTTTCTGGTAACTGCCTAGCAATGTAAAGATTAAATAATGAGGGCACCAATTTTCTCGCTGTTAAATCCCCTGAAGCTCCAAAAATAACAAGAAGTTGATTAGCTGTTTTTTTCATGAGTTACGCGCTCCTTTATTTGAGCATAACGAATATAACGTTTATTTTAGGTAGCTCTTAATAGAAAATACGTACTTAGCGTAGACTTAATTTATACATAGTTATGGCAAATACATATGATTTTGGATTGGTAGGGCTTGGAGTAATGGGTAGAAACTTTATTCTTAATGTTGCAGACAATGGGTTTACTGCTTTTGGTAATGATCTGGATGAAGAAAAAGTCAATGCTTTAATCGAAGAAGGTGGTGATTCAAACAAAGTGAATGCCAGTACTGATGCCAAAACTTTTGTCAATGCCTTGAGCACTCCAAGAAAAATTATGCTTTTGGTACCTGCGGGTAAAATTGTGGATGTGGTTATTGAAAGTTTACTACCAATGTTACATGAAGGAGATATTATCATTGATGGTGGTAATTCATTTTTTACTGATACGGACCGAAGAGAATCTTATTTAAAAAAGAAAGGTATTAACTTTTTTGGAGCAGGAGTTTCTGGTGGTGCTAAAGGTGCTCGTAAAGGACCGAGTATTATGCCAGGAGGGTCGCGTGAAGCATATCAACATGTAAAACCAATATTTGAGGCAGTTTCTGCAAAATATAATGGCGAACCTTGCGTCACCTATTTAGGACCTAAATCCGCTGGAAACTATGTAAAAATGGTTCACAATGGCATTGAATATGGACTAATGCAGCTCACTTCTGAAATTTATGATTTACTCAAAAAAGCTGGCGGATTAAACAATCAAGAATTACATCAAACATTTGCTGAATGGAACGAAGGACGTTTGCAATCATTCTTAGTGGAAATTACTTCAGAAATATTGGCTCAAAAAGATGAACTTACAGATGGTGATTTGGTCGATATGATTCTTGATAAAGCGAAACAAAAAGGCACTGGAAAATGGACTTCTCAAAATGCAATGGATTTGGGTATTCCAGTTCCAACCATTGATATTGCAGTAAGTATGCGAGAAATCTCCGCTTTAAAAGAGGAACGTATAAAAGCTGATAAACTATATGACAGACCTAGTCCTGAAACCGTTGTTAAAGGCTCATTGGTTGCAAAAGCAGAAAAAGCCTTGTACTTCGCTTTTATAATGGCGTATGCCCAAGGTATGCATCAATTGGCAGATGCTTCAAAAGAATATGGTTACGAACTAGAATTAGCAGAGATAGCTAAAATTTGGAGAGCTGGGTGTATTATTAGAGCGCGACTCTTGGCAGATATAACAGATGCATTTAAAGCTGATAAAGAGTTACCAAATCTATTATTATCTCAAGCTTTCGTAGATAAAGTGCAAAGTACGGTTGATGAAACTAGAGAGTTAGTAGCTTACGGTGCAACCAATGGTATTCCATTGCCTGGACTTTCAAACTCTTTAACTTATTTTGATGCCTACACTTCTTCTAAATTACCATTAAACCTAATTCAAGGGCAACGTGATTATTTTGGGTCTCATACTTATGAGCGAACTGATAGAGAAGGTGTTTTTCATACAGAATGGGAAGCTTAAAATCTTTAAAAGAACAAATTGTAAATTAGATTAACAATGTTTAAAAATCTAACCATTTTTCTTATCATATTTTCGACTAGTTTGGGGTTTGCACAAGACGATTTTCAATCAATAGTTGAAAATCAAACCAGACCTTCAGTAAGTAATATTCGAATTAAATTCAGTGACTCACAAAACAATCAAGGCCATTTACCCATATCAATTATTAAAGGAAAAAAGGAAGGTCCAACTTTTACAATCGTTGCTGGTGTGCATGGTTATGAGTATCCTCCAATTATTGCAACTCAAGAATTTTTAAAAGAAATTGATATTGATAGGTTATCGGGCACTTTGATAGTCGTGCCTATAGCAAATACTGGTTCTTTTTTCTCCCGAACACCACTAATGAATCCTCAGGACAAAGTCAATTTGAATGGTGCATTACCAGGTAAATCAAATGGTTCCATCACGTATAAAATTGCAGATTATTTCAAAACAAAGATAATTCCGCTTAGTGACGTATTTCTTGATATTCATGGCGGTGGCGCTGCTGAAGATTTGATGCCGTTTATTTGTTATTACCGCAATAAAAAAAGGCCAGAACAAACTTTGAAGGCAAAACAACTATCAGAAACTAGTGGTTTTGAATACGTAGTTTCTTATGCCTATACTTTAAAAGATGATGAACCAGCGAAGTATGTTTTTAAACAAGCAGCGCAAGACGGTAAAATTGCATTGAGTATAGAATCGGGGAAATTGGGTAATGTTCAAAAAGATGCTGTGGTGCTCATAAAAAGAGGGGTTTATAGTATGCTTAACCAAATGGAAATGTATAATAGCGACATTGAGCCTTTAAAAAGTATTATCAAATTAAATAATCAGACCTATATCAGATCTAACAATAAAGGAATTTTTTACAGTAAGTATAAGGCAGGAGACACTGTAAAAGAAGGGGATATTGTTGGTCAAATTACTGACGAATTTGGGGTGGTAATTTCAGAATTTAAAGCTCCAGTTTCCGGAATAATTCTCTACAAGATTTCTACACCACCAATAAATATTGACGATACTATAATGTGCATTAGCAATAGAATATAGTACTACATAAAACAAAACCCACCCTATAAACGAGTTTATAGGCCGGGTTTTAATACTTAAGACTATTAGCCATTATTTACTCAAGTACATTTTACGTCTTGAGTATAGGTTATAAAAATCATCATCTTTTAAACTATCAATAAACAAGATGCTTTCCCCAGTACTTTTCATTTCAGGTCCTAAGTTCTTATTTACATTAGGGAATTTATTAAAAGAGAATACCGGTTGTTTAATTGCGTAACCTTCTAATTGAGGGTTAAAGTTGAAGTCCTTGACTTTCTTTTCACCTAACATTACTTTGGTAGCATAATTTACATAAGGCTCTTTATAAGCCTTGGCAATAAAAGGAACCGTTCTAGAGGCTCTAGGGTTTGCTTCAATGATATACACCGTATCATCTTTCACTGCAAATTGAATATTAATTAAGCCAACAGTATTTAATGCCAGCGCAATTTTTTTAGTGTGGTCTTTTATTTGCTGCATTACAAACTCACCTAAATTAAATGGAGGTAATGTTGCATTAGAGTCACCAGAGTGAATACCACATGGTTCAATATGTTCCATGATACCAATAATATACACATCTTCACCATCACAGATTGCATCGGCCTCAGCCTCAATAGCACCATCTAAATAATGATCTAGTAATAGTTTGTTATTAGGTATGCTGCGCAATAAGTCTACTACATGAGCTTCTAAATCTTCTTTGTTGATGACTATTTTCATGCCCTGACCACCTAAGACATAAGAAGGTCTCACCAATAGTGGAAAACCTAGTTCATCAGATAATTTTAAAGCTTCGTCCGCACTTTCAGCAACACCAAATCGTGGATAAGGAATATTATTCTCTTTTAATAAAGTTGAGAAACTACCACGATCTTCAGCTAAATCTAAAGATTCAAAAGTGGTACCGATAATCTTAATTCCATACTTAGATAACTTTTCAGCAAGTTTTAAAGCTGTTTGCCCACCTAATTGCACAATTACACCTTCTGGTTTTTCATGTAGAATGATGTCGTAAATGTGTTCCCAAAATACAGGTTCAAAATAAAGTTTATCAGCAGTATCAAAATCAGTTGAAACTGTTTCAGGGTTACAATTGATCATAATAGTCTCGTAACCACATTCAGCAGCAGCAAGAACACCATGAACACAACAATAATCAAACTCAATACCTTGACCAATACGGTTAGGACCTGAACCCAAAACAACAATTTTCTTTCTATCAGTAACTTCACTATCATTGGCTACATAACGTGTACCATCAGCAGTTTCAATTTCCTCTTCAAAAGTAGAATAGTAATAGGGTGTCATCGCTTTAAACTCAGCAGCACAAGTATCTACCAGCTTATAAACCCTATTAATATTTTGAGCAGTCCGTTTTTTATGAACCTCACTCTCGTAACAATCAAGCATGTGAGCTATCTGACGGTCAGCAAACCCTTTTTGCTTTGCTTCTAAAAGCAATGATTTAGGCAAACTTTCAATAGTATACTTTGCTATTTCTTTTTCTAAAAAATGTAGTTCTTCATATTGTCTTAAGAACCACATATCAATTTTAGTGATTTCATGAATTCTTGTTAGCGGTATACCCAATTGTATAGCATCATAAATAACAAAAACTCTGTCCCAACTAGGTATTGTTAGTTTTTTAATGATGGTATCATAATCTTTATAACCTTTACCATCGGCACCTAATCCATTTCTTTTAATCTCGAGCGATTGTGTTGCTTTGTGCAATGCTTCTTGAAAAGAACGTCCTATTCCCATTACTTCTCCAACAGATTTCATCTGTAGCCCTAAAGTTCTATCAGAGCCTTCGAACTTATCAAAATTCCAACGAGGAATCTTTACAATCACATAATCTAATGTTGGTTCAAATAGCGCAGATGTTGACTTTGTAATTTGGTTATCTAACTCATCAAGTGAATAACCAATGGCTAACTTAGCAGCAATTTTGGCAATAGGATAACCTGTAGCTTTAGAAGCTAATGCCGACGAACGCGAAACCCTTGGGTTAATTTCTATCGCAATAATATCTTCTTTCTCATCTGGGCTGACCGCAAATTGAACATTGCAACCCCCAGCAAAGTCACCAATACTTCGCATCATATGAATTGCCATATCACGCATTCTTTGGTACGTTCTATCAGAAAGCGTCATTGCAGGTGCTACTGTTATGGAATCTCCGGTATGAATACCCATAGGATCCATATTCTCAATAGCACAAATAATAACAACGTTATCATTTTTATCACGGAGTAACTCTAATTCATATTCTTTCCAGCCCATCAAAGCCTTATCAATCATCACCTCATGAATTGGAGATACTTCTAAACCATGGCTTAGTAAATCATCAAATTTCTCAGGATCATATACTATAGAAGCTCCGGCACCACCAAGAGTAAAAGAAGCACGAATAACTAAAGGAAAACCGAATTCTTGAGCAATTTCTTTTCCTTTTAAGAATGAGGTGGCCGTGGCTTGAGGAGCCATACCAATACCAATTTTTAACATCAGCTCACGGAACTTCTCACGATCTTCAGTTATGTTAATAGCATCAATATCAACTCCGATAATCTCTACGTCAAAATCTTCCCAAATTCCCTTTTCATCAGCTTCTATACAAAGGTTAAGCGCAGTTTGCCCACCCATAGTAGGTAAAACAGCATCAATTTGTGGATGATTTTTAAGAATTTCAATAATCGATTTGGTATTCAGTGGTTTTAAATAAATATGATCTGCCATGACGGGATCCGTCATTATTGTTGCAGGATTACTATTTATTAAAATAGTTTCAATTCCGTCTTCACGTAATGATCGCAAAGCCTGGGAACCGGAATAATCAAACTCACATGCCTGACCAATGATGATTGGGCCAGAACCTATAATTAAAATTGATTTAAGATCTTCTCTTTTTGGCATTCTTAATAATGTTACTCGTTATTCAAAATTTTTCAAATTTCGGCAAAAAAAAAGGTGCTAAACTTGAAAAAGTAGCACCTTTATTAAAAAGTTATTTACAGTCATTATTTCTTATGACGAGGTTCAGATGAAACCGTTAATTTTTTTCTTCCCTTTGCTCTTCTTCTAGCAAGAACTTTTCTTCCATTAGCTGAGGCCATTCGGTCTCTAAACCCATGTTTATTTCTTCTTTTCCTTTTTGAAGGCTGATATGTTCTTTTTTGTCCGGGCATTTTTTAATCCTTTAATTAAATTTGAAATTACAAATAGCTTCGCAAAATCTGGGCGCAAATATACAAAGAGTTTTTACTTTGACAATATTATTCAAAAATAATTTTCAATAGTTTTTAGTAGCTTTGCAAGCCGAGAAAAACTGCATTTCTTTGTGCGGTAGCTAAATTATAAAAACACTAGAAAATGTTTAATAAAAATTTAAAACTAGTCATTGCCGCTCTTATCATTGGTTATGCAGTTTATCAAATTATAGAAGGTTATATCGGTAATGGTATTTTTTTAATCTTACTTTCTTTAATCTTTGTCTTTTTGTATTTCAGAAATGAGATTATTTTATTGGCATTTCTGCGAATGCGCAAGCAAGACATGGTTGGTACAGAAAAATGGTTGACTAAAATTAAGAAGCCTGAAGCTGCTCTAACTCCAAAGCAACAAGGGTATTACAACTATCTGCAGGGGATTATCTTTTCGCAAAAAAATCTAACTACAGCCGAAAAATATTTTAAGAAGGCTCTTAAACTTGGGCTTAATATGGATTATGATGTGGCCATGGCAAAACTTAGTTTAGCTGGTATCGCTATGCAAAAACGCAGAAAACGTGAAGCCACTACCCTACTTCAAGAAGCTAAAAAGTTAGATAAAAACAATATGTTGACAGATCAAATTAAAATGATGCAACAACAGATGAAGAAAATATAAGACCCGAACCCACAGTCATTTCCTAATTAAAAGACAATTTAAGTTGTTTCTATTTAGATTCTCTGTAATATCCTTTATTCGGAATTTCAATGGTGTACTTCTTTTTAGAAGCATTATTCAAATGTGGTTCTCTCAACCACGGGTTATGCCTCTTTAAGATTTTGTAATTAATTTCATATTCATTAGCAAAGTCAGCCCAGTCGGTAACGGGTTCATCAACTTCGACTGAAAAAGTAGGAACAGCATTATAAAAATCATCATTTTCTACATCAAAACCATATTTATCCGGATTCGCAATGATCTCTTTTATCGCCATTATTCTAAATAAATAACGACCAGTTTCTTCGCCTAAAAGCAAATCGTAGTAGTCGTCTACCTTTTGAATACCCATATACTTTCTAATTCCGCCAGGGCCAGCGTTATAAGCCGCTGCAGTTAAGGTCCAACTACCAAAACGATCTTTCCATTTATTCAAATATTCACAGGCAACCTGAGTAGATTTTTCAACATGGTATCGTTCATCCACATTACTATTAACCTCTAAACCATATTCTTTACCCGTCGCTCGCATAATCTGCCAAAAACCAGTCGCACCTGCCGGGGACACTACATTTTGTAATCCGCTTTCTGCAACTGCTAAATACTTAAAGTCATCGGGTATATTATTTTTTGCAAGTATTGGTTCAATAATTGGAAAATACTTATTAGCTCTTTTCATTAACAAAAGGGCGTTAGATTGCCAATACGTGTTTACTAAGAATTCGCGATCCACGCGTTCCATTACTTCTGGGTCATCAAAAGGTACTTTTTCACCGGCAAAATTTAAATCTTTAGGAATATCAATTGCACTTATTCGGTAACCCTCTTTAACCATGTTATCAACTTGTTCGGTTTTTTCAGAGAGCTCACTCTTTAATGCTTCATTTTCTTGGGCAGCGTAAATAAGGCTACCGATAACCACGATAAAACCGATTATTGCTAATATATTTTTTAAATGTTTCATGATTTCCAATTTTCTAATGCAAGATACTAGGAATTTTAAACTTTGCTACTCTAATAATATTGAAGGTAAATGCTCATTGAACCATTTGGCACGATGAATAATCATTGTATGAGTGCCGTTTCTAACTCGAATACAATTTTCAATTTTTTTAATGGGAAAAACCGCATCCTTCTCACCATGAATATGAATTAGGTTCGGAAGTTTTTCCTTTTCCTTCCAATTAACAATATTGTCAATAGACCAATCTATGTAATATTTATCTCGAATAGAAAGGTACATTTCATAAAGCGCCAATCGTTTGGTTACAGTTTCTCCAAAGGCGTATTTAGCCAGTAGCTCAACATTGTTAATTAAACCTGTTGGTAATAACTTATGGACCTTTGTGTACTTTGCAAAAATCATTCTTTTAGGTAACTCCTTTGCTGACTTTACACTAGAAACAACTATAACCTTTTTAGTGGCTATATGACGAGCCATTTCTTGAACAAGCATGCCACCAAATGAAACCCCAAGTAAAACAGGTTTTGAAGCTTTAATCTGTTGGCACATTTTCTTGGCATAGGCTTCAAATGAGATTCCTTGCTCGGGTTGAAACCATTGTAAACGATGCACCTCAAAAAGAGTGTCATCAAGTTTTATTCCATTAAAAATAGAGGGGTTAGCAGCCATTCCCGGCATAAGGTATACTGCAGTTTTGTCATTGGTCATATCATGCACATGGTCTGTTCTACTAGGAATTTAGCAAATTTTTAACTACTTTTGTCTCCCGTTTGTAATGTACCTCACAATTTTACAAACACCAAACCGAAAGAAAGATATAAAATTACGATTTAGGATACATCGTAATTTTTTTGTCTAAATCTAAAAGTAAACAAAAACTATATGATAGAGATGGAAATTAATGATAACAGTTTCTTGCGCCAGTTTGAGACGAAAGTTGACGGTCATTTAGCAAAAATCGAGTACTCTTCTCAAGAAAGAAAAGTTTTTTTAACAAAGCTTGTTATTCCTGAAGAAATTACTCAAGAAGGTTTTAAAGAATCTTTTATTAAAGGAGTTCTTAACGAAATTCAAGAAAGAAATCTGAGAGTGGTGCCAACGAGTCCACATATTGCAGGATTCTTAAGAAAGAATAGGCAATACAAAGAAATGTTACCTGTGGGTATAAGAATATAACAATGAAAAAAGCCTCTCAATTGAGAGGCTTTTTTTATGACTTATAATTAGTAAAACAAAACAATCCTTTTAAACTTCTGCCGATTCTTTAACAACCTCAAACCGCACTAAGCCATCTTCATCAATTTTCGTCAATTCAACGCTTTCTAAAGTATTAACTAAATCAGGATTCCAAGGCGCTTTTACCTTAACGTAGTTTTCCGTAAAACCATGGATATAACCAGATTTATTCTCCCCTTCAAAAAGCACCGTCCGTTTTGTTCCTATTTGACTTTCATAGAAGGCTCTTCTTTTTTTAACGGATAAACCACGTAACATTTTACTACGTTTACTTCTAATATTTTTCGGAACTACACCATCCATTGTTGCCGCAACGGTATTGTCGCGCTCGGAATAGGTAAATACGTGTAAATATGAAATATCTAATGCATTCAAAAAGTGGTACGTTTCTAGAAAGTATTCTTCAGTTTCACCAGGGAAGCCAACGATAACATCAACGCCTATACAAGCATCAGGCATCACCTCTTTAATTTTAGACACTCTGTCGACATATAAATTAGTCAGATATCTGCGCCTCATCATTTTTAATACTTCATCACTTCCACTTTGCAGTGGAATATGAAAATGAGGTACAAATGAATTGCTATTTGAAACAAAATCAATGGTTTCGTTTTTAAGAAGATTGGGTTCTATTGATGAAATACGTAATCTATGAATTCCCTCAACTTGATCTAAGGCTTTTACCAAGTCTAAAAAAGTATGTTCATGCTTTTTATTACCAAACTCTCCCTTGCCATAATCGCCAATGTTAACGCCCGTGAGTACAATCTCTTTAATATCTTTAGAAGCAATCTCTGCAGCGTTAGCCAATACATTTTGCAAAGCATCACTACGCGAAATACCACGCGCTAAAGGGATTGTGCAATAGGTACACTTATAATCACAACCATCTTGTACTTTTAAAAAGGCTCTAGTTCTATCGCCTATGGCATAACTACCTACATAAAAATCAGCATCCTCAATCTCACAGGAGTGTACCTCACCAAGGTCATTTTTTGAAAGGTCATTTAGGTAATCAGTAATTTTGAATTTTTCTGTTGCACCCAATACCAAATCAACACCGTTAACTTCTGCTAACTGTTCTGGTTTTAATTGTGCATAGCAGCCCACTGCAGCGACAAATGCCTCCGCATTTGCCTTTTGTGCTTGTTTTACAATGGTCTTAAAGCGTTTGTCTGCATTTTCAGTAACAGAGCAGGTGTTAATTACGTAGATATCAGCTTTTTCTGAAAAGTCTACGCGGTCAAAGCCTTCACTCTCAAAATTACGCGCTATAGTCGAGGTTTCTGAGAAGTTAAGCTTACAGCCTAAAGTATAAAATGCGACCTTTTTATTCATTACCAACCCAAATTGGGTTTGCAAAGATACTAAATAGTGAAAATGCTGTCGACATCAATAAAATAACATCTTGATTCGTTACTTAAAAGCCTAATATTTTCGCCACTTTTTACTCAACTCAAATACATGATTTAGCATATTTGCTTCGACTTCATCAAACTCAACTCCCCTTCTGGCCATCATCACTTTAGCAGCTTCAAAAGCCTTTTTTGGTAAGTAAGTACTAAAACCAGAGGCACCGCCCCAACTAAAACTTGGTATAAAATTTCTTGGAAAACCCGGAGTATATACATTAACATTCACACCAATTACTGTTCCGGTATTAAACATAGTATTAATAGCAGTTTTACTATGATCACCCATCATTAAACCACAAAATTGTAGACCAGTTTGGTCAAATTTTTCTGTAGCGTAGTTCCATAAACGAACTTTGGCATAATTATTCTTTAGGTTAGAATTGTTAGAGTCTGCACCAATATTGCACCATTCACCTAATACGGCATTACCTAAATAACCGTCATGACCTTTACTTGAATACCCAAAAATTACCGAATTATTTATTTCGCCACATACTTTTCCGTAAGGGCCTATAGTTGTTGCTCCATATATTTTGGCTCCCATTTTCACTACAGCATTATCACAAAGCGCCAATGCACCGCGTATCATATTCCCTTCCATAATCAAAGAGTCTTTACCCAAGTAAATTGGCCCTTGTGTAGCATTTAGTATGCTATATTCAACCTGAGCTCCTTCTTCCAAGAAAATGTTCTCAGAAGCTATAACACGGTTAGTATCAGAAATAGGTGCGCTTTTTCGGCCTTGTGTAATAAATTCGTAATCCGCTTGTAGTGCCTCACCATTTTTTGAAAAAATATCCCATGTGTGTTTCACGGTTATTAGTTCTTCTTCCCAAGTGCTGATTTTAAAATCAGATGCCTTAAAGGTCGCTGCAGGGTCTGCGGTGCAATAAGCAATAACTTCTTCTTGATAGTTAATTGCCTCTCCTGTTTTTAAAGATACTACCGCTTTAACCAAATTATCTGTAGGAAGAAAAGAAGCGATTATGACCACATTACTATCCATTTTTTTAAGTGGAAATTTTTCAGACAAATAAGCCGCTGTTAAAGAGCTTAAGTCAGTATTTAACCTTCTTTGCCATTTTTCTCTAATAGTTAATATACCAATGCGAATATCTGCCACTGGTCTGGTAAACGTAAATGGTAATAAGTGTTCGCGATAATTGCCGTCAGAAAGTATATAGTTCATTGCTATGATTTCAATATGGTAAAAATAAAAAACGCCTTCGCTATAAAACGAAGGCGTTTAAAATATATTTTCAAAAAAGTTTACTCAGACTTTTCGTCTTTTTTAAACTTCTTGTATTTATTCTTGAACTTATCAATTCTACCAGCTGTATCAATAAGTTTGGTTTTGCCAGTATAAAAAGGATGAGAAGTTCTTGAAATTTCTAATTTGATTAGCGGATATTCAACGCCATCAACAGTAATATTTTCTTTTGCTTCAGCAGTTGATTTTGTAATAAAAACATCTTCATTAGACATGTCTTTAAAAGCAACTAATCTGTAGTTTTCAGGATGTACACCAGTTTTCATTGTAATAATATTTGACGCGCCCATTCCAACAGGCACTTATTTCAGGCTGCAAATTTACTTAAATTTTGAATACTGACAACATGATGCAAGCAAAAAAGAAAAAAACGTACATTTAGATGTAACATTTTAGAAAATAAACAAACTAACGTAACGTAATCAACTAAATATTTTATAAAAATGGAAGAAAAAAAATTAAAAACAGGAAAGTTTTCATTGCAATTTGGTGCAATAGCAGGTCTTGTAGGTATAATATTCGGCGTTATGCTATATTCTATGGATATGCACTATGATAGAAGCCTCGGTGTTCAAGCTGTTCAATTTGGAATATTAGCAGTTTTTGTTGTAATTGGAATAATTCAATTCAAAAAAGCTAATGAAGGCTTCTTGAAACTAGGACAAGCTTTAAAAATTGGAGCTGGTGTTGGACTTATCGCTGCAATAATCGGTACGATATATTTTCTTGTATTATCAAATGTTATTGAGCCAGATTATATGGCTAAGACAATGGAAATACAAAAAGCAGCAACTTTTGAAGCAAATCCACAAATGACACAAGAGCAGTGGGATCAAGGGGTGGCCTTTCAGAAAAAGCTATTTCCAGTATTTTTGGCATTTGGTCTAGTTGTAAGTGCACTTTTTGGATTAATTGTTGGCTTGATAACCGGTTTAATAACTAAAAAGGACAAACCGGCTTTCTAACAAAGAAAATCTTATTTTTGAAAGGAATTCTACAAAACAACAATGCAATTATCCATTGTCATTCCTTTACTTAACGAAGAAGAATCTTTAAAAGAGCTTTATGATTGGATTGCACAAGTCATGCAATCCAATCATTTTTTATTTGAAGTAATTTTTATTGATGATGGAAGTACCGATGATTCTTGGAAAATCATTGAGGAATTATCCACAGTAAATAAAGACGTAAAAGGTATACGCTTTTTGAGAAATTTTGGAAAATCTCAAGCCTTACATGCCGGATTTAACCTAGCACAAGGTGATGTAATCATTACCATGGACGCTGATTTACAAGACAATCCCGAAGAGATTCCGGAGTTGTATGAACTTATTTCAAAAAATGGTTTTGATATCATATCTGGCTGGAAGAAAAAAAGATATGATTCTATTTTAGCCAAGAATTTACCATCAAAACTTTTTAATTGGGCTGCAAGAAAAACTTCCGGAGTTCAACTACATGATTTCAATTGTGGTTTAAAAGCTTACAACAAAGAAGTGGTAAAAAACATTGAGGTTTCTGGCGAAATGCATCGTTATATCCCTGTTTTGGCTAAGAATGCAGGTTTTCATAAAATAGGTGAAAAAGTGGTTCGCCATCAAGCCCGTAAATACGGGAATACCAAATTTGGAGCAGAGCGTTTTATCAACGGCTTTTTAGATTTATTGACTATTTGGTTTGTTTCAAAATTTGGAAAAAGACCTATGCATCTTTTTGGTGCCTTAGGAGTCCTTATGTTTTTTATTGGCTTTGCTTTTTCGTTGTACCTCGGTATTGACAAACTTTTTCTTAACCCAACTAGTCGTTTAATAACCGATCGACCACAATTCTACATTGCTTTAGTAAGTATGATTATAGGTACCCAATTATTTTTAGCTGGGTTTTTAGGCGAAATCATGATTCGTTCTAAAAAAACCTCCGAAAATTATCGCATTTCGGAAACTATTAATGATTAACGTTTTAAAGCGAAAAATCCTTTAAAACTTCTACCATCTTGCAATTCTAAGTAGTACCAATAATCATCTGCAGGCATATTTTTGTTTTGATAACGACCATCCCACCCTATTTGACCTTCTTGAAATGATTTCATCAAAGTACCATATCTATCAAAAATTGAAATTTTATAATCTGGAAAGAAATTGCTGTTTGCCATTGTCCATACGTCATTAACCCCATCGTTATTTGGTGTAAAAAAACTTGGTGTACCGCCAACTATTATTTCTTCTTCATAAACAGAACATCCATTATAAACCACCAAATCATAAACTCCTGGAAGCACAGCGTTGAAAGTATTATCATTTTGAAAACTTTGCCCTCCATCAAGTGAAAAAGTTGTGTTTTCAACAATTTCATTAATTCCTAGTTGAATTTGAACTTGATTGTTACGACTGAAATCTTGAATACTAATAGCTTCAACAACTATTCCGATTTCGGGTAAAATTTCAACGGTTTGAGCATAGGAACAGGTACCTGTAGAGAAAAGCACATCATAAATACCAGGAGTGTCAAACTGTACTTTCTGATTCATTAGGCCAGTACTCCATAGGTATGATTCATAGCCTTCTGGCGCTATAACTTCTGCTACACCCTCACACAAATAAGCGGTTTTTGAAATCTCATAATCAGGCGTCTCTGTTATTACCAATTGCACACTACCAATAAATGCACAATTAGTATCCTCTTCAATTCTGAAATACAATTCAGGCGTAAACAATGCGTCAAAACTAAATTCTGATAATGGCAGTACATTTAACTTTAAAAGAGCATCATTGGCGGACTCAAATAATAATATGTCACTATTTGCAAAATCATTAGAGAGCTGATCAAATACGTTACTAATATCTGCTATACTCGTATTTTGAGTTAAACGCCCATCACAGATATAAAAGGTATCATATAATCCCAAATCAGACATTGGCTGGGCTATCAAATCAATTTCAACCACTACAAAACACTCTGAGTCTTTAAAAACTCTGGCAAAAATGGTTTGATTTATACTGCTGTTTCTGTAACCCACAGCATTTATAATATTCTCATTTAGGTTAGCATTTTCTTCAGTTTCAAAGAATAGGGCTTTTAATTCATCATTACCATTATTAAAAAGAGGGATACTTTCTAATAAATTAAAAGACGTTAATCCATCGTCCACCCCATCAATATCGCATTGCACAAGACTCACTCGGCCTAAAACATCTGGTATCTCTTGAATATTAACATACTCAATAAATTGTCTAGTGGCTCCATTGTCATATGTTACTTCAACCGTAATGGTGAAGTACCCGATATTGGAGAATATATGTTCACCAACTAAATCATTTGAATAGTTAGAAGCTCCAGAATTTGGATCCCCAAAGTCCCAAGAAATTGCCGCAATTCCTGAAATATCTTCAGGGGTAAAAGTGGTGTTATCACTCAAACAAAAGTTTTCAATTTCAAATATGGTTTCAAAATAGGATTGTACGAAAGTTGGTAAGCCAAAAGAAGCTTCACGATTACTTAATTCGGTTTCAAATTTTGAGGACTCAATAAATTGCGAATCAGCATTGGGGTTTTTAATCACAGATAATTGTAAACTCGGTATGGCATGATAAATTCTTTTATCAATTCCTATTTGCATGGAACCTCCTAAAAAGAAACCGGCTTCATTTTCAAAAGTTAATATGATTTTTTCAGATGAAAAAATGTCTGGAGCCTCCAAATCAAACTGACTAATATTAATTGCACCTAACATATTACCCCTCAAAATATTTACACCTGAAGCGTATAGTTTTTTAGAGTTTGAAGAAAACTCTAAACCATAATAAACTTTTTCTTGATTCAAAGCTTCAATAGGATTACTAACAATTCCTGTTTCAATATCAAAATCAAAAAGAAATAAGCTAGAAGCATAATCGGGAGTGGTTATGCTATATGACATGGCCAGTTTATTTCCATTAGGCGAAAACTTTAATGCTCCTCTTCCGTTTCTATAATTGTTTATGCTTGGGCCAATAGCCGAAACCACCGGATTATTATTCACGCCGTTTTCATCTACTCTAAAAGCGTAAAAGCGATCCGTAAAATGTGTAATAACCCAATAGTTATTTTCTCTTTCGTTTTTAATAGCACTTACTTTTTCTGAAGATTGCACTAAGAGCTCATTATTCTTTTCGACAACATCACCCAAACCATTGTCTAAGTTCATATCTACTACTGAAAAGTTAAAGCCGTTAAATTCACCCGTATCACCTAATAATACATCATCGGTTGTAAAAACATAATATAGATTAGTTTGAACTGGATTTGGCATGATTACCGCTGCCTGAGAACTAGAAGAACTGCCTTTAATGCCTTCACCATTAGGCATGATATCATGATTGCGATTCCATATGGTAATACCATCAGTGTAAAACAATAAATTACCATCTACATCAGAAATTGCCGCACTACCCTCAACGCTATTTAATACGCCGTCAATTAATGGTAATGGCTGCCCTGAATTAAAGTCAAGACCTGCACTTTTACCAAAGTACCAATTGGCCGCTTCTTTTTGAGCGAATCCCTTGGTAACAACTAACAAAAAGAACAATATCACAAAGCCTTTCATAGCATTCCAACTTAAGAAAAAAAGGCCTTATAACCCAATTTGATGGTTATTTTAATAATTTTTTACTTTTTGCGTTATTAAGTGAGAATATTCTGATGTAATTTTGATTTAAATAAGAAACTGAAATCTATGGATTCTACAATAGCAACAGCAAACACTTGGCTAACAGATTTTTTTGATACGGAAACAAAGAAGGAAATTGAGAATCTGATGGCCTCTGACACCGAAGAACTAAATGAAAGGTTTTATAAAAACCTAGAATTTGGTACTGGAGGTATGCGCGGTGTTATGGGTGTTGGAACCAATAGAATTAATAAATATACTCTAGGTAAAAGTACACAGGGTTTAAGTAATTACTTGAAAAGAACATACCCAGATACCGAGATAAAGGTGGTAATAGCCTACGATTGTCGTCACAATAGTGACTCTTTATCGCAAGTTGTTGCAGAAGTTTTATCTGCCAATGGAATTAAAGTATTTCGTTTTTCAGCCCTTAGAACTACACCAGAATTATCTTTTGCTGTTCGTCATTTAAATTGCCATGCCGGTATTGTCTTAACTGCTTCACACAATCCACCAGAATATAATGGCTATAAAGTTTATTGGGGTGATGGTGGACAAATAGTACCGCCTGAGGACGGAGAAATCATTTCTGAAATTGATTCCCTCGCTTTTGAGTCTATTAACTTTAATGCAAACCATGATTTAATTGAAGCTATAGATACTGATGTTGATGAAGCTTTTTTCAATGAATCAGTTAAGAATGGAAACTTTAATGCCGCTGGTAAAGACGACTTTAAAATTGTGTTTACATCTATTCACGGAACTTCTATAACGGCTATACCTGAGGTTTTAAAACGTGGAGGGTATGCAAATGTCACTGTTATTGAAGAACAGGCCGTACCTGATGGTAATTTTCCAACCGTAAAATCACCTAATCCAGAAGAACCAGAAGCTCTAGCTATGGCGATAGCCAAAGCTGAAGAGATTGGAGCTGATATGGTCGTAGGAACGGACCCTGATAGTGACCGTTTAGGTATTGCTGTGCGTAATTTAGATGGTGAAATGGAACTATTGAATGGTAATCAAACTATGGTTTTGATGACTAAATTTCTGTTAGACCAGCATAAATCAAAAGGTTTTAAAGGAAATGAATTCATAGCTTCAACAATTGTATCAACGCCAATGATGGCGCAAATGGCAAATGCGTATGGTGTAGAATGCAAAACTTCATTGACCGGTTTTAAATGGATAGGTAAAATGATTAAAGACTTCCCGGAATCAACATTTGTTGGTGGTGGTGAAGAAAGTTTTGGATATATGGTTGGCGATTTTGTGCGTGATAAAGATGCTGTTACCTCTACCCTACTCGCTTGTGAAATTGCCTCACAAGCAAAAGCAAATGGTAGTTCTTTTTACAAAGACCTAATTGACTGTTATGTACAATTCGGATTTTACAAAGAGAAACTTATTTCAATCACAAAAAAGGGAATGAGCGGGGCTGACGAAATCAAGCAAATGCTTCAAGACTTTAAAGAAAACCCTGTAGCATCTGTTCAAGGTTCAAAGGTCCTTTGGATTGAAGACTATAATACCTCTATTTCTAAAAATGTTCAAACAGGTGAAGAAAAGTCAATTGATTTACCTAAATCTAATGTTTTGATTTATGAAACTGAAGACGGAACAAGAATTGCGGCTAGACCAAGCGGAACGGAGCCAAAAGTTAAGTTTTACATGAGTACTAACACAACTTTAACCAAAGCCGAGGACTTTAAATCCGTAAATTCGCAGCTAGATTCCAAATTAGAAGGAATCGTTGCTGAATTGAATTTATAGTGAATGAATTACTTTAAAAAGATTTTACGGTTTGCGATACCCTATCGCAAATTCGGATTCTTAAATATTTTTTTTAACATACTTTATGCCTTATTCAGTGCTCTTTCTTTTGCGGCACTAATACCAATGCTAGATGTATTGTTTAAACCAGAAGATAAGGTATATAAAGAACCATTATATACAGGTTTTTCTGGATTAAAAGATTATCTCCAAGAATATATAAACTATCTCGTTACTTCTTATTCAGGTGATGATGAAATGAAAGGTTTAATATTGGTTGTAGGCTTGGTTTTAGTTTTATTTCTATTAAAAAATATTTTCAATTATTTAGCTATGTTTTTTATAACCTTTCTTCGAAATGGAGTTTTGAAGGATATAAGAAATAATATGTATAAGAAAGTAGTGGATTTACCTATTTCTTATTTTTCAGAAAAGCGAAAAGGAGATGTGATTGCTAGGATAACATCCGATGTTCTTGAAATTCAACATTCATTTTTATCAGTTTTGGAATTAATTGTGCGGGAGCCGTTAACAATTCTTTTTACCATATTAATAATGTTTGGAATTAGTGCGAAGCTGACCATTTTTGTTTTTCTTTTTATTCCTATTGCTGGTATGATTATTTCCAGAGTTGGTAAATCATTAAAAAAGAAATCAGATAGAGTTCAAAGAGAACAAGGTGAATTTCTTTCTATAGTCGAAGAAACATTAGGTGGCTTAAGAGTGATTAAAGCCTTTAACGCAGAATCCAAGTTTTATCAAACTTTTGCAAAATCGACTAACAGGTTCTTTAACTTTTCAAACAGTTTACTAAATAGAAAAAACCTTGCATCCCCCACCAGTGAATTCTTAGGTATTTTAGTTATTGGAGTATTACTATGGTATGGTGGAAAAATGGTATTAGTTGACCAAACCCTTGATGCATCTTCATTCATTGCTTATATGGGTTTAGCCTATAATATTCTTACTCCGGCTAAGGCAATAAGTAAAGCCACTTATGGAGTGAAAAAAGGAAATGCCGCTGCTGAGCGTGTTTTAGATATTTTAGAGACGCAAAACCCAATTAAAAATCCTAAATCTTCACAGTCCAAAGTTACATTTGAGAATTGTTTAGAGTTAAAGAATGTTTCATTCAAGTATGAAAACGACTATGTCTTGGAAGACTTCAACCTAAAAGTAAATAAAGGCCATACAGTTGCATTGGTTGGACAATCTGGTAGCGGTAAAAGTACCATTGCAAATCTGGCAACACGCTTTTATGATGTTAATAAAGGTGAGATTCTAATTGATGATATCAATATCAAAAATATTAAAAAGAAGTCTTTACGAAATCTCATGGGCCTTGTAACCCAAGATTCTATTTTATTCAATGATACGGTTAAAAACAATATTGGATTAGGTAAAGAAAGGGCAACCCATGAAGAAATAATTGAAGCGGCAAAAATCGCTAATGCTCATGAGTTTATTCTTGAACTACCTGATGGTTATGAAACTAATATTGGTGATAGTGGAAACAAACTGAGCGGTGGTCAAAAACAAAGATTATCAATAGCAAGAGCTGTTTTGAAAAACCCTCCAATAATGATTTTAGATGAGGCAACCTCTGCCTTAGACACTGAAAGTGAGCGTTTAGTTCAAGATGCCTTAGAGAAAATGATGCGCAATAGAACTTCAATTGTTATTGCTCATAGACTATCTACCATTCAAAATGCTGATTCGATTGTAGTTATGCACAAAGGAAAGATCATTGAACAGGGTACTCATGATGAACTCATGAAATCAGCAAAGAATTATAGAAAATTGGTTGAAATGCAAAACTTAGCATAGTTATTTAAAAACCATACGTTAAACCTTTTCATAACTTAGTAGTCTTAGTACTAAATAAGATTTCTTTTGATTGCCGAAGAAACCCTAGTCAACGAACTAAAGAATAAAGAATCACAAGCTAAAGCCTTTGAAGTATTAGTTAATACTTACAAAGAACGGTTGTATTGGCATATTAGAAGAATTGTATTGAACCATGATGATGCTGATGATGTTTTACAAAATACCTTCATCAAAGTATTTAGAAGTATAGATAAATTCAAGGGAGATAGTAAGTTATATTCATGGATGTATCGTATCGCAACGAATGAAGCCTTGACATTTTTAAAACAAAAATCAAGAAAGCTTGGTGTTAGTAATGAAGAATTACAAGAACAACTCATTGAGAATTTACAGGCTGATGTTTATTTTGAAGGTGAAGAAATTCAATTAAAATTACAACAAGCTTTGGCAACTTTACCTGAGAAACAAAAGTTAGTTTTTAACATGAAATACTACCAAGAAATGAAGTATGATGAAATTTCTGAAGTACTTGAAACATCGGTTGGAGCATTAAAAGCATCATATCATTTGGCGGTAAAAAAAATTGAAACGTATCTTAGAGCAGATTAAACCTTTTATAAAGTTGAAAGTCAAAATAGTATAATGAAAAAGAACCACAAAGATAAATTCAAAACCCCAGAAGGTTACTTTGAAAGCTTCAATGAGAGGTTGATGGATAAAATCGTTAAGGAAGAGTCTATTATTCCTTCTAGCGATGGCTTTTCCGTTCCCAAAGATTATTTTGACAATATCTCTACTACAATTCCAAATTATACGGAAACGAAGGTTATTGGTTTGAACAGTTATCGCAAATATTATGCGGTTGCAGCGACAATAGCAGTTTTAATTGCTTTGACATTATTTTTTACTCAAAACCAGGAAACTGAATATGGTTTTGAAGATTTGGCAAGTGCTGAATTAGATGCCTATTTTTTGAGTAATGACATGGACCTTAGTTCTGATGATTTAGCACAAGTAATTAATATTGAAGAAATTACCATGCTTGATATCATAGAATCAGAAGACCCACTTGGAAGTGAAATGATTTTAGAATATTTGGATGAAAATGTTGACGAAATTGAAGAATTAAACTTAGGTTATGAAGAATTTGAATAAAGTAGGAGTTATTTTATTGTTACTACTACTATCATATAGCGTTACAGCACAAGGGCCTGCTAGAGATAAAATTAAAACTCTTAAAGTGGCATATATCACCGAACAATTAGGATTGACAACTAATGAGGCTCAACAATTTTGGCCCATTTATAATGATCATGAACAAAAATTGAATCGTATAAGAAGTACTGAAAGAGAGCAATTTCAAGGTGTTCAAACAGATATGTCAATAGTTTCGGACAAAGAAGCCGATAAGCTAATTTTAAAATACTTGAGTCTTCAAACTCAAAAAAACGAAATTGAGCAAAAGTTTATAGCAGATTTAAGGCCTGTACTTTCTTCTAAAAAAATTATACTACTATTTAGAGCGGAGAGTAATTTCAAAAAAAGACTATTACAGCAATATCGCAACAGGCGCGGTCAGCGTTAAAAACTCGTTTTTCGATGAATAACACTAAAAATGAGCCAAATGGCTCCTTTTTTTATTAAACCCTAGTTCCAAAACGTAGTCATAGATATAGAAACCCAATTAAAATCTACGTTATGAAAAATTTAAAAACATTTTTAGCAGCAATTGCAATTTTAAGTGCAATGTTCATCTCGAACGCTCAAAAAAAAGTAGTTCGAGTCTACCCCACTCATGGAACGGTTGTTACTACTGTTACAAAACCTAAAATTATAGTTCATAAAAAGACCAACTTCTATTTTGCTGATGGTGTATGGTACAAAGCAAAAGGTAGAAAATATGTGGTGGTTGGAGCCCCTGTTGGCCTGAAAGTGAGAAAATTACCTAGAGGAAAAAAACTTGTAGTAATTAACGGCAGAAAACTCTATAGATATAAAGGAATTTGGTATAAAAAATCAGGTCGTAACTACGTGATTGTAAACGTATAATTCTTAAGTGTCAATGAAAACATAGAGGAGCGGTTTTTATCGCTCCTTTTTTTATTCAGTGTTCGTAGTTAAAGCAAACCAAAAGTCTAAAAGAACATCTTTTGATGGATTATCATTTGGTTGTCCACCCTGACCACCGCCTCTTTGTCCGCCTGCTCGTTGACCACCACCTCTTTGATTTCCAACTCTTTGACCCCCGCTTCCAAGGCTTATTCCACCTAGACTTCCATTTAAGCCTCCATCATTATCTCTTTCAACTTTCTCTTTAATAGTTTTAATACCAATTGTTAACTTTTCAAAATTCTTTTCAGAGTCTTTAATTAATAATGTTTTTGGAACAACCAGGTTATAAAATAACACAGTTTGTTCCTCATTAAAAGTAAATTTCGGTGCAATGTTTAGCGTGTTAAACATTACATGAAACTCTTCCGAATCTTTGAAATAGCTATACTCTGCCTCTTGAGGATAATCATTTTCTAAAATCTCTTTGACTTTATTTTTGATATCATTACCTTCTTTTTTAGAATCTTCTCCTCGAGGTTTTTCATTAGGTCTAGCCCCTCCTCTTTGACGTTTTTCTTGCTTACCAAAACCACGCTTTAAAGGTTCTGATGGATACTTCACATAAACGTTTTGCTTCTTTTTTCCTTTGATATCAAAAAAAGTAGTTACGCCCAGGTTGAGCATAGCCATCATAGTTTTAGGGTCTCTAGTATTAATATTTAGATAAAAATTAGTTTCATCTTGACTTATCTTATAAGTCACTTTATCGTTTTTCAACTTAGTAGTATCATTACTGAACATATCATTGTAATTCGAAAAACTAGATAAAATCCCTCCAATTATACTTAAAATCACAATACACTTTCTCATCATCCTCATTATAGTTACTGGTTACCTTTTTGGTCTACTATCGTAATCATTAAGATGTTTTTTTAATTCTTCTTTTGATAAAAAATCATCATTATTAGTATCTACCGATTTAAACATTTGTTTTAATGGACCTTCGGCTTCTGCCTCTGTAATTTTATAATCTTTATTCATATCCATTTTTTCAAATAATTCATTCAAATCTGGTTTTCCTGCGGGCCGATTAGGTGGTGGACCTCCTCTTTGATTTGACTCAAAAGCACCCATTAGGCAACGACTTACATATGGAAATTCTGAAGTGACTAAATACATATATTCATCATCAATTGTAATTCCATTACACTCATCTAAATCACCTAAACCATCAACAAATTCAAAATCCGAATTAAATGTACCGTCATGATGTCCTCCATCTGCAACCTCAACTGAAATACCGGGTCGTTCATATGAACAATCTTCACCTTCTCTAATACCTTCAACTAAACGATAGCTAGGTTTATATTTACCACTTCTAGAATAATAAATAGGAAAACCATCATGCGCGAAACCAATATGTACCAAATCTTCTAAATTCTCCATCGTTTCAATGATACTAACAGGTGCGCCATGATAATGGTAAGCGCCAGTTGGCTGGACATGAGCATTGTTAAAATCAAGACCTAAATCAATGATATCTTGAAAAGCTTCTACTCGATAATTTTCACCAGATTCGCATTGAACAACCTCCCCTGTTCCGGGTTCAAACTTAATGCCATTAATTGCAATACCTGGCTCTCTAATCCATGTTGGCTTCCCAACAAAAACCGGTTTTAACGGAAACTCAAATTTTCTATTTTGAGCGGCAATCGTATTTGGATTACCTTCATTTGGAAATTTCCCTGTATTATGATTTGGTAAAGAATTAGTAACCATAATTCGTTGCGTCTCAGTAATGGTTACACTAGTCTTGGTTCCATATACTTCATCAGATAGCATATATTCATCAAAATAATTTTGATCATCTAAATTGCTTACCTCCTTATGAACATGAGTATGTTCGCCATGTTCATGCTTTTTGTTTTTGCACGCGCAAAAACAAACTAAAATAATTAGGGCTAATAAAAGGTGTTTAGGTTTTATCATCATACTTTTTTTAAGGTCAGTTGCTTCTTAATGGCTAAATATCTTAAAAAAAGCTTCACGATTTCTCATGAAGCCTTTAACTCAAACCAATCAACCAAACCATAAATTTTTATTGGTTTAAGCGTTACTTAAACCATTGGAATTGCTATTTATTTCTTTCTCTTCTTTTAGGCTTTGGTGCTTTTTCCATTTCTTCTTCTGTGATAAAACCATCTTCATCCGCATCAATCTTTTTAAAATGATCTTTTAAAGGACCTTTTACTTCACTCTCTGCAAGTTTTCCATCCTTATTTTTATCCATCATTTCTAAAAGCTCACTAAAACTTGGTGGCTCTTGTCCTCTCTCTTTATTATTTGATTGTGCGCAAGCACTTTGAAAGGTAATCATGGTAATTCCGAATACTATTGTGGTTATTCTAAGTATATTACTTTTCATTTGTCATTATATTTATTGGGTTTGCTCTTTTTTAGATGTTCTTCTATTTTTAAACTTGCGCGATAGTATGTTAAATAAAAACCAAAAAAAATGGCATACCACTTTTCAAAAAAGTTACTTTTTTGACTTCCTTTGGAATATTTTGAATGAGATTAATTGGACTCCTTCGATTAAATGCACGCAGTTTCGGTTAAGTGTAAAAGTGCTAAAAAACGTTTGTCGAGGATAAAATACACTTCATCTAGACTTATGTCAGTTAACGATTATTTTTAATCGCTAAACGACCAAAATCCCTTTGAGAATAGGGCCTGGGTTAATTTTACAATGTAAAAATAACCCAAGACATGAAAACAGTTATAACCTTTATCTTCATCTTCTTCTTAACAATTGGAGCAATGGCACAAAGTACTTCTAAAGAAGTTAAGGTTGAAACTATAACAAATGGTGTTGAGTTAACAATAACAATTGAAAAGTCTACAACTGAAACTAATAAAGTTGCTCGTTTGTATATGTTTAAAAATTCTAGAGTAAAGAAAGCTTTAACTTTTAAGACAAAAAGAAACAAGTCTAAAATGGCTTAATTTGTTATTCTCATTTAAAAGTAAGTTTCGAAATTCTATTTCTACCAGCCGCATAAGCAACACTATCATTTAAAAACCGGATTGTATAAAATCCCTCTTCACTCAAGGTCTTCCAAGAAGAACCACCATCATTTGAATAATCAATTCCTGTAAATCCAACGGCCAATAAATCGTTACCTCCTGCATTTGGTATGTATTGTACACAACTTTTATACCCAGGTGCCATTCCATTAGCAATCAATTGCCACGTTTTTCCACCATCTTCAGTTAATATCTTATTCGCTTCATTGGCGTTAGGCGCCGTAAAATCCCCACCAATCGCAAAACCAAGGTTTTCATTATAAAAATCTATCGAATACATTCCTTGAGTTTCTTTTTCCTTAATAAATGGAGTTTCTAGAGAAATCCATGAATGTCCTTTATCATCAGAATAAAAGACACGACCTGAGGTCGTAGCAATCCAAACCTTATTCCCGATTAATTCAATATTTGTATTACTAGCGGCAAAAGCTCCTTCTTTATCAATCTCATTAGGTAATTCATAACAAGAAATTTTTTGCCAGGTATAACCTCCGTCTCTCGTAATTATAATTGATAAGCATCCTTCAAAAGTATCACCAACAGCAATACCCTCTTTATCATTCCAAAATTTCATTGCATCGTAAAATACACCCTCGCCTTCTTCTTTGTAAACCAATTCCATTTTTCCATTATCACCTGTTTTATACAACAATGCTGGACTTTGAATAGAAAGCATAAAAAAGTCCGTTGTCGTATGCGCTACAGCCCTAAATTGAGGAACAATAGTATCGTATTGCATAACATTAGTCCTTACTTTACCAGAAGTGACATCAACGGTACCGTACATTCCCTTACTACCAGCAAAAGCCAAAGTTTGTTGATCTAAAAACTCGATAGCTCGAATACTAACTGAATCCTGAAACACTGACTCCAACTTTACGGTGCTATAATTATGCGATTCTTGCGGATCTTGACAACTCAAAACAATAAAGCCGATGACACTGAATAATAAGTATTTCTTCATAGTATCAAAAATAAGGAACAAACCCTACCTTTGCAGCCTTATTTAAAAACCATGCGTTTACATAGAAATTTGGTCTTTGCTGTTATTGATGCCCTTGGCATGATATTTAATGAAAACGAATATGCCGATAAAGTAATTGAAAAAGTATTACGATATGATAAACGTTGGGGGGCACGTGATAGAGGTTTTATTGCTGAAACCACCTATGATATCGTAAGGTGGAAAAGACTTTATGCCGAAATAGCTGAAGTAAACTCCCCATATTCTAGACAAAATTTATTCCGTCTTTTTGCCGTCTGGTGCGTTTTAAAAGGAATACAATTACCTGATTGGAAACAATTAGAAGAAACACCGGAAAGACGTATTAAAGGGCGTTTTGATGAACTTTCTAAAATTAGAAAATACCGTGAATCTATTCCCGATTGGATTGATGATTTAGGAGAAAAAGCTTTAGGTGATAAACTATGGACTAAAGAAATAGCTGCCCTTAATGCTCAAGCAGAAGTAATTTTAAGAACAAATACGCTTAAAACTACCAAAGAAAAACTACGTCAAGCACTTAAAGCAGAGGAAATTGAAACAGAAACAATTTCAGGAGTTAAAGATGCTTTAAAGCTTGTAGTTCGTAAAAATGTGTTTGTTACACAGGCTTTTAAAAATGGTTGGTTTGAAGTACAAGATGCTTCATCACAATTGGTAGCCCCTTACTTAGAAGTAGCTCCTGGTCAACGTGTAATTGATGCCTGTGCTGGTGCAGGTGGTAAAACACTTCACCTAGCCTCTTTAATGGAAAATAAAGGACAGCTTATTGCCATGGATATTTATGAAAGTAAACTTAAAAAATTAAAGGTTAGAACTCGACGTAATGGTGTACATAATGTTGAAGGTAGAGCTATAGAATCTACAAAGGTTATTAAAAAATTACATAATTCAGCCGATAGGTTGTTATTAGATGCCCCTTGTTCTGGTTTAGGAGTTTTACGTCGCAACCCGGATTCAAAATGGAAGTTACAACCTGAATTTTTAGATAAAATTATGGGCGTTCAAAACTATATTCTGCGTAAATATTCCAAGATGGTAAAGCCAGGTGGTAAAATGGTATATGCCACCTGTTCTGTATTACCAGATGAGAATGTCAATCAAGTAAACTCATTTTTAGCGTCTGAAGAAGGGGAAAATTTTAAATTGGAAAAAGACCAAAATATTTATGCCTCAGAACATGGTTTTGATGGATTTTATATGGCTCTAATGGTTAAGAGTTAATCCTTTTTAATCGTCGGATATTCAACACCTAATTGCTCTAAATACGTATCGAATTTAGTTTCATCATAATAGAATTTCTCTAATTCAGAGCGAAATTCATCTTGCTTATCTTTATTCAAATAGATTGGCGGCATATCATCCGCAGAGATCATAGGCTCAAACTTTGTTTCCTTCGTTTGTTCATTTTTGAAATAATCCCAGGCCTCAGCTAACAATTTTGGTTTTGTTAAAAAATCTATGATTGTCATTGCTTCAGCCTTGGCACCTGCAACAACACCTTTATGAGCAATAGGCGTTGCCATTGTTATAGCATTACTCCAATGATGCCCCTGTAAACCAGGAATGTTTGACGGAAAACGCATTGTTACTGTAGGTATTTTCCATGAAATATCACCAATATCGTCAGATCCTCCACTTATTGGGTTAACCACTGGTAAACCAATAGGGCTTAATTTGGTTGCTAATCCTTCTATCTTTTTAGAATTTACTTCTGTTTGAACTGCTTTGGCTAATGTCTGGTCTGCTTCAGACCACATAGGTAAGCCGACCGTCTTGATGTTCTCATACATGGTTTCAGCAATCACTTTATTAAAGTGACGTGGCCAAGCAGCACCTAATACTCTTGAAGTCATAGTTGTCCCTGTCATTAAAGCTGCACCTTTAGCCATATCATTAGCAGTAGCATACATATCCATAATTCCTTCATACTCAATATCTCTAAAATAAAACCAGATTGATGCCTTTGAAGGAACAACATTGGGCTGATCACCAGAATCTGTAAAAATAGAGTGAGAACGTCTTAAAGGATGTAAATGTTCCCTTTTGTAGTTCCAACCAATATTCATAAGTTCTGCAGCGTCTAAAGCACTTCGTCCTCTCCAAGGTGATCCTGCAGAGTGCGCAGCCTCCCCTTCAAAAGAATATTCTACAGAAATTAATCCAGTTCCACGAGCGGGCCCATAACTTACGCTTAGATTACTGCTAACATGAGTAAAAATGCACATATCTATATCGTCAAAAAGACCATCACGAACATACCAAGCTTTAGCAGCAACCAATTCTTCAGCAATACCAGGCCAAACAATAAGAGTTCCACCTATATTTTCACGTTCCATAATTTTTTTGGTGGCAAGAACTGCAGAAATATTTAAAGGGATTCCCGAATTATGACCTTCGCCATGACCAGGTGCACCTTCAACCATGGGCTTATGATAAGCTACTCCAGGATATTGAGATGCTTTGGGTATACAATCAACATCACTACCAATTGCAATTGTTGGACCATCACCGTTGCTCCATTCTGCAAACCAAGCTGTTGGAATTCCAGAAATGGAATTTTCTATTTTGAAACCATTTGATTCTAAAATTCCAGTAAGATATTTAGAACTTTCTACCTCTTGAAAGCCAAGTTCAGCAAAGCTAAAAATCTTATCGACCATTACCTGTGCTTGTTTTTTTTCTGCTTCAACTAATGATGCCACTTCAGATTTTAATTTGGCAATCTGTTTTTTAGAATAAGTTTTTTGAGCAGCAATAGTAGTTGCAAAACTCACTGCTATTAAAAAAAATAGTGTTTTAAAAGTTCTCATGAAGGTTGGTCTTTATATTAGCTGGCTTAAGATAACAACTTAATTTCAGTTACTCAATTGACTTTTAAATATTTACTAGATTTTTAATTCCGATGCATCATAATTGGCGAATCCATATTTAAACAAACTCATTTCCAAATAAAATCGGCTGTTTTATGTAATGATAATTTTAAAAGGAAAATTAGGGATAGAAAACTATCAACAATACTAGTTAAAAACTGTATAGATTTAAACTAAAAAAGGCATTGAAAATTTGTAAATTTGCACTTTCCATTCTGCAAAAGAAAGCAACGATATGATTCATTTCTTTGGAGACCTAGCAACTAAAATTTTTGCGGTCCAAACTACTCAAGAAATTACAGCTGAAAACGAAAAAAAACTAACCTGGTTATTCGGTGAACAACCCAAAATAAACATGGCGTCTCTTGACGCCTTTTTTGTTGGCCCGCGCGCTGCAATGGTAACACCTTGGAGCACCAACGCTACTGAAATTACACAGAACATGGGTATTGAAGGAATTCTTAGAATTGAAGAATTCAAAGCAATTGCAGCAGATAGTGCTGATTTTGACCCCATGTTATTTCAAAAATATAGCGAACTAGGACAAGATATTTATACCATTGAGGTAACTCCAGAACCTATTTTAACAATAGAAGATATTGCCGCTTATAATAAACATGAAGGTCTGGCATTAAGTGATGATGAAGTTTCTTATTTAGAAAAATTAGCTGAAAATATCGGGAGAAAACTCACGGATTCTGAAGTATTTGGTTTTAGCCAAGTTAACTCAGAACACTGTCGCCACAAAATCTTTAATGGCACCTTTGTTATTGATGGCCAAGAGATGCCAAGTTCACTTTTTAAATTGATTAAGAAAACCTCAGCGGAATATCCAAACGACATTGTTTCTGCCTACAAAGACAATGTTGCTTTTGTAAAAGGACCAAAAGTGGTTCAATTTGCACCAAAAACTGCTGATAAACCAGACTTTTATGAGGAAGAGGAATTCGATTCAGTGCTTTCATTAAAAGCAGAAACTCATAATTTTCCGACCACAGTTGAACCTTTTAATGGGGCTGCAACGGGTTCTGGGGGAGAAATTAGAGATAGATTAGCAGGTGGTAAAGGTTCTTTGCCTTTGGCTGGAACAGCTGTTTATATGACAGCATATTCTAGACTTGAAGAAAATTCAAGGGAATGGGAGCATGCCTTTCCTGCTCGCCCATGGCTCTACCAAACTCCTATGGACATTTTAATAAAAGCCTCTAACGGAGCATCGGACTTTGGAAACAAATTTGGACAACCATTAATTGTTGGTTCAGTGCTCACTTTTGAGCATAAAGAAGGCAATAAACGATTAGGTTACGACAAAGTAATCATGCAGGCTGGAGGCATCGGTTATGGCAAAGCTGAACAAGCTTTAAAAGATACCCCTAAAAAGGATGATAAAATTGTAATTCTTGGTGGCGATAATTATAGAATTGGTATGGGAGGTGCAGCAGTATCTAGTGCTGACACTGGTGAATTTGAATCAGCAATTGAATTAAATGCTGTGCAACGTTCTAATCCTGAAATGCAAAAACGAGCGGCAAATGCCATCCGTGGGATGGTAGAAAGCCATGATAATCCTATCGTTTCTATTCATGATCATGGCGCTGGTGGACATTTAAATTGCCTATCAGAATTAGTAGAAGATACAGGTGGTCATATAGATTTGGATAAACTACCAGTAGGAGACCCTACCCTTTCGGCTAAAGAAATTATTGGTAATGAAAGTCAAGAACGAATGGGCTTGGTTATCGGCAAAGAAGATGCTGCTTTGCTTCAACTTATTGCTGAAAGAGAACGGTCCCCTATGTACGAGGTAGGTGATGTTACTGGTGAACATCGCTTTACATTTGAGTCTGCCACAAAAGGGGATAAACCTATGGATTTAGCCCTTTCTGATATGTTTGGAAGTTCACCAAAAACTATCATGAAAGATTCGACTATCAATTTCGAATTTAAAGATGCTCAATATTCTTTAGAAAACTTCCATGAATATTTAGAAAAGGTATTGCAATTGGAAGCAGTAGCTTGTAAAGATTGGCTTACCAATAAAGTTGACCGCTGTGTAGGTGGTAAGGTTGCTAAACAACAATGCGTTGGTCCGCTGCAACTACCTTTGAATAATGTTGGCGTCATGGCACTAGATTACAAAGGTAAAGAAGGGATAGCTACAAGTATTGGGCACTCCCCAGTTTCTGGTTTGGTAGATCCTGTTGCTGGTAGTAGAAATAGTATTGGTGAAGCACTAACTAATTTGGTTTGGGCGCCATTAAAAGATGGTTTACAATCGGTTTCACTTTCCGCCAATTGGATGTGGCCTTGTAAAAACGAAGGTGAAGATGCACGCTTATATAAGGCTGTAGAAGCTATTTCTGATTTTTCTATTGCTTTGGGTATTAATGTACCTACTGGAAAAGATTCATTATCAATGAAACAGAAATACAAAGACCAAGAAGTTATTGCTCCTGGTACTGTTGTAATTTCTGCTGCTGCAAATTGTAACGACCTTACTAAAGTGGTTGAACCAGTACTACAAAAAGAAGGAGGTTCTATTTACTATGTTAACTTATCTCAAGATGATTTTAAACTCGGCGGTTCTTCATTTGGACAAATTTTAAATTGTATTGGGAGTGAAGCACCAAGTATAAAGAATGCCGCGTACTTCAAAACGGCTTTTAATACATTACAGCAACTAATTAGAAAAGGACATATTATTGCTGGACATGATATTGGCTCTGGGGGTTTAATCACTACGTTATTAGAGTTATGTTTTGCAGATAACAATCTAGGCGTAGCACTCGATTTAACTGGCTTAGGTGAAAAAGATAGTATTAAAGCCCTTTTTGCTGAAAATATCGGCGTAGTCATTCAATCCAAGGATAATGGTATCGAAGCTTTGATGAGCAAAGCTGGATTAGATTTTTACACGCTAGGTAACGTAACACAAAACAACGAATTACAAATTAAGAATCATGGGGTTGACATAGGACTAAATATCTCATCACTGAGAGATTCATGGTTTAAAACCTCTTATTTATTAGACAATAAACAAACGTCAAACGGCTTGGCAAATGATCGTTTTGAAAATTACAAAACTCAAGAATTGAGTTATAGTTTTCCAAGTGCTTTTAATGGGTTGATTCCCGTGATATCCAACGGAGTAAAGAAGCCAAAAGCAGCTATTCTTCGTGAAAAAGGAAGTAACTCCGAACGTGAGATGGCCAATGCGATGTATTTAGCTGGTTTTGATGTAAAGGATGTGCATATGACCGATTTAATCTCTGGTCGTGAAACTTTAGAAGATATTCAGTTTTTAGGGGCCGTAGGTGGGTTTTCTAATTCCGATGTACTTGGCAGCGCCAAAGGTTGGGCTGGTGCCATAAAATATAACGAACGTGCCAACAAAGTAATCAATAATTTCTTTGCTAGACCTGATACCTTATCCGTTGGTATTTGTAACGGTTGTCAATTGTTTATGGAACTAGATTTAATCAATCCTGAGCATGAAATTCACGGCAAGATGACCTATAATGATTCTGGCAAACACGAAAGTAATTTTACTTCTGTAAAAGTTCAGCAAAACAACTCAGTGATGTTGTCTTCATTAGAAGGTACCACTTTAGGGGTATGGATATCACATGGTGAGGGTAAATTTAGTTTGCCCTTATCTGAAGACAACTACGATATTGTAGCTAAATATGGTTACGAAGGCTACCCTGCAAATCCGAATGGTAGTGATTTTAATACGGCGATGCTTTGTGATAAAACAGGAAGGCATTTAGTAACTATGCCACATATGGAGCGTTCTATTTTTCCTTGGAATTGGGCACATTATCCAAAAAACCGCCAAAAAGATAAAGTTTCTCCTTGGATACAAGCTTTTGTTAATGCTAGAGAATGGGTGGTAAAGAATTCGTAAATTAATGGTCAAACTTTAATCAAAGACCATGAAAGAACAACTATTTACCGCAGATAGAAGAAATTTCCTTAAAAAATCATCACTATTTACTCTTGGAGCCCTGGCTAGTACTAGTGTCATAGCAGCTCCACACCTTCAACCTTTAAGTAGTTACAGTCAAGATAGTGATGTTAATATAGTAGGGCCAAAAGAAGGTTATACACCGCAAATAGGAACTTTGGTCTCTATGATGAATTGGATGCGTATGGTTATTCTTTCACCAGTGCGTGGTATGAGTGCTTCTGATCTTGATTACTTGGTCGATGATGATGCTAATAGTATTGGAGCAATGCTTATGCATTTAGCTGCCACTGAACGTTTTTATCAAATACATACTTTTGAGAACAAGACATGGGGAGATTGGTCTAAAGAAGATTCAGAAAAATGGTCAGTAGCCTCTGGTCTGGGGGCTCAAGCCCGCAAAGAGATTAAAGGAAAACCCTTTGACTATTACCTTGAAGAAATGTCCAAGGTTCGGGAATATACGCTTGCAGAATTTAAGAATAGAGATGACGAATGGTTAATGTCCGTTGATAAAAATTTTCCTTGGGGACCCACTAATAACTACTGTAAATGGTTTCATGTTTGCGAGCATGAATCCAATCACAACGGTCAATTTAAATTTATAAAATCAAGAATTTCTTAAGGAATGACTATCCGCAATGCCATTAAATCTGATGTTTCTGCAATAGTCCAAATGATTGCAAATGATAAGTTGGGTAAGCTTCGTGAAAATTATCAAAACCCCTTACCTGACAGGTATTATGAAGCATTTCAAAATATTACAAATGACCCTAATCAAGAATTAATGGTAATTGAAGATAATAATAAAGTAATTGGAACATTACAATTATCATTTATTCAATACCTGACATATCAAGGTGGTATAAGGGCACAAATTGAAGCAGTTCGGGTTCATGAAGATTATCGAGGCAAAGGAATAGGACAAAAATTATTTAAATGGGCCATTTCTAAAGCCAAAGACAAAGCAGCTCACGTGGTACAATTAACAACGGACAAAAAGCGACCAGAGGCATTAGTCTTTTATGAAAAACTTGGATTTATAGCTTCTCATGAAGGAATGAAATTACACCTTTAAGATTAATGTGAATTTTTTTGTTTAAGAACCAAAAAGTGCTTATCCATTACATTACCTAATACCATTAAATCACCATAAATAGGCGCTACAGTTGAAGCTGACATTTCTTTACCATCATTAACATAAATTGAGTTTACCGTATAATCTCCTTTATCTCGATAATTAATCTTAATAATTTCTGAAGGGGAAAATTCACGATTACCTTTAGCATATGAGCTAAATGCTAACAAGTTTGGATGGCATCCTACCAAAAGATTACCTTCCTTATCAAATTCAATATTATCAACCCCTGTTCCACAATCAATAGATTCAATATAATTTAAATCTCCATTTTCCTGTCGATTATATACGTTGATTTTAAAACTTCTAGGTGAGGCTATAAACATTAAGTTTCTGTAATAATCAAAATTGATACCATTTGCATAAGACAAATCATTGTCCACAACACGGTAATCTATACCATCAAAGTAAACCGTTTCACAATTACTAATCTCTAGGTAGTTTTCGGCCAAACGACCAATAGTATTGCTATAATAATGGTCATTGGTTACGTAGAATTTATCCTCAGAGATAGCAACAATATCATTTGGAGAATAAATGAGTTCATTACGCAGGGTATTCACATGAACCAGACTGTCTTTATGGAATAAATCATAGACTTCAATACTTTCTCCTTTGGCATGATTAATAACAAATAATCGGTGTTTAGTACTATCAATTTCTATCAAACTAATACCATGCGGCGCCAACTCCCGCTTATGAGTTTCCGTCAAAGATTGGACCCTAATAGTATCCTTTGAAAAATACATACCATATATACCCCCTTTTTTGGCTTGCCCCTCACGTTCACCAGCTCGGTCATAAGAAATAAATATGCCAAAATCTTTTCCCTCATCAATGGTGATATCTTCTACACCGGGAATGTTTATGGTCTTATATACTTCAAAATTGGTTGTATTTTCTATTGTTCTAAAAAAACCAGTTGATATGAAAATATAGAGTACATAAGGTATGATTAAGATTAGAACTAAGGTGATTGTTCTTTTTAGTTTTCGCATCGAATGGACTTTAATTTTGTGATTTTTTAAAGGTATCAGAAATAAATTAGAACTGCTATGTTGCTAGATTATCAAATAATTAGTCTTTTTTTTAGAAAAGCCATTTTAAATTACCGCTTCCTTTCCCTATTTTGCAATTTCTTAATAGAAACTTAGTATGCAAACAGTAACTAGACTCTTTGATTTTCCTTATTATCAAAAGGAACATTTTAACCAACAAAAAGCTTTGACCAGTAAAAAAGATGGTAAATGGATAAGTACTTCAACTGAAGAATATATTAATCAAGCAAATGCCGTAAGTCGAGGTTTGCTAAAACTTGGCGTAAAACCAAATGATAAAGTTGCCATTATATCCATGACCAATAGAACGGAGTGGAATATTTGCGATATTGGAATTTTACAAGTAGGAGCTCAAAATGTACCTATATATCCAACGATATCAGAAGATGATTACGAATATGTATTAAATCATTCTGAAGCTAAATACTGCTTTGTTTCTTGTCAAGAGGTCTTGGATAAAGTCCTTGCAATTAGTGGAAAGCTAAAAAAATTAAAAGATGTTTTTTCTTTTGATGAATTAGCTAATTGCGAGCATTGGTCTAAAGTCTTAGAAAAAGGAAAAGATGATAGCAACCAAGATGAGGTTGAAAAACGAATGGCTGCTGTGCAACCTGAAGATTTAGCTACCTTAATTTATACCTCAGGAACAACCGGTAGACCAAAAGGTGTAATGTTATCTCATAATAATATCGTATCGAACGTAATCGCAAGTAAATTACGAGTACCTTTTGAAGCGGGGGCCAAGGCACTAAGTTTTTTGCCGGTATGTCACATATTTGAACGAATGATTTTATATCTATACCAATACTGTGGAATTCAAATTTATTTTGCCGAAGGTTTAGATAAAATTAGCGATAACCTTAAAGAGGTTAAACCCGAAACTATGACAGTGGTTCCAAGACTATTAGAAAAGGTATATGATTCCATCATTGCTAAAGGAACAGCGCTTGATGGGATTAAGAAAAAACTATTCTTCTGGGCGGTCGAATTAGGATTAAAATATGAGCCATATGGTGCAAATGGTTGGTGGTACGAAAAACAATTAGGTCTTGCTAGGAAATTAATTTTCAGCAAATGGCAAGAAGGTCTTGGAGGAAACCTAAACACAATGGTTTCTGGAAGTGCAGCACTACAACCTAGACTAAGTCGTGTTTTTGGTGCTGCTGGAATACCTGTAATGGAAGGCTATGGCTTGACAGAAACATCTCCCGTAATTTCAGTAAATCAAGAAGATGGTATGGGTTGGAAAATTGGTTCCGTGGGGCGTATTATTAACGATGTTGAAGTAAAAATTGCTGATGATGGAGAAATACTATGTAAAGGACCTAATGTAATGATGGGTTATTACAAGGACCAGAAAAAGACGGAAGAAGTACTTAAAAATGGGTATTTTCATACCGGTGATATTGGTGAAATAGATGCTGATGGTTTTCTGAAAATCACAGACAGGAAAAAAGAAATGTTTAAAACCTCGGGAGGTAAATATGTTGCACCTCAATTATTAGAAAATCGTTTTAAACAGTCTCGATTTGTGGATCAGATTATGGTGGTTGGCGAAGGTGAAAAAATGCCAGCGGCATTGATTCAACCAAATTTTGAATTTCTGTATGCTTGGGCAGAAAGAAATAAAATATCGGTAGGTGAAAATTCCGATATTGTTCTTAATGATAAAATTATTGCGAGAATTCAAGAAGAAGTTGATGCTGCTAACGAAGACTTCGCAAAATGGGAAAAGGTTAAGCAATTTAGATTAACACCCGATGTTTGGAGTATTGATGATGGGCATTTAACACCAACTATGAAACTCCGAAGAAAAATCGTAAAAGAAAAATATATTGCATTATATAATGATATATACGGACACTAATGGCTTTTGAAAAATACACAATAGAACAACTCAAGAAATATCAGAAAACACTTTTAGTAAGTGCTGTGGTATTTTTAATTATCATGTGTATTGCGTTAGGTGTCGCACTTTATCAAATAAGCCAGAAAAAAGACTCAAGTCTTATATTTTTAGTTCCAACCGTGTTTGGGCCACTAGCTATTCTCCCTTCTGTTTTCTCTTCAATAATTGGTGGGGAACTAAAAAAACGGAAGACGGAAAAATCATAATTAAAAGGTTCATTTCTTAGAATTCGACATCAAATTTATTATGCATGCATAATAAATTTTCACTATATTTACAGTCGAATTTTTGTTCTATGAAGGATTTGACCATTGATTATGCCTTGCGAGCCACATGGCAATCAGTAATTAAAATGTACAATGAAGAAGCTAAAAACTATGGACTTACCATGGCATTAGGCTTTACATTATTAAGTATTGACCCGAAGAAAGGTACTCCTAGTACCGCTCTTGGTCCAAAAATGGGAATGGAATCTACTAGTCTTTCAAGAATTCTAAAAAATATTGAAGAAAAAGGATATATAATTCGTAAGCCTAACCCTAATGATGGTAGAGGTGTATTGATTCACTTGACTGAACTAGGCTTGAGTAAAAGAAAAGATTCTAAAGAAGTGGTTTTAAGATTCAACGACGCTGTAAAACAAGATATTGATGAGAATGATTTAGCCGGTTTTTTCAAAACAATTGGTGTCATAAACAAACTCATTTTAGATAAAAACATTTATAGAAAAACAACAACTAATTAATCCAAAGCATATTCATGAAGCGACATATCAATAAAGTTGCCGTAATAGGTTCAGGTATCATGGGAAGTGGTATAGCATGTCACTTTGCCAATATTGGGGTCGAAGTTTTATTGCTTGATATTGTTCCAAGAGAATTGAACGATAAAGAAAAAGCAAAAGGACTAACCTTAAAAGACAAAGTAGTTCGTAATCGATTGGTCAATGATTCTTTAAAAGCCGCTTTAAAATCAAAGCCTTCTCCTATTTACCACCAAAAATTTGCAGGTAGAATTTCAACTGGTAATCTAGAAGATGATATTTCTAAAATCAGCAAGGTAGATTGGATTATTGAAGTGGTTGTCGAACGATTAGATATCAAAAAAATAGTTTTTGAAAGTATCGAAAAACATAGAACTCCAGGAACATTAATTACATCAAACACCTCTGGTATACCAATTAAATTCATGAGCGAAGGTCGTAGTGACGATTTTCAGAAACATTTTTGTGGGACTCATTTTTTTAATCCTGCCCGTTATCTAAAACTTTTTGAAATTATACCTGGTCCAAAAACGGATACCGGAGTTTTAGAATTTTTGAATGGTTATGGTGAGCAATATCTAGGTAAAACCTCTGTTATTGCCAAAGACACTCCGGCCTTTATTGGAAATAGAATAGGGATTTTTAGTATCCAAAGTCTTTTTCATGCTGTAAAGGAAATGGGAATGACTGTTGAAGAGGTAGATAAGCTTACGGGACCCGTCATTGGTCGTCCGAAGTCCGCAACATTTAGAACTGTTGATGTAGTTGGTTTGGATACATTGGTACATGTAGCAAACGGAATTGCTGATAATTGCAAGGAAGACGAAAGACATGCATTGTTCGCTTTACCAGATTTTATTTCGACCATGATGGAAAACAAATGGTTAGGAAGTAAAACCGGTCAGGGTTTTTATAAAAAATCTAAAGATGCCAAAGGTAAAACCGAAATTTTAACGCTTGATTTAGATACGATGGACTATCGTTCTAAAAAAAGTGCAAAATTTGCTACGCTTGAATTGACAAAAACTATAGACAAAGTTGTTGACCGTTTCACAGTTTTAACAGGTGGTAAAGACAAAGCAGGAGCGTTCTATAGAAAAAGTTTTGGTCAGTTATTTGCCTACGTTTCTCATCGAATTCCTGAAATAACAGATGACTTATACAAAATAGATGATGCCATGAAAGCTGGTTTTGGATGGGAACATGGTCCTTTCCAAATCTGGGATGCCGTTGGTCTTGAAAAGGGCTTAGAATTTATAGGCTCAGAAAATCAAGAAGCAGCAAAATGGGTTGCTGAAATGAAAGAGGCTGGGGTTTCTTCATTCTATTCTGTAAAAGATGGCGCAACATATTTTTATGATATTCCTAAAAAGGAAATGGTCAAAATACCAGGTCAAGATTCATTCATCATATTAGATAATATACGCAAATCAAAAGAAGTCTTTAAAAACGCTGGCGTTGTTATTGAAGATTTAGGAGATGGAATCTTGAATGTTGAATTCCAATCTAAAATGAATACGATTGGAGCAGATGTTTTGACAGGCCTTAATAAGGCAATTGATTTAGCGGAAAAAGACTACCAAGGTTTAGTAATTGGTAACCAAGCTGCTAATTTTTCTGTAGGGGCTAATATCGGTATGATTTTCATGATGGCCGTTGAACAAGAATATGACGAGCTTAACATGGCTATCAAAATGTTCCAAGATACAATGATGCGTATGCGTTATTCATCTATTCCTACGGTTTCTGCGCCTCACGGAATGACATTAGGTGGCGGTTGTGAACTTTCCCTGCATGCAGATAAAGTGGTTGCTGCTGCTGAAACCTATATAGGCTTAGTGGAATTTGGTGTTGGTGTTATCCCTGGTGGAGGTGGTTCTAAAGAATTTGCACTAAGAGCATCTGACTCCTTTAGAAAAGGTGATGTTGAATTGAATGTTTTACAAGAGTATTTTCTAACAATTGGGATGGCAAAGGTCTCAACTTCTGCTTATGAAGCATATGATTTAGGAATACTTCAAAAGGGTAAAGATATTGTAGTGGTCAACAAAGACCGCCAAATTGCAACAGCCAAAGCTCATGCCAAACTAATGGCAGAAGCTGGTTATACTCAGCCACCTACTCGTAAAGATGTTAAGGTTTTAGGTAAACAGGCTCTAGGTATGTTCTTAGTTGGAACAGATTCAATGGAGGCAAGCAGGTATATCAGTGAACACGATAAGAAAATTGCAAATAAACTGGCTTACGTTATGGCTGGTGGTGATTTATCTGAACCTAGCTATGTTTCTGAACAGTATTTATTAGACATAGAAAGAGAAGCTTTCTTATCACTATGTACTGAACGAAAAACATTGGAACGTATCCAACACATGTTAAAAACTGGTAAACCTCTAAGAAATTAAAAAATGAAAACAGCATATATAGTTAAAGGATATCGTACAGCAGTTGGTAAGTCTGGTAGAGGTGGATTTCGTTTCAAAAGGGCCGATGAATTAGCTGCAGAAACCATTTCTCACTTAGTAAATCAACTTCCTGATTTCGATAAAAAACGTATTGACGATGTAATTGTTGGTAACGCTATGCCTGAGGGGTCTCAAGGTCTAAACATGGCTCGTTTAATCTCATTAATGGGGTTAGATATTGTTGATGTACCAGGTGTAACAGTTAACAGATTTTGTTCTTCGGGCCTAGAAACTATTGGTATCGCAACAGCAAAAATTCAAGCTGGCATGGCAGATTGCATAATCGCTGGCGGTGTTGAAAGTATGAGTTCCGTACCAATGACAGGTTTTAAAACTGAATTGAACTACGATATTGTAAAGTCAGGTCATGAAGATTATTACTGGGGCATGGGTAACACTGCTGAGGCAGTAGCTCAAGAATATAAGGTTTCGCGAGAGGACCAAGATGAATTTGCTTTTAACTCACATACTAAAGCTTTAAAAGCTTTAGCTGAAGATCGCTTTCAAGACCAGATTGTTCCAATTGATGTGGAACAAACTTATGTTGATGGAAATGGTAAAAAGGCCTCAAAGAAATATACGGTTACTAAAGATGAAGGGCCAAGAGCCGGAACATCTATTGAAGCATTAGCAAGACTAAGACCAGTATTTGCCGCTAATGGTAGCGTTACTGCAGGTAACTCTTCTCAAACAAGTGACGGTGCTGCTTTTGTCATGGTTATGAGCGAAGAAATGGTTAAAGAATTGAATCTTGAACCAGTTGCTCGTTTAGTAAATTATGCCGCAGCTGGAGTACCTCCTAGAATTATGGGAATTGGTCCAGTGGCTGCAGTACCAAAAGCATTAAAACAAGCAGGTTTAAAACAAGGAGATATCGAGTTAATTGAATTAAACGAGGCTTTTGCATCGCAATCGTTAGCCGTAATTCGAGAGCTAACACTTAACCCGGAAATCATTAATCCTAATGGTGGGGCAATTGCTTTAGGTCATCCACTTGGTTGCACTGGTGCTAAATTATCAGTGCAGTTGTTTGATGAAATGCGTAAGCGTAACATGCAAGGTAAACATGGCATGGTGACTATGTGTGTAGGTACGGGACAAGGTGCTGCCGGAATATTTGAATTTTTAAACTAAGAAAAAGAAATAACGACTATTACTATGAGTACTGAAACTTTAAAAAAAGAGATTTTACGTGGAGGCCAATTTTTAGTAAAAGAGGTTGATTGTGAAGATATATTCACTTTGGAAGATTTAAGTGAAGAACAAAATATGATGCGTGAAAGCACTAAAGAATTTGTTGATAGAAAACTTTGGTCACACTGGGAACGTTTTGAAAGTAAAGATTACGCATATACAGAAGAATGTATGCGTGAGGCAGGGGAATTAGGGCTTTTAAGTATTGCTGTTCCTGAAAAATACGAAGGTATGGGCATGGGGTTTGTTTCTACCATGTTGGTTTGTGATTATATTTCTGGCGCAACTGGTTCTTTTAGCACTGCATTTGGCGCACATACTGGTATTGGCACAATGCCTATTACGCTTTATGGTACCGAAGAACAAAAACTAAAATATGTGCCAAAGTTGGCCACTGGTGAATGGTTTGGAGCTTATTGTTTAACAGAACCTGGTGCTGGTTCAGATGCTAACTCTGGAAAAACAAAAGCGGTACTTTCAGAAGACGGAAAACATTATAGTATTACAGGACAAAAAATGTGGATTTCAAATGCCGGTTTCTGTAATCTTTTTATAGTTTTTGCAAGAATAGGTGATGATAAAAACATAACAGGCTTTATTGTTGAAAATGACCCAAGTAATGGGATAACTTTAGGAGACGAAGAGAAAAAATTAGGGATTCATTCCTCCTCCACTCGTCAAGTATTCTTTAACGAAACCAAAGTTCCTGTTGAGAATATGCTTTCAGAGCAAGGAAATGGATTTAAAATCGCCATGAATGCTTTGAACGTAGGTCGTATAAAATTGGCTGCAGCCTGTTTAGATGCTCAGCGAAGAGTTGTTAATGAAGCAACTAAATATGCTAACGAACGAATTCAGTTCAAGACGCCTATTATGAATTTTGGTGCCATAAAAGCAAAAATAGCTGACATGACTACTAATGTTTATGTAGATGAATCAGCTTCATACAGAGCAGCTAAGAATATTGAAGACAGAATTGCTATGCGAGAAGAAGCTGGCAATACTCATCAAGAAGCAGAACTTAAAGGAGTTGAAGAGTATGCTATTGAATGTTCCATTCTGAAAGTTGCCGTTTCTGAACATGTACAACAAACAACTGATGAGGGAATTCAAATATTTGGTGGTATGGGCTTTAGTGCTGATACTCCTATGGAATCTGCATGGAGAGATGCCCGTATTTCTCGGATATATGAAGGTACCAATGAAATTAATAGAATGTTAGCAGTTGGCATGCTAGTTAAAAAAGCCATGAAAGGTCATGTTGACTTATTGGGTCCTGCAACGGCAGTTGGAGAAGAATTAATGGGAATTCCATCTTTTGATACTCCAGATTTTTCTGTGTTGTTTGCAGAAGAAAAAGACCTTGTAAAACGTTTGAAAAAAGTCTTTTTAATGGTGGCAGGAAGTGCAGTTCAAAAATTCGGACCTCAATTAGAAGAACATCAACAACTTTTAATGGCAGCTTCTGATATTTTGATTCAGGTGTATTTAGCAGAATCTGCTATTTTACGAACAGAGAAAAATGTAAAAAGATTCGGTGAAGATGTCCAGAGCACTCAAATAGCGATGTCTAAGCTTTATTTATACAGAGCTACTGATATTGTGAGTCAAAAAGGAAAAGAAGCTATAGTTTCTTTCTCTGAAGGTGATGAACAAAAAATGATGCTGATGGGCTTAAAACGCTTCACTAAATATACAAATCAACCCAACGTTGTAGCCTTACGAACTCAAATTGCTGATAGAATAGCAGCGGATAACGGGTATACCTTTGACTAATTCAAATAATGGCTTCTTTTAGAAGCGTAATTTGAGAAACCGCTCCACCTAAGGAGCGGTTTTTTTGTTTCCAACTTTGTCAGTTATCATCAAGCCATTAATTTTATAAAATGAATGATGAACTTTTTAAAAAAATATACTCACCAGAAGAATTTGAAAAGAACTCTTTAATTCTTCTAAAACAAATTAAGGCTCATATTCAAAACACGACAAGTGGGAAAGCTTTAAAAACCCTTCACTGGAACGAGCCTGAAAAAGAATTAGATTTTTGGAAATCGTTCTTAGAAAATGGTGAGAATGAAGATTTCTTTCCTGAAGTAATTAAACGTACAACACACACTCACCACCCGAAATATGTAGGACACCAAGTTTCTGCTCCTGCTCCAATTACCCTTTTAACAGCCTTCGCTAGCGCCTTACTTAACAACGGCATGGCAGTGTATGAAATGGGCATGGCTCCCTCAGCAATTGAGAAAGTAGTGACTGATGAAATATGTAAAAAAATAGGTTATGAATCTGGTTTTGGAGGGCTTTTAACTTCCGGGGGAACCTTGGCCAACTTGACAGCCTTATTATCTGCTCGGAAAGCAAAAATTTCAAACGACATTTGGAATGAAGGTTATTCAGAACCTTTGGGTGTTATGGTTTGTGAACAAGCTCATTATTGTATCGATCGTGCCGCTAAAATCATGGGACTAGGTGAAAAAGGAATCATTAAGGTGCCTGCTCAGGATAATTTTTCTATGGATACTTCTGTTTTAGAAGAATCTTATCAAAATGCAATTACCGCTGGGATTAAAATATTTGCCATAGTAGGCAGTGCACCCTCAACTGCCACAGGGGCTTATGATGATTTAATGACTATTTCAAAATTCGCAAAAGAAAAAGACCTCTGGTTTCATGTAGATGGTGCTCACGGGGGTGCTGCTATTTATTCTAATAAATACAAACACCTTCTTAATGGTATTTCTACTTCAGATTCAGTAGTTATTGATGGTCATAAAATGATGCTAATGCCCACCATAACCACAGCATTATTATTTAAAAATAAGATTCATGCTGAACTGACCTTTAATCAAAGAGCAGATTACCTACTCAATGATATTGAAGAAGATGATTGGATAAACAGTGGTAAAAAGACTTTTGAATGCACTAAAACTATGATGTGCATGCATTGGTATATTTTATTCAAGCTTTATGGTCAAGAGGTTTTCAATCAATTCGTAACGCGCCAATATGACTTAGCAAAGGACTTTGAAAAGTATTTGACTGAAAATGGAAATTTTGAAATGGCCACTTCACCGATGTCGAATATTGTGTGTTTTCGGTTTAAAGAAGAAAACTATTCCAACAATCAGTTGAATCAAATTAACAAGAATATTAGACAAGAATTACTTGAAGAAGGCGAATTCTATTTAGTTCAAACGAAACTAAATGAAAAGATTTTCTTAAGAACTAGTCTAATGAATTCTTTTACGACAAGTGACCATCTTAATCTTCTTATATCAAAAATTAAAAAGAAGGGACTAGAACAATTGGAATTTATCAAACATTAACTGATAGATTCCAAAATTTTTGCCTCACTCTGTTTGCGTGAAAAATTAATTGCACATTCAATTAAAGCTAGGTGCGAATAAGCCTGAGGGAAATTACCCAAAAGACGTTTTGTTTTAAAATCAATATCCTCGCTAAATAACCCTAAATGATTGCTATAACTTAACAATTGTTCAAAATGAGCTAGAGCCTTTTCTTCCTCGCCAATCTTGAATAGCGCATTGATAAACCAAAAAGTACAAATCGTAAATGAAGATGAAGGTAATCCAAAATCATCTTCATTTTTATATCTATAAAGTAGGCCATCATTACTTAAATCTTTCTCGATAGCTTTTACAGTACTCACAAATTTTGGGTCACGGGCATCAACAAAACCATAAGATTCCATCAATAATACAGATGCGTCTAAGTCATATGAACCATATGATTGAACAAAAGCATTAACATCTTCGTTCCAAGCGTTTTCATGTATATCAGCTTTAATTTCTTGTTCAATAGAAGTCCATTGTTCAATTTTTCGATGTTTTCCGAAAATTTTGGCAACTTTTATTGCTCTATCTATCGCTACCCAACATAAAACTTTTGAAAAAGTAAAGTGACGATCTTCACCTCTAAATTCCCAAATTCCTTTATCAGGTTCTTGCCAATGTTTATTAACTATCCAAACAATACCTTTGGTGATACTCCAAAGCTCTTCGCCATTTTCAATATCGTTACTAAACTTATTTAATTGCTCATATATAACATCCATTAATATTCCATAAATGTCATTCTGTTTTTGCTCATAAGCAGCATTACCGGTTCGCACAGGTTTAGAGCCCTTATAACCATCAAGATGCTCTAAGGTTTGTTCTGTTAATTGCTTTTCCTTGTTAATACCATACATGATTTGAAGCTTCTCATCTTTATCTGGCATTAAATCAATAATAAACTGTAAGTATCTTTTGGCAGAATTTTTATGTCCTAGTTCAGAAACCACTTTAATTACCATCGAGGCATCACGAATCCAACAGAATCTATAATCCCAATTTCTTACTTCACCAATAGTTTCTGGTAAAGATGTGGTAGGTGCAGCCAATACAGCACCAGTCTTATCAAAGGTGAGCATTTTTAACGTAAGTGCACTTCGAATAATCTCTGGATTGAACTTTTTATAAGTTGGAGTTCTATCAACCCAATCTAACCAATAAATTTTCGTGCGCTCTAGCTCAAGCGACATCTTTTCAGTGCTGGGCTTTAAAATTTTCTCGTTATAACAAACTAAAAAATAACCATCTTCTTTTAAAGTAATTTCATCGCCACTGACCACCTGATTCTTATTGAAAGAAGTATATAAAAACAATGTATCAAACTTTTCTTTATCCGTTAAACTGACGATAAAGTTATTTTTTACGTGATTAGCTGTTTCACCGATAGCATATTCTAATTTAGGGTCATATAGCACAGAGAACTTTGGGGCTCCAGAAATGTACTTTACATATCGAACTATTTCAGGTGGAGCATTATACTTACCAGTCAATTTGTGGTATCTAGGCATGAAATCATGCAGCTCAAAAATATTTTCACCATCTGAATAACGCGTAATTAAAATGGACGTATTAGGATGGTATTTTTGAGTAATCTCGTAATTATATTTGGTGATAATTTCAAAAGAACCTCCCTTTTTATCATCCAATATTTTTGCAAAAACTGAGGTAGAATCAAATTGAGGCAAACAGCACCAATCCAATGATCCTGTGTTAGAAATTAAAGCTGCACTTCTACAGTTTCCAATTATTCCGTAATTTAGGTTATCCATAGTGGGATTCTTATTTTCTGGTGGTTATTGTAGGTTTTTTCTTTCTTATTAATCGAAAAAACACCACTTTTATTACATTTTTGTTCTAAAATTTATTTATGAGTAAAACTATAATTATTTCTAATAGGCTGCCAGTACAATTGCAAATAAGTGATGGCGGCTTATCAGCAATTCCTAGTGTCGGTGGTTTAGCAACTGGTATGAAATCTGTTCATAGTGGTGGTGAAAGCCTTTGGATTGGCTGGTCTGGACTAACGGATGAAGACATTCCTAATGGCTTATCTGAAACTATAGATAGTGCTTTAAAAGAACATGGTTGTTCTAAAGTAAGGCTCACCAAGGACGATGTTGATGGATTTTACTTTGGTTTTAGTAACAGAACTATTTGGCCTCTATTCCATTATTTTCTAGAATATTCCGAGTTCGAATTAGACTTTTGGGACAGTTACAAATCTGTAAATCAGAAATTTGCAGATGCTATTTTAGAAGAATCTGGCGATGATGATATTATCTGGATACACGATTACCAACTCATGTTGGTGCCGCAGATGGTAAAGGAGAAAAGGCCTAATGCTACTATTGGTTTCTTTTTACATATTCCTTTTCCCTCTTATGAAATTTTTAGAACCCTGCCTTGGCGTGAAGAAGTTCTTGAAGGGCTTTTAGGAGCAGACTTAATAGGGTTTCATACTTATGATTATGAGAGACACTTTTTAAGTTCAGTAAGAAGATTATTAGGACTTGATGTAAGCTTTAATGACGTTTATCTTGAAAATCGAGTCATTAAAGTTGACTCTTTCCCTATGGGAATTGACTATGATAAGTTTCATGAAGCTGCTAAAAAGAGCAGTGCTTTAAAAGGTAAACAACGTTCAGATTTACAAATTAAATTAGATGAACACAAAAAATCCGCTCCAGATACCAAATTAATTGTTTCTATTGATCGTTTAGATTACAGTAAAGGAATTGCCAAAAGAATAAATGCCTTTGAGTACTTTTTAAATAAATACCCAGAATATAAAGAAAAGGTTCGTCTAATTATCTTAGCAGTACCATCAAGGTCCAATGTACCGCAATACAAGTTATTAAAACGTGAAATAGATGAATTAGTAGGTAGAATTAATGGAGAACTTTCAACCGTTAATTGGACGCCTATTTGGTATTTTTATCGTTCTCTTCCTTTTGAAAACCTGATTGACTTATATACCTCGAGTGATATAGCCTGGTTAACGCCCCTACGAGATGGCATGAACTTGGTGGCAAAAGAATACGTTGCGACCCGTACAGATAAAACAGGTGTACTTATCTTAAGTGAAATGGCGGGTTCAGCCTATGAAATGAATGAAGCTTTACTCATAAATCCGAACAATTTTGAACAACAAGCTGATACCTTAAAACAAGCCATCACCATGCCTAAAGAAGAGCAGATTGCTCGAAATATGTTTCTTCAAAATCGACTAAAGCGTTATAATGTGGAGGTCTGGGCTAATGAATTTATGAACTCATTAAAAACACAGGGGCAAGACATTGGAACCTATGTTTCTCAAAAAATGAATGATGAGATTTTAGAGGCCGTTTCTTCTAAATATAGCTCCGCAAAAAAAAGACTGTTGTTTTTAGATTATGATGGAACACTTGCAAGTTTTCATAAAGACCCTCAAAAAGCCTCTCCTGATGAAGAATTATATCAACTTTTAGATCAACTACACCATCAAGAAAGTACAACGCTCTTTCTTATTAGCGGTCGTGACAAAGAAACTTTTACACGCTGGTTTCTACCAAAAAAATACAACATGATTGTAGAGCATGGAGTTTGGATTTCAAGAGATGGCGAACAGTTTAAACTTTTAGAAAAAGTAAATGGAGAATGGATGGGAAAAATTCAACCAGTATTGGAATCTTTCGTAGATAGAACACCAGGGTCTTTTATTGAAGAGAAAAATTATTCATTAGCATGGCATTATCGAAATACAGATCCTGATTTTGGTAATAAACGGGCAACTGAACTAAATACGGTGTTGACTAGTTTAATCGGTAATGATGATATTAGTGTTCTTAACGGCAATAAAGTCATGGAAGTTAAAAGTAGTAACGTTAATAAAGGAAGGGCTTCAGTTAGGATTTTAAGTGAAGATGACTATGATTTTGTTTTTGCAATAGGTGATGATTGGACAGATGAATTCATGTTTCAAGAACTACCAGAATCGACCATAACCGTGAAAGTAGGGCTCCAAAAAACACAAGCCAAGTACCATATTGATGGTACAAAAAAGGTTCGTGAATTATTAAAACACTTTGTAAATCTATAATAGTTTGAAAAATTACATTTTTTTTCTAGTCTGTTTTATTTGTCACCAATTTATATCTGCTCAAGCTGATACTGAAATTTATCTCTTTGATTTAAGTGTTGATAATGACACAGTAATTCTTTCGAACAAGATTAATATTTCTAGTAATGCTGGGTACGATAACCAACCTTCTTTTTTCGATAATAATACAGTTCTTTTTTCGTCTACACGTAACGGACAAACTGATATTAGAAAGTATGATATTGCGACTGGCGAGACCACTTGGTTAACTGATACCACAGTTGGTAGTGAATACTCCCCTACTCGAATTGTGAATGGTAATCAAATTTCTGCGGTTCGATTAGATACAACGGGACTACAATTGCTTTATGCGTATGACATTGAAAAAGGTAACTCTAAACCTATTTTGGAAGATGCAAAAGTGGGTTATCATCTATGGTACAATAAAGACGTTTTAGTCAATACCGTTCTGATAGAGAATAGAATGGATTTAGTCGTCAGTAATTTGAAAGACGGAACTAATTATACTTTTCAGAAAAATGTAGGTAGATGTCTTCAGAAAATTCCAAATTCAAAAAATATAAGCTTTATACAAAAAGAGGGCAATCAAAATGTACTAAAGTCATTAGATCCTATTACTGGAAAAACTGATTCCATCACCAACATTTCTAATACACAAGATTATGCTTGGCATCCCATGGGCTTTGCTGTAATTGGAATGAAAAACATGCTAATGATCTTTGATTCTAAAGAACTTAATCAATGGGCTACGCTATACAAGTCTCAAGACAAGAATGTTCAAAAAATTTCAAGATTGGCGATTTCGCCAAATGGCAATAAAATTGCCATAGTTTCTGAAGTATCACACGAATCATTAATTGATAAACAATTTCAATCATTTAACAAAAGAGATCTAGATGCCTTTGTTTCATGCTTTTCAGAAAATGTTGTGGTTGCCAATTTTCCGAACAAAACCTTATTCACTGGAATTGAAAATCTTAGAAAGGACTATCAAAATTATTTTGATAATGATAGTGAAACTAAAGTAGATGTCGTATCTAGAATTATTGTGGGTGATATAGTAATTGATAAAGAACTAGTGCTTAACTCTTCCAACAAAAAGAAACAAGCTGCAATTTATAAAATTCAAAACGGTAAAATTAAATCCATGACTATGGTTTATGGCAAGGGTAATGAAAAACAAGCTGAACAAATTGTTGATGAACAACTCGTCGCTTACAATTCGAGAAATATTGATGCCTTTTTAGAAACCTACAGTGAGGATGTAGAATTATATAGTTTCCCTAATAATCAAACCTCAATAGGTCAAGAAGCCATAAGACAAGGTTATGAGGGGTTTTTCGATGCAACACCCGATTTAAACTGCGAAATAAAAAACAGAATTATTATTGGTAATAAAGTAATAGATCAAGAGGACATCACGGCTAACGGTGGTAGTTTTGAAGCAATTGCCATTTATGAAATTGAAAATGGTAAAATTGCGAAAGTAACTTTTGTTAAATAAAGCTTTTTAACGCCGCCTTCTAACGTCTATTTTTTTGAGGCGATAAATACGCTCTTACTAAAAACAGAAATTACTAACTTTGTTATAATCACTGCAGATACACCTAACTTCGAAATTTTGACGTAGTTTTCATTTTAAAATTTCAGCAGTGAACACTATTTTTTGATTTAAATAAGATTTAAATGAAGTCCCAAACAAAACTTTTATCCCTATTCATTCTTGCATTTTTATTTTTTAATTGTAGTTCTTCTGAACCAGAAACACCTGAAGAACCAGAAATAGTAATTGGTGAAGAACCAGAGGAGCAAGAAGAAGTAGAAGAACCGGAAGAAGAAGAGGAAGAAGAAACAGGTGCTTTTGAAGATTTAGATAGTAGTTTACCACCATCAGGGAACTTTGACCTCGCAGTTTGGAAAATTAGTATACCTACCGATATTGACGGCAGTGGTACAGCCGATGACATAAAAGAAGATGATTTAAGTTCTGGTTACGAGGATGATCGTTTTTTTTACACTGCTGAAGATGGTGGTATGGTTTTCAAATGCCCGAATGCAGGGTTTAAAACTTCAACAAATACCAGTTATACAAGAGTAGAACTTCGCGAAATGTTGCGCAGAGGTAATACTGATTTTAATACTACTGGAATTTCAAGAAACAACTGGGTATTTGGTAGTGCTCCACAACAAGATATTGATAACTCAGGTGGTTATGATGGTGTATTGACAGCGACATTAGCAGTAAATCATGTCACAACAACTGGAAGCACCAGCCATCGAGGACGTGTAATTGTTGGTCAAATTCACGCTAACAGTGATGAACCAATTCGCTTGTACTATCGAAAACTACCGAACAATGAACTTGGTAGTATTTATTTTGCTCACGAAGAAAATAACGATGACGAATTTTGGTATGAAATGATTGGCTCTCGCTCAAATAGCGCCAGTAATCCAACCGATGGTATCGCCTTAGACGAAAAGTTCAGTTATCGTATTGAGGTCGTTGGTAATGAATTAACCGTTACAATCATTAGAGAAGGTAAAGAAGATGTAACACAAGTTGTTGATATGTCAGATAGTGGTTATGATGTTGGAGGACAGTACATGTATTTCAAAGCTGGCGTATACAATCAAAATAATTCTGGTGATGATGAAGACTTCGTTCAAGCTACCTTCTATAGTCTATCACAATCGCATACCAATTAATGACCTAACATATTATTTGAATAATTGTACTCTTAATTTTTAAATTTTATGAGGAATAGCTATTAGAGGTGATAAAATTGCCAGATTCACTTTAATTCGATAAATTTCTATTGTGAAATTACCTCATAATATTTCTAGGATAGAAGCCTTCAGTGATGCAGTTTTTGCTTTTGCAGCAACACTATTAGTTGTTTCGGTGGGATCTAGTAGTTCCGAATCTATTATCTCCATAGACTTTAAATTATTCACGGGTTTTGCTGTGAGTTTCTTCGTTTTAGTAACCTTATGGTATCTACATTACAATTTTTTTAGGCGAACCAATTATATGGATAACCATATTATCGTCATTAATGCCGTGTTATTATTTGTAGTGCTATATTACGTATTTCCACTTAAAACATTGGTCAATTCGTGGTTTGGTACTGAAGGTATGACACCAGAAAAATTAGCCGGTATTTTTGAGCTTTATGGTCTTGGTTTTGCGCTAATATTTATGTGTTTAGCCTTAATGTACTGGAGAGCATACTATAAAACGAAAAAATATGTTTCGGCTTATCATTTACTCTTTTATGTAAGGCATTTCGGAATTTTTGTTCTGGTTGCTCTAATTTCAATTTTTGTTGCCTATTTACAAATAGGAATTAATTTCGGATTACCAGGTCTTTTATATAGCCTGTTGGGGCCTCTATGTGCGGGTCACAGTTATTACTTTTTTAAAAAATTCAAAACAGAATAAAATGAACAAAATAATACTGACTAGCATTTTGCTTTTCTCTTTAAGTCTTACTGCCCAATACGATTCAAGAATATATGATATTATTAATGCTGTTTCAGCCGAGCGCATAGAAGCAGATATAACCACCTTGGCCAATTTTGGAACGAGACATACTTTGAGTGATACAGTCTCTCAGACAAGAGGAATTGGTGCTGCTCGAAGATGGATTAAAAGTGAGTTTGATAAAATTTCTAATGACTGTGCTGATTGTCTTGAAGTGTTTTATCAAAAAGATTTTGTAGAAAAAGGAACTAACGGACGAATCGTAAATGATGTTTGGGTAGTTAATGTTGTTGCTATCAAACGAGGAACTAAACATCCTAACCGTTTTATAGTTATGAGCGGTGATATTGATTCTAGAGTTAGTGACCCAACCAATTTTACTTCAGACTCTCCAGGAGCTAATGATAATGCTAGTGGAATGGCAGGTACTATTGAAGCAGCAAGAGTGCTCTCTAAATATGATTTTGAAAGTAGTATCATTTTCGTTGGACTTTCAGGTGAAGAACAGGGACTTTTTGGTGGAAAAGGCTTAGCAGCTTATGCAAAGGAAAATGAATGGGATATTGTTGGAATACTCAATAATGATATGATCGGTAACATCAAAGGTGTTGATGGGGTTGTAAGTAATAGAGATTTTAGAATCTTTTCTGAGCCCGTTCCGGTCACCGAAACGGAAAAGCAACGCAATGCTAGACGTTTTTATGGAGGTGAAGTAGATGGTGTTTCTAGACAATTGGCTCGCTATGTTCATAAAACGGTAAAAACCTACATGCCTGAAATGAACCCTACTATGATTTATAGACTTGATAGATTTGGTCGTGGAGGGCATCACCGACCTTTTAATGATGCTGGTTATGCAGGAATAAGAATTATGGAGTCACATGAGAATTATACACAACAACACCAAGATATTCGTGTAGAAGACGGCATAGCTTATGGAGATGTCTTGGAACATGTGAATTTTGAGTATGCCAAAAAATTAACTGCAGTAAATGCAATTAACTTAGCATCAATAGCTTGGGCCCCTCCTGGGCCAGAAAAAGTTGAAATTGGAGGTATTGTTAGACCAGCAGCTAAATTTAAATGGAGCCCGGTTGAAGGAGCTATTGGTTACAAAATTTATTGGCGTGAAACTACCTCTCCTACATGGGATAATTATAAATTTGTAAGAAATACCAACATTTTTACGTTAGATGGTATTGTAATCGATAATTATTTTTTCGGAATTGCAGCAATTGGAGAAGATGGGCATGAAAGCCCGGTAGTATTTCCTAACGCAATTTTTAGATAAACCAATCCATTTTTATGAAGTACTTACTGATAGTAATCCTTAGTTTTTGTAGTGTTTTTGCCTATTCGCAGGATAATCTTAGTTATACAAAAGAAGATTTTTTAAGAGGTAGTATAACTCCTGAGCGTGAGTGGTGGGATTTGAATTACTATCATTTAGATATCGAGGTTAAACCAGATTTAAAGTTTATTTCTGGAACAAACACCATTCGTTATAAAGTTTTGAAGGAGCATGATTTAATGCAAATTGATTTGCAAGCTCCTATGCAAATTGAAAAAGTAGTAAGCGATGGTAAAGAACTAACATTTAAAAGTAGTGGTAATGTTCATCTCATCTTGCTCAGTAAAAAACAAGTTAAAGGAGATTTCAATGAAATAACAATTCACTATTCAGGAAACCCCAAAGAAGCGGTCAGAGCTCCTTGGGATGGCGGGTTTTCTTGGAAAAAAGACAGTAAGGGCAGCCACTTTATTGCTACTTCTTGCCAAAGTTTAGGTGCAAGCGTTTGGTGGCCAAATAAAGACCATATGTATGATGAAGTTGACAGCATGGCTATTAGTGTAAAGGTGCCAAAAGACTTAATGAATGTATCTAATGGTCGCTTGCGCTCGGTGGATGAAGATGCAAACACAAAAACGTATCATTGGTATGTTGATAGCCCAATAAATAACTATGGGGTTAATGTTAATATTGGAGATTATGTTCATTTTGGAGAAAAATACAAAGGTGAAAATGGAGACCTTGATTTGGACTACTATGTGCTACCTGAAAACTTAGAAAAAGCCAAAGAACAGTTTAAACAAACTGGCCAAATGATGGATGCTTTTGAACATTGGTTTGGCCCGTATCCTTTCTACAAAGATGGTTTTAAGTTGGTTGAAGTACCTTATTTAGGTATGGAACATCAAAGTTCAGTCACATATGGTAATGGGTATCAAAACGGATATAAAGGAATGGACTTATCAGATAGTGGCTGGGGACTTAAATTCGATTTTATTATCATACACGAAGCGGGTCATGAATGGTTTGCAAACAGTATCACTTACAAAGATATTGCTGACATGTGGATTCATGAAGGCTTCACAGCCTATTCAGAAAATTTGTATTTAGACTATCATTTTGGTAAAGAGGCTTCAGCGGATTATGTCATTGGGACCAGAAAGAGAATACAAAATGACAAACCTATAATAGGGCGTTATAATCTTAATAAAAAAGGTTCTAATGACATGTATTACAAGGGCGCTAATATATTACATACTCTAAGACAGCTTATAGAAGATGATGAAAAGTGGAGAAAAATCCTTAGGAATATGAACAAAACATTTTATCATCAGACGGTAACAACTGCTCAAATAGAGAACTTTTTATCAATGGAATCAGGTATTGATTTAACTGCCTTTTTTGAACAATACTTGAGAACCTCAATGATACCTACTTTAGAGTATAAATTAGAAGGCAAGAATTTAAAGTATCGCTATACCAATGTTGTAGAAGATTTTGACATGCCAGTTGAAATGACCATTGGTGATAAAAATCAATGGATATATCCAACCTCAGATTGGAAAACTGAGAAAGTAAACAGTAGTACTCTTAATGTTGACCGTGATTTCTATATAGATTCAAAAATTATAAAGTGAAAATTTACTTTCCGCAATGGCAAGGCTCTGGTACCGGAAAATCTATTGAATATGGGGCCAAAGCAATTCTTGAATATCTAAATGATACCACAATTGAATCCATTCCATTGGCAATAATTCCTGCTGGTAAAAATGGGGAACAACTATATAATATCAATAATTTCAATGCCATTCATGAGCAATTAGGTCGTTTCAAAGAGGTTTTAGAAAAATCGAATCCATCAAAATTACAGATTATCGGTGGAGACTGCGGTTTAGAAATTGTTCCGGTATCTTTTTTAAATAAAAAATACCCAAACCTAGGGCTTATTTGGTTTGATGCACATGCCGATATCAACAAACCGTGTGATTCTCCTAGTTGCAATTTTCATGGCATGCCTTTAAGAACCCTTTTGGGCGAAGGTGAAATAAAAATGAATTCCTTGCTATTCTCAAATTTAGAAGCTTCGCAAATACATTATGTTGGTTTAAGAGATATTGACAAGAAAGAACAGGAAAGAATCAATAATGGCAATATATATGCACCACAAAAATTACATTTATTTGAATTGGTACAAACTTTAAAGAAAAAGAATATCACTCAACTATATCTTCATTTTGATTTTGATTGTTTAGAACCAACTCAATATGACAAAAGTTATTATAAAATACCAAATGGCTTAACTATTAAAGAAGCTGAAAACTGTATTACGATTTTAAAAAGTGAGTTTGACATGGTTGGTAGTAGTGTTCTAGAGTCCATAACCGTTCATCAAAAAGAACTTGAACCAATTCAAGGCATAATTGATTTACTAATGGTTTAAGTCTTATATATTTCATACTTTGTATTGCTTCAAAAAGTATTGAAATGAAAGTAAAGTTAGGCGTAGTTCAAGACAATCCTATTTTTTTTGATAAGGAAAAAACCTTGGATAAAATGGAAGCTATTATCCTTGAGCAAGCCAAGTTAAATTGCGATTTATTAGTATTCCCCGAGTCTTTTATACCAGGCTATCCCAGAGGTTTTGATTTTGGCGCAAGAATAGGTAGCCGAACAGAAGAAGGTAAATCTCTCTATACAGAATACTATAAAAACAGTATAGCTATTGAGGGTGAAGAAATGAAACGATTAATTGGACTTTCTAGGGCACATAAGACTTATCTTGTTATTGGGATTACTGAAAAACAAAACAACAATGGTAGTCTATTTTGCAGTATGGTCTTTATCTCCCCTACCAAAGGTCTGTTAGGCGTACATCGCAAAATAAAACCGACGGGGACAGAGCGCTTAGTTTGGGCAGAGTCAGATGGATCTTCATTGGTGACCTTTGATACAAAAATCGGTAAACTTGGTGGACTTATTTGTTGGGAAAATTATATGCCACACGCCAGAATGGCTATGTATCAAAAGGGAGTTGAAATTTACCTTGCTCCAACAGCGGACTCAAGAGAAGAATGGACCACGACACTCAAACATATTGCATTAGAAGGAAGATGTTTTGTATTGGGATGTAATCAATATTTTACAAAATCCATGTACTCAAAAATCCATCAGGAGCAAGTAAAAGAACAACCAGAAGACCTTTGTCAAGGTGGAAGTATTATTATTTCTCCACAAGGAAAGGTTTTGGCCGGCCCATTATTTGGTAAAGCAGGTGTTTTAAATGCTGAAATAGACTTGGATGATATTACAAACGCAAAAATGGATTTTGATGTAAACGGTCATTATTCAAGAAATGATATATTTCAATTTATGGTGAAAAATCAGCCAGAAACTAAAAATGAAAAACTTATTTAGTAATGATAGATTTACAGCCAACATTAGAAAATGAATTGGTCATCGTTAGACCACTATTAGATAAGGATTTTGAAAATTTGTATCATGTAGCAAGTGATGCTGAAATTTGGAAGCTACATCAAAATCCAGACAGATTCGAGCTGGCTATTTTTAAGGAATTCTTTAAAAACGCTATGGCCTCAAAAGGGGCATTTGCAATTTTTGATAAAGCCACCAAAATTATTATTGGAAGTTCACGTTACAAACCTCATGAGAACGCTAGCAACGCTGTTGAAATTGGTTGGACATTTCTCTCTAGAGACTTCTGGGGTGGGAAGTATAACAAAGCTTTCAAACATTTAATGATTATTCACGCCTTCAAATATTTTGATTATGTGCTCTTCAATGTTGATGAAAATAATTTTCGTTCACAGAAGGCTGTAAAAAAATTAGGTGGAAAACTTATAGATAAGTCTGGCCTATTAAAGCATTTACATACACCAAAGGAAACCGGACTTACTTTTGTTTTGGACAAAACACTGTACTCATGAAAGAAAAGAATAAATTACTCTTATTAACCAGCTTTTTTCTTTTCCTTTCTTGTCTGATTTTTCTTGTTTCCGGTTCAGAAATGCTGCTACTCCCCTTGATTAAAAACCCAGAAATTCCTTTAGGTAATCTTACGACGGCCATCGGACTAATTGCCTTTCCAATCTGGATTTATCTGGCTTTTCAATTAAATAAAAATACCCCTCCCTTGATTTTGAAGTTTCTTAAATTTAATGTGGTTTTAAATATTTTGTGGTGGCCCATTGGAAGAAACTTAAGTGGTAATTGGAAAAATTCATTCAAAAATATTCCCGAAAAATCAGAACTTTTTAAAAACTATACCTTTCTAATTCTAGGAATAACACTTGTAATTATTTTGTTTTATTTTATTTTGTTGATTTACAAAAGGATAACACAAAAAACTCTATTTTAAATTCTTTAACTCATGATGATTAATCTTTTTACCAAAACCACAAGATTTACTATTTGCTTGAGCTTTATTTGTTTTAGTAGTTTTTCACAAGAGTTAAGTCAAAACAAATTAAAAGAAATTGCTTCAAAATATGCGGAAAGCTCCATTCCACTTCTTAAAGAAATTTTGAGCATTCCAAACGATGCATTTTATCCTGAGGATATTGAAAAAAATATAAAATGGTGTGAAGTAGCTTTTAAACAAAGAGCATTTACAACCCATCGAATCAAAACCGCAACGGTGCCTTTGCTTCTAGCTGAGCGTAAACATAAAAATGCCGAAAAGACGGTATTGATTTACCTACAAATTGATGGTCAACCAGTCGATTCCACAAGATGGTTTCAAAAAAGTCCTTACCGACCAACTTTAAAAAGATTAAATTCTAATGGTGACTGGGAAGAAGTTTCTTGGGAAAAAATGACAAATTACGAAGATGATTGGCGAGTTTTTGCACGTTCTGCAAGTGATGCTAAAGGTCCGGTAGCAATGTTTTTAAGTGCATTAGACGCCGCCAAAGAATTCAACATAACACCGAATTACAATATCAAAATCATTATGGATTTTGAAGAAGAGTTAGGATCACCTCGCCTGCCAAATGCAGTAACGGAAAACCAAACACTTTTATCAGCTGATATGCTCATTATTTTTGATGGCCCAAGACATATCACCAATAAACCTACACTTACCTTTGGTGCCCGAGGTATTGCCACTTTGCAGTTAACAACATATGGCCCAAATGTTCCTCAACATAGTGGGCATTTTGGTAATTATGCCCCAAACCCTGCATTAAGGCTTGCAAAATTACTGGCATCAATGAAAGATGATCAAGGTCGCGTCACCATTAAGGGCTTCTATGATGGAATCTCCATTAATCCTGCGACTGAGCAAATCCTTAAGGCAGTACCAGATAATGAAACTCAAATTAAAAATAGACTAGAAATTGCCGAAACTGATAAAGTGGGAGGCTATTATCAAGAAGCTATACAATATCCTTCACTAAATATTCGCGGGATGCAATCCGGCTGGATAAATGAAAAGGTCAGAACAATCATACCTAGTTGGGCAAGAGCTGAAATTGATGTACGATTAGTTCTAGAGTCTAACCCTGAAAGACTTCTTAGTCTAATTAATAATCATATTATAGCTGAAGGATATCATGTTTTGAAACAAAAACCAAGTACAGAAGAACGCTTAAAGTACCCCAAAATAGCTACACTAACTTCTGAAATATCGTATCAATCTTTCAGAACAGACTTTGATTCAGAAGTAGGTCTTTGGCTAACAAGAGCACTTAAAAAATCGTTTGACGAAGACCCCATACGCATTAGAATGAGCGGTGGTTCAATACCAATCTCTCCCTTTGTCACCACACTTGATATTCCTGCAGTGACTGTACCAACTGTCAATAGAGATAATAACCAACATAGTCCTAATGAAAATTTAAGACTTGGTAATTATCGTGAAGGTATTCAAACAATGCTCGCTATATTGAATGAAAAACTTTAGCCCATTTTACCTAACAAACTGATTTAATTAAATGTTGCATTTACAAGAGCAACCATAGCTGGTTCCTTACCCTCTTCAATGGCATAACTAATATAGATATCAGTTGTACTTTCTATTTTTTCAGAAAAAGTAAGCATTGCAGCGCCACCTGGTTGTCCGGGTTGAGGCTGAGGCATTGCTCCTTGGCCAATTACGGTGCCTTCCGCGTTATTTTGACGTATCTCAAAATTGTAACCTATACTTGGTGCTTCTTGCCAACCAAATGTAAGTAGAACTGCCTGAACGCCTGTCAAATCAACATTTTCCATTACAAGACCGCCTTTGGCTTCATTGAGTAACTGCAAATCCATTCCTCCAAATTGTACTGCCTGCATTCCATCTGTAACTGTGCTTTTAGGGAAAGTCACCGTATTACTAGAAAGTGCTACTGATTTAGTCCCTGTTAATGGACTGGCACCCTCTTCACCAATATCTGTATAACTAGCTGTAATGACCATCATCTGCCCAGGTTTCGCCGTGGCCGTAACACTTCCTTTTGGAGGTAAAGATTTTTTTTCTTTATAATCGTCAGCAAGTGATGTTATGTATAAACTAATTTGTCTTGCTTCATCAGCAGTCACGTTTGGATGTGCAGGCATCATAACTTCTCCCCAAACACCAGAACCACCAGCAACTATTTTTTCTTCCAAGTAAGCCAAAACATTTGACTGACCATTATATTTATTAGCTATTTCCAAATAGTTTGGACCGATTGAAGCCTCTTTTTCTTTATGACATGTTTTGCAATCCATCGCCTGGGTTAGTGCTTTACCAGTAACAACTGCAGAAACTTGTTGATGACCTAAAGACATGGCAACCTTGTCCATACCTTCTAAATAATCAACACTTACAAAAATATTTTCTTCATTCAATGATTCATTACCATCAGGGTCGTTCACAATGACTTCATAAGATATGTCTTGACCAGGCACAAAGAAAGAAGAATTACCCCCTACTAAGTTAATATTCACCTCAGGTCTACTATTACCTGCAACAACAGCCACAGACTCACTTTGAGCAGTTTCTCCTAAATCATCTTTTACATCAACTTTTACTTTATAAGAACCAACCTCATTATAAGTATACTTAAGTTCAGGTGTAGTTGTTTCTTTTGTATCTCCATTACCTAAATCCCAAACGTAAAATATGTTGTCCTTTTCTCTATCCATTGCCTCAACACTTGCATTAATTGTCAATGGTGCTGCCCCTGAAGTTTTATCAACTATCATATTATCAATTAAAGGTGGGCGATTTCCACCATTAAATTCGATATAACTTAAAGCAGAATCATCATTCTTAGAAAACCAACCACTTCCATATTCTAACAAATAGATTTTACCATTAGGTCCGACCTCCATATCTATTAGACTGTTTACCTCAATATCTGAAGCAAAAGGCTCCATTTTATTAAAACTACCATCTTCGTTTAAATGAATAGCCATCATCCACCCGCGCATCCACTCATAAATGATAACCTTACCATCATAATAAGCAGGTAGCTTTTCTTCTCCTTTATATAAATCAGAATAATAAGTTGGTCCTGCCATCGCATTACGACCTCCCGAACCAACTTGCGGAAATTCTGTGGTTTCCGCATAAGGATAAAATGTATATGCTGGCATCGCTTTGGGCAACTCTGTTAACCCAGTATTATTTTTTGAATTATTGATTGGTTTTTTTGGATCAAAAGCCTCGCCAGAAACACCGGTTTCATAATTATATGCCACATAAGGTTTATTATCACCAATAAATAAAGGCCAACCAAAGTTTCCTGCTTCTCTTGCTTGATTCATTTCATCATAACCACGCGGACCTCTTGTTTCAAGACTATCTACTCTTGAATCCGGTCCAACATCTCCCCAATAAACATAACCTCTTTTAATATCAACAGAAATTCTATAAGGGTTTCGATGCCCCATGGTATAAATTTCAGGTCTTGTTTTCTCCAATCCTGCAGGAAATAAATTTCCTTCAGGAATATCATAACTACCATCTTCATTTACTTTTATTCTTAAAATTTTTCCGCGTAAATCATTGGTGTTACCAGAAGATCTTCTAGCATCGTATTGCTCATGTCCTGGTAAATCGTTCAAAGGTGCAAAGCCGCTGTTAACGTATTTAGCATTTCCTTCATCAAATGGTGTAGAATTATCGCCAGTAGACAAATACAATAAGTTTTCAGGACCAAAAGCTATGGAGCCACCCGTATGACAGCATATCTCTCTTTGGCTAGCCACTTCAAGGATAACTTGTTCAGAAGCCATGTCAAAAACATCATCCCTAAAGGTAAATCTTGATAATCTATTGACTTCTTTTTCGCCTGTTGGAGCATAATAAACATAAACCCAATTGTTACTGGCAAAATCAGGGTCTTTTTGTAGCCCCATAACACCTTCTTCAGCATTTACACCTTGTGCTTTAAGTGTCTTATGATATACGTCAAACTTAGCTACTTCAGTAATTTCTTTGGTGTCTTCTTTATAGAGCATAATCTCACCTCTTCTTTGTGCAATTAAGACATCGTTATTAGGTAAAATAGTCATCTCAGTCGGCTCAAAAAACTCCCCTTGCGTTAAGTTTACTTTAGAGAATCGGTCTACTTCAGGTGGAATTTGTGAAGAAACGTTTGCGTAATCTAACTCCAAATTTTCTCCAATTGCATATTGTATACCTCCTAATAAATGCTTTAAGAATAGTTCTTCTTTAAAACTTTCATCTGTGTGTCCTGCACCAGTATAAAATGAACGACCTCCATCAAACTCATGATACCAAGAAATTGGATGATATTCACCATTTTCACCTCCTTCATAAGAAGATTCATCCACAGTCATCAAAACATTTACATCGGGGTTTAAGTTTTTATAGTTATACAATTCATCTGAACGATTCCAAATAGAATCTGTAAAATGAGTTGTGGCGATAAAAGTATTGTCTTCAATAATAAAATTGGCATTTGGAGTTCCAGCAGGATGACTCAAGAATTGAGCACCTACCAATTGATTATACCAACCCCAATCGTACTCTGTGTCCGCAGCAGCATGTATGCCTACGAAACCGCCACCGGCTTGAATATAACGTTCAAAAGCTGCTTCTTCATAATGATTAAGTACATTCATTGTAGTACTTAAAAATATGATAGCAGAATATTTTTTTAAATTCTCTTCATTAAAAAGTTCCGCATTAGTAGTGGTATCAACTGCAAAGCCGTTCTCATTACCTAACTTTTCAATAGCAGCCATACCTGCAGGAATAGAAGCATGGGCAAAGCCCATAGTCTTAGAAAACACCAATACCTTAGGTGTACCTGATCTTTTAGTATCACAACTATTTAGTAAAAATAAAGCGCCCGCAAGTACTGCAGAACAGAGAAGAAATTTTTTCATAAGAATTTGCCTTGAGATAAAATCAAAGCTATTAAATATTCTGGATATTTGTTAGGGTCTTGATTTTTAATAATGGAAGCAATAAAAGAGTACTATTTTAAGAATGATAAAGAGTGGCGGGAATGGTTGTTAGAAAATCATATGAGCACGAAAGGCATATATCTTATTTTTTATAAAATTGAACACCCTATGCTAAGTATGCGATGGGAAGAAGCAGTAAGGGTTGCGCTTTGCTTTGGATGGATTGACAGTACCGTAAAAAGTTTAGGTAATGGTAAACGAAGACAATACTTCTGCCCAAGAAAACCAAAGAGTGTATGGAGTAAAGTGAACAAAGACCACCTAAAAGAACTTAAAGCACAGGGCTTAATGCACAAAAGCGGCTTAAGATCAATAAAGACTGCCAAAGAAAATGGTTCATGGATAGCATTAGACAAAGTAGAAAAAGGCATAATCCCTGAAGATTTACAAATGGCATTTGATAAAAACCAAAAAGCTTTTGATAACTATCAAAGCTTTACAAAAGGCCAGCGCAAAAGTTATCTTTATTGGCTCAATCAAGCCAAGAGAAATGAAACCAGACAAAAGCGGATAATAGAAATCATATCACTTTGTAAACAAGGTATCAAATCAAGAAGTCCTCGCTAGTTTACATCTTTTAAAAGCTCTTCAATAGAACGTTCCAGTTGTTGATCAATACCTTTATCAATGACATCTGGCATGTTCTTGACCACAATCATAGGCTCTGTTTGATTATTTTCCATCCATTCTCCTGCTTTGTTTTTAGCACTTACGGGCACTACTCCCCAAACACCCCCGTTCGGCAAACGTTCCCAACCTGCAAAACTACAAGTGCCTGGTACTGGCATACCTACGGTTTTACCAATTTTTAAATCAGTATATCCACTAGCAAAACAATGCCCATCACTATACATAGATTCATTGAAAATAGCTAAAGTTGGTTTTGTCCATCTAGATGTTGGTTCACCACCTACTTGTCTATCCTCAGTTTCGTAAGTAATAAAAGGTTCTCCAGTAAAGAACATCGCCAAATCTGCTACTAAATCACCTCCACCATTAAAACGAGTATCAACAATAACAGCCTTTTTGTCTGAAAACTTTCCTAACATTTGCTCATATATATTTCTATAAGGACCGTCACTCATTCCTGGAATATGAACATAACCCAATTGACCGTTACTTTTTTGGGCAACTTCCTTTTCATTAATTTTTACCCAGCGTTTATAGAGCAAACGATTTTCTTGGCCTAAGGTTATTGGTTTAACAGTAATTTGTTGTCTTTTTAGGCCGGCGGCATCAACCACATCAAGTAAAGTGAATTTAGATGACAAACGATTTAAATAGCCAGCCACATCTTTATCGGCTTGAATGGTTTCTCCATTAATTTTTTCAATAATACTTCCTACTTCAAATTTGAACGAAGCTTTATCTAACGGTCCTCCCTTAATTACTTCTGCTATTTTTATTCCATTACCCACATAAGTATAATCCATAAAAATCCCTAGACTAGCCGTGGCATCTCCATTAGGGATGTTAGTATTGTAACGACCACCAGCATGACTTACATTCAATTCTCCAAGTAATTCAGAAACAACCTCGGCGAATTCATAAGAATTACCTAAATGCGGAATGTACTTCTCATATTCACTACGTAACAATTCCCAATCCTTACCGTGAAAATTGGAATGGTAGAAAATTGCATTAGTACGCAACCAAATATGCTCGAACATATGTTGGCGCTCAGCATCAGTATCTAATTGCATTTCAGACTTCATTTTAACCGGTTTAGTGCTACCAGACTTTAAATCTACTTTAGAAATACTTCCATCGCTTAGAAGAAATAAATTCTCTTGTTTAGCGTCCCATTGCAGACTTGCTCGGCGTGCACCTAGACCAATTAACATTTTGGTTTTTTTCGTTCGCAGTTCCGTTTCCCAAAGATTTAGATTCTTTTCAAACCTGGCGAGATAGTACAATTTTTCACCATCCTTAGAGAGCACAGCATCACTAAGATTAGACGAGTGTATTGTTAATCTGGCCTTTCTATCCATCACATCTTCAAAGTCAAAATTTAAAGGTTTGGTTTTGGGTTTTTCTTCCTTTTTATCTTTTTTACTTTTTTTCTTGGAAGCAACATCAGAGTTATCTTCACTCTTCTTATCATCTTTCTTTTCCTCGAGTAATTTCATTAAATCAAAATCCTCTTTGGTCATACTGAACTTATCCCAACTTTCTTGCGTCAAGAACATACTATAGACATCACCTTGAGTTCTTCCACTTGTAGCATAACTCTTTAAGCCATCTCTATTACTAAACCACAATAATTGCTTTCCGTCATTTACCCATTTCGGATAATAATCATAATAACCACTTTGAGTTAAATTCATTTTTTTGCTACCATCGGCGGCGACTAATAAAACTTCACCATTACTTAACGATTTACCCCATGAAACTAATAACCATTTACTATCTGGACTCCAAGTAAAATACTTGTCACCGTCACGCATATGGTACAATTCATCAGGTGTCATTAAGGTTTTCTCTTCTTTGGTTTTGAGGTTTAAAACTTTAAGTGTACGCCTATCTTCTATATAAGCCATATAGGTGCCGTCGGTTGAAAATTTGGGCAAGTAGCAATCCACCTCTTTGTTTAAAACCACTTCTTCTTTAAGTAAGGTTGCTGCAAAAAAGTAAGGCTCTTCAATTCTAGTCTTTATAGTTTTAAAGATTTGCCAACGACCTTCTCTTTCACTTGCGTAAGCAACTCCTTTACCATCTGAGGTAAAACGAACAAAACGTTCTTGCTCTGGAGTATTTGTAATTCTTTTGGTCAAACCACCTTCCACAGCAGTGACAAAAACTTCACCTCTTGCTATAAAAGCAATCTCTTTACCGTTGGGAGAAACCACCATTTCACGAACTCCAGAATTAATAGAGATATATTGGTCTGAATTAGCGCCATCTTGCGTTCTGATAATTATATTAACTCTTTTAGGGGCCTCTCCTTCAACTAGAGTGTAAATTTCTCCATCATAACTAAAAGCCATAGTGCCATTTCCGTAAGATAAGAATCGAACTGGATGTGTTTTTAATTCGGTTAACTGTTCATTTTCAGTAGGATTGTCTACTGCAAACTTATGAACGTTAAAAGTGCCACTTTCTTCACTTAAATAATAGACAGTCTTCTCATCTTTAGACAACACAGGGTTTCTATCTTCTCCTTTAAAGTTGGTTAGCATCGTATGCTTATCATTTGTCAAATCATACATCCATATATCTCGTGTAATCGCGGATACATGATGTTTTCTAAATTCATCTTCGTATCCTTTTTTATCATGATAGAGCAAATAACTTCCGTCTGAACTTATTTGTACGTCTTGAGCAGGCACTGTTAATACTTGATTTACTTTGCCAGCATTAGAGGCCACCATATATAACTCGGGTTGAGACCTATTCGGGTATTGTCTATGTTTCACCGCGTCTTGTCTTATTCCACCAAAAATAACCGTAGTATCATCGTGCGAAAAGGTATAAGGCACTTCGTCATTGCTATGAAATGTTAATCGCGTTGACTCGCCTCCTAATGCATCCATTACAAATACATCAAAATTGCCATATCTATCAGAAGCGAATGCTATACGCTTACCGTCTTTACTCCATACTGCTTTGTAATCATGTGCTTTATGAAAGGTCAATTGCATGGCTGTGCCTCCAGTACTTGGTACACTGAATAGGTTCCCTTTGTAGGTAAAAACAATAGTTTTACCATCAGGTGAAATAGAAGGATACCTAGCCCATTTAGGGTTTGTTTGAGCAATAGAAAAACTAAAAAATAACAATGAGATTAAAAACGCAAGACGCTTCATTCGGATGTGGTTTAATTTAAGTTAGAAAGATAACAAAAAGCGACGGCTGTCTTACTTTTTTTAAAATGTTAATTATTGTTTTCAAACAGTCTATAATATATGAATGCTGCAATAGCTCCAACCGCAGAAAAAGCAGTTAGCATCCAAAAAACGTATTGATAGCCTTGTTGACCAGGATACTTATCTAAAAAATAACCATAAGCTGGTCCTGCAAAAATATCTGGAGTATATCCGATCAAAGAAATGAGACCAACTGCTGTACCAGTAAGGACTAAGGGAATTTTACCTTTTTTCATAACACCAAAATACAAAGCTCGAGCTGCGTAAACACCCATACCAATTAAAGAGACAGCAATAAAAAAGAGATAGAATGTAGTCGGAATAATATAACCAGAAGCAAATAAAGCACCAGCTAGAATACATAAGACCAAACTCAAAAACAGCCAAAAGGTGATTTTAAATCGGTCAACGATGAGTCCAACCAAAATACCCGTCGCCGGTCGTAAAAATTGTAAAAAAGTACCTAGTTGAGCAGATTCTACTTGGTTATATAGCATTACCTCATTTGCAAATTGAGAGACAATATCAGTTATTTTATAACCCACATAAGCACAAAGAATAATAACCATCAAAAGCCATACAGAAGGTAATTTTAGGACGGATTTAATTTGAGAAACTGTTATCTGGTCGACCAAAATCTCTTTTTCATTTATTCCAGATTTCATAAAAAACCAAACCAATACACCAACCAGCATTATAATTACTATTGCCGCATAAATAACAAAAGAAAAAGCTTCTTGACTTTCTTGTAAAGAGGCCTCCGCCACCTGTTCTCCCATAATCAGAGAAAATATAAATACACCCAGCAAGCCAAAAAGAAAACCAGTTAAACCTCGACCACCGTCTAAAAAACCAAATGCTCTGCCTTGTGATGTATTGCCACCCCAAACGCGAGTTGCTTTTATCATAGGTGCCCAAAACAAAAAAATCGTTGTAAAGCCCCAATAACCATAAAGCATTTGTAATGATAATAAACTAGGGTATGAAGCAAATAAGAGACCACCTAAAGCCGTCATCCATAAGGCAATGGCTATTAATTTTCTAGGCGGGAACCTATCTGCTAAAGGGCCGCCTAACAAATACGACGGAACGGCTACCAAACCATATATAGAAAAGCACAGTCCTATTTCGACATTTGAAAGTTCAAAAACTTCTAAAACGGTAGGTCTGAAAATTCTTGGCAGTACAAAGGGTAAAATAAATACTGCTTCACCGGACAATATTAAAAGTAATAGGTAATACCAAGGTGGTTGTTTCATAAAATCCTTATCTATCCTTAGGATTAATATTCATCATTTTCTCTTTTAGGACTTGAAAAGAATTCAAATTTACTGGCTTAAAAACTCTTGTAGTTGTTGAGGGGTTATGATCCAATTCTTTTTTAGGCCGAATTGGGCGTTTTTCAAATCCTCCACCACAATTAGGACATACGTTATCGAGAATTTCTGTCACACATGACAAACAAAAAGTACACTCATAGGTACAAATCATAGCCTCTAGGCTATCTGGTGGTAAAGATTTATCGCAGTTTTCGCAGGTTGGTCTTAATTCAAGCATCAAGAATTTTTACTTTCTAAAGGTAATGATAAACCGATAGTGTCAAAATCTAAGGCGGGTTTTGCCTATCTTTAGTCGACTAATTTGCCAACAAAATGAAAAAACTAACGACTGTATTGGTGTTACTGGCATCAATTATTGTTTTCCCTCAAGAAGACAAGAAAAAAGAACCTACAAAATGGGATGTAGCTAACCCAGGAGAATCATTTAATTACAAGGATTATACCCTAACCACGGATGAAGGCACCTGGATGAACATTGATGTTAGTCCTGATGGAAAAACCATTGTTTTTGATTTATTAGGCGATATCTATAGTATGCCTATTTCAGGAGGAAAGGCAACTGCAATACGCAGCGGTATCCCTTTTGAAATTCAGCCCAAATTTAGCCCTGACGGCAAATATATTTCTTTTACATCTGATGCTGGTGGTGGTGATAACATTTGGATAATGAAAACCGATGGTTCTAACCCAAAGCAAGTCACCAAAGAAAGTTTTAGATTATTAAATAATTCTTATTGGATGCCTAATGGCAACTATTTAATAGGTCGAAAACACTTTACTTCACAACGATCACTGGGAGCTGGCGAAATGTGGCAGTATCACATTACTGGTGGTTCTGGTTTGCAAGTTACCAAGCGTAAAAACGACCAGCAAAATGTAAATGAACCATGTGTGTCGCCTGATGGCAAATACCTCTATTACAGTGAAGATGTATATCCAGGAGGATATTTTCAATATAACATGGACCCCAATAGTCAAATTTATGTTATCAAACGTTACGATTTTGAAACAGGAAAAACGATCACCATTACCGGCGGCCCTGGCGGCGCTGCCAGGCCTCAGCTTTCACGCGATGGGTCTAAGTTAGCCTTCATCAAACGTATTCGCACTAAAACAGTCTTGTTCTTACATGATTTAAAAACCGGCGAAGAATGGCCTTTATACGACGGTTTAAGTAAAGACCAACAAGAAGCTTGGGCAATTTTCGGAGTATACCCAAATTTTAATTGGACACCAGATGATAAAGCAATAGTATTCTGGAGTGGCGGTAAAATCCATAGCATAAATGTGAATTCTTTAGAGGTCACTAACATTCCTTTTCAAGTTGAAAATGAAATTAAAATTGCAGAACGCGTACATTTTAATTCTCCTGTGGCTCCGGACAGTTTTAACGCCAAAGTCATCCGACATGCGACCACATCACCAGATGGAAAAACCATACTATTTACCGCAGTGGGTCATTTATGGAGTAAAAAACTTCCTAACGGAAAACCAAAAAGATTGACTACTATTTCTGATTTTGAGGCGGAGCCTTCTTTTTCTCCCAATGGTAAAGAAATCGTCTTTGTCACTTGGAATGATGAAAACTTAGGAGCTGTTCATAAAATACCAGCCTCAGGAGGTAGTTCAACAAAACTAACTACTGAAAAAGGCATTTACCGCACACCAAGATTTAGCCCGGATGGTACTAGTATTACCTATCGCAAGGAGCGTGGTAATAACGACCAAGGCAGAACCTTTAGTAAAAATACTGGCATCTACACCATGAATTCAAATGGCGGAAATCATAAATGGGTTTCAGAAGAAGGAGAATACCCGATGTTTACTAAAGATGGTAATCGAATATTTTATCAAACTGGTGGTACTTATTTTGGTAATTTGACCAAAAGTTTAAAATCGGTTGATTTAAATGGGAATAAAGTTAGGACTCATGTAAAATCTAAATATGCCAATAGGTTAGTTCCGAGCCCAGATAATAATTGGATTGCCTTTACAAATCTACATCAGGCTTATATCGCACCACTAGTGATGAATGGAAAGGAACTTAATTTAGATAACAAGTCTAAATTCGTTCCTATTGCACAAATATCAAAAGATGCAGGTATCAATCTCCACTGGTCTAAGGATAGCAAAAATATCATGTGGACTTTGGGTGATGAATATTTTTCAAACGCTATCAAAGACCGTTATACCTTCATGCCCAATTCTCCAAAAAAAGTGGCTAAACCCGATTCAACAGGTATTAAAGTAGGTTTAGAACTCAAAACTCATAAACCAACAGGTCGTATTGCTTTTACCAATGCCACAATTATTACTATGGAAGGTGATGAAGTCATCGAGAATGGGACCATAATTATTAATGAAAACAAGATTGAACAATTAGGCTCATCAGAAGCTATTTCAGTTCCACCTAATGCAACAGTATTTGATGTTACAGGAAAAACCATTATGCCCGGTATTGTTGATGCTCACGCCCATGTTGGTGGTTTCCGTTACGGGTTAACCACACAAAAACATTGGCAATTATACGCCAATCTTGCTTTTGGAGTAACTACATCACATGATCCATCGGCCAATTCAGAATCTATTTTTGCAATGTCTGAGTTAATAAAAAAGGGAGATATGATTGGCCCACGCCTCTACTCTACCGGAATTATACTTTATGGTGCAGATGGTGATTTTAAAGCTGTCATCAATAATTTAGACGATGCTCGTTCATCTATCCGTAGAACAAAAGCTTACGGTGCTAAATCTGTTAAGAGTTATAACCAACCAAGAAGAGAACAACGTCAACAGGTAATGCAAGCTGCTCGTGAATTGGGCATAAATGTAGTCCCTGAAGGTGGTTCCACTTTTTACACAAATATGACGATGCTCATGGATGGTCATACCGGTGTTGAACATAATATTCCGGTAGCACCCGTATACAAAGATGTTTTAGAGCTTTGGCAAAATAGTAAGTCTGGCTACACTCCTACTCTTGTTGTTAATTACGGTGGACTCAATGGTGAATATTGGTTCTATCAAAAAGATAAGATTTGGGAAAATGAAAAACTATTAAAATATACCCCTAGAGGTTTAGTTGATTCACGTTCTCGCCACAGGACTATGGTACCTGATGAAGAGTATGAAAATGGTCATATTTTGGTATCCAAAGATGCCACTGCGTTAACCAATAAAGGGGTTAAAGTGAATTTAGGTGCTCATGGTCAATTACAAGGTCTTGGAGCGCACTGGGAACTTTGGTTATTGCATCAAGGAGGTATGACTAATTTACAAGCATTGAAAGCCGCAACTATTAATGGGGCAGAATATATTGGAGCCGGAAATGAAATAGGTTCATTAAAGGTGGGTAAACTGGCAGACCTCATCGTCTTAGATAAAAATCCTTTAGAGAATATTCGAAATACAGAAACCGTGAAGTACACCATGGTTAATGGTCGTTTATTCGATACCGATACGATGAGCGAAATTGGCAATACGCAAGAGAATCGTGGAAAATTCTATTGGGAAAATAACAAATACAATCAGGCCTTTCCATGGCATGAAGCTTCACATGGCTTTACCATACCTGGCTGTGGCTGCGAACTTGGACATCAATAAAACTAAAATATTAAAGTAGTAATAAGACTTACTTTAAAATACAAAAAAGGTTTTGAGCTACTTTAATTATTTGTGAATTTTAGGTTATTTTTGCTTCTGTTTTAAAAAATAGTTGGCTAGCGTGTTCCCGTTCCTTCTATTTTTTTACCAAAGTAAATGTCAAAATTACCTAGGGAGAATCAATTTTTAGATTTATCAGATTACGGCAGACCAATTGCCAACGTCATCGCAAAATCACTTCAAAACACAGCTTTCACCCCAATTCATGTTACATTTTTGTTTGTAGCTAGTGGTCTAATTGCCGTGTTCTGCATATTAAACGAATATTATTGGGCTACAGCATTTTTCTTAGTTTTAAAATCAATATTGGATGCGGCGGATGGCGAATTAGCAAGACTTAAAAATACCCCGTCGTATACTGGGCGTTATCTTGATTCTATCTCTGATATGCTTCTGAACTTATTAATTTTAATGACAATCTGGTACAGCACTGATGGTTCTATCGCATATACCATTTTAGCATTTTTAGGGCTACAACTTCAAGGCACCTTATACAATTATTATTATGTGATTCTTAGAAACCAACATCACGGTGATATCACCAGTCGTGTTTTTGAAAACGAAACACCTATTGCGCTTAAAGGTGAAAGACAAATACACGTAAATATTTTGTTTCGTATTTACAGTTTGCTGTATGGTGCTTTTGATAAGATAATTTATAACATGGATAAAAAGGCGGTAGAAGGTACCCGAATGCCCAATTGGTTCATGACTGCAGTTTCAACATTCGGTCTAGGTTTTCAATTATTGCTTATAGGTACTATGTTGGTCATGGACTTAAAGCAATACATTGTATCCTTTTTTATTGGTTACTCAATTTTCATTCTAATATTTATTGCAATTAGAAAGCTATTGAACTAACTGTATTATAATTACTACCTTTTTACAAATTAATTACGGAATGAGAAAACTTGGGTACGCCATACTTTTTATTTTAATTATTGGATGTAATCAAAACCCAATTAAGAATTATGACCTAGTTATTAAAAATAGTAATGTTATAGACATTATTACCGGTGAAATAGACACTCAAAATATATTTATTTCTGAAGGGCAAATTGTTAAAATAAGTACTAGCTTTAATGAAGGCCATTACACTGCTAAAACAGAAATTGATGGAAGTGGAAAGTTCGCGCTACCAGGTTTTTGGGACAATCATGTACATTTTAGAGGCGGCGATTCTTTGATTGCCGCAAATAAAAATCTTTTGAAACTCTTCATAGCTAATGGAATTACAACGGTTCGCGATGCCGGTGGTGATTTAACACCGCAAGTAATGGAATGGAAAGAGGCAATTAAAAAGGAAGAACTTCTTGGTCCAACCATCTTTACTTCAGGGCCAAAAATTGATGGTCCGAATGCAACTTGGGCCGGTTCTATTCCCGTTGAAAATGATATTGAAATCACTAAAGCTTTGGATTCTTTAGAACAAATTCCAACTGACTACGTCAAGCTTTATGACAGTAGAATTAGTGGTGAGGCGTATTTAAATACAATTCGAGAGGCTGAAAAACGAAATATCATTACAACAGGGCATATGCCATTTACCGTGGAACTTGATGATGCCATTACCGCAGGAATTGATGGTATTGAGCATTTATACTACATTATGAAAGGATGTTCTAGTAAAGAAGGGGCCATTACCAAACAATTACAAAATAAAGAAATTGGTTTCTGGCAAGCAATGCCGGCCCTTCAAACAAGCTTTAATGAAACCGTAGCTCAGAACACTTTTTCAAAATTGAAGAAGAACAATGTGTATTCTATTCCTACGCTAAACATCGGTAGAATATTGAGTTATTTAGATGAAGTCGACCATAGCCAAGATGCTTATTTGCAATACATGGGCTCAGGAATTATAAAAACCTACGAAATGCGTATTAATAGAGTTAAGAATTCAACAGCCGAAGCAATTCAAAATCGAAAAGAATTAGATACCTTTTTTGGCAAATTGGCCAAAACCATGTCTGATGCCGGAGTTTCACTTTTGGCAGGTTCAGATAGTGGTGCTTTTAACTCGTATACTTATCCAGGAATTTCGCTACACCAAGAACTAGAAGCTATGGTCAACGTGGGTATTTCACCGCTGCAAGCACTACAGAACTCTGCCTATAAAGGGGCTCAATTTTTAAAGAAAGATGCTGATTATGGTCAACTTATTGAAGGTAATAAAGCCGATATCGTATTGCTGAATGCCAATCCCTTAGAAGATATTCAACAAACTCAAAATATAGATTATGTGATAAAGGGTATGCAAGTTTTGGATAAAAATGATCTTAAAGATTTGTTGAAATCTGCTGTAAATAAGGATTAAGAAGAATCTACAAAAAATTTAAACTGTTCCCAATTCTATCGGTTAAATCGTTTCGTAATACTGCCTTCTTAGCGTATGTTGTCCATGACTTGATTATGTTATTTACTTCATCAATTATTTTTGAACCTCGTTTGATATTATTGTCTTTGGCTATGGTCATCAGATCTTCTTTTGTAATCTTCAAGCGCTTACCATTAACACTAAGGGTTTGCTTGTTCACCCAATGATTACTAGGGTCAAAAGAAAAACACAAATCATATGCCGGAGCTAGTTGCCAAGCTTCACCCTTTTTTAAAAGAAAAGAAAAATTCTTAGTATGGTCGTCATAATTGGTAGCTAAAACATTAAACACCATTCTTCTAAACATCTCTTCAGCCTCAGGGTAGCTTAATCGCAATAGGCGCATTGTTTGAAATACCTGCTCATAACTATAGCCATACATATCATTAAAGTCGTAATGCTGTATACCGCATAAGGACTGAATATGATGCTTTTCATTATTGTTTCGATCAAAACGTTTGGTCATAAAATGAGCCCTATTATTTTCAACTAACAATTGACATTCGTTAATTTGAATTCCAGCATCTTTAGCCATCAAGTAATAGGCGTACTCTACTCTACCCCAACCTGAGCTTTCACCAAATTGTTCGCCACTAACACCATCTAATTTGAGTAACCAATGTTCAAAACCTTTAGGCAAATCACCTTGACCTGAGCGCACTTCTTTGGTTCTAGGATTGTAACCTATAACTGCTTTTGGGCGGGCGCCACCAGCAGAGGTACCTATCTTTAAAATCTCTAACATTGCCTTCTCTTCGTCTTTATCAAGATTAGTCAAAAAGGTTTTACGTTCATTCAGCATTTTTTTAGCCACTTGGACCAAACTGTCCAGCTCTAAGGAAAAACTATTTTGACCAGCTTTTATTTGTGAAGGATAAAATTCGAGTGCACCCATACCTCTAGCCCCTATAAAACATAACTTCTCGACCGGGTTCATACTATCTTCTGAACGTCCCTGTTTTACTAACCAAGTATCAATAAGTCTATTACCATAGCGGTCGGGTAATGCATCTGATAACAAGCCCGGTAGACCTTTGAAGGTATCTTCAATGTCTGCGCGACCTTTGCGCAGTTCTGGAAAACTATAGATTCGAGAACCTTGTACAATTGGCATTTTTATGGGTGATAAATCCCAACCTTTTTCTATAAAAGTTCTGTCATATTCAAAATATCCTAATTGTTGAGATTGCTCCCAACGAATAGCACCTACAGAAACTCCCCATACTTTGACTTCTGCAACATCTACCATCCTAAATCTTCTTCATTAACTTTATTCACCTTTTGTGGTGAAGCATTTTTACGTTGTTTCTTTTTAAGCTTGGCATAGGCAATAGGACTTATTTCATCTGAAATATGAAACGCATCCATTACATCAAGTAAATCAAGTACACGTAACACCTGGATTAAACTATCAATACGAACCTTTTCACCTCGCTCTAATAAACTTAGAGTAGAACGACTAATACCGGCAGTATCAGCCACCTGATTTTGTGACTTATTTTGGTTTAAACGATGTGATTTAACGAATTTACCTATGATTTCTAATAAAGATTTATCAGAAGCTTCTCTGTAATTATTGTATGATTTATCATTCATATTATATGTTAAGTACTTATTTTGAATGTTATATCATACAAATATATGTTATAAAATTTAAAAAAACACATAAACGAATGATTTATCAGTCATACTTTGGTATAATCTAAATATTTGAATGAATTCTCATGCGTAGACTACAAATTTCTAAGTTATTATGCCCAAACTCTCCTTAAAAAATTGAGAAAATTCTCGCTCATAATCCCTTGAATATCATTTTGAGTATACCCTTTATCTTCTAATAACTGCGGAACTTTTTGTAAATCAGCAATAGTATCTAAATCTGCAGGGCTTTGTTCCTTACCAAATGCACCATCTAAATCGGTACCAATCCCAACATGTTTGGTATTTCCAGCCAATTGGCAGATATGGTCAATATTATTAACCATTTGTGCTAAAGATACACCCATACCTTTCGGGGTTGATTGTCCACGTACCCAATTTGGTACCATCATCCAAGCGTCTAAAGCTATGCCAATAACCGCTTCTCTTGAAATAAGTTCCTTTAACTGTTCATCCGAAAACTGACGATTATGGTCTACTAAGGCTCTACAATTGTTATGACTAGCCCATACCGGGCCTTGATACAATTTCATCGTTTCCCAGAAACTTACATCACATAAATGCGTAGCATCTAGAATTAGTCCTAATTCTTCAATCTTTTTTAAAAGTGCCCTGCCCTTCACTCCTATTCCACCCACGGAATCTGTACCATGAGCATAAGTGCCTGGGCCATAATGTGCCGGGCCAATTGCTCTTAACCCACTTTCGTATGATTTTTCTAGATGGTCCAGAGTTACGATAGAATCTGCACCCTCTAAACTTAAAATATAACCTACAGGCTTGTTGAGAGCATCACTCTTCCATAACTGTAAATGAGTATTTAGCGTATTTAAATCATGAACTTGAATCATTTCACCAGCTGCCTCCATACTTTGGTACCAAGCTAATTGCCCTTGTGTTTGTGCCCAGGCCTGTTCTGGTGAATTCCAACCTGGCAAAGAACTACTCTTTTTAACATACCGAGCAATCTGAGTAGCAACACAAAGACCAATATTTCCTTTTCGCAACTCAGGCAAACAAACTGTGTTCAAACCTCTATCAGGTTTATCGGTCATGCCTTGTTCGCTGTTTCTAATGGCTTCAATTGACCATCTTAAATCGCGATTCCATTCTAAAGCGTTCATAGAAAGATCTAAATGAGCATCAAAAACAAACATGGTTTTAAATTAAATAGTGATTTTGTTATTTCGGGCCTCTACTTGCCAGACTTCTGAAGTTTCACCCCCCTTAATTGCGGTGACCTCATGATATTTTGCAACCGTCGGACATATATGATATGGTATTGCAAAGAGCACATCACCAACCTCGTAGTTATCGCTATGCTTTGTAGTAACAACCAAATGTTCTTCGCTTTGCCCTATTTGTTCAAAATCTGTATCCTCAATAAATTGAACTCTTGGTAATGGCATTTCCGGCGCGACAGATTTATGACCTAAGTCTAAACAAAGATGACCATTCTTTGGTTTACTGATAACACGCGTCATGATAACTGCGGCATGTAAAAATTTTAAGTCAGGAAAAAGACTTCCATATCTAAAATCCCATAATAACGAAGTGCCTGGTGATACTTGTATACCATCTCGTTTAGCATGCACGGGAAACGAAGGCGTACCGCCAGCAACAATATTTTTTACTACTAATCCTGCAACTTCTATTTGTTTTTTTAAATTGGTAACGGTTTCAAAAGCATTGTTACAAACATTGATTCTCGTTGTGATATCGGAATTTCGGATGTGACCATCATATACATGTAAACCTTCCACCTCAATATGTGGGTTTTCAGCCATTTCCTTATACAATTCTAATGCTTTACTATTCGGTAAAATACCAGTTCGATGCATTCCGTTATTAAGGTCTAACCATAAATAAACGCTTTCTTTTCTTTTTTTAGCTTTGGAGGCCATTTCATTAGCTATTTTCGAATTATCGATAATAGTAGAAAAATGTGTTTGAGGATAAGCTGCAATCAAATCAAAAAAACGCAGCTGATTAGGGCCTGTAAGCTGTATAGCCAGGAGAACATCTTTTGCCCCAGATTGTGCTAAAAGTTCTGCTTCGGCTATAGTTGCACATTTAAACTTATCAATACCATGCTTTAATTGCATGGTAATGATTTTAGCCATTTTATGAGTTTTAATATGTGGTCTTAAAAATGCTGCACCTCCAGCTATTTCAAGCATTATCATAATATTCTGTTCTATCCGATTTGGATAAACTAAAAGTGAAGGAGAAACAATAGTGTCAGAATCGGTTACATGATACCAGGTAGCTTTTTCCATATTAATGTAGTTCAAACATTGCCTCTATTTCAACAGGGATACCATTGGGTAAAATCATACCTACGGCGCTACGAACACCTATTCCATTATCTTTACCAAATACCTCAGCAAACAATTCGCTAAATCCATTGATAACCAAAGGTTGTTGTCCAAAATCAGGACCGCAATTGACCATACCTAGTACTTTTACAACCCGTTTAATTTTGTCTAAACTACCAAAATGTGTTTGAATCGTAGATAGCATTGTTAGGCCTACTTGACGTGCGGCCAATTTACCCGCTTCTATTTCCATATCATCGCCTACGCGACCTTTAATTAATGAACCATCGCTCAATACAGGGCCTTGGCCAGAAACATATAGAAAATTATCGACCACTAAAACAGGTCGATAAACACCCGCTGGTGGTGGAGCCGGAGGTAACTCCAGTCCTAATTCTTTTATCTTTTCTGAAGGTGAAAAATTCATTGACGTTCGTTGTTTTTGGTGGTCATTAAATTAAGCTAATTATTTTAAATGGCATTACTATTAATATATGCTTAGCTTAAAGTCTACGAGTTTTTTTAAAATTGTATCTGCACTATTATTTACAATATCTTTGAAAGTATGTAACAGTAATATGAACTACTACATATCATGAATGTTGAAGAATCAAAATACTGGACAGAGCGCTACCAGCAAGGGAATACAGGTTGGAATATCGGTTACCCATCTACCCCTATTAAGGCCTATATAGACCAACTTCAAAATAAAAGTTTAAAAATTTTAATTCCAGGAGCGGGTAATGCCTATGAAGCCGAATATTTATGGGAAAAAGGTTTTACAAATGTTTATGTGATGGACATTTCACCTACTCCGTTAAAAGCCTTTCAAAAGAGAAATCCAGACTTTCCGGAAAATCAATTATTGCACGAAGACTTCTTCAGGCATAAAAACCATTACGATTTGATATTTGAACAAACCTTCTTTTGTTCTTTTGTGCCGACTGATAAAAATCGTTATGCTTATGCACATCAAATGAATGCACTACTAAATACTGATGGAAAGTTAGTAGGCGTTTGGTTTGACATCCCATTAGGAAATGATTTAGAAAAACGACCTTTTGGTGGTGATAAAAAACTGTATACCAAATATTTATCTAAGCATTTGAAAACGCTCACTTTTGAACCTTGTTACAACTCTATTCCACCTAGGCAAGGCAATGAATTATTTGGAATTTTTATAAAAGAATAATTAGTTCCCTTTTGATTTGAGCAAAGATTTAATAAAACCTACTAAATGATATATTATAAAAAACACTAGACATAAAAGACTACCAAATCCGATAGGAATTATTGCTCCAAAGGTAAAAGAGGCCCCTAGTACCCATCCTAAAAAATATTCAGATTTATAAATAGGAAAAATAAAAGCCATCAAAAAGACAAGGCCCATAATAAAATCTACTATTTGAATGTCTTGCATATAACATATAGAAATTGTTACGGCAAAAATCAAACCTGATAAAAATCTTAATCCAATTTTCTGTAAGGTTTCTTTACTAGCTGGCTTTTTTATGCGTTGCTGTATTCTGAATAGCAAAAAGTATGTAATTAAAGGTAAGACAAGACCTCCCCACCAATTGGGAATACCAGGTAAATCTTTATTATGCAAAATATAGTGCGTAGGAATGCCGCCATGAACATAATCCCAAGCAATATGGCCCCATATTAAAAGAGTCACAGCCAAAGAGATTACAATTCGGATTGATTGATTAAGTTGAGTTTTCATAATGATTTATGTATTGATTGATTTAGCAATCAGACGCGAGCTTTTAATTTTTGTTACTTTAATTGAAAATTCTTTTCTATCGGGGTCTTTTTATTAATAAATAGCTAGGCCTTTTCTAAGCTTTTTTTTTAAAAACATCAATCATTATAAAAATCACAAAATAAAAAACCTCTCAATGAAAACATTGAGAGGCTATATTGTATTAAATTAAAACTTATTTAATCTTCTAAACGTTCAAAAGTCCATTGCTGATTGTTTCTACCATGAAATGGCCATGTTATTATATTTGTTCCAAATGAAGTTCGTCTTCCATAAACATCTAGGTATCTTCCATCTCCTAAGTTTCTTATATAAAAATAACCTTCTTGAGCTCCGGGTTCAATCGCCCATTGTTGATCAGATTCATTCCCGAATTGCCACTGTCTAACATCAGTACTTCTGCTGGCAACTGCCTTATTGGAGTAATTAGATGTTATTACATATGCTCCCGAATCCAAAACTTCTAAATGCCATTCTTCATTTTCTGAATCACCGGTTAAGGATCTTTGATTAATATTTATTCCATCATCTGCGGAAAGATTTGATATACCTATTGCGCGTGTGCTATGTCTTGCCTTTATAATATAATTTCCTTCGGGGATAACCAAGCTTTCTTGAGTACGAATTTTATTTATAATCTGTAAACCTCGTGTACCTGATGCTGCGAATATAAAATCTCCGTCCGTAGCCACGTAATTTATGGAACCATTTAATTCTACAACTCCCATTAGATCAATAATATCATTCTTAACCCTAATAGCTAAACCTGCTCCACCATTTGCCATAAGAGTGACATTACCTTCGACATCAACTGCATTAGTAACTTTATCAGCTTCAATTACATTATCTGGGTCAATAAGTATAGGAAGTCTTTCTTCCAAAGTTGCCGAATCCAAGTCAAATATTGCAGCTCCATTATCGCCCTCTGCTACAATTAATTTATCGTCTGCAATGGCTATGGTACGTTTGGCACCAGCAACGAAATCAGTTCTTGTGCCTATTTGCGAAACTTCGTTTAAATCAGTGTCAAGAATCCTTACTCCGGCACTACCATCTAAAACAGCAATTTTATCAATTGAAGATGCTACCCAGCGTAAATCGTCAAAAGAAACTTCGTTGGTCTTTGAAAAATTATTCGCATCATATTTTGCAACAACCCCTTGAACACCACTGGTGACGTAAAATGAATTTCCTGATTTTGTAATTCCAGTTGCCGTTTGGCCTTCTTGATAAGTATAGCTTACATCATTTAAATCAATAACACCGTCATTTACTCGGATTTTTGCAATGAAAGCTTCACCTGTCGCTTCAATAACTTTTTCGGCATTTACACCACCAATAACATAAATATAGCCTTCATCATATAAAACAACATTGGCATCTCTGTCATACAAATACATTCTTGAAGAAAGAATCGGTACTAAAGGATCACTAAGGTCAATTACATCTACTGCACCGGCGTAAACCTCACCTACAGTGTTATATGAAACATAGGCAAAATTATTATTGATATCGATATGTGTAGCTCCCATATTAGTGTTGCCGTCAAAACTTGGGCTTTGAACTTGACCCACTAAATTCAAATGGAAATCACTACTAGCATTAGCTGTATTCGAGCCCTTATTAAAATTAGCTTCAAAAGCGGAACGATTTAGACCATAGTATTTATTTTTTTCAAATAGGTCATTGTCGTATTCTTCGTGCTCAAAATAAATCTCTAGAATTCCATTGGAGGCTGTTGAAACTGAATTTAAAAGCGTAGTATTATTTTCTTCTAGTAGTAGGGCTTTACCTTGGCTTTGTAAATCGAATACAGTTGTTTCATCAGAACAACTGCTTATCAATAATACAACTACGACAGTAAAAATGTAGTAGTTCTTCATAATAAAAGAGGTATTTGTTTGGTTTGGTGAAAAGACAACCATCAAATATGTTATTTATTGTCAAAGCGATTGATTTTTCGATAAAAGTCAAGTAGATTATGTAGTTCGTCGATAAAATTCCTTAACACCTTTTTAAGAAATCACCTAAGCCTTTTCTTTATCTTTAGGCGACTAATTTCCAACTAATTCGAAAATGAAAAAATTTCTTTCCTTTTTGATGCTCCTCGCATCAACTTCACTGGTTGCTCAAGAATTTACAATGGACCTTGTTCAAGACCTTAAACCAAGAAATATTGGTCCTGGCGGCATGAGCGGTCGTGTTACGGCCATTGATGTGGTTACTTCAAATCCTGATGTAATGTATGTTGGAACTGCTTCGGGAGGACTTTGGAAATCAACATCTGGCGGTATTAAATGGGAACCAATTTTTGATAAAGAATTAACAGCATCTATTGGAGCTGTTGCTATTCAACAGTCTAACCCATCCGTAATTTGGGTAGGTACAGGTGAGGGTAATCCAAGAAACAGTTTAAATGGTGGTTTTGGTGTTTATAAATCACTAGACGGTGGTAAAAACTGGTTGGCTATGGGCTTAGAGAACACTAGGCATATACATCGTGTTATTATTGACCCGACAGACCCAAACACCGTTTATGTTGGCGCAATTGGCTCTCCTTGGGGTGAACATCCTGAACGAGGAGTCTTTAAAACAACTGACGGCGGTAAAACATGGAGTAAAATTCTTTTTGTGAACAACAAAACTGGTGTTGGAGATATGGTAATGGACCCAACCAACCCTAATAAAATAATGGTTGCCATGTGGGAACATAAAAGGGATCCATGGTTTTTTAAATCAGGAGGTTCTGGAAGTGGCTTATATATGACACATGATGGTGGTGCTAATTGGAAAAAGCTAACTGATGAAGATGGTTTGCCAAAAGGGGAATTGGGTAGAATAGGAATTGCTATCGCCAAAAACAAACCGAATATTGTTTATGCTTTAGTTGAAGCCAAGAAGAATGCGCTTTACAAATCAGAAGACGGTGGTTTTATATGGAAAAAAATCAATGATAAAAATGATATCGGAAATAGACCTTTTTATTATTCTGATATCCATGTTGACCCAGAAAATGAAAATCGAGTATTCTCAGTATTTACCTATGTGAATGTTTCTGAAGACGGTGGTAAGAACTTTACAGAACTTATGCCTGCTTATGGCGTGGATAATGGTGTACACCCTGACCATCATGCGTGGTGGATTCATCCAGAGAATGGACAATTTATGATGGATGGTAATGATGGGGGCATGAATATTACTAAAGACGGTGGTAAAACCTGGCGTTTTGTGGGTAATATTCCAGTTGCTCAATTCTATCATATTAATGTAGATAATGAATATCCTTATAATGTCTATGGCGGAATGCAAGACAATGGCTCTTGGCGAGGCCCTGCTTATGCTTGGAGAGCGCAAGGTATTCGTAACGATTATTGGCAAGAAATTAGTTTCGGCGACGGCTTTGATGTTGTGCCTGATTTAGATGATAGTCAATACGGATATACAATGAGTCAGCAAGGTAATGTCTCTCGTTATGATTGGAAGACAGGTAATAATTATTCTGTACGCCCAACGGCACCAAATGCCGATACAAAACTTAGATTCAATTGGAACGCTGCAATTGGTCAAGACCCTTTTGATAATAGTACGGCATATTTTGGAAGTCAGTTCGTACATAAAACAACAGATAAGGGTTTGACATGGCAAGTAATTTCTCCAGATCTAACTTCAAATGATCCTGAAAAACAAAAACAAAGTGAGAGTGGCGGATTGACCATGGATGCTACTGGGGCTGAAAATCATTGTACCATATTGGTCATTGAACCTTCAGTTGTTGAGAAAGATATGCTTTGGGTTGGCACAGATGATGGTCGTGTGCATTATTCTCAAAATGGAGGTGCAAATTGGTCTGAAGTTACCGCTAATATTAAAGGCTTACCAAAAGGAAGTTGGATACCACAAATAAAAGCATCTAAAAAAAATAAAGGAGAAGCGCTTTTAATTGCAAACGATTATAGAAGATTCAATTATACACCTTACGTGTATAGAACAAAAAACTATGGTAAAACATGGTCTAGAATTGTAGATAGTAATGATGTTCAGAGTTATGCTTTAGCTATCGTCGAAGATGAAATAGACGCGAATCTTATGTTTTTAGGAACTGATGATGGTCTTTATATTTCTTTTAATGCTGGAAATTCTTGGAAAAAATGGACAGAAGGTTATCCTACCGTTTCCACTAAAGACTTGGTAATTCACCCTAGAGAACATGATTTAGTAATTGGAACATTTGGTCGTGCCGCCTGGGTATTAGATGATATTCGCCCATTGAGAGCTCTAGCAGCTAATAAAGCCATTCTACAAAAAGATATTAAGCTATTCGAGAGTCCGACTGCCTATCAAGCCGCTTATCAACAAGCTACAGGTAGCCGTTTTGGTGCAGATGCTATATACAATGGAGAAAACAGAAAGCGTGGCGCCATGATTACCTACTTTTTGAAAGAGGGTAAAGAGGTCATGAAGAAGGATGATAAAAAAGCTGATACAACAAATAAGGAAACTTCTGATATTGATGCTTCTAAAAAAGAGCTGACTGGTGTTCAGAAAAAAGATTCAATTCAGTTTGATATTTATGATGGGGAACGCCTTATTCGTACACTAAAATATAAGACACCTAAAAAAGCCGGTTTCCATAGAATTTATTGGAGAATGGATGAAAAAGGAGCAGAACGTCCTTCAAGGAAAATTAGCAAGAATAGTCGTGAAAGAGGTGGTGTTGCTGTAAAACCAGGTACCTACAAAGTGCAAGTAAGTTTTGGTGATGTAACTGATGAGACAGCAGTTACCGTTAAGAGCGATCCAAGAATAAAAGTGAATATTGCAGCCATTAATGAGGTATACGAGAGTGCAAATAAACTTCAAAAATTGACACAAACGGCAGCAGATGCAGTTAAACAATTGGTTGAAAGTAAAGACTTGGCAAACAAGTATTCTAAAGAGTTGAAAGCTTTAGATAAAGACAAATACAAAGACCAAATTAAGGAGTCTTCTACCATTGTAAAAAGCATTGACTCTGTAATCGCCCTATACATTGGCAAAGTAGACAAACGTCAAGGTATCACAAGAAACCCTGAGGTGAACGTAATGCAAAGAATAAGCGTAGCCAATAGATATGTTTACAGCAGAAAAACAGGCATCACAAAAACAGAGAAAGATTTAATCAATTATGCTGAAGCCGAGTTGAAAGAGACCTTAACTAAAACTAATTCTTTCTTTACTGATACATGGAAAACCTATAGAGAGTCTATTGAAAGTATTGACTTATCTCCTTTCAAAACAACAAAAACATTTTCCATCAATTAAAAAAAGCAGAACATGAAAAGAGTTATTGTTTTTTGTTTTTTAATAAGTTTTTTAGCCAACAGTCAAGAAACCGGAGAAGATGAAACCGGTATTTGGTATATGTATTTCGGAATGAATAAAATTTCAGAACGATTCAGTTTACATACTGAAGCGCAGTTTAGATATTATGAAACTTCGGATAATTTTAATCAATTATTATTAAGAACTGGGCTCAATTATCATATCAACCCAAATGCAATGATTACCGGGGGATACGCTTTTATTAATACCGACCCAAATTTTGAAGATAATAGACTAATTTTTGATGATATCATTGATGATGATTTAAGAATAAAAGAACACCGAATTTTTGAGCAATTCATTTTAAAGAATAAGGTTTGGGAATTATTATTTGAACACCGTTATCGCCTTGAGCAACGTTTTATAACCGTTGCTGAAAAAGATGATTTTGATTATGAAAACAAGACAGAGCACCGTGCTCGATATCGTATTCAAATGACTTTACCCTTAACCAATACGTTCTTCTTAAATTTTTATGATGAATTATTCATTAACCTTCAAGACAACCTCTTCGGGCAAAACAGACTTTATGGTGCTATAGGCGCTCATATTACAGATAACAGCAGCCTGCAATTAGGTTGGCTACGCAATCAGTTTTCTAGTGCAGTTTTTAATCGTTTTCAGATAGGTTTCTTCTTTAATCCCGACCTAAGGAAAAAGAAAAAATAATGAACCTGCAGAAAGTTAATTTCAATAATAAAGAAGGACAAAAACTTATAGGTAGGTTAGAATTTCCGGCAGATCGGCAAGCACATAATTTTGCACTTTTTGCCCATTGCTTTACTTGCACAAAAAATCTTTCTGCAGTAAAAAATATAAGTAAAGCTTTAACCGCTAATGGATTTGCGGTGCTCCGCTTTGATTTTACTGGTTTAGGAGAGAGTGATGGAGACTTTGCAGATACCAATTTTTCTGGCAATGTAAATGACTTAATTGCTGCTGCTAATTTTTTGAAAGAGAATTATGAAGCACCCTCTTTAATAATTGGCCATTCATTAGGCGGTGCAGCAGTTTTATTTGCTGCAGCTGAAATAGAATCTATTAATGCTGTTGCCACTATTGGGGCTCCTTCGAACCCAAAACATGTTAATCATTTATTTAAAAGTGGGCTAGAAGAAATTAAAGCCAAAGGTGAGGCGGTGGTAAATTTAAGCGGTCGTGACTTTAAAATTAAAAAGCAGTTTGTTGATGATTTAGAATCTAAATCGTTACCGGAGACTGCTAAATCACTACGCAAGCCGTTACTTATCATGCATTCACCACAAGATGAAACCGTGGGAATTAAAAATGCAGAAGAAATTTATGGCGCCGCGCATCATCCAAAAAGTTTCGTGTCTTTAAATGGAGCAGATCATCTTTTGTTTGATAAAAAAGATTCTATTTATGTAGGTGAAGTCATATCTGGTTGGGCCAAAAGATATTTAACTATTAATGCCCGTGTTGATAGCAAGTTAAAATCAAAACATCAGGTTATTGCAAGCTTAGATAATGATGACGGATTTTCTACGCAATTAAAAGTAGGAAACCATTACATGCTTGCCGACGAACCCATAAGTTTTGGTGGTAATGATTATGGTCCTTCGCCGTATGAATTAGTATCTGCCGGACTTTCAGCATGCACCGTTATGACAATTCAAATGTATGCCAAACGAAAAGGATGGCTTATTGATAATGTAGAAGTTCACACCTCTTACAGTAAAATGCATATAGAAGATTGTGAGAATTGTGAGAGTACTAATGCTAAGATTGATACTTTTCATCGAGAAATAAAACTAAATGGAGACCTTGATGAAAATCAAAAGCAAAAGCTATTACAGATAGCTGATAAATGCCCTGTGCATAAAACTTTGCATAGCGATACTCAGGTAATTAGCGCTTTAGTAGACTAAAGTCTCATATGAAGAATATCAAAATATTGTAGTTCTAATTCAATTACACGATTATGCAATTTTCTTAATGCCTGAACATATTCGTTTTGGGCAATTTCCCCGGATTGTTTCATTAAACGTAAATTCTGATAATTTCTACTGAATAAACGTCTTTGCCTACAATATGAAAGAAAATCTAAATATTTTGATGGCTGGTAGACCAACATAATGGTTTGTGTTTATTGTTTTTATTTATTTACTAATCGGGGGAAATTAGATACTTTTAAAACGTCCAATTACCGATTATCGTATTTTTTAACCATTTTATCGATGTTTTTCCTTTAAAATTCATAATTGGTTTGTTTGTAATTGATTCGTATTATGCTGAAAAGTTCTGTTTTTGAAATTTCTGTAACTGGGGATTATTATTCTTTAATTCTTTCAGAAGAAATAGTAGAACCCTTCATAAAGATGAAAACAAGACGTGTAAAGGCCGTTGCAAAATTTGAAGGGAAAGAATTGGTATTTCATGCCGCCATTCAAAAAATACATGGTCAATATTGTATGATGTTTGGTAAACGCTATCAAAAAGAATTGGGGCTATTTCCAAATGATATTTTTGAATTGCAATTTTTTGAGGACACTTCAAAATATGGAGTTGAAGTTCCGGAAGAATTTGAAGCGGTTATGATTAGTGATTATGAGGCCTATAAAATTTTTGAAAGTTTTACCGATGGTAAAAAGAGAGGTTTGATTTATGGTATAGCTCGCTACAAAAACTCGCAAACCAAAATTGATAAGACCTTATTATTATGTGAAAATTTGAAAAGAGGAATTAAAGATCCCAAGGAACTTTTTAAGGCGCAATTCTAAAGTGATAGCAGCTGAAATATTGAATTCACTTGAAATATTCAGTAACTTAGACAAAACTAAAAACACTAAAAATGAAAAAAGTTCAAGCAACACTATTAGGCTTATTGATAGTGACTGTATTTAGCTGCAAAGAGGTAAAGAAAGATACTAATGCCGCTAAGGAAGAAATGGAAGCAGTTGAGACAGAATTTGAAACTGAAAAAGAAATGATTGAAATGGCTAAAAATGAAGCGATTACATTTCAATTAGAACCTAAAAGTGATAGTGGTATATCTGGCGAAGTTACTTTTGCTGAAGAAGGTGGTACTGTGAGTATGTCGGCCTCTTTAACTGGTTTAACAGAAGGTGAGCATGCTATTCATATTCATGAAAAAGCTGATTGTTCATCTGCTGATGGAAAATCAACTGGTGGTCATTGGAACCCAACATTTCAACCACATGCAAAATGGGGAGCTGAAGGTGGTTATCATAAAGGTGACATTGGTAATTTTACTGCAGATGCGAGTGGTAATGCATCCATCTCATTTTCAACTAGTGAATGGTGCATTGGATGTGATGATGATACTAAAAATATTGTGGGTAAAGCAATTATAGTACACCAAGGTATTGATGACTTCACATCTCAGCCAAGTGGTGCCGCTGGGGCACGTGTTGCCTGTACTGGTATCATACAATAATTATAAAAATATTCAGATTCAATATAGAGGGTGAATGCTTTACCCTCTATATGCTGTTTCTTTTGATAAATTAGTTAATTTCTTTTCTTAAAACTTCTAAAGGCGGGCTTTGTAAAACTGTTTTACTATTAAATAAGCCTATCAACAATACCAAAAGAGTGATTACAGGTAAAACAATGACGAAAGGCGGCCATGAAGGAATAAACGCTGTTTGAAATACAAATTTTGCCAATAAAAAGCTACCCACTAAAGCAAGGACCAATCCTATTCCACTTCCTAAAAGCCCCAAATACAGATATTCTAAAGCTGTAATACGTAATATCTGCTTACTTTTTGCTCCTAGAGTTCTTAACAGTACACTCTCTTTAATTCGCTGATATTTACTAGTTCTAACCGAACCTATCAGCACAATAATACCAGTAAGAATACTAAAAAAGGCCATAAAGTTGATTACCCAAGAAATCTTATTTAATATACCCTCTATAACACTTAAAACTTGTCTTAAATCTATAATTGATACCGTCGGAAACTGTTTCACCAATTGCCGTTGTAAAGAAGCTGAAGTACCAGTATCCGGCACATTTGTCGTTAAGACGTGAAATTGAGGTGCACTTTCTAGAATACCAGAAGGAAAAAGAATGGAAAAATTTATTTGCATTCTAGCCCAATCAACGGTTCTTATATTGGCTACATAAGTCTCCATTAGTACACCTTGTACATTAAAAATAAGTTTATCACCAAGATTAACTTGTGCACCTTGAGCTACATTTTCAGCAAGTGAAATTGGTATTAAACCATTAGGAGTTTTTTCAACAGGCCAAGTTCCTTCTAGTGAGGTTTCAGAACTCACTAACTCATCTCTATAGGTTACTCTAAATTCATGATGTAATATCCACTTGTTCATAGTGGTGGTAGTGTCTAAAATCAATTCTCGTACAGGTCTTTCCTTTATTTGTTGTACGCGCATCGTAATTATCGGAATATTATTTAAAACCTCAAGCCCTGAAGATTTAATACTATTTTCAGCGTGCTCTTTTTGCTCAGTTTGCACATCCATTAAAATTAAATTTGGAGCTTTTTCACTAGCTTCTAAAGATGTTTTAGCTAGTAATACATCTTTTGTAAAGTATAGGGTACTAATTAAGAATGTACCTACTCCTATAGCTAAAATTAAAACCGCAGTTTGATTATTTGGTCTAAAAAGATTCAATAGACTCTGTCGAGCAGTGAACCCCCAAGAATTAGGAAAATAACGTTTTACCAATCGCATGAATAAAATTGCTGTTCCTCCTAAAACTGCAAATACCATAAGAATTGCTAGTACAAAGTAAAGTGCATAGTTCAATCTACCAAGTAACCAATAAGCAAATCCAAATACGAAGAGCATGATAGCCAATAAAACCAAAAAACGAGATGTTAAGGAGTTTTTACCATTATCATCCTGTACCCTCAACACTTGCAGAGGTGAGACAAACCATGTTGATAATAATGGTGTTAATGCAAATAAAACTGACATTAAAACCCCCAATATTAATCCTACCGAAACTGCTTGGGGAGCAAAACTAATCTCTACTTCAAAAGGCAAATATCCTTGCAATAATAATGGAAATGATTGTTGTAAAACAAGACCAGTTAAAACCCCTAAAAATCCGCCCACAAAACCCATTCCAGCTATTTGTATTAAGTAAATAAAGAAGCTCTGCTTTCTAGTTGCTCCTAAACACTTCAATACGGCAACGGAGCTAAGCTTTTCTTTAATATAAATATGAACTGAACTAGCAATACCTACACAACCTAAAAGCAAGGCAATAAAGGCTACAAGATTTAAAAACTTACCAAAATTCTCATAGTTTCTACCTAAACGTTGTCCTGTAGACAAGTGAGTGTCCAAATCGGCACCCTCTACATCGAGCATTGGGTCAACTAACCTATCTAGTTCTTCCAAATCTTGTTGTTCATCGGCAACAAAATAAAAATCATAGCCTACTCTACTACCAATTTGAATTAAACCCGTTTCTTCGATAGATTTAAAAGGAATCCATATAGGAGGAGCTATAGAAGCCCCAACTCCACCTGTACCAGGTGCTGAAACTAGACTCCCAGTAATAGGAAAAAGGCTATTTCCAATTTTAATAGAGTCACCAACGTTTACACCAAATTGTAACATTAATGTAGCATCTACAAGAGCACCATTTGTTTTTTGATAAGTACCTGCAGCATTTAGCGGTACTGTTTCTAATTCGCCATAAAATGGATAGGCACCTTGAATACCTTGAATACTGACTAGTTTAGTATCGCCACTTCTTGGAAACACGGCCATTGAAGGAAAACTAACCCCTTTTGCATCAGCGCCACCCAAAGAGTCAATAATAGCTTGAACCTTGGGTGTTGGAGGTTTATCACTATCAATTAAAAAATCAGCACCCATTAATGCTTTAGATTGTAATGCAATATTATCTTTTAAGTTAGCGCTGAAAGATTGAATAGAAACAACTGCCGCAATACCTAAAATTATTGAAGCCATAAATAAAAGCAAGCGTTTGCCACTAGCCTTACTATCACGCCAGGCCATTTTAAAAATCCAACTAATACCTGCTTTTGAAGTAGATTGATTCTTCATAGTTATCAAATAGATACTGTTTCATTAGCAACAATTCTACCACCTTTAAGCTTCAATATACGCTGCGTTTTTTGCGCTAATTCTAAATCATGGGTCACAATCACTAAAGTAGTACCAGCTTCTTTATTGAGGTCAAATAGTAACTCAACCACTTTTTGACCCGTTTCTTCATCAAGATTACCTGTTGGTTCGTCTGCAAATAAAATAGAAGGGCGTGTAGAAAACGCCCTAGCCAAAGCAACACGTTGCTGTTCTCCACCAGACAACTGGGAAGGATAATGATGAAGTCTATCTTTTAAGCCTACTTTACCTAATAATTCAATCCCTACTTTTTTCGCATTCTTTTGGCCCTGTAGTTCTAAAGGAACGATAACGTTTTCAAGTGCGGTAAGCGTTGGTAATAATTGAAAATTTTGAAATATAAATCCCACTTCTTTATTACGCAGTAAAGCCCTTTCATCTTCGTTTAAGTCAGATAAGTCCTTTCCAGATAGTTCTACAAAACCTTCATTAGGTTCATCAAGACCTGCACAAAGGCCTAACAATGTTGTTTTACCGCTTCCTGAAGGGCCTACAATCGCAAAAGTTTCACCAGCTTCAATTTCAAATGAAATAGCATCTAAAACCGTTAACTTTTTAGAACCACTAGTGTATGTTTTCCCAAGCTGACCAACGTTTAATATCTTTGACATAGTTTATATGTGAGCTGTATTTTTTCGAAATCGAAAAATAGGCAATTGAATTCACTTAACACCTCTTTTTACTATGCGTACCCTCTTAAAGTTTCGTTATTTTTTTGCTTTGTTTTTAATGTTATCGTGTGATGATTCAGCAAAAAAAACAACTCAAAATAAAACATCAGAAACGACTGAACAACAAAAAAATCTTTTAATAGAGGATGGTAATAAAGTAATACTGTTTTTTGGTGATAGTTTGACTGCTGGTTATGGTATAGAATTGGAAGAGGCTTTTCCTGCATTAACTCAAAAACGAATAGATTCTTTAAACCTTAATTATACCATTGTCAATTCGGGTTTGAGCGGCGAAACAACAGCTGGCGGATTAAACAGATTAAATTGGGTTCTTAATCAGAAAGTCGATGTTTTTGTTTTAGAACTAGGTGCGAATGACGGTTTAAGAGGAATTCCGTTGAACGAAACCAGTTCTAATCTACAAGCAATTATCAATTTGGTCAAAAAAAAGAACGATGACACCAGAATTGTCTTGGCAGGCATGCAAATACCACCGAATATGGGGCCAGAATACACAAAAGAATTTCGCGAAATATTCCCTAAGTTGGCAAAAGAAAATAATATTCCACTTGTACCTTTTCTTTTGGAAAATGTGGCCGGTAACCCAGAATTAAACTTAGAAGATGGTATTCATCCAACCGCGGAAGGACATCAAATTGTAATGGAAAATGTATGGTTAGTTTTAAGTGAAGTTCTTAAGTAAAATTCTTAATTTTAAGAGATAACCATTATACACAAAAATGAAACTAGGCGTATTCTCATTAAGTCTTTCTGTAAAGGACTTAGAAACTTCTCGAACATTCTATGAAAAATTGGGCTTTGCGATTTTCGCAGGTTCAATAGAGCAAAACTACATGATAATGAAAAATGGTACTACCTTAATTGGTTTGTTCCAGGGCATGTTTGAAAATAATATCATGACTTTTAATCCTGGATGGGATGAAAATGCTCAACCAGTAAAGGGTTATGATGATGTACGTACAATACAAAAACACCTAAAAGCTAATCAAATTAAATTGGTGAGCGAGGCAGATGAAAACAGTACCGGACCAGCAAGCTTTGTCATTCAAGATCCTGATGGTAATACCATTTTAATTGATCAACATGTTTAAGGTATAAATCACAGAATTTTATTCTTTTGAATTTTAATATCAAAGAAATTGCACACTACGAAACTTGGGATATTAGGCATCAAGTCATGTGGCCGGACAAAAATATTGATTACATAAAACTGAAAAATGATGAGCATGGGCTTCACTATGGCCTATTTATTAATCATAATCTTGTTTCCGTTGTTTCACTATTTTTCCAAGGAAAAAGAGTACAGTTTAGAAAATTTGCTACTGTAAATAAACAGCAAGGCAAAGGATATGGCACTGAATTACTTAAAGCAATGTTTAATAAATTAAGTATCCTAAATATTGAAAATATTTGGTGTAATGCTCGTAAGGATAAAGTTAGTTTTTATACCAATTTTGGTATGGAAGAGACTAACATTCAATTTACAAAAGGAGGGATAGACTACATTGTTATGGAAAAAAAATTAGTAATACGATGAATTTAGAATTTGATAACTCAGCATTGTTACTCATTGACATACAATATGGTTTAGACGATTGGGAGTATTATGGCGGTAACAGAAATAACCCTCAAGCAGAAGAAAATGCTAAAGCATTACTTCAAAAATGGCGTACACTTAAATTACCTGTTTTTCACGTCCAACACAGTGCTCAAAACCCGAAATCACCTTTACATCCTTCTAAAGCAGGCTTCGCTATAAAAAATGAAGTTTTGCCAATTAAAGGAGAACCTATTATTTCTAAAAATGTAAATAGCGCATTTATTGGCACCGATTTAGAAGAACAATTAAATAAAGATGATATTTCAATAGTCGTTATAGCAGGCCTTACTTCCAATCATTGCATTTCAACAAGTGTTAGAATGGCTTCTAATCTTGGATTTAAAATCTATTTAATTGCAGACGCAACGGCTACTTTTGACAGCATAGCTCCAAATGGGGATAAGTTTGATTCAGAAATCATTCATCAAACAACCTTAGCAAGTTTGAACGAAGAATTTGCAACTATCTTGAATACTCAAGATTTACTTTCGAGCTTATGAATGAAAAAGTAAAAATGATACATGGTGAACTTTACAATCCTTTTGACAAAGAATTAGTATCTCAACGGATTGAAGCTCGACTCTTGCAACAAAAACTAAATACTTGCTCACCGGATAACGGAAAAGAATTGAAACGTTTGGCCAAATTACTCATTCCTAATCAGGGTAAAAGTTGCTTTATTCAACCCCCTTTTTATTGTGATTATGGTGCTAATATTTATTTAGGTAAAAGAGTTTTTTTTAATTTTAATTGTACGGTACTAGATGTTACACCTGTTAAAATTGGTGATAGAACCATGTTCGGACCCAATGTTCAAATATATACAGCTACACATCCTTTGGACGCCAAATCACGGGCCTCTGGCTTGGAGTTTGGTAAACCTATAACTATTGGTGAAGATGTTTGGATAGGTGGCAATGTTACTATTTGCCCTGGTGTTACAATTGGTGACAGAACAGTAATTGGTGCGGGTAGTGTGATTACTAAAGATATTCCTTCAGATACATTCGCTGCTGGCAATCCTTGTAAAATTATTAAAACCATTGATAATTAAATTTTTTATTATTTTGCTGCCATGGATATAAAAAATATTTTTGGAGCCATATTAACCTTAGCGGGAATAGGAGGCTTAATTTATACAGCAATATTGTATGGAAATAATAGTGAAAATACGAGAGCTATGATTATTTATGGGGTCTTGGGAGCACTCTTCTTCTTTTCTTGTATTGGTTTAATAAAAAATACTTCAAAAAAAGCTTCATAAACTAGTTAAAGAGTACTTCTCAAATAAGATTTAGGCTTTTTAATATTTTTCTAAATAAGGCAAATCAATAAAGTTTATTGATTTCAAAAAGCCATTACCTACTAATGTTTAACAAGCATTTTATTTTGCGACCTAACGATTAACTAAAGGCCATTGAATTTTATGTTTCATTAATCTATTCGTCATTTGGAATACGAAACGTGATTTTTTTGAATTGCTCTTACTTTAAAACTGCAAATGAAAAGCTTATCATCATTAATAAATTTATAAAATATCAACAGGATTTTGTTTGCTAGATTTCAGAAAGGAAATTAAATCTTTTTCGACCAAGAACACATGTGCTTAATTACCTGTGGTAAATTGAATTTCTGGTGAAACAAAATGATATGAATTTAAAAGGCATTAGTATTTTTCTTTTGTTAATCTTCTCCATGTGTGAAGCACAGACTACAAAACTTAATTCGCTTTCTGAGCAGTTTTTAGAAAAAATCAAAAAAGGTGAAAACACTGAATATCTTCAAGAGCAGTTAGCGAAAATTGACCTAGAAGAATTAGCTAACACCCTTAAAACAGATGAACAAAAGATAGCCTTTTGGATTAATCTCTACAATGCTTACATACAAGTAATTCTGAAAAAAAGTCCGGAACTTTATGAAAATCGAAACGATTTCTTTTCAAGAAATCAAATAATTATAGCCGAAAATGAAATTTCTTTTGATAAGATTGAACATGGGATAATTAGAAAGTCTAAATCCAAACTAGGATTGGGATACTTAAAAAAAAGTTTTCCTAATGGGTTCGAAAAATTATTAAGAGTAGAAAATCCAGATTACAGAATTCATTTTGCTCTTAACTGTGGTGCAAAAGACTGTCCACCAATTGCTATTTATTCCCCTATTGATTTACATCATCAATTGGCCAAGAGCACAACGTATTTTTTAAAAAGTTCCACAACATTTGATACCACACAAAACAAAGTATTTGTTTCTTCTGTGTTTAGTTGGTTTAGGGGAGATTTTGGAGGCAAAGATGGTTCACTTAAGATTCTTAAAGAACAAGACCTGATTCCCACGACCAGGGGCGTAGCAATTGACTATAAAGAATATAATTGGACCCTGGATTTGGGTAATTTTATTGAGTTCTAAAGCTGTTAGAAAATCTTTTGCTTTTCAAAATTCTTCTTTTCAATTTTAATTTAATTAGATGACTTCATTGTAGCCAAAGTCTTATAATTTATGTTTCTTTGAAGTTGGAAAATTAACCTATGAACCCATCTGCTCCAGGTTGGATTAATAAATTTGGTTCTCTTTTAAAAACCGGAGAGTTACCCTATTCTTCTTACAAAGAACTCTATCTAGAGCTATTAGATAATGGCTTTGTTTATGGCATACATCTAGACATTCCATCATTTATACCTACTGAACATAAGCTATCGGAAGATGAGATAGCCAAAATAAATCTATTAACGGCTTTATATTTTGCTTTTCGTTTTGAAACTAACAGTTCAGATTTTGAAAAGTTTGTTGATACTGTTTTTGCCTATTATCAACAAATGGAGGTTGGAAGAATCTCTTTCTTAAATAAAATATTGACCGGAAGCAAAACCATTGCACAACTTGAAAAGCTTGTTGAGTCAAGAATTTACTTAAATGGTAACGTTTTTAATAAAGCTTTTGGGAATAGTTTAACCAACTCTTTATTATATGTTGATGTTTTAATTTTTAGTGCCTACTTGTCAAACTCTAAGTCGTTAACAAGACATGCTCAAGTTTTAGAATATATAACTATTAACATAGCTTATCACGCTCTTTATTCAAAAAAGCGAAATGATAATGATCTTAAACTAATGCAATTATTAGAATCATCATTAACCTATGTTGATTTAAACGAGACAAAGTTTGAAGGATCTTATCTTCAAATGATACCAGATAATTTAAGTGAATGTGAGAAAGATTATTTGCTTGATTTTGCTTGTTTAGCTGTTTGGGAAGATGCTACTTTAGACCACTCAGAATCAGAGTTTATTTTTAAAATTTCTAGCGTCTTAGACAAGACAAAAACCAACGCTAAAAATGCATTAGAAAATGTTAAACTTTTCTTCATTAAAAATCATCAAAAAATACCCTATTTACAAGACACAAATTTGGCATCAAAATTCTATGATGGGATGACCAAAAATGTCAGTAAATTAATTTTAAGAAATAGTAAAAGGCTTAAAAAGGAGCTTTCAGAAAGTAGAGAGTTAGTACAGCTTTTAGCCAAGGCAACTTCTAAAGATTTAAATGTAGAGGAGCGAAAAAAAATACAAAGTCAACTGCTTGACCTCTTTAAATCTATTCCGTCTCTAGCTATTTTCATGTTACCAGGTGGAGCTGTTTTATTACCAATTTTTATTAAATTAATTCCTAAATTGCTACCATCTGCTTTTGATGATAATAGGGTGGATGAAAAAGGGTGATTTTAGTAAAAATAGCTGGTATAAGAAAAATCTATCATGATATTTAATTATCTTAAATTCAGTTTATTAAATACTCTTATTCCAACCATAACTTAAAATCTTTTACTCGCTCCCGGCTAACAATAATTTCTTGTTCTTTAAAGCTATTTAGCTTAATTTGAAGTCTAGAATTAGTATATGAAATTATATCATTAATATGATTTATATTAACATAGAACTTACGGCTTACTCTGAAAAATATTTTCGGTGAAAGTTCGTCTTCGAGGTTTTCTAAAGTGGTATCCAACAAATAATTTCTTCCATCAATAGTAGCTGCATAAGTGCCTTTATTTTCACTATAAAAACACTCAACTTCATCAGCATTAATAATTTTTATATGCTGTCCAACTTTGGCTGTAAATCGTTTTTTGAATTCGCGTTCAAGTGGATTAATTAAAAGCTTTTTAATGTCTTCAAAATCAACAGCAATTTGTTCTTTTTCAGGCTTTAATTCTTTATACTGTTTTACCGCTTTTTCAAGCTCCTCGTCATCTATAGGTTTTAGCAGATAATCAATGCTATTTAACTTAAAAGCTTGCAGCGCATATTCATCATAAGCAGTAGTAAAAATGATAGCACTTTTAACATCAACAACATCGAATATTTCAAATGATAATCCATCCGAAAGTTGAATGTCTAAAAAGATTAAATCAGGGTGTTCATTATTTTGAAACCACTCAATTGATTCTTCAACAGAATGAAGCATTGTTGAAACCGCAACATTTAAATCACTCAATAATCTTCCTAATCTTCTAGCTGCAGGTTTTTCGTCCTCAATAATGATAACTTTCATTCAGGTTTATTTTAATATTGATACTTAAACTTCGATAAAATTTATCAAACTATCTATACTTATTCTCTTCTTTACTTTCTTGTTCCATGAATTTCTGTATTTGCTTTTTCTCCCAGTTTTTAAAAAAGGGAAGTTTGTTACGAAAAACAAGCAAACCATGAAAAACTAAAAATATACCCCAGATTATGAAATTTTCATTTATCCAATCAAAATAATAAGAAGCTCTTGGAAAACCATTTGGCAGCCAAGAATGAATCCAGCCACTTTTAATTAAATAAAGAGCCAAATTCACCACCACAAAGATTTTAATATGATTATAAAAACCTTTTAATTGTTTCACCCTTTTAGTAGCACGTTTGTATTTAATTGTTTTATTCTCCATAGGAATGGTTACTACATGGAATTTGAATTGTTTCTCATTCTCTCCTTTTCCATATAGCTTTTTATTTTACGTTCTTCCCATTTTTTGAAGGGACTTGGAATAAAAACCACCGCAGCATGTGCTAACAATACTAAACCCCAGATTATTGGTGTCCCATATACATTCCAATTAATCCATTTCATAAAATCAGGATTACCTAAAGCCTCTTTACTTAAAAGAATAAAAGTCATTTTACCAGAAAATAAGAGCAAAAGACCATTAATAATTATATAAACCATTAAATGTTTATAAAAACTCTTAAGTTTCTTTACGCGTTCTTGAGCGCGCTCTAATTGCGATGTTGAGCTATATTCCTTTTTCATTTCTTAGTATATTTTTCAGAAATCTTACGGTCCTCTTCCATATACTTTTCTATTTGACGTTTTTCCCAATCCTTATTTAAAATTGGATTAAAATTAAAAACCTTAGCAGCATGAAAAAATAAACCAATACCCCAAAAGAAAGGGGTTAAAAAATGAGAAAATTGCCAAAAATTTTCACCATCATATCCATTGCCAATAAAAATATTAACCAAAATAAAAATATTTATTATCGTATAAATTGTGGCATGAATATAAAATCCCTTTATCTGTTCTACTCTTTTCTTTGCTCTATTGAGCTTTTCTGTTTTTAAATCTTCCATAACTATTGCCATTTTCTCTGATCATTCTCCTTTTCCATATACTCTTTAATCTTACGTTTCTCCCAGTCCTTACCAAAAAATGGATTAAGACTAAAAGTACCTATCGCATGCGATATAACGCCTATTCCCCAGCCAAAAGCTGCCCATAAAAACCACATATACCTCCATTCATTTACCCAATAATTTAAGGCTCCAAGGCCGGCTATTACAATAAAATAAGATGTTAAGTGTCCATAGAACTTTTTTAGCTCGTCAACGCGCTCCTTAGCTCTTAAGTATTTGTTGTTATTATTTGTGTTTTCCATAATAATGGTTTGTTGGTTTTTAAAGATAAAAGTTTAAAAATCACCCTTCTCAATAAACTCTTTTATTTTCCGCTCTTCCCAGTCTTTACCAAAAATCATATTTAATCCGTAAATCTTAGAAGCCCTAATAAAAAGACTTAAACTTACCCCAAAAACAACCCATAAAAACCATGGTCTTTGCCATTCATTCAGATAATAGTTTATAGCCCCGACAATTAGAATTGCAACAATGCCTCGTATCACTCTTCCATAAAAAGCTTTGATTTCTTCTACATTTTTCTTTGCTCTTAAATATTTACTCTCGTTATAGTTTTCCATTTTATTCGCTTTTTGGTTGATGTATTATAGTTTATCACTTTCTATTAATTCTTTAATTTTTCGCTCTTCCCAATCTTTACCGAAAATCAAGTTTTGACCAAAAGCGCGAAGACCATGACTTATGAGTCCTAATCCCCATCCTACTGCAGGAAAGATTACCCAAATAAAACTAGTTGTAGAATAGTTGATATAGGCTAAAGCGCTTATGACCAAAAAATAGATTGTTAGGTGGGTGTAAAAAGACTTAATACATTTTACTCTTTCAACAGCTTTATTGTATTTGTATTCGTTTATGTTTTCCATGATGATATGTTTTTGTTTTGTTATTAGTTACATACCAAATCTCTCAATAAGTGGGCTATTCTAAAAAAGTGTATTACTGAATTGTAGTTTTAATAGGATGGATTGAAAAAAGGCTGGGGAGTATTGAAAATGAATTGCTGAATTTGTAAGAAGAACTATCGCTTTTTTAATTTAAAAGTCTTCATTTTCCATTAATTCTTGGATTTTCTTTTGTTCCCAACGTTTACCCCAGATTGGATTATAACCAAAGGCCTCTAAGGCGTGCATAGTTAAACCAAAGCCCCAACCTAAAGTTGGGAATATCGCCCAAATGAAATCAGTTGTTCGCAAGTTAAGCCACCATAAAAAGGGTATAACAATAAGATAAGCAATGAGATTACCATAAAAACCTTTAAGTGCTTCAACCCTTTCTTTAGCCTTTAAATAACGTTTTTCCTCAATGTGTTCTTCTTGTGTTTCCATCACGGAAACTTGTTTAGATAACATGGGTAGAGATACACTAAAATCGGACTTTGTTTTGTTTATAAATACCTGTTTATCCGTTAAAATATCATAACGTTGGCGAATATTTTGCAGACCAACTCCACTGCTCTTTTTAACGACTTGTTTTTCTTGCAGATTATTTTCAACAACAAGGTTGCCATTACTCTCAAATACCTTAATATGTAAAGGCCTTGAGGAAGTCACTACATTATGTTTTACAGCATTTTCTAAAAGTAGTTGCAAAGAAAGTGGTATGATCTTGGCATCTGGCTGGCTAGATTGCTCTGGTATGTCAAATACGATGCTATCTTCAAAACGCATTTTTAATAACCTAACGTAGGTACGTGCGAAATTTAGTTCTTCATCTACTGTAACTAAGTCTTTGTTCTTTTGTTCCAAAACGTATCGATAAACTTTAGATAGCGAGGTTGTAAACTTTTGAGCTTGATGTGGATCTTCTTCAATTAGACTAGTCAATACATTAAGACTATTGAAGAGAAAGTGCGGATCTAATTGATTTTTTAGCGCGTCAAATCGTGCAGAGGCGGTACCAGCAATTATTTTTTGCTCTTTTACCTCTCTTTTTTGAAGGGTACGATAGAAATAAAAAGCATGGGTGAACAGAGATGCAATTAAGGTAATAATCAGTGCAATTACATAAGAGCCCGTCTCATTTTTTTCGCGTTCCACAAACTCGTAGAAAGAACTACCAGTAAAATAATAATAGACTAAAAATCGAAGCAGCCCAAAAGTTATTAGAGTCAATACCAAAGACCCAATGGCTCCAAACCATAACCGTTTCTTTGGATCTTTCTCCCATGAATATCGAAGATTCATTCCATCGTAGTAATATGAGTTAACTAAAGTGAGTCCAAAAGAAAAAACAAAGGCAATAATTAAGTTTCGGGAAATACTTTCCAAAGAGTAATCATTATTCCCAAATATAAAAATGCTAAGAATAGCAACAAAAACCGTAATCAGTAAAGAAATCTTAACTACTTTGACAAAACTCCACATGCATTATGCTTTACATTCCTTTAAAACTTGTTCAGCTCTTTCTTTGCCCCAAACAGGATAAAAAGGAATATCAGATTTAAAGGTAGCAAAAAGTTCTAAAGCCTTTTCAATATCATTACAATATGGAGTAGTGTCCTTTCCAAAATAACGAGCTGAACCCATATCCCATTCAGCTTTTGATAATAGTACTCGAGGGTTCTGTGGAGCTATTTTCATTGCTTCATTATACAATTTGACGTTCTTTCCAGATAAAGTCATACCATATGTGGCACCATCAAAAGCAATCCAAGCGGTATTTATCATAGCTTCTTGTACTAAAATTTCAGCATTATCTGGTGAAATTCTCTTTGCAATTGCTATAAACTCTTTTGCCTTTTCTAATTGTTGCGTTAATTTTTCTTCATCTTTTTCTCCAAAAGATGCTGTTGTATTGACAACAGAAACGTAGAAATATGGAAGCCAATTGTCACTTTCAGCCATTGCAATCCTTTCAAAAAGATTTGAAGCTTCAGCAGTTTTCTGTTCGGTCCAAAGTTGCATGGCTTTCTCCATACCCATAGCGTATTGATCTTGTGCATTTAAAACTCCGGCAATTAAAAAAAGGAGTGGTACTATTAATTTTTTCATGACTGTTGTTTTTTGATTTATGAAACAAAAGTCTTTAAGAATAGAATGTGTAGAAAAGTAAAGCTACCGAGTTGTCAAAAAATGAGGATGAATTGTAGATTAGTTCAGAATCAGGTTTTAATTCTTATTCACACGATAAGTTATATTTCTATTGGTAATCAATTTGCATTGTATAACCATGGTCGTAGAACCAGAAATATTTAAAACGGGATCACCTGGCATACCACCATATTCAACCACGTAACCTTGTGAAGCGTACGCTCCTCCTCCTCCTCCATTAGGTAAGTCATTCCACGCACCAATTGGAGCACCACCTCTAATTACTCTCTCTGCAGCTATGTGGGCATAATCTTCTCCATTACTTCCAACATTATTAGGTTCACCACCATTCCAATTCGCGTAGGTGATTTCTGTTCCATTACGGTCTCCTAGCCAAAACAAAGTACCTGCTTCTGGTCCAGTTACCCAACGCCACTCACCCTCTACAGCAACGTCAGTGGCACCTATCCAACCAAAACCACTAGCTTGTTGCCCTGCAAAATCAGCTTCTTCTTGTGATGTCAATGTCACTAAATAACCTTGCAAACCAAAATAAGTTCTTGAAGCTGCTGCTGCTTCTGCAGCAGTCCAGGAAATACCTGGTGAAGAAACAAATTCATAATAATGCTGACTTTCAGGCAAAAAATTGGGTTCGCCTACTGTAATCGAAAATTGTCTTGAGCCAGTAGGGCTTGTGCTTGAGCTAGAAAATTCTGTTGCTAATATGGCTGCTTCAAATTCTGTATAAGTTGCTGGACCTTCTAAACTTAACTCTCCTTCAACCACGTTCCAGGAACTGGTGATGTTAGGATGCGTTCCCACTAAACTTAACAAATCTTCGCCATTAACATAACCACCTGAAATTTGAATATAAACGGCCGATGTTGTGGTATCGTCAGGGTCAGTAATACTAATAGTTTCTGCAATGGCCTTTGATGAACCTGTGCAATATGCTTGATAACCTGTAGCAGTTACCGTAGGCGGCTGATTCTGACCATGGCTAGTTTGCCAAAAACATAGTATAACCATCAACAAACAAAAAGTTATACTACTGAAAAAATTGAATCTCTTCATAATATTCAAAGTACGTATGGAAATGACCGGAATCAAACTAAAAGTTGTACAACATCTAAAAAGTGTTGTTAATTGGCTAAAAAAGTCTTTGAAACTTATAAATTATCCAGCTGATTACTTTTATTATCGGTGCTAATTGTCCAGAAAAAACCAACGAAAAAGAAGCTATCTGCCGAGGGTCTAATCGTTTGACGTTCAAAAACTCCATCAAGATTTGGGGTATTCGAATATTGGTAATTATTAATATTATTAAAACCTAAAACATTATTGACTGAGAAGTATAAAATCTTCTGTTGGTCAATCAAATATGCCCAATTCAAACTTAGATTATTAAAAGATTTAGTTTTTTCAGCTAAAAACTCTGGTGTATTGGGATTGTCATAAGGTCGACCAGAACCATAATTGTATGAAAGGCCTACCTGAGATTTTAAATCATCTACCCAAAGTTTTGTAACTAATGACAAACTATGTTTAGGTGCAAAATTTGGTGTGGCTTGCTCCCTAAAATTTCTAAAATCACGCTCTGTATTCAAATAGGAATAAGATACCCAATAATCTAGGTTTTTAATAGTTTTATTATCCCTCCAAAAGATATCTAAACCAGTTGCATATCCATTTCCAGAATTTTCATACTGAGAATCAAATTGTGGAAGATTAGTATCATACTTGACCAAATTATCATAGTCCTTATAATAAGCCTCAGCTCTAAAAGTTTTACCATTTTTTAAATATTGATAATTGAAAATGTAATGGGATGTTTTCTCAGAAAGCAAATCTTGTTCATACACCAAAATATCATTTAATGGGTTTTGATAAAAATCACCATAAGCCAAAGAAAACTGGCCATTCTCACTAGTTTTATATGCTAAAGAAAGTCTTGGTGAAAAAGTGAATTCATCAATAACCTTAGTACTTTCAACTCTTGCCCCTAGCTTCATTGCAAGTTTATTACTAAAGAAAATATCACTTTCAATAAAACTTGCGAACAGTTGATCATTAAATCCATTCTCAAATTCAGAATTATCTGGCGTAACTATGTTTTCATCATAATCTATATTAAAGAGCTCGGCTCCCAGACTAATATTAAACCTATTTGTAAATATTTTTTTTAATTTTAATTTTGAATGAAAAGCAGTTTCAATTGCTCTAACATCAGTATCGAAAACCGTTATTTCATTTTTGTCTTTTGATATACTAGAACCAGCTGTTATAGTCCAGTCATTTTTAAAAAAATATTTATAGGAAGAATTAAAATAGAGATTATTATTGGTTAGTTGAAAACGCACGAAATCTTCAAAATTGATATCCTCTTGATTAATATCTAAATTAGAATGATTGAAACCAGTGTACAGTTTAAACATACTTTGCTCTCCTTTATTTCTAAAAACTGCTTCTCCAGAAATTGACTCAAAAGGTTTATTCCAACTAATTCCTTGAGTTGATGGTATCAATGCTTCATAAGGCGCCAGATTGATATATTGTGTATTAAAACTAAGTGATTGGTTTCCCCAAATTTCGGTATGACCAATTCCTCCACCAACTGACATAATATTAATATCTGTCTTTTCTTGATCCGGTACGTCAGTAGTACTTAATAAAAGAACACTAGAAAGGGCTTGGCCATATTCGGCTGAATACCCTCCGGTGCTGAATGTAATTCCTTTAAAAAGAAAAGGAGAAAACCGGCCTCTTGTTGGAATGTTATTAGCTGTAGTATTAAAAGGCTGAAAAACTCGAAGTCCATCAATAAAGACCTGGGTTTCTCCTGCTGCACCGCCTCTTACAAACAAACGACCATCTTCATTGACCGTACTTGTTCCGGGTAAGGTTTGTAATGCAGCAACAAAATCACCAGCTGCACCAGCTGTAGTTACTATATCTAAAGGCTTTAAAACGGAGACCTTAGAATTGTCACCAGCTTCAAAGGTACCTGCAGAAAGGGTTACCCCTGTTAATTGGTTGATAGATTCCACCAATTGGATGTTTAAGTTTTTTAAATAAGTAACATCGCCTACCTCATAGTGCGCTTCATAAGACAACATAGAAATGACTAAAGTTTGGGTACCAATTTCTGTAGTTTCAAAAGAAAACTTACCTCCTTCAATTGTAGATGCTCCGTCATAAGTGCCCTCTAAATATACATTCGCTCCAACAATTGGATTATTTGACTTATCAGTAACTGTGCCCTCGATAAGTGTTTGGGCTGATGAAACCCAAACAATACTAAAAAAGAAAAAGAAGAATTTGTTTCTCATGATGATTCGTTTGTAATAATTTTTGATTGTGTTTTTAAATTGATGAGACAAATATGCAACTAGGTCAATATTCTATAGAATAAGAACTACCGAACTGTAGGTTTGAATGACTGGATTGTCATAAATTGAAGTACCTTCGTCACTTATTGATTGAAATGACATTTAAAGACCTCGGCTTAGCCGACCCAATATTGAAGGCCTTATTAGATGAAGGCTATACAAATCCTACTCCTATACAAGAACAAGCGATTCCTATATTACTGAAAGGAAAAGATTTGCTTGGTGTTGCCCAAACCGGAACCGGAAAAACAGCCGCTTTTGGTATTCCGATTCTACACCATCTTTATGAGGCTGGTCAACAACAAGGAAGAAGAAAAATAAAGGCTTTAGTAGTTACTCCAACTAGAGAGTTAGCCATACAAATAGGAGAAAGTTTCACCGCTTACGGTAAACACACCGGACTACGAAATACGGTTATTTTTGGAGGTGTCAAACAAGGAAAACAAGTAAATATTTTAAGAAATGGCGTTGATATTTTAATTGCAACGCCTGGTCGATTATTAGATTTAATGAACCAAGGATTTATCTCGCTTCGAGATATTGAATATGCTGTATTGGATGAAGCTGACCAAATGTTGGACATGGGCTTTATTCATGATATTAAGAAGCTAATTGCCAAACTTCCGCCCAAAAGACAATCGCTTTTCTTTTCAGCTACCATGCCCAAAACCATTGTAGAGCTTTCAAGAAAAATACTAGGCGATTTTGAACAAGTGACCATTAAACCACAACAGGCGACTGCCGAAAAAGTGGAACAAGGCGTTTATTTTGTTTCAAAATCAAACAAACCCAAATTGTTGGTTCATTTGTTGGAAGGTCGCCCTAAAGATTCTGTGTTGGTATTTTCAAGAACCAAACATGGCGCGAATAAAATTGTTAAGAAACTAGGGCAAGCAAATATAGAAGCCGCCGCCATTCATGGCAATAAATCGCAAACAGCTCGTCAAAAAGCTCTCGGCGCTTTTAAAGATGGCAAATTAAAAGTCTTGGTTGCCACAGATATTGCGGCTAGGGGTATTGATGTGGAAGAACTTGCATTGGTTGTCAATCACGATTTACCAAATGTACCCGAAACTTACGTACATCGTATCGGTAGAACTGGTCGTGCAAGCGCTAGCGGAATTGCCATTTCTTTTTGTGATGTTGAAGAGAGACCCTATTTACGAGATATTGAAAAGCTCATCAAACAAGCAGTACCGAGACTACCAGAGCATCCTTTTATGGATGACGTCCCTCCCGAAGGACCAACAATAAAGCAAAAACCTAAGGCTAAAAACAATCAACAAGGTAAAAGCCAAAACCGGAATAGAAACCGTAACAGAAATAAAAATAGAAGTAATTATAAAGGCAACCGAAATAATGGAAATCGACAAAACAGTTCAGATTAAATTACTTAAGAGCAAGCTCTTAAAGCTTACTTAGAAAAACAACTTTAAATTTACCAAGGAAGCCTCACAGGCTAAAAATCTTGAACATTGATTAAAAAAGTTTCATGATTTTTGTCACCAATGTTCGGTTTTGTATTTTGGATAAATGAAAAAACATCTCTTAGTATATGGCAGTGGTAGACATCGAATTCCCTTTTTAAGATTTTTAGCGCAACTGACAGAAAAAGAAAACCCTAACATCTGTTTTTTACCTACTGCTACTGCTGATGACAAAGACTACATTATTGCCTTTTATGAGGTTTGTAAAGGTTTATCGATAAACCCTCATGTATTAAAAGTCTGGATTAATTCTTATGACCAACAAGAAACCTTTGAAGAAATTATTTCTAAAATGGATGCCATTGTCGTCGGTGGTGGAAATACATTGAATATGTTAGCTATTTGGAAGGCGCAAGGTATTGATATCCTTTTAAAACAAGCCTATGACAGAGGTTGTATAATGGCTGGAGGTAGTGCCGGCTCTTTGTGCTGGTTCAATGCAGGCACTACTGATTCTAGGCCAAAAGAGCTAAGCATTGTTAAAGGAATGTCCTTTATCAACAAGAGTCATTGCCCGCATTATAATTCGGAAAAATCAAGAAGACCTTTGTACCATAAAAACATAATGGAAGGTAAACTTACTGATGGGTATGCCTGTGATGACCGTTCTGCCATTCACTTTATAAATGAAAAAGTAGAAAAATCGGTTTCCTTGGATGAGCAGAATTGTTCTTATTATGTCTATCTTAAGGACAATATGATAGTAGAAGAAAAATTAGTTTCTTCCATTATAACTTAATCATTTTTAAAAAATATAATATGGGCATCTTTTGGGATTTATTACAAGAAAATGAATTGGAAAAACAACAAAAGCAAGCCGATAGTATTGAAGAACGGGTAAAAGAACTAGAAAACCAGCTTGCTAACACAAAAACACTTCTTAAAAAGACACTTGAAGCCTTAGAATTACATCTCAATAAAGATATTGATGGCGATGGCCAAACTGGATAAACAGCTATTTTCAGTACCTTTAATAACCTATGCATCAATCAATAGTCCAAAAAGAAATCCGTAATATACTTGTCACTTATTTGCTGACCTGGCTTATTGTGTTTATAGTTGTTACTGCCAGAATATCAAGAGGAAAACGCACATTTAGTGAAGCTGCGACACTATTTTTTGAGTTTTTGTCGAATTCAAGTTTTATTGTAGCTATACATGTGCTTTTTGCTCTCTTTCTTCTCACCTTTTGGATAATTAGATACTTTTTTAGATTAAATAAAAAGAAAGGAAGTAAAGTTTTTTTAAAACAATTATTCTATCGCCTTTTAGCCCCAATTCTAGTTGTGTTTTTGGTATTTAAAAGCTTGGTTTTTGCCAACTCAAATGAAAATTATGATTTTGAATGGAATAATGAATTAATGAACTCTGCGCTTGTCCCCAGCGATTATTATGCTTTAGATAATATGCATCGTGGCATGAGTGTTTTTGGTTGGAGATCTGAGCAGAATGAAGCTTCTATTGATTCCCTAATTAAAGCGAATGTGGAATGGGTTGCAGTAATTCCGTTTATTGATCAAGAAGATGAAACCTCTAAAACTGTTCGTCGCCCCATTGATAAAGATGCCGAATGGACCTCTAGAGATTCTAGTTTTATTAATACTATTCAAACTATTCATGATAAAGGATTACATGTGCAACTAAAGCCGCACTTATGGACTTTTAATGGTTGGCGGGCAAATTTGACCTTAGAATCTGATGCAGAATGGAGTACTTGGTTTGATTCATATGAAGCATATATGCTCTATTATGCTCGTATGGCAGAATTGACTAATTCTGAATTGTTTTGTATTGGTACGGAGCTCAAAACATCCATTAAAAAACAACCAGAACGTTGGATAACTTTAATTCGGAAGATAAGAGAAATATATTCCGGAAAGTTGACCTATGCTGCTAATTGGCATGACGAATATGAATATATCGATTTTTGGAATGAGTTAGATTATATAGGTATTCAGGCATATTTTCCATTAACCAAAAATAAAAATCCAGATTTAGAGACCATAGAAAAAGGATGGTCTAGACACCTAAAAAAACTTGAAACTTTACATCAGACCTATCAAAAACCTATTTTATTCACTGAAGTTGGGTATAAAAGTGATGCGTCGGCCACCATAAAGCCATGGGAATGGGATTCATTTTTAAGTGTCCTCTCCGAAAGAAAATCAGATCAAACGCAACAATTAGCTTATGAAGCCCTTTTTAAACAACTTTGGTACAAACCATGGTTCGCAGGAATGTACATTTGGCAATGGGATAACAGAAGCACAAAAGAAGATGCACCAACAAATTTAGATTTCTCACCTAGATTTAAACCTGCCGAAAATGTAATTGCCAAATGGTTTGGCAAACCTACTTCCAAATAGAATTTATGAGTACTATTAATATCATCACATTAATTGCAGTTATTCTCTTCGCTAGACTTGGGGTTCGCTTATACACAAGATACCAACAACTAAAAAAGGAAGAAAAGGAAGCGAAAAACGATAAAACATAGCCGATCTAAGTACGCTATAAATCAAAAACTTAGTTATCTTGTAGCAGCTCCCCTGTACAATCAATAAACCAACCAATAAAATGAATCACTTAAAAAATTATTTGATTGCTTTTTTAGTAATTACAGCGATTGGGTGCGTAAAAGTTAATACCTATGACATCCTTATCAAAAACGGACAAATTTTAGATGGTTCAGGTCAACCCTCTTATATAGGGTCGTTAGGAATCAATGCTGATACTATCGCAGCAGTAGGAAAATTAGAAAATACCAAAGGCTTAAAAGAGATTGATGCTACCGGCCTCTCGGTAAGCCCTGGGTTTATTAATATGTTGAGTTGGTCTACGGAGTCACTCATCATTGATGGTAAATCTGAAAGTGACATTCGTCAGGGTGTAACCCTAGAAGTGATGGGTGAAGGTTGGTCAATGGGTCCGCTTAGCGAAGAAATGCGGCAAGAGCAGCAACGTACTCAAAAAGATTTCAAGTATGATATTGAATGGACAACGCTGGGCGAATATTTAGAATTTTTACAAAATAAAGGAGTTTCAACTAACGTGGCATCTTTCGTTGGAGCCACTACTCTGCGTATTCATGAGCTTGGTGAAGCAAACAGACCACCTACTACACAGGAATTAGAAAATATGAAGACCCTTGCTAAAACGGCTATGGAAGAAGGTGCTATGGGTATTGGTTCGTCACTGATTTATGCACCAGCCTTTTATGCCGACACACAAGAATTAATCGAATTATGTAAAGTTGCCTCGCAATATGACGGTATGTACATTTCGCATATACGCAGTGAAGGTGATTATTGGTTAGAGGCCATTGACGAATTGTTGCAGATTGCAAATGAGGCCGATATCGCTGCTGAAATATATCATTTAAAAGCTGGTGGAAAAGACAATTGGAGCAAGTGGGAAACTGCTATAGCCAAAATTGACTCCGCCCGAAATGCGGGTTTAAAAATCACCACAGATATGTATAATTATACCGCTGGAGCTACTGGACTGGATGCTTCTATGCCGCCATGGGTTCAAGAAGGTGGTTATGGAAAATGGGCAGAACGCTTACAAGATCCGGCTATTCGAAAAAAAGTAATCAATGAAATGAAGGCTAAAGGTGACGGATGGGAAAACCTTTATTTTGCAGCTGGTAGTCCAGAGAAATTAATCTTAAATGGTTTTAGAAGTGATAGCCTGCGCTACCTCACTGGTAAAACTTTAGGAGAAGTGGCTCGCATGCGAGGTACTAGTCCTGAAGAAACCGCAATTGATCTAGTGGTACAAGATAGCAGTCGCGTAGGTACCGTATACTTTCTAATGTCTGAAGAAAATGTAAAAAAACAAATTGCGCTACCGTACATGAGCTTTGGGTCTGATGCGGCTTCAATAGCACCGGTAAAACCATTTACCAATTATAGCCCTCACCCAAGAGCATATGGCAATGTTGCAAGGCTACTGGGTAAATATGTACGCGAAGAAAAAATAATTTCACTCGAGGAGGCTATTTATAAACTAAGTGGTTTGCCAGCTAGTAACCTTAAAATCAAAAAAAGAGGGACGCTTACGGTTGGAAATTTTGCAGACATTGCCATTTTTAATGCTGAAACGGTAATTGACAAGGCCACTTTTGACAATTCACATCAGTTTGCGGAAGGTATGGTACATGTTTTTGTAAACGGAGAACAAGTTTTACAAAATAAGCAACATACAGGGGCAATGCCGGGCAGGGTAGTAAGAGGACCTGGATATAAAACAAGGAACTAATAAAAACAAAATGAAGCACACATTGATTTTATTTGCTGTCTTATTAGGCATGCTAACAGCTTGTCGAAATGAGAAAACTTATATTGAACCACAACTGTCTACTTTAGAAAGGTATACAGATTCCCTCTTTTATGCATCAATTGATAGCAGTATGGTTGCAGGGGGTGCAGTTTTAGTTTATCAAAATGGTAAGACTTTATTGAACAAATCTTTTGGTCATGCTAGTTTAGAATTAGAGACCCCCATGCCAGAAAATGCAAGTTTTGAAATTGGCTCTGTAACCAAACAGTTTACTGCAGTTGCTATTTTAAAATTGGTTGAACAAGGTAAACTTTCGTTAGAAGATGATTTTACCAAGTATATGGATTATGATACCAAAGGTCGAAAAGTTACCATTAATCATCTACTCAATCATACTTCTGGCATTGCCAGTTATACAGAAATTGAAGAATTTGGAAGTCTTGTCCCGCAAGACCTACCAAGAGATTCCTTAACCAGAATTATAGAAACTAAAGATTTTCTATTTGAACCTGGTGAAGCCTTAATCTATAATAATTCCGCTTATTTTTTCTTGGGATTGATTATTGAAAAAGTTACTGAGAAGACTTACGAACAATATTTAGACGAAGTGATTTTTGAGCCTTTAGGTATGAAGAACACGTATTACTGTTCTACGAGCAAGGCAGTCAAAAACAAAGCCTATGGTTATGATTTTAGTCCGGAAGGTTTACAACAAAAACAATATTTAAACCATAAATGGCCTTACGCAGCGGGTTCATTATGTAGTACCACAGAAGACCTTTTAATTTGGATGAATGCTTTGCATAATCAAAAAATAGTTAGCAATGAACAGTATCAAGAATTAATAACCCCAAAAACTTTAAACGATGGGATTCAGGTAAGATACGCTATGGGACTTACCAACTTCACGAATTATGGCCATCAAGAAATCGGTCATGGGGGTGGCATACCGGGCTTTTTATCTGATACCAGATATTACCCCAAAGAAGACCTATATATTATTTGTCTTGTAAATACAGCAGGACCTCATGGCGGAAATTTTTTCGCCAATAATATTACTTGGAATATCCTTGAGAAAAAAGAATATGAAGGAATCGAATTAGATTTTGACCCGAACGAAATCACCGGTACTTATTCTGGTCAAACCCGTGGTCGAAAACAATCTGTTAATGTGCAGGCCCTAACAGATGCTATTACAATTGAATTTAATGGCAATGGAAAAATAGACACCCTCAGAACCTATATAGGCGATTATACTTGGATGGATGGCAATACCAAAATTAGAATTAAAGACGATCTTTCAAAAGTAGATCAGGTTTCCGGATTTTATATTATGAAAAAAAAGTAAACAATAACTATGATAACTAAAAGATCAAATCAATTATTATCTATATTATTTCTCTTTACCCTCGCAATGTCCCAAGGGCAAAAAAACAAAAACGTAGCACAATTAGATGCCATGATTGTTCAAGGTATGCAGGACTGGAAGGTTCCTGGTTTAGCAACAATTGTAGTAAAAGACGGAGAAGTTGTTTTTCAAAAAACCTACGGTGTGAAAAATTTGACTACGAAAGAGCCTGTCAATGAAAACACCTTATTCAATATGGCCTCGACTACAAAAGCGATCGTAGCCATTGCCATGGGTATGTTGGTTGATGAGGGCAAACTTGATTGGGACGATAAAGTAGTGGACCACCTCCCCTATTTTAAATTGTCCGACCCATACATCACCGCAAATGCTAGGGTAAAAGATTTGTTCACCCACAATTTGGGTATTGGTAATGCTGATGTTTTGTGGACGCTCGATAGCGTCTCGACCAAAGAAACCATTAAAAAGTTTCAATTTGCTGTGAAAGCCTATCCGCTTCGCGGAGGGTTTACCTATCAGAATATTATGTATGCAGTCGCTGGAGAAGTAATCAAAGAAGTAAGCGGGCAACCATGGAACGAATTTGTAACAGAACGTATATTCAAACCATTAGGTATGAATAGAACTCAAGCCGTGGCAAGTGATATTTTTAAAGTAGGTAATTTTGTAACTCCCTATTATGATGATTCTGAAGAAGGTATTGTCGAGGTTGATTACGGTTTTTCAGATCAAATAGGTCCGGCAGGAATGATTTGTTCTAGTGCAAATGATATTTCAAAGTATTTGACATTTCTAGTAAATGATGGTGTGCACAAGTCTGATACTTTGGTACAACCAAAAACATTCAAGTATCTTTTTGAGCCTAAATCGTTTTTAGGCAATACTGGAACGTACCCTACAAATGCATTGACCAAACCAAATTGGAATACCTATGCTATGGGTTGGTTTCAACAAGATTATCGAGGGCATAAACTTGATTTTCATACAGGAAGCTTATTTGGTCTGGTTGCCATAGCTGGTATTGTACATGAAAAGGATATGGCGGTTTACGTGTTTGCCAATTTAGACCATGCAGAATTACGACATGCCATTCTTTACAAAGCTATTGACCTTTTTGCTTTTGAAGATGATTCACGTGATTGGCATAATGAAGTTTTTAATTTGTACCAAGGATTTAAAAAATCAAATCTAGAATTTCAAGAAAAAAAGAAAAAAGAACGCATTTTAAATACCAAGACAAGTTTAGCCCTAATAGAATATGAGGGCACGTATAATAACGAGTTGATAGGTTCAGCTAAAGTTAAATATAACAATGGCCAACTTCATATTGATTTCAATGACTTTGTAAAATATAATCTAGAACATTGGCATTATGACACTTTTTTGACCAATAAAGATTCGAGATTTCGTCAAAAAATGATGATACGATTTGAATTGAATACCGATGGAAAAGTTCAAGAATTAGATTTGTTTGGTGATGTCTTTACAAAAACAAAATAAAAACACATTATCTTAAATGTACATTCCGCATTACTACAAAAAAGAAAACCTTGAAGAAATTAAAGAATTCATTCAAGAAAATAGCTTTGGTATTTTAATAAATCAGGTCAATAACAAACCATGGGCTACCCACATTCCATTAGAACTAGACATAGATGAAAGTGGGAATGATATTTTGGTAAGTCATATTTCAAAAGCAAATCCGCAATGGAAGGAATTTAAAGAGCAACCAGAAGTGCTCTGTGTTTTTAATGGGCCTCATTCTTATATTTCGTCTTCGTGGTATAGAGAGGAAGAGGTGCCAACCTGGGATTATATTGCCATTCATGTATACGGTAGAATAAGAATTTTATCAGAATCAGAGGTAATGGATTCTATGAGAAAATTAGTCGCCAAATATGAAGCAAATTCAAAAAACCCGATTTCGTTAGAAAACATGTCTGAAAAAACCTTGAGGCAGGTAAAGGGTGTAGTCGGTTTTAAAATTGAAATATCGGATATTCAAGCTGCTTATAAACTTTCTCAAACGAGACCTGAAGATCATCAATCGATTATTAAAGAATTAAATGATGGTAATGTAACATCTAAAGAAATTGGTATACATATAGAAAAACAATCAAAACTAAATCAATAGATTATGCTACATAATAAATTTTGGCAAGGTTTTTTCGCAATTGCCCCGCTATTAATAGGTGTTTTGGCAATCGTGTTTTATTTCTTTTTTATTTTCAATTTGGTAACTACCATTGAAACTAATGAAGCTATGGATGCCAACACTTCAGTATCCCTAATTTTAGGAGAGCTTGCTTGGTTTTTTACTTTTATTGGCTTGGCAATCATAATTTCAGTAAGTAGTTTTATTTTTTACATTGTTCATGCTGTCCAAAACCCCAATCTCAAAGAAAATAATCTTCTAATTGTTTGGGTTCTACTTTTTGTATTTGTTGGAGGAATAGGACAATTAGTTTATTGGCTCGTCGAAATAGTAAGTAAAAACCAGCAATTGAGGACTTAACATTTTATTATGTCATATTCAAATCAAATTACGATTATTGATTTCGAAGAAAAGTACCAAGAAGACTTTAAGAAATTAAACCAATGGTGGATTGAGAAATACTTCACTATGGAGAAAATGGATTTTCAAGCCCTAGATAATCCGAAAGAATATATTATTGATAAAGGAGGTTATATTTTAATCGCATTACTAAAAGGTAAAGCTGTTGGGGTTTGTGCATTAATACCAACCAAGCTTAGTGATTATGATTTTGAATTGGCCAAAATGGGGGTTGCACAAAATGCGCAAGGTCATGGTATTGGTTACCTTTTGGGAAAAGCAGTGATTCATAAAGCACGACTTAATGGAGCAAAAAGAATTCACCTTGAAAGCAATACAATATTAGCACCTGCGATTAGGTTATATGAAAAATTGGGGTTCAACGAGGTTAAGGGACTTCCAAGCCCGTATGAACGGTGTAACATTCAAATGGATTTAAATTTATAATTGTTTGTTCAAAGAACATCTAATTCTTTTAGTTTTTAAATAATTAAAAATTGACAACAAAATATGGTTGTTCTAATGGTTTACATCTTTTTTATTTAAAATGAACTACTTTAATAATGGTTAAACAAACTTTTTTAATCGTCGTATTTTTAATATATTATCCTTTAAATAACGCTCATTGAAAAGCATTCTACACAAAGTTATTCAACCTTTTACGTGCGACTCTTGGTATTTAAATCTATTTATCAAAGTGCCTCAAATTGTAATGGGTATCATATTAGCTTTTCATTTCGGAAAGTACTCCTTTGGAGTTCCGTGGTCTCCAGAGCGACTTAATTTAACCTTTTTTGAAGTTGCCCCCTGGTTTTTAGATGTGGTAAGTAACTTTTATAATCCAATTGGTAATTTTCCCTATGCCTTTGCACTCTTCTCCGGTCTAACTAAAATTGTAGGAGGTATTGCACTTATACTGGGCGTATTCTCAAGAATTGCTTCCTTTTGTGTAATAATTTTAATGTCTATATTTTTAATAAATCAAGAGTTTATAGATTTTAATTTCACTTTTCCATTATTCTTTATCGCTGTAAGTTGCTTTTCACTTTATTTTGGTTCTGGTAAATTCGGTATTGATTACCTCATTGCTAAAAAATTCTTTTCTACTTCATCAAACAGATAATCTTACAATTCGGTATTTAATTTCTACAACTCAGTAGGGTTACTTTTTTTATTGAAGGTCATGTCTGCACTTTTGTACCATCATTAACAAACAAAATCAAAAAACAAAATGAAAAAATTAGCATTTATTATCGGAGTATTTTTTATTTCAATTACGGCAAAAGCACAAGAACAAGAATTAGTTAAGATAACTGTTACCATTGAAAATGTGCTAAATGACAATGGAATTATCCTTGTTTCATTACATAATGAAGATACCTTCATGAAAGGAGCTGGAGTTATTGATTTGGCAGACCAAGCCCAAAAGGGCGAAGTTACTTTAACCTTCGAAAATGTAAAACCAGGAACCTATGCTGTTATGGTATTACATGATGAAAACGAAAATAACAGAATGGACTTTGAATCAAACGGAATGCCAAAAGAAAGCTATGGAATGTCCGGTAATGCGATGGTGATGGGACCACCAACCTTTAATGACGCAAAATTTGAAGTCGCCTCAGAAGACCTAGAATTAAAAATAAGATTCTAACAACTACCATCAATCAATTTATCAAATGAATCAACCCCATGTAAAAGTGGGGTTGCTTGTTATATAGGATTTATCAATCTTAATAATTAAAATCAATCAATTATTCTGATGGTTTTGTAACTTTATGGCTCAATATTTCTTTAATGACAATTACACAATTACAGTACGTTTTAGCAGTTGCGGAATATCAAAATTTTACTTTAGCAGCCGAAAAGAGTTTTGTCACTCAACCCACATTAAGTATGCAAGTTCAAAAATTAGAAGACGAACTTGGTATATTAATTTTTGACCGAAGTAAAAAGCCAATTTCTATTACTGAGGTCGGAAAAAAAATTGTTGCTCAAGCAAAAAACATTGTTGCTGAAGCTGACAGAATCAAAGATATCGTTGATCAGGACAAGGGCTTTATTGGTGGAGATTTTACTTTAGGAATAATTCCAACAGTTATGCCAACCTTACTTCCAATGTTCTTATCCACTTTCATCAAAAAGTACCCAAAAGTAAATCTTATTATAAAAGAACAAGCTACAGATACCTTAATAAAGAATATTCAAGATGGGCATTTAGATGCTGCAATTGCCGCAACCCCGTTAGAGGTAGAATTCATTAAAGAAAAACCTCTTTATTATGAACCCTTCGTAGGATACGTACCCAATAACCATAGGTTAACAAATCTCAAAGAAATCTCAACCTCTGATTTAGATATTGCTGACATTTTACTATTACAAGACGGACATTGCTTTAGAGATGGAGTTATTAATTTGTGTAAATCTCCAAAGGACCGTTCTGATGAACATTTTAAAATCGAGAGTGGTAGTTTCGAGACTTTGGTAAATTTATCTAATGAAGGAATGGGAATGACCTTGCTACCATTTTTAAATACTTTAGAATTAGATAAAAGGAAAAAGGAGAACCTACGTCATTTCAAAAAGCCCTCACCAGCCCGAGAGATTAGCTTAATTTATCATAAAAGTGAATTAAAAATACAAATAACCGAAGCTATAAAAGAAGTTATTTCAGCAGTAGTAAGAGGTGCTATTGCTTTTCAAGATGTTCAAATTATTAGCCCTTTAAGTAAAAATTAAAACCGCCCGAAGGCGGTTTGTTATGCTTTTAAGTAAAGTAAACTTTGGTGTAATTCTGGTTTGTCATCAATAAATTGTTGTAACCAGATTTTGAGTTCTTCAATTTCATCAGGTAGTAATCTTGAAACTGCCTTCTTTAGCTCTTTTGCAAATAATTTTGCATCAAAACTGACTTTCTGCAATACAGTCTTGGTGTATTCCAACATAGCTCTAGCCATATTTTAAATTGTATTTATTAGGTTTATTGGTTGCTCACTAATTTAGTCAGAAAAGGCATATATTGTTGACATCTAAGCGTTAAAAATTAAATAATTTCATGTTAAAATCGACAAGGAGCATATTACAAGATGTTTTAAATCAATTCATTATAAGAAAAACGCTTTTAATCTGTTTTATCTGCGCTGTTGTATTTAGTTGCTCATCAGTAAACCTCAATAGAGAACTAAAGGGTGTGAATTCAATTCTTGAAGGTGATTTTTATAATAACCAATTTACCGGTATTTTAATCGTGAATCCAGATAAAACGGATACTATACTTGCTTTAAACAGTGACAAATATTTTATCCCAGCAAGTAATGTAAAAATTTTTACTCTTTATTCAGGTTTAAAATTAATACCTGATTCTATACCTGCACTTAAATATATAAAACAGAACGACACTTTGTATTTTGAAGGTACTGGCGATCCTAGTCTTATTCATCCCTTCTTCAATGACACATCAGCATTGAAATTTTTAGAAAATCATCCGAACTTAGTGTTTTCAAATTCTAATTTTAGAGATACAAAACTTGGGCCTGGTTGGGCCTGGGAAGATTTTGAATTTTACTTTTCCCCTGAAAGAAGTGGCTTACCTGCTTATGGCAATGTAGTAAAAATCTTAGAATCAGACTCCTTAATGGTATCACCAGGTGTGTTCAACAATTCAATTCGTAGAGGAAAACAGAATCATAAGCGAAGTATTACCGAGAATAAGTTCAATATTCCAGAAAATTTAATTGATACTTTAGAGATACCGTTTATAACATCCAATGAACTTACCCAATCTTTACTTCAAAATGAGCTTCAAAAACCAATTAAACTTAGTGAGGGCTTTCCAGAAGGGCAGAAAAAAGTACTTTATGGAATGTCAACTGATTCTATTTACAAAAGAATGCTTTTTGAAAGTGATAATTTTTTAGCAGAACAATTAATGCTTGTAGCTTCTTCTACTTTATCAGATAGTTTAAGTTTTAAAATATCAAGAAATTACATTTTAAAAAATCAACTTTTATTTTTAAATCAACAACCACGCTGGGTTGATGGTTCAGGACTATCGCGCTATAACTTATTTACCCCTGAATCTTTCGTGCATGTGCTTAGCAAATTAAGGGAAGAAGTTGCTCAAGATCGCTTGTTTCATATTTTTCCAATGTGGGATGCTTCAGGAACAATTACCAAACCCAGTACAACAAATGAAACAAACTTTATATACGCCAAATCTGGAGGAATGGGTAATGTTTATAATTTAAGTGGGTATTTAATAACTAAATCTGGTAAAGTATTCATATTTAGTTTTATGAATAATCATTTTAGAATGCCAAGTAGCGAGATTCGTCAAAAAATGTATTCAATTCTAAAAAAAATTCACGACTTATATTAAATCAATTAAATAATCCATTTAGTTGAGCCCACTGCAACAGCATTATAGTTTTTGCGTCTTTTATTTCTCCATTCGTCACCATGGCTAGCGCATTTTCAAAATTCATTTCTAGAACTTCAATATTTTCAGTTTCGTCTGCAGCCCCGCCCCCTTCACTTACTCGCATTCGAGCTTCATATTCGCCAATAAAGAAGTGTAATATTTCAGTAACCGAACCTGGTGACATATAGGATTCAAAAACCTTTTTGACTTTCTCAATTTTATAACCTGTCTCCTCTTCTACTTCCATTTTAATAGTTTCTTCAGCATTGCCCTTTTCTAAAATACCAGCGCATGCTTCTACCATCATACCATCTTCATTTCCATTAACGTAAGTTGGCATGCGAAATTGACGCGTTAAAACCACTTTTCTTTTAGTACTATTATATAGTAAAATCACTGCACCATTTCCACGATCATAAGCTTCTCTCTCTTGAGTTTCCCATGAACCATCTTCCTTCTTGTAATCAAACGTATATTTATTAAGGGTATACCAGTTGTTAGATAGTAGCTCTTTTTTTATTTTTCTAACGTTTCCATGTTTCATCAATATATTTCAAGGTTTATTAGATTAAACGGTAATTGCTTTATTCAAATATCTTCTAAAAGGCAGCATAATATTATATGCATTAATAAGATAATCTTCAAAATCATCTTTTAAAACTAAGTCTGAAGAAAATTCCATCGCAACGGCAAAAGTTTTATTTCGTAATAAATCGATATGACGATGTTTATTCGAAAATCCTTTGGGTGCATTGGTTAATTTGACATCTTCATATAGTCCTCCAAAGAGGTTTTTAAACGATTTTTTATTTAAAATTTGAAGCAATTCTTCTCCGTCATAGTCAATGGCATCTCTAATACTTCGCAATCGCTTAGGGTCTGGCCTCCATAAACCCCCGGCAAACATAGAGCGCTCAATACCAATCTCAACATAAAAATCACCAGTATTCGGACGTTTATCAAATCCTGCTCCAAAATGGTCTTTATATATTGGCTTATTTGGATGAAACATTAAATTATTATTGATGCGATTGATACCCTTTTTACCGGGTGTATCATAATAAGCATCATCTATTACAGAAAGTTTTGAATTGATATCATTTAGCCAAGCTATGTAATCATCGCGAACTTCTTTATACCATTTTCTATTGGTATCCATCCATTCTTTATTGTTGTTCTTTTGTAACTCTTGTAAAAAGTTGATTTGGTTTTTAAAATCCATGAAACGAACATAATAAAAAACACCCCTAAAGTTGCCCTTAAGGGTGTGAAATCCTATAATTTTTTAACTAACAGAGCCTCTAAAAACCACGATCTCCCATTGCAATGTCGCCAAGAGTGCCTAAAATACTTCCCTCGCCTTTATCCTTTCCACCTCTAGGGATTGACGATAAAACTCTACCGGCTAATCGACTAAATGGTAAAGACTGAACATATACCGTTCCCGGGCCTCTTAGGGTAGCAAAGAAAAGTCCTTCACCCCCAAATACCGTATTCTTTATACCTCCGACAAATTCAATATCATAATCTACGGTATGAGAAAAACCTACTATACAACCAGTATCTACTTTTAAGACTTCACCAGCCGCCAATTCTTTTTTAGCCATTGTTCCGCCAGCATGTACAAAAGCCATTCCATCACCTTCTAGCTTTTGCATAATAAAACCTTCACCACCAAAAAGCCCTCGTCCCAATTTCTTTGAAAATTCAATACCTACGGAAACACCTTTTGCGGCGCACAAGAAAGCATCTTTTTGACAAATAAATTTTCCTCCCTTTTCAGATAAATCAATTGGCAATATTTTACCTGGATATGGTGAAGCAAAACTTACTTTCTTTTTACCTTGACCTATATTTAAAAAGGCAGTCATAAATAAACTTTCACCAGTCAACATGCGCTTACCTGCTGAAAATATTTTACCCAGAACACTACTATCTTGATTAGAGCCATCGCCGAAAATGGTGTCCATTTTAATATCTGTATTCATCATCATAAAGCTTCCTGCTTCAGCTACCACCGCTTCTTGGGGGTCGAGTTCAATTTCGACATATTGCATTTCTTCCCCATAAATTTCATAGTCTATTTCGTGTGCATTCATGTTTTAAAGTTTTTTGTTGATAGCTATTAGTTAGTGAAAATGATATTTTGTTACAAACTATTTCTTTAACCTTACGGTCCATTCAAAGTTGAATGTAGAAACCAACACCCCATCTTTATTTGCTCCAAAGGACTTCATCCAAAACTTTTGGCCCTCTCCAGTCTCAATAGTTTTTTGAATTGCATCAGCAATTAAATGTCCGTCTTCACAGGTAAATGTGATTTTACCTGTAGCTTTTTTAGAAAAGTTAGCTGTATTATTTTGAACTAACATTGATATTTTACGACCACTTTCGCGTATTTGATCACTAACCATTGCCCCAGTTACAAGCTCGGCAGCCATACCCTGAACTGCCCAAAACATACTTTTAAAAGGGTTTTGATTAATCCAACGGTGGGTAACAGTGGCAATCGCTTTTTGGTTATCTAAATGTTTTAACCGCACACCACACCACCAAGCAGAAGGTAATTTAAAAAAGGTAAAAGTGTTGAATTTACTGGTACTAATAGCCATATGTACTTATTATTTCCGCTAAAAGTAATTAAAATATTCGCTATTTCAATATGTTAATAATATGTTAATATTTAGTACTATGTGTTGCATAGTACCTTTTTTTAGATATATATTTGTATCGTAAGCTAATAGGTAATCTATTTGGTTTACCTAATCATCAATCAAAAATCATGACAGAATCATTAACTAAACACGAGCGAAACCTATCTGCTATTATTCATGCTTCTACGTTTTCAAAGTACTTCATTCCTTTTGGTAATTTCATTTTACCATTAATACTTTGGACCGCAAATAAAAAAGAATATGAATTTGTTGATTACAATGGTAAGCAAGCCTTAAATTTTCAAATAAGTATGCTACTTTACTCCATTATAGCGGGGTTAATTAGCATTCCATTTTTCATTGGATTTTTACCAGATTTATTTAACGGAGATTTTTTTGGGTTTCATAGGTTAAGTGATTACAATAATTTAAACATTCATTTAAGCAGTGACGACTTCCGGTTTGGTCGTTGGTTATGGCCCGCTGGTATTACTGGTGTGCTACAGGCCGGACTCGTCATTGTGAATGTAGTATATACTATTCTGGCAACCATAAGGACTAACGAAGGTCAAACCTTTAAATATCCTTTCACCATAAAATTCATTAAATAAAACATTCCATCAAAAAAACGGAGTTTAATCATCAATCAAAAACGAACAAAACATCAATCAACCGATGCTAATCACATCAACCAAAAGCCCATCATACCCCCTCTCCGAAGTGGAGAGGGCTAAGATGGAATCAGATGCCAAAACAAGTTTGGCACAAACGAACAGTTAATTTAATACGAATCCTTACATTATGAATATAGAAAACACAAAAGCACAAATGCGAAAAGGGGTTCTAGAGTATTGCATTCTTTCTATCTTAAAAGATAAAGACAAATATGCATCTGAAATTCTAGGAGCTTTAAAAGACGCAAAGATGCTCGTGGTCGAGGGTACTATTTACCCATTATTGACCCGATTGAAAAATGCAGGGCTGCTCAATTATCGTTGGGAAGAATCAACTTCAGGGCCGCCACGCAAATATTATGCGCTCACTGAAACAGGTCAGTTGTTTTTAAACGAACTCAACGGTACTTGGGATGAACTTAGAAATGCAGTTAACTTGGTAACCAACAACAAATAAGCCGATTAATAAACGGTAAAAAATATTCAAAAAATGAACAAGACAGTAAATATAAATTTAGCAAACTCACTATTTCATATAGATGATGCGGCTTATGATAAGCTTAGACGCTATCTCGAGTCCGTAAAAAGATCTTTTGCAGGAACTGCTGGCAGCGATGAAATTATAGCTGATATTGAGGCTAGAGTAGCCGAGCTTTTTCTTGAAAAAATGGAAAATGAGCGTCAAGTAATCACACAAAAAGAAGTTGATGCAGTAATCAATATTATGGGTCAACCAGAGGACTACATGGTAGATGAAGATATTTTTGAAGACCAACCAAAATCTTCAAGTTCCAAAACAACTTCAACTTCACGAGTAAAAAAACTCTATAGAGATACCGATCAAAAGTACATAGGTGGTGTCTGTTCAGGGCTTGAATATTATCTAGGCTTTGATGCGCTTTGGATTCGCTTAATATTCCTTTTACTTGGTATTTTTACCGGGTTCGGATTCATAGCATACATACTTTTATGGATTTTAGTTCCGGAGGCGTCAACTACTTCACAAAAGTTAGATATGACGGGAAAGCCAATCAACATCAGCAATATAGAACGCAAAGTTAAAGAGGGGTTTGATGATGTTGCCGACAAAGTAAAAAATGTCGATTATGACAAAATGGGCGATAAAGTCAAAAGCGGCTCCAAGACTTTTTTCGACACCATCGGTGATATTATCATGTTTCTATTTAAGGTATTTGGTAAATTCATTGGTATTTTATTGATTATAGTGGGTGCTTCAACCTTAATTGGACTATTCATAGGTCTTTTTACAGTTGGTATTATTGACGTAGTTCATTTACCAGGTCTCGACTTTTATGATATTGTCAACACTTCGGGTGCTCCAGTATGGCTAGTTTCACTTTTATTATTCTTTGCTGTTGGTATTCCTTTTTTCTTCTTGCTTTATTTAGGCTTGAAAATTTTAGTAAATAACCTCAAGTCCATTGGTAATATTGCAAAGTTCTCATTATTAGGTCTTTGGTTGGTTACTGTAGGCGTTTTAATTGCACTGGCGGTAAGACAAGCAGCTGAATTTGCTACGGTAGGTAGCGTAAGCGTGAAAGAAGAATGGGTTATGGCAGATAACGATAGTATTCTTATTCAGATGAATAGTAGCGATTATGACTTAACCATGGACAGAGTTCATTTTGGAAGAATGATGCTGGCTTACGACGATAACGATACCCCAATTTTAGTATCTGACGATGTACGTTTTGATATTAAAAAATCAAAAGATACCATAGCTCGATTAAATATTAGAAAAGATAGTCATGGTCCAACCTTTGAAAAAGCAAGGGAACGCGCCAAAAAGGTTGATTATGGCTACAATATTAATGGAAATGTTATTACACTTGACGACTATTTAACCACCGTTTCAGAAAACAAAGCCCGACAACAAGAAATAAGAACAACTGTCTTAATTCCTGAAGGAACCATTGTTTCTTTTGGAGAATATGTGAGTGGACATGTTGGAAGAAGTACTAAAAATGACCGAGACTACTATCGTAGTGACATCATAGATTATACCTGGATTATGGGAAGCGATGGTGAGCTTAAGTGCCAAGATTGCCCTGTAAAATCATTCGAGTATGATGATGATAATGATGGAAAGATTATTATTAATGAAGATGGAATAGATATTAAAATTAACGACCGTGATGAAAAGGGAAAAATCATCATTAATGAGGATGGTATTGATATCGACGTACAGGACCGAAACGAATCTTTTAAATTAAAGGTGGATGAAGACGGAGTTGAAATTAAAACAGAAGATGACAACTAAATCGACAGTTGAGTAAACACAATCAACAACTCGGCACTTATTAATAGTACTAAATTAAAATAAATACGAATTTCAATCAATCATTAATAACAAACCCGTAAACAAGTTCAGGGTAAAAAAACGAAAATCATGACAACTTTAGCACGAATGGCCATAGCCGCCTTATTAGCATTATTTATGACTTCCTGCGCCTTTGACGTAAACTTTGGCGATGGAAAAAGAGGAAACGGAGAAATAGTCGAAGAATCTCGAGGTATTACAAGAGATTTTACCTCAGTTCACGCTTCTGAAGGATTAGATGTATTTGTAACGCAAGGTGATCAATTTAAAATTTTAGTTGAAGCCGATGAGAATATTATTGATTTAATCGGAACTGACATAAAAGATGGTAGGTTAAAAATACATGCCATAGAAAATATCGGAAGAGCTACTAAAAATATTTATGTTACCATGCCGAATATCACAGAATTGAGTAGTTCAAGTGGAGCAGATTTGGTTGCACAAAATGTTATTAAAGCTGATAAAATTGAATTCGATGCCAGCAGTGGTTCTGATATTGAAGCTCAAGTAAATGCTAACGAAGTAATTGCTGAAGCAAGTAGTGGGGCGGATATTAGAGTGTCTGGCCGTACCGATGTGCTTTATGCTGATGCAAGTAGTGGTTCAGATATTAAAGCGAGGGGATTAGAAACTAAACGATGTAATGCCGATGCAAGCAGTGGTGCTGACATTTCTGTTAATGTTTCTGAATCTTTAACAGCTGATGCAAGTAGTGGTGCTGACATTTCTTACTCCGGTGAGGCTAGTGTTACTCATAAGAAATCTGTATCGGGTAGCGTTCATAAATACTAAAAAGTAATCACTAATTCATACTAAAAAAGCCTCAAGTAGAACTTGAGGCTTTTCTTATTGAAATGATTTATCAATAATATATTATCAATTTATTGGCTAAAAAATTAAATATTTAATGATTTTTTGTACCTTAAAAGGAGAATTAATCATTTCATTAAAACATTGAGCCATGAAAAAATTACTGACCGTAGGTTCTATGATGTTTGTATTGATTTTTGCCGCAATACTAACCTCATCAAAACCTGAAAATTATCATTCTATTGAAGGTACTTGGGAGCTAGAAAGTTTTCACAACTATGACGACGGTATTAATATATCGAGCACTGAGCCAAAGGCTGATGGTTATAGGCAGGTTAAAATGTTTTATAATGGTAGAGTTATGTGGTCTAGGTATGTACCCAACGAACCGAAGGGCAGGTTTGGTTATGGCTCGTACTATCTTACCGAAGATGAGCTCCATGAAACCATAATTTATGGAGATGACGAGATGATGAAAGCTCTAGATACGTTAACTGAATTTATCTTTGAACTTGATTTAAAGAATGATAGATACAGCCAAATAAATTTGGACGAGGAAGGAAATAGAACTTTCTCGGAAAATTATAAGCGTTTGAATTAGCAATTAAAGAACGACCCACAAAAAAAGCTGCATTTTAGAATGCAGCTTTTTTATTTTTTTATAGTAATTAGCTTGTCACACAACAACTTCTTCCTTGGACTCAACAGCCGCTAAATAACGTTCTGCGTCTAGAGCTGCCATACATCCTGTACCTGCTGCAGTAACCGCTTGTCGGTATTCTTTGTCTTGAACATCTCCACTTGCGAATACACCAGGCTTATTAGTTTTTGTTGATTTACCTTCTGTTAGTACATAACCAGTATCATCCATATCTAATTGTCCCTTAAAAATATCTGTATTGGGTTTATGACCTATGGCTATAAACAACCCTGTTATTTCAATATCTTCCTTTTCATTTGTTTGATTGTTTACCATTCGTAAACCTTCAACTACTTGTTCACCTAATACTTCATCTACTTCAGTATTATATCTAACGTCTATATTATCAAGACTATTCACTCTATGCTGCATTGCTTTTGAAGCACGCATATGATCTTTACGAACTAACATGGTAACCTTATTACAAATATTAGCGAGGTAAGACGCTTCTTCAGCAGCTGTATCACCTGCTCCAACGATAGCAACATCTTGCCCTTTATAGAAAAAACCATCACATACTGCGCAGGCCGAAACACCTCCACCTCTAAGTCGTTGTTCACTAGGTATGTTCAAATATTTAGCCGTGGCTCCTGTAGATATAATAACGCTTTCAGCCTCTATGACTTTACTATCATCAACGGTAACCTTATGAATTCCACCAACTTGGTCACTAAAGTCAACTGCTGTCACCATTCCTATTCGAACTTCCGTACCAAAACGTTCTGCTTGTTGTTGTAATTGTACCATCATTGTTGGACCATCAATTCCCTCAGGATATCCCGGAAAATTATCAACCTCAGTAGTAGTTGTTAACTGCCCACCAGGTTCCATACCTGTATACATCACTGGTTTCAAATCTGCTCGGGAAGCATATATAGCTGCTGTATATCCAGCAGGCCCTGATCCTATAATTAAAGTTTTTAATCGTTCTATTTGTTCTGACATAATATAAATATCCTCTAATTCTTAATATTACAAAAGTAGGTTTTTTGATGAAAAACTTACATCGGGTTATTAGAGCTTATGAACAAAAACCAACAATTACTAAAACTTAAAATTAAAAATATTGAATAAGGTATTTGAGCGAAGTATAGCAAAATTCTAGCCTTAAGCCTCACAAAAGGTGCAATAGAATTTTGGTGTAAAAAAGTTTAATATCCAATTATTGCCATTATTCCATTGTAAGAAATAATCAATGAAAAAAATAGAGCAGCAAAGAGACTTATATTAATTAGAAAACTTGTTTTGTGTTCTCCCATTAACTTCTTATTATTTATTAATAAAAGAATGCCAATAATTACAAGTGGTAGAACAAATACATTAAATACTTGAGATAGAATTTGCATCTCAATAGGGTTAGCTCCGAATATCGGTACGATTAAGGCAAACAAGCAGGCAATAAAAGTGATAATTCTAAACTGTTTTGAACTGGTATCTAGTTTTCCAGATTGGTAATCTGCAACCAGTATGGGAGCGATTAAAAGACAAGGAAAAATGGAAGAAAGTCCCGCGCTTAATGTTCCAAAAAAGAAAAGAGTAAGTGCAAATTTTCCTGCAACGGGTTCCAAAACCCCTACCATATCTATTACTTTAGTTACGGGTTGCCCTTGATGGTACAAGGCACCACAAGCAACAGCCATTATTGTCGCACTGATAAAAAACACTAGAGATGCTGCAATAATCGCATCTTTCTTTTGCTGTTTTAAATGCTGAATAGTCCAACCCTTGCCTTGTACAAACAATGGTCTGGATAAAAAAGTAGCAGCAGCCATAGTAGTTCCAACAAAAGCAGCAACCATCATTTGACCGCCTTGTACTTTTGGTATTGAGGGTATCAAACCTTGAGCTACTTCTATCGGTAAAGGGTATACCATAAAAAGTGATATCAAGAACGAAAAAGCCATTATCGTCACGAAAATGACCAAGATTTTTTCAAAGAAAGTGTATTTACCAACCAATAGCAGTGCGTAAAAAATCGCTATTACCGTAATGGCTACGATTAAAACCGTTTCATATTGATGGTCTCCTACGCTAGGGAAATAAATATGAATTATCTCAAAAATTATATTGGAGGATATTCCTAAAATACCCATTAAAGAATTCCATTGCCCGAATGAAATACCTAGAATGATCAAGATTGCAATAAGTTTACCAAACCTCAAATGCTTTTTAAAAGCAAACAAAGCTGTTTCACCAGTAAGTAAGGCATAATTGCCATAGACATAAATTAAAACACCTGAAAAGAAACAACTTAAAAGCAATACCCATAACAGTTGCATGCCATAAGTACTTCCTGCAACTATCATTGAGGTTACACTGCCCGTACCTATGGTATAACCGATTGCAAAAATACCCGGGCCAAATGCTAGAACAAGCCCAAGAATCTTCTTCCAAAGTGATGTACTTGGGCTTGTTGCTTCCATTTTATTATGACTTTAACTTAGAAATTAAATTTAAAGTATCTGAAACCTTTTTCTCAAGCCCCTTGAAGTCTTTATTAGCTAATATCTCCTTACTAATAAGCTTTGAACCCATACCTACACAAGTAACACCAGCATCAAACCATCCCTTTAAATTACTTTCATCGGTACTAACTCCTCCCGTAGGCATTACACTGGTCCAAGGTTGAGGGCCTTTTATTGCCTTTACGAAACCTGGTCCATAGGTAGACCCTGGAAACAATTTAACTATTTCACAGCCTAATTCCTCAGCATTATTAATTTCAGTCAAGGAACCACATCCAGGTGACCATAATACTTTTCTTCTATTGCAAACCATTGCAATATCTTCTCTAAGCGAAGGTGTTACAATAAAGTTAGCTCCCATCTGCATAAAAAGAGAAGCAGCAGCAGCATCTGTAATTGAGCCAACACCCATTATCATTCCAGGCAACTCCTTTATTGCATATTTATTTAATTCTAAAAATACTTCATAAGCAAAATCTCCACGTGCAGTAAACTCCATTAATCGAGAACCACCATTATAGCAAGCTTTTAGTACTTTCTTTCCTAATTCAATATCTGGATGATAAAATAACGGCACCATTCCATTATCCTTCATCACTTTTGCAACTTCTATTCTTGAATATTGTGCCATTATAGTAATTTATCTTGCAACCCTTCCAGAAGCATCACCACTCATTAGTTTTTCAACTTCTGCTACTGTAGCTAAGTTAGCATCTCCTTTAATTGTATGCTTTAAACATGATGCTGCTACTGCAAAATTTAACGCATTTTGGTCGTCTTCTGGGTACTTTAAAAGTCCATAAATGAGTCCACCCATAAAAGAATCTCCTCCTCCTACTCTATCAACAATATCTGTGATTTGATATTCTGGTGATTTAAACATGGTTTTTCCATCATATAAAACTCCAGCCCAACTATTATGAGATGCCGATATAGAGCCACGTAAAGTAGTTATTACTTTTTTAGCCTTCGGGAATTTTTTCATCATTTGCTCACAAACAGATAAAAATGCTTCAGCCTTGACATGCTCTCCTTGAGTTGTGATATCCAAACCTTCTGGCTTAATTCCAAAATGCTTTTCTGCATCTTCTTCATTACCCAAAACAATATCACAGTATGAAGTAATATCTGTCATTACTTTCTCTCTATGAGCGTCATCACAATAATTCCAAAGTTTTGCACGGTAATTTAAATCCGTTGATATGGTAATTCCTTTAGCACTTGCAACTTTTACTGCTTCTAGACAAACATCGGCAGCACCCTGAGAAATTGCTGGTGTAATTCCCGTCCAATGAAACCATTCAACACCTTCAAAAACAGCATCCCAATTAATCATGCCTGATTCAATTTCGGAAATTGCTGAGTGTGCACGATCATAAACCACTTTGCTACCACGGCTTACCGCACCAGTCTCTAGGAAATATATTCCAAGACGATCACCACCATATACTATTTTATCTGTACCTACGCCTCTTTTTCGCATTTCCATTAATGCACATGCTCCAATATCATTTTTAGGTAACCTAGTTACAAAATCGACAGGAACTCCATAATTAGCAAGTGAAACTGCCACATTAGATTCACCACCACCATATACTACATCAAAACTATTGGCTTGTGAAAATCTTAAAAATCCCGGAGGTGCTAATCTTAGCATGATTTCTCCGAAGGTCACTACTTTTTTCATTTGAAAATATGTTATTTATATTGAACTTACTGCGTTGGTTAATCGTTTAACTAAATTTTCAAAAATTAATCAAAACCGTGTGATTTTGATTTTCAATTTTAAAAAAGATATATTTGCTTAATCGATTAAGCAAATATAAATAAAATTGGCTAACAAAAAAAGAACTACATTAAAAGATATTGCTTTAAGATTACAAATATCCACTGCTGCGGTCTCTAAAGCATTGCATAACGATGCTCGTATTAGCTCAAAAACTAAAGAAGCTGTAAAAAAAATCGCCAAGGAATTAGATTATCAACCTAATCATTTAGCTAGCGCCTTACGAAAAGGAAAAAGCAATCTTGTAGGTGTAATTGTTCCACGTACCAATAGCAATTTCTTTTCCTCTGTTATCCAAAACATGGAAGAAGTTCTTAATAAAGAGGGGTATAACATCATTATTACACAATCTAACGAGTCTTATCAAAAAGAATGTGAAACTATAGACACGCTGCTATTCACACAAGTTGATGGAATTATTGCCTCCATGGCTAATGAAACTATTGATTTAGAGCATTATGAAAAAATTAAATCTAAAGGAATTCCATTACTGCTATTTGATCGAGGTGAAAATAATTTAAATGTTGATTATATAGGAATTGATGATTATGCAAGTAGTCATATGATTGTGGAACACTTAATAGCACAAGGATGCAAAAGAATAGCACATATAGGGGGGTATCGACATACAAGAATATTCAACAATAGAATAAAGGGATATTTAGATGCTATAGCAAAACATGGTTTACCCTTAGAACAAGAGTTACTTATTGAAAGCAGTCTTAGCAAAGAAGATGGTCGCGAAAAGATGAATCAATTATTGTCTTTAAAACAAAAACCCGATGCTGTTTATATTGCAAGTGATTATGCAGCTATTGGAGCCCTTCAATTGCTAGAAGAAAAAAATATAAAAGTGCCTGATGAGATTGCACTTGTAGGCTTTGGTAATGAACCTTTTACAGCCATGGTCTCGCCGGCAATAACAAGTGTTGAGCAACATAGTTCTAAAATTGGTAAGCTGGCAGCAAAAACTTTTCTAGAACATATGAGGAAACCTGTCTTAAAACAACAATTAAACAAAATAATCTTAAATGCAGAATTGATTATAAGGGATTCGTCGAAAAGGATGTAATTAACACCTTATATAAAATTAAAAAGCCTTCATAAGAAATTTACGAAGGCCTTTTTTATATAAACTTTTAATATTAGATACCTAAAGCTTGCCCTCCACCAATTTGGATTGTTTCTGCTGTGATGAAAGATGCATCTTTACTTGCTAAGAATGATATTACTCCTGCTACATCTTCTGGTTGACCTAATCTACCTAACATGATATTATTGGCCCAAGATGCAAACACCTCTGGCTTGGTCGCTTTGATTTGTGCATGAAATGGAGTGTCAATCGTACCTGGTGATACGGCATTGGCGCGAATACCATATTCAGCCAAATCCTTCGCTAGTGCTCTTGTGATGGCATGTACTCCTGCTTTTGACGTACCATAAATTCCTGCACCAGGACCGCCAGCCGTCCAGCCGGCATTTGAAGTATAATTTATAATCGAGGGATGCTCTCCTTTTTTAAGAAAAGGTATCGCAGCTCTTGATGCAAAAAATACTGAATCAAGATTTAAAGCCATCACAAATCTGTAAAAGTCTGTCGTCATTTCTTCAAATCTTGAACGACCTCCTAAGCCACCAGCGTTATTAACCAAAACATCTATTTTACCATACTTCTCTCCTATCTTAGTGATGTTTTCTGTTACAGCAGCTTCGCTTGTGACATCAAAACCATAATACTCCGCTTTTATACCATGACCAGTTAATTCCTTAACTCGCTCAGCTCCAGCCTCATCTTCAATACCGTTTAATACAACAGTATACCCATCTAGACCTAATCGTTTCGCAACTTCGAATCCTATACCACCTGTAGCTCCCGTTACTATAGCAATCTTTCCTTCGTTTGTACTCATATTATTTAATTATGTTTCTTTATTATTAATTTCAAATTTTTTGTTTATCAGTTACACTCCTTAATCAATCTTTAGGCTTTAATGGAGCTATTCTAGGGCATAAAATCCAAACAGCCATTAAAGCAATTGCAGCCAAAGCACCACCAACTAAAAACGCAGGAGTATAATTTCCACCTTTAGTGATTATTGGTATTAAGGCGGTAAGTCCAAAGGCACCCAATTTTGCGGCTGTACCCGCAAATCCAGATAAAGTCCCTACAACTTTTCCGCTAAACATATCACTTGGTAATGTCTGTACATTACCAATTGCTGTTTGAAAACCAAATAGGAGTACTGCCATTATTATTACTGCATTCAGAGCAGATCCAGGCGATTTTAGTAGAAAAAAACAAGGAATCATGATTAGGCAACCTAGTGTAATAATCATCTTTCTAGTTTTATCTACTGACCAGCCACCATTCAGTCTGTTCTGAGCTACAAGACCTCCAAACCAAGCTCCCAACATTGCCCCGACATAAGGAACCCATGCTGAAAATGCAATCTCTTTTACATCAAGTCCAAATACCTCATTCAAATAAATCGGAATCCAAACTATAAATAACCACCAAATTGGGTCTATAGCAGCTGAGGCTATTATAACGCCCCAACTCTCTTTGTGTTGAAGTAGCTTACCTGTATTTGGGTTATATCCTTCATCGTAGTTTCCATCCTCATCAAGATCTTGATTTTGTTGTCCGGTTAGAATATATTTTTTTTCATTCTCTGAAAGCCAAGGATGCCTTTCTGGTGGGGCTTTTACGATGTATAACCACGGCAATAACCATAAAAAACCTATTAAACCAACACAAATAAAGATCGCCTGCCACGATAGATAAATTGAGAGAAGACCTATTATAGGATAAGCAACTATACCTCCAATAGCTGCACCAGAATTGAATATGCCCTGGGCAAATGCTCTTTCTTTGGTAGGAAACCATTCGGCATTAGCTTTTGCTGCACCTGGCCAATTACCAGCTTCTGCTATTCCTAAAATAGACCTGAAGATTGAGAAACTTAACATTCCTTTTGCAAATGCATGAATCATTGTTGCTATTGACCAAATACCAATTGACAGTGCGAACCCAATTCTGGTCCCCAACCAATCAAATATTTTTCCGAAAATGGTTTGGCCAGCAGCGTATGATAATATAAAAACGGCGGATATGGTTCCATATATTGCCTTTGTTCCATCACCATCCATATTTGGAAACAATTCTTTAGCAATATCTGGCCACAAAGCTCCGAAAGCTTGTCTGTCTATATAATTAATTACAGCAGCTAAAGCGACAAGACCTACTACCCACCATCTAAGTCCATTTGTTTTCATAATACTATTTTAAATATTTCACCAATTCAACTAAAGAAATGATTTAGGTTTTTGAGTGCCTAAATATATTCTTTGAATCAAAATTTCTACAAAGTAAAAACTAGAACAATTGCTTATAGAGAATTGATTATTATGCTATTCGCCAAGTCTTACTTACCTCCTATATTTTTTTTACTGAAAACAAAATCGTGCAAAAATTGTCCTCAGCATACTCTATTTAATTATTTGTATGGTAACAATATTGATATAAAACTTTAAAATGAACTTTCATCATCTCTTTAGCTTTTTTAGGATTTTGTTCTTTTATTGCCTGAAAAATGTTCTCATGTTCTTGAATTCCTTTCATTGAAAGACTAGAATCACAAACATGATACTTTTCAAAATTTGTAATAATTTCAGGTGTTATGATTAACATAAAAGTGCTCATAGAGCTATTTTTACTGGCCTTTGCAATTGCTAAATGAAATAGTAAATCTTCTTCAACAGCATCTTCTTTATTTAAAACTTTGTTCTTATAAGCATCTAGCGCTAATTGCAATGCCTTTAAATCTTCTTCTGTTCTTCTTAAAGCTGCTAGTCGTACGGTTTTAAGTTCTAGTAAAATTCTTGTTTCAACTAAAGATTTAAAGTCTGGTTCTTCGAGCTCCAATATATCTTCCATCATACCGCTCATTGCAGTACGACCAATATCTGCGATAAAAGTTCCACTTTGTGGTTTAGAATAAAGAATACCGTAGAATTCTAATTTTTGAATCGCTTCTCTAATATTACTTCTACTAACTTCGAACTTTTCTGATAACATTCTTTCAGAAGGCAGTTTATCGCCCGGTTCCAAGTTTTTATACTCAATCAAATCGCGAAGTTTAGCAATAATTTTTTGCTGAATATCTCGCTTATCATTTGTTGTTAAAACTTCGACTTTCATATTGCTTATTCTAATGAACCAAATTGGTTAACCAGATTGGTTTGTTAAATCTATGAAATTAACTTCAACATATTGCTATTGCATTCGATAATATCATTAATTAAATTTATTTAGTTTACAAGGACCGTCAATAGCTACCTGATTTACAGCCCTTGCCTTAACTAAACTAACTCAAAATCTTATTAATGTTCAACTGATAAATCGAATAATTTCACGCTAGCAAAAGCACCTTCGTCTCTTGTTTGAAAGTAGTTTCCTACTTTAAAATAATTTTCAAATACCCCCCAACGTTTTATACTCGGACTATCGTAAACAAAAAATTCATTTTTATTTAAAGAAACAACCATTTTACCATCAGTCACTTTCACTTCTATTGTAAACTTTCTGAACCCTACTTCCTCTTCAAAATTTCTGCCTTTATCATCAGTCCACGCTTCTTTAAATAGTATGCCCTTATTATCAACTCCTGCAAATTTTAAAACCTTGGTCTTAACCCTGATTTTACCATTTTGCCAATAAATTTTCAATATTGGAGGAGCATTATTATCTTTTTGACCTATTAATTCTTTCTGTTCATTGGTCAATCGCCCGTGAATTTGAGCAATTATTACTTTATGATATTTGCCATTATCTGCCCTAGTAACCTCACCCATCGCCATTTTAGCTTTCAAAATACCACCCTGAGCAAAGGTCCAATTTACATTATCATTACCCGGCTCCATTTGTTCACGAAGTTCTGACCTAGAATACTTCGTATTTGCAGTAGTTGCATTGGTTGGATAGGCATGAAAAACTATAGCACCAACGGCCGAATCATTGTACATGAAAGGTCTTAAGACCTCATTGTTCGCATATTCTAGAATTTCAGGTGGCCTAACACTAATTGCGCCTCCTTTACCTTTTCCTTCTGGTATAGTAACCTTCCAATGGCTTAAATCTACATTAGGTAATTTGACCTTTTTTTTGCTCTTCTTTTTCTTCTTACTGATTTTAGTCTTCGAATTTGAATCCCTACTAATATCCGTTTGACATACAAGATTTGCAGTTAAAAACAACATTAGAAAAACCGCAATAGATTTTTTTGAAAAAAAATTCATTGTATAAAATAAGCAAAGGGTTAAAGAAGCAAATAGTAATAAACTAACCTTCATTAGTACTATAACCACCCAGTCTTTAATATAGACCGAGTGGTTTTATTATAGTAGTAATGGTTAGAAAAATTATTCAATAATAACATTATCAAAGAAGGCCTCTGCAGAGTTATCGATAACATCTACGTTTCTAACGTAAATGACTATCTCACCAGTTGAAGCAGTGAATTCAAAAGTATGTGTTGAATATGCATCACCGTCAGTATCAAAAATATTTGGTATTGCGTAATAAGCATCAATTACAGGGTCTGTTTTTGAAGCATTAATAGCAATCTCATCTTCGATTTGAGTATTCAAAATAAATACTTCTGAAGTTATGCCTCCTGCAGTAGTTCTAGCATCAATAGAGAAAGTATAAGTCTCACCTGCTTGGACTGTTACTACTTGATACAAACGACGACCTTTTTCATCTAGTTTAGCTCCTCTCGTACCATTGTTTCCATCACTAGTAGAACCGGCTTGTTCACTGCCATCACCAAAGAATCCATTTAACCAAGAGTCTAATGCGCCATTATCCCAAAGTGGGTCATATGGACTATCTATAGTTTCACCATCATTATTGACTACTGTTGAGTTCGGTGTCATATCCCAGGCATCAGCATTATCACCAGTATTCACAGTAAACTCATCAAATGTACCATTAAGAACTTGCACAACAAAACCTTCAGAAATCACTATCTCTGCCGTTTCAACATCAGTATTACCAGTAATACTCGTTGCTGTCAATGAAACTGTATAAATACCATCTTCATCATACGTATGTGAAGGGTCCATTCCTGTAAATTGGAAACCATCACCAAATTCCCACAATAACTCAACTGCATCAATAGAAGCATCCATAAAATTGACTGTTCTGTAATCATCAGGATCAACTTCATAAGTAAAGCCTGCCGTAACCGGCGCCAAAATATTTATGGTTTGCTCTAAGGTATTGGAAAGGTTAGACTCATTAGTAGCTACAAGCGTTACTGTATATTCAGCGGCCTCAGCATAAACATGAGTTGGCGATTCTTCAGTTGACATATTTCCATCACCAAAATCCCATTCGTATGCAGTTGCACCAGTAGATGAATTTGTAAATGTATATTCTAAAAAGTTTACTTCACTTTGCTCTGAACTAAAACCTACAGAAGGTGGCACTGCCCCTTCAGCACCTATATCAATAGTAAAATCATCAAGCCTTGCTTCTACATCTCCGTTTGTAAAAAATATAGCTACTGTATTATTTGTCCCTGAATTAAAAGACAATTTTTGTTGAACATAGACATCAGGCTCCGAATCATCCGTAACTGTAACAGATGCTATTGTTCCTGCTGCAACCTCTTCTATAGTAGTAAATTCACCTCCATTTTCGGTCACTCCTAAAACTGAAACAATCAGTCTTGGGTCAGAAGAACCACTTAGCATTGTATACCAAAAACTTAAGTCGTAGTTCATATCTGGATCAACTGTTATTTCTTGGTAACCAGCACGATCACCTGCAGGAACAGGTAGTTTAGCTCCTTGATCTCCGAATGTAACAGGGCTTCCAGTAATTTGAATAACTCCTCCAATATCATTTCTCCAAGAATCTCGACCATCACCACCACCTTCAGGTAAAGTATCATCTTCAAAACCAGCTTCTAAAATAATTGGCTGAAAAGGACCTTCTACAACTATAACATCAATAGAAGTGGTGCCTGAAATACCATTACCATCAGTTGCTGTCAGTTCAACAGGATATGTACCTTCTCCAGCTTCAAAAGTAAATGAAGGGTCTTGATCCGTTGATGTATTGCCACTACCAAAATTCCAAGAATACGATAACGACTCTGTAGAAAGGTTAGTGAAATTAATAGTTCTAAAATCATCAGATGAAGAGGCATAAGAAAAATTAGCCTCAGGAAAAACCGTGTCCGCTTTTGAATTTGAACCAGGTAATTCATCTCTAAAAATTTCATCGCCCACACAACTGGCAACAATACTAGCGCTGATTAGGGTCATCAGCAATAATTTTGTTTTGCTAAATATTTTTAATTTAAATCTCATAGTTTTTTATATTAATATTAATATCCAGGGTTTTGAGTCAATAATCCATCACTAAGATTAATTTCTCTAGCTGGAATTGGTAACAATAAATCTCTTGCAGAATATACATAACCCATTTCAAGGGCATGTGCACTCAATACATCATTGGCTACACCAAATCTTAATAAATCAAACCATCTTTGATTTTCAAAGGCTAGTTCTACTCTTCTTTCAGTTAAAAGCTCATCTTTAGTTACACTTGAAATAGCGTTTGGTGCTGTCGCAGGGAAAGCTCTATCTCTAACAGCCTGAAAAGATTGTAAGGCTCCTAAGTCTGATGTGCTAGATCCTGCTCCAATTGTAGCTTCAACATGCATTAAAAGCACATCAGCGTAGCGTAAAGCGATATAATCGTTACCCGCATTACGAGCATTATCACCATAGGTAGGAGGAGATACAGATATATCTGATCCTTCTGGCAGATATTTAATAACTTCAATAGAACTACCTAAAACAATGAAAGACTGTGGACCTCTTACACCACCGAATGCACTAAAGTCAGTTACTAGATTATCATTTACAATGTTTTGACCGTCTTCTCTACCTTGTCTTGAAAACGAAGTAAATTCCGATGAGAAACTTTGACTTTCAAGGGTATTTCCGAATTGGTATTGAATTGCAAAAATTATTTCATCATTCAATTCATTATAAAATACATCCGAGTAATTACTTTCTAATGCAAATGCACCAGAATTTATAATTGCTTCACATAACTGCTCTGCCCCGGTATAATTAGGAGTCGGCTGTGTCAAATATACCTTAGCCAAAATACCCTGAGCAGCGGACCTTGAAGCACGTGATTTAAAAGAATCATCTAAAACACTAACTGCCTCTTGCAAGTCTGCCACAATCTGAGCGTAAATTTGTTCTTCAGATACTCTAACAAATAATGTTTCATTATCCTCCGGACCAACAACCTCAGTAACTAAAGGCACATCACTAAACAGTCTAACTAATTTAAAATAAGCATAAGCTCTTAAAAACTTAGCTTCAGCAGTATACTTTGCTTGATTACTTGCATCAGCAACATCAATAAATCTAAGTACGTTATTAGCTCTAAAGATTACTTCAAACATCGAAGCGTAAAAATCTTCTGATTCTACATTATTTGCATCAACAACATATCTATGAAAATCAGATTTCGAGCCTTCTAAAGTTGCGTTCCTAGTATTATCAGTTCTATGCTCTGTTAAAAGGTGTTCAAATTGTAAGCCTCTATTGAAATTACCAATATTAGTTTCGGTATTTTCATTGACACCTTGAAGTGCATCATATATCCCTATTAAACCAGATTCAACATCAGCATCAGTTTGAAAGAAGGATTCTTCTACAACTACAGTATCTGGTATCGGATTTAAAAATTCGTCTGTATCACACGATACGAAAAATACCGTCAATGTGAATACTAAATATTTTATATATTTCATAATAATTCTTTTTTTAGAAATCAATATTTAAACCAAGTGTTAGTGTACTGAATATAGGAGTACCAGCTCTTTGTGAACCAAAAGCTCTTATATTACCATTGTCATCATGTTCTGGATTAAAACCATGATAATCATCTGCAGTTATGTAAAGGAGGTTTTGACCAGTAACATAAACTCGTAAACCTTCAAGACCTATATTTGATAAAGTTTTTTCATCAAAATTATAGCCAATATTGACATTTCTTAGTGAGAAATAATCTGCGCTTGCAATTACTTCACTAGTTAATACCTTTTCTTGAATAAAAGATTCATGAGGAACTAAGCCATCTGCAACGGCTTGTGCTTCTCCACCACTTCTGGTTCTATTACCAAACCAATTATAGAAATACTGGTCACCAATATTATTTACTTGGGCACCTAGACTACCTTGTACCATAAAAGAAACATCAATCTTACCAATTTTAAATTCGTTCGTAAAACTGTAAATCAAATCTGGGTAAGGATCTCCAAGAATTGTTTTATCCTCTTCTGTAATAATTCCATCACCATTTAAATCTTTTACGATAGTATCATCGGCTTGACCATTGATTCTGTTCCATGGATTATCAACATAAGTAGTTCTAAATGAAGTTTCATCGTAAGCATCAGTATCCACTACATATCCCCAATAAGATGAAATAGGCTCACCAATTCGGTTAATCCATTGTGAATTTCTACCATATGTATCTTCTATTAAAGCGTTATTTGACTCTCCAAAACTTAACAACTCATTCTGATTAGTAGATGCGATTAAAGTTGAATTCCAACTAAATTTTTCACCCATTATATTACGGGTTCTTAACTCAAATTCTAATCCTCTGTTTTGAACTTCACCTAAGTTTACGATACCACTGTTGAACCCAGTTACATAAGAAACCGGATTTTCTAGTAATAATTCATCACTATTTCTTTGATAATAGTCAATTGAACCTGTGATTCGATTGTTCCAAAAACCATAATCTAATCCAACAGTCAATTCTTCCGAAGCTTCCCATTGTAACAAGGCGTTCGCTATATTTAAAGGAGCACCACCAGTTACCAAACTACCATCGACAACTGCGTTTGCATTTTGAATTAGCGCTAAGTAAGGCCATGTGTTTTCTACATCAGAACCAACATTGAAGTTCTCTGACCCTGTGAAACCGTAACTTGCTCTAAACTTTAAATTACTTACTAAATCACTAGATAATAAGAAATTTTCTTTTGCAACATTCCAACCTACTGAGACCGCAGGGAAATTACCCCACTTGGAGTCAATACCAAAAACAGAACTTCCGTCACGTCTAAAAGAGGCATTAAACAAATATTTGTCCTTGTAAGAATAATTTAACCTCGCGAAGTAACCAATTTTCTTTCTTTCAATATTGGATTGAAAAACTGTTGTGTTGTCAGGGTTACCACCTTGAACATTTCTTAAACGGTCATCTGTAAAACCATTAGTCTCTACTTGACTGACTTCACTTTTTCGTTGTTGTACAGTAAGACCACCTAATAGATTCAAATCATGATCACCAAATGTTCTACTATAATTTAAAGTATTATCAGAAATTAACCTTGTACGAAATCTATTTTCTAAGAAATAGTTAGATCTTGATGCGCCTGAAGCATGATAGTTTACACCATCGTATCTATCTCTCTTGCGTTGTTCCAAAGTTACCCCCAAAGAAGTTTTTGCAGTTAAACCTTTAGCTAGTTTATAACTTAAATAGGTAGACCCAAATAATTTAGTGTTGAACTCATAATGTTGACGTTCAACATATTGCTGATAAGGATTAGAATCTCCTGAAGTTCTAGGTCTCTCAGTATTCCCATCATTGTCATAATCTCTATTCTCTAAATGATTTTCGAAAAAATAATCTCCAACGCCCACATCAGGATAAACATCACGATTGATAAACTGCAATGTTTCTTCCGTATGATATATCGGCAACCAAGGAGATTGTCTTGTTGGATTATGAATCGATGTTGGTAATCTTCTTTGCTTCGTATAAGAAGGAGAAGCCCTAAGACCAAACTTTAATTTTTTACCAACTTTAGTATCAAATTTCAAGTTTCCAGTATATAGCTTGTAATCATCTGTAATTACAACACCTTCATCATGTAATGATCGTAGTGAAGCACTGAATGTTGAATTTTCTGTTCCGCCTCTAGCAGAGAGAGAGTGACTAGTTACAGTACCTCCATCAAAGAACACATCTTGCCAATCTCTATTAATACCTGTGATATTAACTAAATCTAAAGCGTATAAGGTTTCACCAGATAGCGTTCCTGTAGCAGCTTGCTCTTTGGCTGCCCAATCATTCAAATCTTTGCGATAATCGTCACTACCATGAGCTTGCTTATAACCTGTATATGTCTGATAGCTAAATTTTGTTTTACCTGCACGACCACTTTTGGTTGTAATTAAGATCACACCATTCGCACCTTCACTACCATAAATAGAAGCCGAAGCGGCATCTTTTAATACTTCAAAGGACTCCACATCGTTCATATCGATGTTAGCCAAAAATTCTGAACTAACTACGATACCATCAATTACCAATGCTGGTCCAGTATCAGCACTTACAGAACCAACACCTCTAATATTAATTGTCGGTGCACCCCCAGCCTCGGCATTAGTAGCTTGTATATTAACACCAGATACCTGACCGATAAGGGCATCATCAACCCTAGAAACAGCTATTTGATCTAAAGTTTCATTTACAACCTTAGATATAGAACCTGTTACTGTTGATTTTCTTTGAGTACCATAACCAATGACAACAACTTCATCAAGTTGACTGGCATCTTCTTCTAAGATAATATTAACGGATTCTTGTCCACTAATAATAACGGTTTGTGTGGCATAACCGATATAAGAAAATTGTAATACATCACTGTTAGAAACAGAAATCGTATAATTTCCATCAAAATCGGTTTGTGTACCTCTCGTAGTATTCAAAACCACAATATTCGCTCCAGGGATTGGAACGCTATTTGCGTCTTTTACGGTTCCAGAAACACTATAGGTATCCTGGGCAAATAATTGTATGTTGACCAGCAACACCACAATTAATAATAGTCTCGTTTTTAAGTTCATTTGTTATTCAGTTAATTTCAAAAGTTATTTAATCTCGTTTCAAGTGCTTTGAAACTCTACTAATTCAGTTTAGTTAATCACGCCTTCTCAATAAATTCTAAAGAAGAATTCGTTACTTTTGAATTCTTCAAATTCACAGAAAATGTGTTTTGTCGAATTTTACTTCCCTCCTAAAGAAGTAATAGTTTTGAAGGACAGGCGTGCACCTGTCCTTTTTTTGTGCTAATTCTTTATCATTTTTAAATTTTAAGTTTAATTATTTTTTGGTCAACCAAATTGGTTGACCAGTTTGGATTACCAAATATATGTTATATGTCTGTTAAAAAAAAACGAAATAACCATTAAGTTGTTAAAATTTTAAGTTATCGTAAAAATATTCTATTGAATTTTTCGGAAGTGTAAAATCAGGTACTATTATTCCGTTAAAATTTCCTTTAAAATAAAGGCGCCAGTCCAGGAAATAATATTTTCATCAATTTGTAACGAATGTTCTTTGTCTGTGCTCGCTTCTCTGTTGGAAAGAATAAAAAGTTTTAGCTCACCATTGTTATTTTCATATTGTACTGCTGTATAATCAGTATCATTATGTACCACGGAGATATTTTTAATGTTACTATACGCATTTAATGCTAATTCCGATACTGGACTATAAGTACCATGAGATTCAATTATAGAAGCAAAAACAGTATTCTTGGTATTCTTTCTTCTCAGTATTAAAGTTGGTTCATGACGTAAATTAAATTCGGGATCATTAGCACCTATACGACCTAAAATCATTTCATCTTCATTAGAGCTAACAGCAGAATATGAATAAAACTTGTTATTTAACAACCAAGTTAATTTCATATTAACATCATTCGAAACGCCAAATGCCTCTTTATATAAATGTTGATAGCCGTTTTTACTTCCGAATACAACAGGAGTATCATGTTTTTCGTAATCAAAACTTGTTTGCATTATTTGACCTAAATAATAAAATGGTAAATCGTACTGATTAATTTTATCTGAATCTACTTTTAAAATATCTAGAATGTAAGGCTTTGAATCTTCATCATCCTTTATAAGTACCATAGTCCTATGCATAGTGGTACCAGGATACGCGTTTGATTCTTTGGCACTTGCAACTTGAAGGTTCTTATTCTCCACAGAAAATAGATATGACTCTGAATGATGTTGACTGCCTTTATCATACTTCCCATTAAAGTGCGACATTTCGTTTTGCACTAAGGTATTATGAGAAATACTTTGTTTTGCCCAAGTTTTATTTTCCTTCAGATAATTACCTCCACCTTTTTGTTCAATATTTACATAGCGAGACATTCCATAGTCTTGTACTATTTCATCTCCATTTTCGAATAAAGCAAAAGAAAGTTTATCATAATGACCATGGCTTAAACCATGTGCTGTGTATTTAAACACAAGTTCTAAATCATCACTTCGTAAAATTCCTACTGCGCCTTCATCGCCATTTGCCCCATCAGACAATTCAATTGAACTTTTCACAAATGGTATAGCCCTATTTTCCTTAATGCCTAGCGCTACTGAGAGCCCTGAATCATCAAGTGTAACTTCTTCTTGTTTTTTGGCTATACTTAGCAACTCTGGATTATTTCCTCCAAAATGGTAGGCAATATCAACAGCTGAAACTAAGGAAGTATTGTAATATGACATTCCCTTTTGTGAATCATTTAAAAGAAAAAAATCACCATTGGCGTTGGACAAATTCAACAAGGCATTTACTCCCTTTAACAATACACCATCTTTATATTCCAAAACCTTTAAGTCTGGTTTTTTATTTTGTAGTGCTTGAGCGAATATTAAAAAAGGGTACATGGCATAACGCTGATAATAGGGACCTTCAGTGTAATAGCCATCTGGAGAGAATGGTTCATCTAGATTCGCAAAAAAACCAGTTTTTCCATCCTTATTTATATAACCACCATCGTTATCTTTTAAAGTCTTATCAATTTCTACATCTTTTAAACCGTATAAGGCCCGTTGTAATAACGAATCATCTTCCATAACTAATGCAATCATACCTACGGCTACATTGCCCCAAGTGCTATGGTTATGTACGCGATTAAAAAACTGAGGATTATCTTTTGATATATGATCAGCAAATGGTCTAAATAAATCTGTTTCTAAAACTGTACGTTCTTCTTTAGTTAAATAATCATAAATACAATCATAGGCTTGACTGGTATAAACTAACCAATTAGAATCATTTAAACACTGCCAAAACAATTTACCTCTGGCGTAGGAACGTGGTTTCGGGTGAATAGGCAAAGTTGGATAAAGCCTCGCATATTCAAACAATATGTCTTTTACATATTTAGCATAGCTTTCATCATCTAAAATTTGATAAAGCATTCCTGCTTTTTGCATTAGACTGTAATTCTTTTTGTGGGTTGAGTGCGTATAACCGCCAGAGTAGTCTTTAGGGATTGGTACATCAAAACCCTTTTCTATTTCTGCGTCAATTTCTTCTTTAACTTTTGCTAAAGTGTTATCAAAAATTGGTATTGTTCCTAAATTCTCTCTTATGGTTTTTACCCCTTCTTTTGTTAAAATTAAATTAGGGTGTACTAAATTGGAATTAGAGACATCCGTTTTTAAAGATTGAGCACTTGTACATGAAGTCATTATCAAATACAGAACCAGCACTATTTTTAAATGATTTTTCATACTATTAATTAATGACCATTAGGACGCGTTGAAGCTCCAACAGTAGCATGCTTAAACCACACCTCAGCATAACTACCATTATCATACTGTTTTTGAATGTCACCTCCGTAAATTTCAGCATTGGTACTTTTGGCGTTGGCTTGGTTGTAAGCACCTTGTTTGAAGTAATTTATTTCACCGGCATAAGCATTATCGCGCTCTACTCCTCCGCCCTTTTCTCTGTTGGCATAAACTTTTAGCACTTGCTCAGGAATAGCTTCTCTTGTTGTAAAATCAGATTTTATTAAACTCTTGGTAAAACGGACAGTTTCATGATTTTCACTTGTGAAAGTTAAATACATTATACCCTCATGAACGTTCACTTCATAACTAAACTCTTCACCTAAAGCAATACCATTTTCGGGTTCTTCTGGATATTCCGTTGCGCTTGCACCTACATCGGAAAAATCATATCCCCAAACTGCAGTAGAATAATCAAATCTGCCAATATTATCTCCTGCTGTATTAATTTCATAATTCCAAAATACCGAACCTTTTGTATGCCCCGGAAACTTTTTATAATAGATTTTTAGGGGTTCATTCTCATGACCTTCATCACTGTGAATTTGTCCTATTACTACCGAATAAGATGATGCTTTGGTGGCGTCGCCAGTTGTAGAAACATGCATCACTTTTAAAGTACCCGTTAATTTGCCACCGGTTTCAGGTATCCAATGGGCTTTCTGTCCTAACTCTGTTCTTGTATTGCTAGACGTTCTCGAAGTAACACCAGAGTTTGGTGTCTTGTAAACCACCCAATCTGATTCTCCATCATTTTGCACATAAAAAAACCCTTCCTTTTTATAGGCGACTAAAGAATCATTATAGGTTCCATCTCCCAGTAGTATTTTCCATTCATCCAAAAAAGGTAAAACATCACTAGGATATTTTTGTTCAAGTTGAGCCGTATCCTCAATAGTCGTTTTTGAATTCTGTTTACATCCAATAATTGCTAAAATCAACAGAAAAGTAAAAAAGGCTTTCTTCATTTTTTATAGGAGTTTCAAAAGATTGTTAATCGAATAAAAATGTATTAATACATCAGCTTCATCACCAGATTTTCTTCTGTTCTTATTTCACCTGAATTAAGAACCTTATTATCTGATTCCGTGTTATTTTTTGCTCCCCATAATATAGATACAAACTGAACGTCATTATTTTCAAAGGTATTCCCAACTAATTCTACATTTACTATTCCGTTATGATTTAAGAGCCTTTTATTTTTCTCTTTGCCACCACAATTTGTAAAAGTGCTATTAGAAACTAAAAGATTACCTCCAATTGTAGATTCATCATAACCTCCTCTATAATAATCAACAACGTTTTGATTTACAGCATTAAAATTACAATTATTGATAGTGAGATATTCTGTATTATAATCGCCTTTATCATTAGTTTCTTCAGATAATTCAATTCCGTTTTCACAATCAGAAATAGCGGTGTTTTCAAAAGTAACACGTTCGGCAAATGATTCTTTATATGCCTTCAGGACGTAATCAAAATCGCTGATTTCAGAATTCAAAACTGTTAATCCAAAATGATTAGACATGTCTTTTTTTAAACTGGCAAAAGCATAATTAGCCTTATTCCCTTTAAGGCTAAGATTGTTCACTGTTAATTTACCATAAGGTTGAAGCGAAAACAATGGAGTTTTTGAGGCCCCTGAAAAAACTAGTATCGCTTTTGCGTTTTCTTGAGATTGTATTGTAATGCTTTTATTTATAATTAAAGATTCGTCTATCGTAAAAACACCATCGGCTAAAGCAATTATATCGCCGCTAGCAGCTTGATTCAGCATAGCTTGTAACTGCCCAACTTTTTCCACTACATGTATGATTGGGTCTTTTGCTGCAACTTCATTAGAAAACCAAGAAGTACCGTATTTTGACTTGTCTAGTATGTTAGGGTTGGTGACATCAACACCTAAAACCGCACCTATACTATTGCTATCTTTTCTAGAGACCCCTAACAAATCACTTTCAATTGTATCAAAGTCAAAACCATTATAAGCTTCGAAGTCATTTGGTATGCCTACGGGAATAAAAACATTTTCCGATAAAGCTCGAATTTCTAAAGGAGCCTCAACGATACCCTCATCAAAGTTTTTAAAAGCAACACCTTGATTATTAACGATATTATTTTTGAACATTACGCCATCAGCTTTATCATTCTCAACAACAATACTTTCTAATCCGTTCTCATTGTAAATGATATTATTGGCAACGGTAGTTCTAATTGCACGTGCTGATCTTATTTCAGAAGGCGGTAATACATCTGCTTGAGCTATATTAGTGCCAACTCCAAATTGCCAAGGTGAACTACAATTGACATAGGTATTATAAGCTACAACAACATCGGTCACCTGATTATAACGGTTTAATGGAGATTTAGGAATACCATTCATAACTGCTAACGGACTTCTAAAACTTTTTCCTTTAAGTCCATAGAAATAATTGTTCACCACCCAATGTCCTGTATTTATTATTCTTATTCCACCGTAATTTTCGTTGACACCATCACCGATAAAATAATTTCCATCAACGGTTACATAGTTGCCATGTCTAGTAACCAAAGAGCCTTCACTTTTAAAGAAAACATTGTTCTTAAATACATTAAAGTTCGTCTTGCTTGAAATTACCTCAACTTCACCATTACATTCTTCAAATAAATTATTAGCAACATAAGTGTGACTTGGAGACATAGATGTGTAACTATCACCTAACTGAATAGTTTCGCCACTCGGACCACCTTTCACTGGTCTTGGACCAAAATGATTATTTACTATTTGATGATAATTATTAATACTCTCAATACCTGCAATACTTACCCTTACCGTTGGACCCCTATTCGTTTTTCCTGCGATATAGCAGTTGCTTAACTCGTTGTGCCTTCCCCAAAACTGTACCCATAAATCACTATCATCGCGTTTTGGTTTGTTGAAGTCTTCAATAACACAATTGGTTACTTTACAGTTATTTGATATTTCATCGGGCTTATCCTTATGTCCAATTTTAAAATCGATAACGGCGTTTGAAGGAGAAAAACCATTTTTAAAGTACAATCCTTCAACCGTTAAATATTCGCCACCAAATTTTAAATAAGAAAGGCCTTCAATAGTAACCTCACCATTAGTTTCTGCCCTTAATACTATTGGCTTTTCTTTTGTGCCTTTTGCTCTGAACTTAATTTCAACATCTTCCCATTTACCATTAGCCATTATGATTTCATCACCAGGATTTGCAGCAGTTATTGCTTCATTTAATTCTACAATATCTTTTACGTAAATGCCATTTTTACTGCTATTTGTGCTGCAAGAAAATATTGCAAGTACAATACTTAGTAATAAGAAACTTTGTTTTATCATTTTGATTTTTTAGAACCTTTTGGGTATATGTTGTTGTATTGAAGTTTATTTATTTGAAATAAGTACACTAAAGTTAAGAGAGTGTTTTATAACTTGAACGGATTAAATTGGTTAACCAGTTTGGTTTACCAAAAATACATATATTTGTTAGACCCGCAAATTTTTAACAAAAAAACGAGCTCAATAACATTAATTAGCACCTAAAAATGCAGGAATCGAAAAAAGTAATGAGCAGAAGAAAATTTACCAAACTATCTGCTGCCGCGTTAACAAGTCTGCCTTTATGGAGTTTTAATGATAATTTTCAACACAATTCTGCAAAAAACTCAAAAGAAATAGAAGTTTATCTTTTTTCAAAGCATTTGCAATTTCTTGATTATGAAGAAATGTCGGCTGTGACTGCACAAATGGGTTTTGACGGATTAGACCTTACCGTAAGACCAAAAGGTCATGTACTACCAGAGCGGGTTACAGAAGATTTACCCGCAGCTGTTAACGCTATGACCGCTCATGGGTTACGGCCAGCTATGTTGACTACCAATGTTTGGGATAGTACCAATACTATCAATATATCTTTATTAGAAACAGCATCAAATTTAGGATTTCAATATTATCGTACTGGATGGTTAAAATACCCGAAACATAAAAAAATATCAGATAGTCAGTCCATTTTTGGAGAAGAAGCAAAAGACTTAGAAACGCTGAATAAAAAACTTAACCTAATTGGTTGTTATCAAAATCATGCCGGTAATCATGTTGGGGCTCCAATTTGGGATTTACCTAAAATATTAGCGCATACCGATAACAAAAATATAGGCTGCCAATATGATATACGCCATGCAGTAGTTGAAGGGGGCCAAAGTTGGGAATTAGGACTAGAAGTAATACGCCCTTTTATCAAAACAATAGTGATAAAAGATTTTATATGGAAAAAGCAAAATGGGGTTTGGAAACCTTTTAATGTGCCTTTAGGACAAGGCATGGTCGATTTCAAAAAATACTTTTCGATTTTAAAACAGTATCAAATTAATGTTCCTATTTCATTACACCTTGAATATGATTTAGGAGGTGCTGAACATGGCGATAGCGAAATAAGTATGAGCAAAAATGAAGTTTTTGATTTTATGAAGGCAGATTTAAAATACCTAAGAGAAACTTGGAAACAGGCTAAATAAAATTTTTTGACAAATAAGTATGGAAAATAATTCAATGGACATTATCAATAAATTAAAACAAGTAAGCACGGCAACTATAGCGACTTGCTTATTTAAAAAAGGCTTGAAATATCAGTTTATTCAAGACGTACAACCTTTAAGAAAAATGACCGAACCTATGGTTGGACAAGCGTATACGTTAAGATATATTCCGGCACGCGAAGATTTGAATCCGATTTCTGTTTTTAGAGATCCCAAACATTTACAAAGAGTTGCGGTTGAAGAATGTCCTCAAAATCATGTGTTAGTGATTGATAGTCGAAAAAGTGCAAGAGCGGCCTCAGCGGGTTCAATTTTAGCCACTCGATTAATGAAACGCGGTGTAGCTGGTCTCGTGACCGATGGTGGATTTAGAGATTCAGCAGAAATTGCCGCGTTAGCTATGCCATCTTATCATCAAAAACCTTCTGCACCAACAAACTTAACACTAAACCAAGCCATAGCAATTAATGAGCCCATTGGTTGTGGTGATGTAGCAGTATTCCCAGGTGATTATATCGTGGGAGATAACGATGGTATTATGGTTATACCGCAGCATCTTGCTCATGAAGTAGCTGATGAATGTTTAAAAATGACCTCTTATGAAGATTTTGTGTTGGAGAAAGTAGGAAATGGAACTTCAATTATAGGACTTTATCCAATGACAAATGATGATTACTTAAGCGAATTTGAGGACTGGAAAAAAAATAGATGATTGTTTATATTTTTATACATAATTCAAAAATAAAAGTGTTTTGAAATATAGAAACCTCGTTAAAAACGAGGTTTCTATAACTCATTTTAATTCTCCAAACGACTTAAATCATTAGCTTTGAGTATGTTTATTAGATAGAATACTCAAATATTATTAATCTTTGATAGCACATTAATTTACAAAATAAGGACCATTAATAGTATTTGGCTGAGTTTGAATCATCATTTGATCCCCGTCTCCATTAAAGTATAAAATTTCTTGTGTGGTTGGTCCAAACTGAACCTTTGTAGCAGCACCAACACTTTCAAAAAAGTCAACCCCGAATACGGTATTTGGAGCAACACTTTCAGACCAGACCCAGCGATTAAGAGGTAATTCAAATTCTAGTAAAGTTGTACTCTTACCATCATTTGAAAAATAGCGTTGAGTAGCATTGTTACTATATTGAATTGCGGCATCAATACCATCATTAGCAAAAGGAAAAGAAGTCCATGGGTCAAGGGTATTTGCATAAAAGGTACTTGTTTCAAAAAATTTGGGTGACCCATCAGTATTTTTCTCTATGGTACCAATTGGATTAGTTGGTGAAGAGAGATTGGAACTTGCAGAATTATAATCAAATTTTAAAAATTTAGTACCATCCCTATTGAATAAATGTATTCTATCTTCTCCCCAGCGGACTGCTGCCCCAATAGGACCTGTACTTATATTATTTGAGGTTATTGCCCCTTCCCAGTCACTAACATCCCAAATACGTGGCGCTTCTCCGCTACCTACATTATAATAGGCGTATTTATCACCTGCTTTATTATACAATACAATAATCTTACCGGTAACATGAAAAGCGGCGCCTATTCCATCTTCAAAAATATCCACCAAGGGACGATATGCCTCTGGAGGCAAAACACCTTTTACTTCGCAGTTAACGATATCATATTCTGTAGCCAATTTTACCCCTATAATCTCATCAGGGCGTTCTACACTTCGAACCAAATACGATAAAGGCAAACCTGCTTTTATATCGGTGCTTGCTCCTATTTTATTTGCAATTGCGGCAATAGAAGTTTCACCCAAAAGTTGAAAAGAACCTTCTGCATCACCACCATATGCAATGGCTTTAATTTTCACCTCTTTTAAGGAATCAAAAGTTTCTACATCTAAAGAGCCACTGGCATTTATAGCAACAGCGTCATAGGTTGCTTTTAAACTCGCCTGCATTTCTTGACGGCTAGAAGTAGATTCAATTAGCATATAAAAGATACGCCCATAGGTAACCGATGATATAAAAGTAGCTGGGTTATCTGACTGTACATAAGTTTGAAGCTGTTCTGGTGTTACGTTTTCACCAAATATTTCATCTAAGCTAGTTGGTAAATCAAAACTCATCGTATAATAAGACTGATTCACTTTTACCAAAGTTCTGTTATATTCTTTTTCTGTACTAAATGATAAGCTTCCTTCTACCTCTGTAGTAAATGTTTCTACCTTAATTCCCATTTCTAAAGCCATTTGGCTTTCAGATTCAACTTGAATAATATCAACCTGAAAATTAGCAGGAACTACTTGACCAGCATTTGCGATAATATTATTCATTCCATCCTGAATAGAGCTCTTACTAACTTCGTTAACGGTAAAAGTAGAATTTGTATTACCGTTATTAAGGTCATACGAAATGGTACCTCCGGCGCGGCCTACAACAATGGGTTTTGGAGTAGCATCTGATAAAGTTTTGCCTTGTAATAGACTGCCTGGGTAAATAACATCTGCGTTAGTATTAAATAAAGGAAATGTTCCGTTCCCATCTAATACACTCACCGTCTTGGTCACACATACCGATCGTTCTGTAACTGTGCCTCCGCCCTCTTCTTCTCTTTCATAATCTTCGTTCATAGGAGCAGATTCTGCAAGTACCTCTTCTGTTCTGGATGCAGGGTACGGCTCAAAGTCACCACCTTCTGCAATTACTTCTGCAAATGTAAGTTCAGCTTCTGCATCTTTGGGTTCTTCTATGGCAATTGGTTCTTCCGTTGCTTCATCTTTACTACAACCTGCAAACAAGAACAAGAACAGTGCAAAAAATATTAAATTCTTCATTTTAAAATGGTTTTAATTATGATTGTTTATTTAGCTATTTAAAAAATGGCGGCTGACTGTAAAATACTGCCAGAATAATGATTGCAAGCTATTCAAGATGTGCGTGAGATGAAATACGTAATGATGACTATAAATACGTAGGGCTACGTAAGGGCAAAAAATGATATATTTTGAAGACTAAATAGTAGAAAGAAATTCCTTGTTTTCTTTGGTCCAAACAATAAGTGCATCCATTTCTGGTGAAAGATCAAGTTTAGCAATAATATTAGATCGGTGTTTTTCTACCGTTCTACTAGATACGCTTAACTGAACGCCTATTTCTTTGGAAGAATTGCCTTGAGCAACTAAGCGTACGATGGTTCGCTCTGATGGTGATAGCAGTTTAATTTTTTGTAATTGTGGGGCAATCTCCTTATCAATTACCTCGTTAAAAACCGAACTAAAATACGGTATACCCATACTAACACTTTGTATACATTTGTGTAACTCCACAAATGGCTCATCTTTTATCATATAGCCAGAAATGTTTAACATTTTGGCTTTATGTATAAAACCTCTTTCCTTATGAGAGGTAAGAATGATAAAATATGTATCTATATTTTTCTCCTTGCACTTTTTTACAACTTCAAAACCAGTAAGCATTGGCATTTCTACATCTAATAAGGCTACTGTTGGGTTTAAGGCTACAATTTTTTCTAAGGCACTTGTCCCATTTTCGGCAGTACCTATTACATTATAATTATAATCTTTTAGCTCATCGACCAAGCCCTTTAATAACAATGGGTGGTCGTCTGCAACGAAAATAGTTACGCCATTACTCATCTAAACTGGAATTTTTACTAATATGGTTGTGCCTACTTCTTTTTTACTTTTTATAGACAAGCTGCCTTTTAAAATACGAATACGTTCTGCCATGGTTTTTAAACCAAGACTGTTGTGCAACATACTTTTACTGGTTTGAAAACCTTGTCCGTTATCTTTTATTAAAACCTCAATGGCGTTTTTGCCCTTTACGATATTAACAATCAAAGTTTTCGCAAGCGAGTGTTTAAGAACGTTGTTTACTGATTCTTGAATAAACCGATAAAAATTAAGCGTTTCTGCATCATTAAAACTGGTGTTGATATCATCTATTTCTACGGAGAAAAACATTTCTGTCTCACCGTCTAAATCGAATAACAATTGCTCAATACTTTTTGTTAGTCCTAGCTGTTTTAATGTTGCTGGGTATAAATCTCTTGATATACTTCGAACCTCTTCTAAAGCGGCATTGGCAAGTGACGATAATTCTAGCTGGTCTAAATTTTGTGCTTTCTTCTTCATAAAGGTTAGTTGTTGCCCTACACTGTCATGAAGATCCTTTGATACGCGAGTACGTTCGATTTCTTGTGACTCAATTAATCTCTGTGTAAAATACTCTTGTTGTTGGATATCTTTTTTTGCCTTTTGTCTTGATTTAAGCGCCAAAACAAAACCAAATAATGATAAAAGCCCTATTCCGCCAAACCACAGAAATTGACTTTTTAGTTTATTTTGAGTATCTAATAAAGTAATATCTTTTTTCTGTGCTTCAATTTGAAAGTCACGCTTTTCGGTATCATACTGTATTTGTAATTCATTAAACCGGGTTGCTTTTTGAATTGTAAAAATGCTGTCTTTTAACCTGCTGTAAATCTTAAAATTATCTACAGAACTCTTATAATTTTTGAGTGCATAATCACATTTTGATATTAAATAGTAGGCCCACCTTCTATTATTTGCACTAACAACTTTAGATAAATCTGCAGCTTCCAAAGCAAATTTTTTCGCTTCATCATATCTTTTAATCTCGATATACGTTTCAGCAATATCATTACAAGTATGTGCTGTGCTTCTATCTCTTTTAAGTTCTTTTTTAATGGCTAAAGCTTGAAAAAGAAAGTCTAAAGATTCATTGGGTTTTCCTTGTTGTCTTAAAGTAGATCCAATATTACCTAATAAAATAGCCTTCGTATCTAAAATATCAATATCATTAATAGACAACTTTTCTATCTTTAAAAGGCCCTTATTAAAATAGTTAAGTGCACTTTGATAATTTCCTCTTTTCTGATTCAGAACTCCTAGATTTCGATAACTTGTTACCAGTTCCTTATCATTTTTATTTTGTTCTTGTAATTTTAGTGCTTTCAGAAAATTTAATTCCGATTCATTTAAATCACCCGTAAGTATATAAATAGAACCAATTAATGAAAAGCAGTTGGCAATTTCCTTTATTTCATTACTTGTCTCATTAATTCTTAAAGCTTCAAAAGAATGAAACAATGCTTTTTCAAAGTCTGAAATCTGTCGGTAAATTCTCCCTAAATAATACTGACATTTTGCAACATCAGCTTGTCGATTTTGATTTTGAAAACTAGTTAAAGCCTTGTCAGTATAGGTTAACGCTTCTGGAATATCTTTAGTTTCATAAAAATAGGTCGCTAAATAAAAGTCGCCTAAAGTTGTTAGATATTCATCATCATTTTTTTTAGCTAGCTCTCGTCCTAGCTTAAAATTATACAGAGCATCTTCGTAATTCTTACTTTTAAGAGCAACCGTTCCTGAACTATAAAGCCCTTCTGCGGTCAATGAATCTTTATTTATAAGTGGTATCTGTTGCGATGCATCATCGCTTTTGGAAAGTTCTTGAGAATGTAAAAATGAAGAAATTAGGCATAAAACTAATACGATACATTCTTTCAAGTTAGTGAGGGTTTTTCTAAAGGTATACCTTTTAAATTACAAAAAACTAAATCTTCATATTATTAATGATTACCAAATAACTTCACTTAGAAAACCAGAATTAGAATAAGGTTAAATTAATTTTGTTGCTAATCGTATACTTGAAAAATGGTTGTAATCGATTTCTGATGATCTCAAAAGCAAGCCAAAAGACCTTAGCTTAAGACGATTGGCAGAATATTAACATGACCAATATAATTATCATCTTTTAGTGTTTCATATAATCTTGCCATGTAACCAAAACAAATTTTTCTTTTCCATTTTCTGATTTCCTCAAAAAACCAAATTCGTAGGTAAATAGATACACTTCGCCCTTTTGGTTTTTCCAGTAGTGGGTAAAAAAATCAGGGTTAAAACCTAAATCAATAAGAATTTTAGCTCTAATGACTGATTTACCAGCTTTATTATATTCTTTCAAAAGTTTCCTGTTCAGTTTAAGTTGATTGTCCACCTTATTAAAAAAACGTTGGGGTCCTTCTTTTTGCTTTTTGTATTGATAGGCGCTTTTACAATGAAGATTACAATACTTTTTATCGGTGCGTCCGTCCAGCTCCTTATTACAATACAGACAATTATTTTGTATTCTCATTCAATTTTAAAATTAGTCGAATGTTATCCGAACAATATTCGCTTAAGATACGACTAAGTTGATTTTAATACCTAATTTTTGCCAACATAAAACACTCACTCTATGTCCAATAAAGCAATTATTTTTAGTAAGGCCATTTTACAACAGCAAGAAGTGTTGCTAATTACGTTTAATTATGATTTTGAAATTAAGGAAAACGTAAAATCTTTCGGGGGTGTTAGGTGGAGCAGCAGTTTAAAAGGTTTTTATTTGCCTTTTTCAAAAAAGACCACCAATACGATTTATAAATATTTAAAAGGAAAAGGCTATTCAATTGACTTTGGGTCTTTAACTAACAATGCGAACAAAGCAAAACCTGAAATTAAACACAAATTAGAGCAAAAAAAATATAGGCCTTTATCTGAGTACAACCGAAAGCGACTTCAAGAATATAGATCCTATTTAAATGGCCTTAGATTAAGTTCAAGTACGGTGGCAGTCTACAGTAATTTTGTAAAGTTATTCTTAGAATTTATTGGTGAACTTAAGAGTTCGGAAATTAAACAAACCCATTTTAGACAATACACCGAATTAATAGTGCAGAAAAAACAATATAGCATAAGTACACATCGGCAATTAATTGGCGCATTAAATCATTTTTCTGTTTTATGCTGTAATGAAGATTTTAAGGGAAGTGGGCTAAACCGCCCAAGGAAAAATAAAAGCTTACCAGCGGTATTAAGTCAGCAAGAAGTGATCTTATTAATAAGAAGTACACCGAATTTGAAACATAGAGCTATTATTGCTTTACTATATTCTGCTGGGTTACGTATTGGAGAAAGCATTAATTTAAAATTATCTGATATTGATTTACATAGAATGCAACTGCGCATTAATTTGGGGAAAGGAAGAAAGGATAGGTACGTAGGTATTGCCCAAAGTTTTTTACCATTGTTAAAGAACTATTTGGCCACTTACCAACCAAAAGTCTTTTTTGTTGAAGGAAAAAACGGCGCTCAATACTCGGCTTCAAGTATTAGAAAATTTCTTTATAGGGCTTGTAAAGCAGCAGGCATTCACAAAAAAATCACTCCACATACCTTACGACATTCTTATGCAACTCATTTAATAGAAAATGGCGTTGGTTTGCGGCATGTACAAGAGTTACTAGGGCATTCTAAACCTGAAACCACTATGATATACACCCATATTGCAAAGAAAGATTTATTGCAAGTTAAAAGTCCTTTAGATATGGCTGTTGAGCAATTAACAGAAACTGTAAAAGGAGCATCAAATATCTCGATAGCCGGAAACACTTACGGATAAAAGCGTATTTTAGGGATGATATAACAAGTTAGGCAACATATGTTAAAAATTCTACCAATATTGACCTTTTTGCTCTTAACGCTAAATTCGTCAGGACAAAATTGTGAGTATTTGGAATACTTTCGCCTGACCGATTTAGCTAAAAACGACTGTAAAAAAGAGAATTTTAAAGACGCTAGAAGGAATTTCGAACTCGCATTTGAGAAAAATGTATTTCCATTAGGCCACGATTTAAGCTATGCCCTCTTTACCGCTGATAAATTAAAGGACGACCAATGGGCCAGAGATATAGCCGAAAAACTGGCTAAAGGAGGTATTCCATTACGGTATTTTGTAAAATTCAAAAAGAACAAATGGTACAAGGAATTTGAATCTGACTTTCAAAATTATGCTGAGCATTTCAAAGAACACTTCGATTTAGAAATCAAGAATCGCTTCTTACAAATTTCAAAAGACGATTCTGATTTTACTGATAAATATCACGAATGGAGAGAACGAAAAATAGAATTACCCATACAAGAATTAATTGATGGTGCGACAAGCGTTTTAACGGATTTTAAAGATTTCAACATTGAATATGGCTTTCCGAATGAACTTAAAATGGGATACAATTATGTACGGCAAAAAAATAGAATTGAACCTTACAAGATTGACGTGTTAATGATTCATATTTATCAAATGGGAACACGTCTTTTTAAAGACGACATTCACAGTTTTGTTTGTAGCGGCTCATTCCATTCGAGTTTTGAAAAAACAATAGAAAGAATTCATGGTTTCGGAGATAGTACTGGAATTGAACAGGAAATGAAAGCGAGGTATGAAAAATTCAGAGGGACGGAATAATACGTTGCCTAACAATGGCTATAATTCATAGCTCCCCTACTCTTTCACAAAATTCGCTACTTTTATATGGCTGGATTTCAGTCCGACAATTCCCGTTGGGAATCGCCGCCACGAAATCATAGCCGAGACCGTTACCTACAATTATGAAAAACATTCCGTTACTGATTTTAACATTGATTTTAATTGCAAGTTGTAATTCAAAACAACCTTCATGGGAATTGGAAAAATTGACTAAAAAACTGACCGAAAAAGAAAAGCAGATTTCTGATTTACAAACACAAATTGAGAATTTAAAAAAAGATAAAAGTTCATCTGAAAACACTCAAACTTCGGATTATTATCGCTTCGTAGAAACTTCGGACACTGAAATAAATGTTGCGGAAAAATTAAAAAGCGGAGAACGGAAGTTAATTGACAAAAAGGACTTTAGAGACACTTTAGATATATCAGACAATTTTTTCGTTTACAAACATACTTCTGAAATCACTCAAACGTCTGAATCGGAATTTGAATCAATCCTTCGGGATTTTGACCAAGTTAAATCGGAATATGGAAATGACTTTTTTGTGAGAGTAATGACTTTTTATAATGGACAACGTTTGCCATTAGAAACCGAAAACTCAAAAACTGATATTCATATTTTAATCCAACCAACTGAATTGGGTTATGAAAACAAAACGTTCGTGATTTCAGACTTTTATGATATTGACATAAAAACGCTCGAAAAGAAAGAGAATAGTGTCGAACTGACATTTGAACACGGAAAATTTCCGAGAAAAAGTGAGTTAATAATAATAAAACCTGAATTAGTAAAATTTGGAAATAAATAACTGTAGGTAACAATGGCTATAATTTATAGCTACATTTTGCTAGCTTAAAAATAATTACTTTTAATACGGCCGGATTTCAGTCCGACAATTCCCGTTAGGAATCGCCGCTACGAAATCATAGCCGAGACCGTTACCCAACATTTGAACAAAATGTACGCAAAACTGAAATACATAATTCTGACTTTACTCTTAATTGGACTTGGGCTATCAATTTTCAATTACACCAAACTATCAGAATATGAATCTATTTCAAAATTCTATTTACCTGCAATATTGTTCATTATATTACTTGTTTTCTTTTTCCTTCCAAGAAAATGGAAAATAAAAAGTATAAAATTGCCTTTGACAGCACTCGGAATTGGAATATTATTTTCTATTGTAAGTGCCTTTTCAACATATGAATATTTTGACAATGAAAGAAGAAATAAAATATTCGTTGAATACAGTGCTTTGACTTGTGAAGAAATGAATAAACGATTTTCTAAAGATTTGGAAAATGATGAATTAAAACACTTTTCTGGTGGATTTGCTGGAACTGGAAATTTAGGCAAAAACTTGAAAAAATATGACATTGAGCATTTTGACCTTGGTTGTATAATTCAAGGAAATTTAATGTGTTACAGCGAACTAGTTGGGGATTATCTGAAAGAGAAAGAAAATGTTGAAATCACTGAACTTTCTGAATAAAAAACGTTGGGTAACAATGGCTATAATTTATAGCTAAGCTGCTTAAAGGCTTCTCAGGAAATCCTGACGGATTTCCAAAACTCCATCTCTTTTTGCTAACTTCAGTTCTTCGGCTACAAAATCATAGCCGAGACCGTTGTGCTTCATTATGACAAACCGCTGACCAATGATAAAGTTCTTTCGAAAAATTAGACAAAACTTGCTTTCAGAGGGAAAAACTGTAAAGTATTTCAAATATGCCATTGGAGAAATTATACTAGTCGTTATTGGAATTTTGATAGCTCTATCCATTAATAATTTGAGCAATAACATCAAAGACCGGAACTTAGAGAAGCAATACATCTCGAGTCTGATAAATGACCTTCAAGATGACTCAATTGTAATTTCTGAAATAAAAATGGTGTCGAACGAACAAGTGAAAAGAAAGAATAAATTAATAGAGTATTTTGAGGGAAAAGAATTTACTAATGATTCTATCGCCCATTTCTTTTCTTCACAATGGGAAATAACATATGAGTTCAACCCAATTACGATAACAATAGATGAATTGAAAAGCACAGGAAGAATAGGACTCATTCAAAATTCCAATACTAGAAAACAAATCATTAAGACATATAATACCTACGAAAACTTCACAAATAATTTTCAGTCATATTATGAACGTGGTAGAGAAGAGTTAAGACAAATAGCATTAAAAATACCGAGGGTATTTGATGACAGATTAACTATTAATTCAAAAACACCTGACATAATTGATGCTTTAAATAATGATGAACTTAAAAATCGTGTATTGGCGAATTATGCTGTTACGTTAAATGAAAAATTACAAATTTTACAAGATCAAAATCGGCTCTTAATAAAACAGCTTAAACAATATGAATCTGATATTCAAAAATAACGAAAGCACAACAATGTATAACCGCAATTACGGCGGATTCGACTACCCCGAGGTCTCGAGGCAGGCTGTCCGAATCCACTAGGAATTGCTAACGTCAGTGCTAAACCGAAAATTAACGCATATAAACCCGTAACTGACGGTTATACGAGAC